>JBCBSF010000012.1:0-74214 GCA_039819325.1 Pseudomonadota bacterium | reverse complement strand
GTGGACCTCTTGATGCAGCTTCGCGAGCAGGGCCTGCGCGATCATCTTGGCATCGCGACGGTCGGTCTTCACAGGAGAGCCCTTGGCGAAGGCCTTCATCCGCCGCGTCTCAATGCAAACCGCCGGCAATCCCCGCTCCACCAGACCTCTATGGAGCCAGGGTGATAGACCACCAGCCTCCTGGCCGACCACAGCCAGCGTATCCGACCAGGCTGACAGGTACGCCGCGATCGCCTCGGGCTCGGTCTCTACCTTCTTTTCGCCGACCACATCGCCTTCGCCGTTCAACACACAAACAGCAGACTCTTCCAAGCTTACGTCCAAACTGGCAACATGCCGCATGGCTGTCCCTCCTTCGATGCCTGTGGCGAGACCTTCTCGACCACGTCTCAAACACTCGAAGTCTAGAGGGGCAGCCGCTCCTCACTGCAATGCCCCGCTCGACAGCCCGATTACATCATCTCAGGATGAAGTCAGGGCTATTGGCTACTGTTCAGTTACCCGGGTTTCTTGACCCAAGTCGGCTTGATCGTGCTCCCCGGGACCAGCAGACTGCCGCTCCTGCGATACCGCAAGGGGGCTCCATGATCCCGGTCTTTCCGATACCGCCGCGCCTTAGTCTCGATGAAAGCGCGGCGCTGCTGAAATCTGCCTATGGCCTTGAGGGCGAGGTCACCCAGCTGAAGGGCGAACGCGACTTCAACCTGCTGGTGACCCTGACGGACGGCAGCCAGTGGGTCTTCAAGATCGCCTCGGCCGAAGAGGATCCGCAGCACCTGGATATGCAGGTCACCGCCCTGCGGCACCTGGAAGAGACGGCGCCCGATCTGCCGCTCCCGCGGGTGCGTGCCAGCCTGGACGGGCAGGACTTGCAGCCGGTGACGCTCGCCGACGGCACCCAGTGCCTGGCGCGTCTTGTGTCCTTCCTGCCGGCCAAGTCCTACGGCGACGTGGAGCGGTCCTTGAAGCTGGATCAAGCGGTGGGTGCCTTCATCGCGCGCTTGGATCAGGGGCTGGTTGGCCTCTTCCACCCCGGCGGACGGGCAGAGATGATCTGGGACGTGCAGCTCTTCGCCCGCCTGCGGCCGCTGCTGGACTCGATCCCCAAAGCCAGCGACCGCCGGCTGGTCGAAGGCGTCCTAGACAGAGCCGGCGCAGGGATCCTCAAGAGCCTGAAGCAGCATCGCGCGCAGCTGATCCACAACGATGCGACCTTGGACAACACCTTGGCCGATCCGGAAGCGGGTAGGATCGCCGGAGTGATCGATTTCGGTGACATGATGTACCAGCCGCTGGTGGTCGAGCCGGCAATTGCGGCTGCCGACCTCATGCGTCATGCGAATGACCCGCTCGGAACCTTGCGCGCCATTGCTTTGGGCTTCGACAGCGTGACCCGCCTGACCGACGGCGAAGTCGCGGTCTTCGCCGATCTGGTGGCCATGCGTACGGCCAGCGGGCTCTTGATCCTGCACGCTGGGCTCTTTGGCCCGACCAGCCAGGAGATGCTCGAGGCCGAGATTGCGACCCTGGACTGTCTAGAGACGGCAGGCACGGAACAGATCACCCGCGACCTGCAACGCGCGCTGCATGTGCCGCGCGGTGAGGCCGGCCTCTTTCAGCGCCGGCGTCAGGTGACCTTGCCCGGCTATGAGCACTTCTATGCCGAGCCCTTGCACCTGGTGAAAGGCAGGGGCGCGGTCGTTACCGACCTGCAGGGCCGCGAATACATCGACGCCTACAACAACGTGCCGCATGTCGGGCACTGCCACCCGCGCGTGGTGAATGCTCAACAGCGCCAGGCAGAGCGGCTGAACATCAACACGCGCTATCTCTTTGATTCGCTGGCCGCCTATGCCGAGCGTCTGGTTGCGACCTTGCCGGCGGGCCTGGACCGCTGTCTCCTCGTCTCTTCTGGCAGCGAGGCTAACGACGTGGCCTGGCGCATGGCCTGGGCGGCGACGGGTAAGCAAGGAGCGCTGGCGACCGACGGCGCCTATCATGGCGTCACCGATTTGGTCGCGCGCCTATCGCCCAGCGGCCTGGTGCGTGACGACCCCGATCCGCCCTACCTGCGCCGCATCCATGCGCCCTATCCGCTGCGCCATCCTGAGCGCGACTTGGCGGCGGAGACTCTGCGCGCCCTAGAGAGCATCGATGATGCCATTGCCTCCCTCCAGGAGAGCGGGCAGGGGGTAGCTGCGCTGATGCTCGATACCGGCCTCACCTCGAACGGTGTCCAGCCGCTACCGCCGGGCTATCTGGCTGCTGCTGTCGAGAAGACGCATGCGGCTGGCGGCCTCTTCATCGCCGACGAGGTGCAGCCCGGCTTCGGGCGCTGCGGCGAGAGCTTCTGGCGCTTCGAGCAGGACGGCGTGGTGCCGGACATCGTCACCATGGGCAAGGCCGTCGGCAACGGCTTCCCGCTGGCGGTGACGGTCACGACGCAAGAGATCGCCCAGGCCTTCAGCGACAAGTTCTACTTCTTCTCCAGCATGGGCGGAAACCCGGTGGCCTGCGCCGTCGGTCTGGCCGTGCTGGATTGCCTGGAAGACGAGGGCCTGCAGGCGAACGCGCGGGTTATCGGCCAACGCCTAACCGCTGGCCTGCAGCAGCTGGCCCAGCGCCATCCCGAGATTGCCGAGGTGCGCGGTCAAGGCCTGCTGCTGGGCGTTGAGCTGCACCAGGACGGCCAACCCTCAGCCGCCTTGGTCGAGGCCGTGAGCGAGGGCATGCGCGAACGCGGCGTCCTGGTCGGGCGCGAAGGCATGGACGGCAGCATCGTGAAGATCCGCCCGCCGATGGTGGTGAACGCCGCTCAGGCCGATCGGATTGTCCAGGCCTTTGGTGAGAGCCTCTCCGCCGCGGTTCAGGCAGGGTGACCTAGAGCTTGGCGACAGCCGCTTCCACCTCAGCGACCTTGTCCTCTATGTTCTGCGTGTCGGCTTCGGCGACGATCGCCTGAAAGAGTGCCTTCTTGGTGCGATCCCGCAGCGCTTCGGCGGCGGGGCTGAGCGGCTGGTCGCCGGCGGCTGCGGCCAGCAGGAGGTCGACCAAGCGCTCGGCGCCGTCCAGATGGCCCCAGAGCAGGTCGTGCGCGCGGGCCTTCCTATCCAGGAATCCGCCGAAAGCGCCGTAGGCGTCAGAAAGCAGCGTCTTATGCGGCAAAGAACGGTTGTCCAAGGGCGAGACCCGCAGGGTACGCAAGTTGCTTAGCTCTTCGATGCCGGCCAGATCCATCATTGGGTAGGCGACGATATCGACGAAGGGGAAGGTCACATAGGCCTCCGTCACCTGTTCGAAGGCCTTGCCGGTGAGCGTTGCGAGGGCTGCTTCCAAGCCAGTACGCTGCTTATCCTCCAGCGCTTGAAAGCGGGCGAGCAGGGCATCGTAGAGCTGATCCAAGGCCGGCTTGTAGGTCGTCAGCAGGCCGTCCAGGTCGAAGGCATTGGCGTCGATTTGGCGCTGAATGTCGGCGCCGGACTCATCGTCGCCAAAGACCTGATAGAGCTGCGCGCGCAGGCCGGCCATATCGCCAAGGCTGCCGTCATAGGCAAACTGCAGGTCGGAGAGTGCGCGCTTGAAGCCATCCAGCTCCGCCCGCGTGACCTCGGAATCGCCGTAAAGACGGTTGGCAGCCTGTGCCAGCCAGGAAAGCCGCTGCCGGCGGAAGCGCAGGTCGAAGGCCGAGAGGAAGCGGCGCCATTCCTCGTCTTCCGCGTCCGCGGCGACCTGCGTGCCGGCGAGTGGCTGGTCGGCAAAATCCTCCTTCAGCGGCGGCAGCACGCCGCGTTGCAACAGATAGCGCTCTAGCACGCCGCGCACCACGAAGGCGTGGCGGGAGGGCGTTGGGTAGTCCAAGGCGGTGCAAAGCAGATCGCCCAGGAGGCGGCCGCTGCGGCGTAGCTTCAAGAGGCGGTAGGCCTCAGTCGCGCTGGGGGAGGCCCTGAGGGCCGCACTGTTGGCGAGGCTGCGCCAGGCCTTCAGATCTTGGGCCTGTGGCGGCCAGGCCAGGCTCTGCGCTGTGCCCGCTGCCTTGGCGCTTGCCAGCATGGCGGGATAGGCGGCGGCGAGCGCGTCCAGAATCCGGCGAACCGTCCGGTTGCGCTCGGCCAAGGTGCGTAAATCGCCGACGATCGGCTCGTGGCGGAAGAGGCCGAAGAGGCCCGTCATCACCGAGAGCGGCTTGGGCATCTTGTCAGGCGGTGGCTCCAGCGCCGTGGTGTCGGGACTGGGCTCGACGAAGAGCAGCGCGCGGTAGACCTGATGATCGGCCGGCTTGCGTTCGATCACCTTGGTCACTTGGGTGAAAGGCCGGTTATCCAGCACGCCGCCGTCGACCATGTAGGCTGTCTCTGCCGAGAAGCCGGCCAGGTAGTGCTCGGCCAGATGATGGCGGTAAAGCTCCTGCTCACTGTCCGGCGGCAGTGGGATTCCGGCGTCGCGATAAGCCTTGGCGACGTCGCTGACGACGATGGGAGCGAAGGCGCCGGGGAAGCTGGCGGTGCGCCGGGCGGCATAGGTCAGGCCGAAGTTGTCGTTCAGGCCCTGTCCGCCGGGTGCACGGCGGAAGTGCGACCAGGTGGCGTGGCTGCGTTCATAAAGCGGTTCGGGGTGGAACTGGGGGGAGACGGGCAGGTGCCGCGGCCAGCCGCAGAAGTCGGTCCCGGTCAGGAAGAGGTCCAGGCTGGCACGGGTCGGCAGCAAGACCGCCGCAGCCTCTTCCCCCATATCGTCGAAGGTCTTGGCGATCATGCGGGCGAAGTAGTCGCCGTCCAAAGGCGTTTCGCGCCCGTTCTTGGAGATGGTGAGACCAAAAGCCTGATCGCGGGCCCAAGGCCAGCCGATGCTGGGAATGCTCTCCGTCATCTGCCGCAGGCCCGTCAGAGGCCCTATGATCGAAATGACATTGGCCATCTGGCGCAGCGCCCAAGGCATGGGCTTGCGCGCTGGGGCCTTCACCTTGCCAATGTCCGCGGTTTCCAGCCAGACGTTGCTCAAGACCGAGGCATCGCCGCCTTCTGCCAAGGCCTTGGCCAATACGGCGCCGTTCAGGCCGCCGGCCGAGGAACCGGCGATGGCATCGACGACGATGCGCAAGGCCGCCAGGCCCTCAGTCTGCTCAAGATCCTGCAGAAAGGCGTGGTAGATGCCGGCCGTTGGGGAGAGGGGGCCGGGATCCTTGCCGGCCTTTGAGGCCTGCACGGCGCGCCAGACTTCGGTGACGATCCCGTTCATGTAGACCGCTAGAGAGACACCGCCGTAGAGCACCAGCCCGATCCGCAGCTCTTTCACGCTACCGTCTTCAGCCATCTGGTGCTCTCCCTTGCAAGACTGCGCAAGAATCTACAAGTCGAGGGCGTTATTGTCGAGCGAAGGGCTACTGTGACCCGACCAACTGCTTGGGGTCGATCCAGCGATCGAACCAGCTGACCCGCCAGTCGAGATGCGCGCCGGTGACCCGGCCGGTGGCGCCGGCCAGCGCCACGCGTTGGCCTTGGCGCACGAGGTCGCCCTCTTGCACCTCGATGCCGGAGAGATGCAGCAGGCTGGATTTCAGCCCTTGGCCATGGTCGATCACCAGGGTCTGGCCGGCGAAGTAGAGGCCGGGGTGGGCAAGGGCTACGACGCCATCGGCTGGCGCCAGTATGGGCGTGCCGGTAGGCACTGCAACGTCAATGCCGTAGTGTGGCTGGCGCGGCTGGCCGTTCAGGATGCGCTGGCTGCCGTAGACGCCGCTGATGCGGCCTTTGGCAGGCCAAACGAAGCCGCCGGCATAGTCGGTCGCGGGGCGGTCTAGCTTTCGCAGATCTTCCAGCAGGGCCTTCTCGGCCAGGATGCGATCCCAGACAGCTTCAGGAGGGACGACCTTGTCCTGCGGCAGGCCGTCGATGCGCTGGACGCGATAGCGCCGGGGTTTCACCTCGACGACCCGATGCCAGCCACTGCCGTCCGGCTGGCGGATGATGATCTCCGAGACCGGCTCCGCGTCGCGATCGAAGCCCAGAACGAAAGCGCCTTCCGCAGAGACCGACACGGCACGTCCATCGAGCCAGACGAGGCTGCCGGGCGCGGCTTGTCCGAAGAGTAGTCCGCCCTGCTCGAAGGGTCCGGTGAGCGGCAGGGCGCCTTCTTCAGCCTGTGTTGCCAGTGGCAGGGCCAGCAGGCAGAGCAGAAGGAGACGGCCAATCACAGGAGCTTCCCCTGACGTTGATCGCTCTTACGCGGCTTTGGCTTCGGCTTGGGTGGCGGGGCTTCGCCCAGCGCCCGTGCCGCGACCTCTCCATCGGCGAAAGAGAGGCTGAGGTCGGCCCCCGGAGCGACAGCGGCGGCTCGCGTCACCAGCTTTCCGTCGGCAGTCACCAAGGCATAGCCGCGTTCCTGCACGCGCCGGTGCGACAGGCCTTCCAGCACACGGGCCAGGCCGGTGAGCGCCTCCTGCTTGGCCGCCAGGCTGCGTTTCAAGGCGAGTGGTAAACGCCGCTCCGCATCGCTCCGGGTTAGCGCTTCCTCGGCGCGCTCCAGTCGGCGCCGGGTCTGAGAGGCCAAGGCCTTGGCGGCGACCTCCAGCCGCTCGGCGGCCAGCGCTACTTGCTGACGCGGATGCGGGATGCCGGCGGCCGCCTGCTCGACTTGGGTCTGCCGCCGCTCCAGCAGGCCTTGTATGGCGCGCTCCAGCCGCTCGCTGCGTTCGTCCAGCTGCTGTATGGCGGTTTCCAGCAGGCGGCGGGGCTCCGGCAGGCCGCGGGCAAGGCCCTCGATCCGCGCTTGCTTCTCCCGCAGGTCGCGGCGCAGTCCGGCGGCAAGCCGCTGTTCGAGCGTCTGCAGCAGCTGATCCAGCTCGCTGCGGACCGGCACCGCCATCTCGGCGGCGGCGGTCGGAGTCGGCGCTCGGCGGTCGGCGGCCAGGTCGATGAGGGTGGTGTCGCTCTCATGCCCAATGGCGGCGATCAGCGGGATGGCCGAGGCGGCGGCTGCGCGCACGACGATCTCCTCATTGAAGGCCCAGAGGTCTTCCAAGGACCCGCCGCCACGCGCCACGATCAAGAGATCGGGGCGGGGTAGGGTGCTTGCGTCCCCCAGCGCGTTGAAGCCCTGGATCGCCGCTGCCACCTGCTCCGCCGCACCGTCGCCTTGCACCTTCACTGGCCAGAGGAGGACCCGGCGGGGAAAGCGCTCCTCCAGACGATGCAGAATGTCTTGGATGACCGCGCCAGTGGGCGAGGTCACCACGCCGATCACCTGCGGCAGGAAGGGCAGAGGCTGCTTACGCTCCTCATCGAAGAGGCCCTCTTCGGCCAGCTGGCGCTTGCGCTGCTCCAGCAGCTTCAGGATCGCGCCTTCGCCAGCCAGCTGCAGATCCTCGATCACCAGCTGATAGCGCGAGCCGCCACCGCCGGCGTAGGAGGAGATGCGGCCCGTGGCCACGACCTCTAGCCCCTCCTCGGCACGGAACGGCAGCTTGCTCGCCCGGCCGCGCCAGCAGACGCCATCCAGGACCGACTTGTCATCCTTGAGCGTCAGGTAGAGATGGCCAGAGCTGTGATACTTGGGCCGCGAGATCTCGCCGCGCACCTGGATGCGCGAGAAGGCGGTCTCGAGGGTCTGCCGCACCCGGCCGGAGACCTCGGATACCGAATAGGTTGGAAGGTTCGTACCCGGTGCTGGATCGTCTGCCCACTGCATCTTCGCCTTATCCCATTCTCTCTGGGCTGGCCGCAAGACGCCAAGAGCGCTAGACCTGTGGTGGTTGCGCGATGCCGTTCCGGCATCGGTGACGGCCCCGGCCCACGCCCCCACCCGGCCACCCAATCAAGGATACTCCCGTCGGTGGCCGGGTGGTGGCGTGGGCCGGGGCGGTCAAATGCTGTGCAGGGAGGGTGGCATGCGGGTTCTCATTGTCGGCGGCGGTGGCCGCGAGCATGCACTGGCCTGGAGCATCGCTGCCTCGCCACTTTGCGACGTGCTCTTCGTTGCGCCCGGGAACGCGGGAATCGCGGTGGACGCCACCTGTTTGGACATTGCCGCCGATGACCTTGATGGGCTGGTCGAAGCGGCCAAGACCCAGGCCATCGATCTGGTCGTGATCGGCCCGGAAGCGCCGCTGGTCGCCGGCCTGGTCGATCGCCTTCGCGCAGAGGGGATTGCTGCCTTTGGCCCCACGGCCGCGGCGGCAGCGCTGGAGGCCTCAAAGCGTTTCACCAAGGACCTTTGTGCGCGCCACGGCATCCCGACCGCCAGCTACCAGGTCTTCACCGAAAGTGGCCCGGCGCTGGCCTACCTACGCGAGGTCGGCGCGCCGATCGTGGTGAAGGCAGACGGTTTGGCGGCCGGCAAGGGCGTGACCGTGGCGCAGACCTTGGAGGAGGCCGAGGCCGCAGTGATTGCGGCGCTGGACGAGGGCGTTTTCGCCGAGGCCGGCGCGCAGGTGGTGATTGAAGAGTACCTGGTCGGCGAAGAGGCCAGCTTTCATGCCCTGGTCGAGGGCACGACGGTCGTGCCGCTGGCCAGCGCGCAGGACTATAAGCAGGTAGGGGAGGGCGACCAGGGCGCCAACACCGGCGGCATGGGCGCCCTCTCGCCTGCGCCGGTGCTGGAAGGCGCCATGGCCGAGCGCGTTCTGGATGAGATCGTCCGGCCGACCGTCGCGGCCATGGCGGCAGAAGGGACAGCCTTCCAAGGCGTGCTCTACGCCGGGCTGATGATCACCGAGGCCGGGCCGAAGCTGATTGAGTACAATGTCCGCTTTGGCGATCCCGAGTGCCAGGTCCTCTGCAAACGTCTGCGCTCTGACCTGCTGCCGGCCTTGCTGGCAGCAGCCGACGGCGGCTTGGCGCAGATCTCGCTGCGCTGGCGCGACGAGGCGGCGCTTTGCGTCGTCATGGCCGCGCAGGGCTATCCAGACGCCTACGAGAAAGGCACGGCAATCAATGGCTTAGAGGCTCTCGCCGGGCAAGAAGCCGTGTCCGTCTTCCATGCAGGCACCAAGGCCAGCCCGGAGGGCGGCTTTCTGGCCAACGGCGGGCGCGTCTTGGGCGTGACGGCCTTGGGCGCCGATCTGCGCGCGGCCCAGGCAGAGGCCTATGCTGCGGTTGACAGCATCGACTGGCCAGACGGCTTTTGCCGACGCGATATCGGCTGGCGTGTCTTGGACAAGCGAGACGCGCCCGACCCCGGGTCATGAAAGTGTCACGACAGCTGATGAACGCAGCAGAGTAAAGGGTTACACAGAGATCTGGCGAGAGGGGAGTAGCGGTCATGTCCGACGATACGGAAAAGAAGCTAGAGGACGCTCACCAGCGCATCTTCGACGAGATGATCGACGATTTCGACGAAGAGATCGAGCTGGAGCTGGATGAAGACCGCCTCGTCAAGATCGACGAGAACAAGCCCGTCCCGACGACCGGCAAGCTGCCGCGCCATGTCTACTTCAACGAGCTTCTGAAGCTGCAGCGCGAACTGGTGAAACTGCAGGACTGGGTCATCGCCACTAAGGCGAAGGTCGTGGTGCTCTTCGAAGGGCGCGATGCGGCCGGCAAGGGTGGCTCCATCAAGCGCATCACCCAGCGCCTGAACCCGCGGGTTTGCCGTGTCGTCGCCCTGCCGGCGCCCAGCGAGCGGGAGAAGACCCAGTGGTACTTCCAGCGCTATGTCACGCACCTGCCGGGCGGCGGGGAGATCGTGCTCTTCGACCGCTCTTGGTACAACCGCGCCGGCGTTGAGCGGGTCATGGGCTTTTGCAGCGAAGGCGATGTGGAGGAGTTCTTCCGCACTGTCCCGGAGTTTGAGCGCACGCTGATCCGCTCCGGCATCATCCTCATCAAGTACTGGTTCTCCATCACCGACGAGGAGCAGGAGTTCCGCTTCCAGATGCGCATCCACGAGCCCCTCAAGCAGTGGAAGCTGAGCCCGATGGATCTAGAATCCCGCCGCCGCTGGGAGCAGTACACCCGCGTGAAGGACGAGATGTTTGAGCGGACCTCGATCCCCGAGGCGCCTTGGTGGGTGGTTCCCGGCAACGATAAGAAGCGCGCGCGGCTGAACTGCATCTCGCACTTCTTGAGCCAGGTGCCCTATCACGAGATCCCGCACGAGAAGGTCACCCTGCCGGACCGCATCCGGCACAAGGACTACCGCCGTGAAGACCACACCGACATGGAAGTGCCGCAGAAGTTCTAAGGGCTAGGACTAGCGGCCGCCACTGACGTCGAGGAACCCGCCGGTCATGTAGCTGGCCTTGTCGGAGGCCACCCAGAGGATGGCTTCGGCGATCTCTTCGGCGGTGCCGGCGCGGCTCATGGGCACCACGTGGCTCATCTTCGCTACCCTGTCCGGCTGGCCGCCCTTGGCGTGGATCGCGGTGTCGATGATGCCAGGGCGGACGCTGTTCACCCGTACCCCCTGATCGGCAAGCTCTTTGGCCAGCCCGACGGTGAAGCTGTCCATCGCGCCCTTGGTGGCGGCATAGTCGACATACTCATGCGGGGCACCGTGCTTGGCGGCGACCGAGGAGACGTTGACGATGGCGCCGCCTTTGCCGCCATGGCGATTGGCCATACGGCGCACAGCAGCACCGGCACAGAGGAAGGCGCTCAACACGTTGGTGCGGAAGATGCGCTCGATCCGCTCTGCCGAAAGCTCCTCGACCGAGGCCTTGGGACCGACGACGCCGACGTTGTTCACGAGCACATCTAGAGGCCCGAAGGCCGCGTCAACGGCCGCGAAGACGCTCTCGACCGCAGCTGGGTCACTGACGTCTCCTTGCACGAGCCGCGCCTCGCCACCGGCGTCGCGGATCGTCTGCGCCACGGCCTCGGCCGCCTCGTCATTGTCGCGATAGTTGATTGCGACCTGCCAACCTTGCTGCCCCGCCATAACTGCGGTTGCAGCGCCGATACCGGTACTGGCGCCGGTGATGAGGATCGTCTTGCCGGCCATGCTTAGGCGGCGTCGCGGCGCAGCGGCATGGCCATGCAGTGGATGCCGCCGCCGGTCTTCATGATCTCTTGGATTTCCACCTCGGCAACCGCGATGCCCTCAGCCTTCAACTGCTCGACCAGGCTTGTGGAGTGCTTCGGTGCAATCACCCGGTCGCCGCCCATGGACATGACGTTGCAGCCCAGCCCCATGGTGTCGCGGAACGGCACCGGCAGGATGCGAATGCCCTTGCCCTTCAGCCAGTCGACGATGGCCGGGTCGGTGGTCTCCAGACAGACCGCTGCCAGTTTGGGCGCGATCATCACCACCATTAGGTCGATGTGCACATAAAAGGGGTCGAAGAAGGCCAGCCGCGTCTCCCAGCCTTCGGCATCGAACCAGCCTTGGACCTGGCGCGCCGCGATCTCCTGCGTGCGCTCGCCGCCGCAGCCGATCAGCACGCAGCCAGGCTCGATCACGTCGAAGTCGCCGCCTTCGAAGTGGCCGGCAGTGACCATATCGTAGATTGGGATGCCGAGGCGCTGATAGTTGCGGATGGCAGCATAGTTCTCGCCGCGCCGCCACCAGTTGGCCATGTTGGTGATGACTGCGCCGAAGGGCGTCATGAAGCTGGAATCCCGCGTATAGACCTGCATCGGCAAGGTCTCATCGCCCTCGGCATAGTGCACCTCCACGCCGAAGTGGCGGTAGGCGTCGGCCAGTTCCGCATGCTGAGCTTGAGCAGCCGCGATATCGCTCGGCGCATCGCGCAGGAACTTCCGCGAGAGGGAGGATGTCGCCATGTGCTTCAGGTGTGTGGGCTTCGCGAGCAGCACGTCCCGCAGCACGCCGTACTCGCTGTCGACGCCCCAGTCGTTCAGCGGTGCGGTGCCGCCACCGCTCTGGCGGCGCTGCAAGGAAATGGGCGGCTGTTGGGCGGCTGGCTGACCATCAGGCATGGGTGGCTCCTCTTATCACGCGATCGCGGGAGGATGCCGTCAGACTGATAGGCGTACAAGGGGCTTAGAAGCAGGTCAGCTCTCGGCCCAGAACCTCGCCATAGACCGCGAGGGTGCGCGCGCACATCTGCGCCTTGGAATAGGAGATGCGGACGTGCGCCAAGCCGTCGAGCGCCAGGATGTCCCGCTGCTCCGCCGTCAGGCCAAGCGCCCAGCGCACGCCCTCAGCCAAAGCCCGCGCATCGCCGGGCGGGAAGAGTTTCCCTGTGTGACCGTCCAAAAGCTGCGCTGGTGCGCCACCGTGATTGGCAGCCACGACCGGACGGCCGAGCGCTTGCGCCTCGCTGATCACCCGGCCGAAGGCCTCAGGATCGGTGGAGGCGGAGACCACCACGTCGGCCAGGCGATAGGCCGCCGGCATGTCATCGCAATGCCCCATGATCATCGCCCGGCCCAGCAAGCCCTTGCTCCTGATGGCCTGCTCCAGTTCCTCGCGGAAACCGGCGTGGCCAGCTTGCTCTGCGCCAACGAAAGCCACCAAGAGATCCAGGTCGGCGAGGTGGGTGAGGGCGTCGAGCAAGAGCTCTTGCCCCTTCCAGCGGGTGAGGCGGCCCGGCAGCATCACCACCGGCACGCCGTCGGGCAGCTGCCATTTCTCGGCCAGATGAATGACGCGGGCGACGGAGACCTGGTCTGGATCGAAGCGCTGCAGGTCGACACCGCGGGGAATGACCCGCAGCCGTTCGCGCTCCACGCCATAGACCTTTTGCACATGCTGCGCGATGTAATCGGAGTTGGCGATCACCCGTTCGCCCTTGGTCATGATGGCGTTGTAGGACTGCTTCAGCGGTGCACCACGGCTGTAGGACCCATGGAAGGTGGTGACGAAGGGACACTCGCAGCGCTTGGCGGCGTAGTAGGCGCTCCAGGCCGGCGCGCGGCTGCGGGCATGAACGATGTCCACGTCGTGGCGCTTGATGACCCCGCCCAGACGTTTCACATTCGCGCGCATAACCAAGGGGTTCTTGGAGGCGACCGGCAGACGCTCGTGGATAGCCCCAGCGCGCTTCAACTCGACCTCCAGCGGGCCGCCTTCCGACACGACCACGGCCTTGCCGCCCGCCTGGACCACGGCTTCGGCGATATCGACCGTGGTGCGTTCAACCCCACCGCTTTCCAGGCGTGGCAGGACCTGCAGGACGGTCCAGCTTGGGCTATCGGCTGCCATTGCGGCCTGCTAGCCTCCGCCGCCCATCTTCGGTCGCATTAGGGTTCCCGCGCGCATGACCTCTTCGCCTCCACCACCTGCCCTCAGCCATCTCGATCTGGACCAAACCATCAGACTTGCCTACCGGCATCGGCCCGGCGCCGGCCCGGGAATTCTCTTCCTCGGTGGCTTCAAGAGCGACATGAGTGGCACGAAAGCCACAGACCTGCTGGCCTTCGGCGCTGAGAGTGGCCGCCAGGTCACGACCTTTGACTACCAAGGCCATGGCCTTTCCAGCGGTGACTTTGAGGCCGGTACCATCGGCCAGTGGGGCAACGACGCGCTGGCCATCTTGGATGAGGTGACAGAGGGGCCGCAGATTCTGGTCGGCTCCTCCATGGGCGGCTGGATCATGCTGCTGCTAGCCCGCGCCCGGCCAGAGCGCGTGGCCGCCCTGGTCGGTATCGCCGCGGCACCGGATTTTACCGAGTCGCTTATCTGGGACCAGCTGCCGCCCGACCAACGGCAGCTCTTGGAGGAGAAGGGCCGTTTGGAGCAGCCCTCGGCCTACAGCGAGGAGCCTTACGTCATCACCCGCGCACTGATCGAGGAGGGGCGTTCGCACCTGCAGCTGCACTCTCCGATCCCGCTTACCTGCCCGGTCCGACTGCTGCATGGGCTGGAGGATGTTGACGTGCCCTGGGAGACGTCACTGGCCCTGGCTGATGCATTGGAGAGCAATGACGTGCAGGTCACCTTGGTGAAAGGCGGGGACCACAGTCTGTCCGGACCGCCACAACTGGCCTTGTTGCGGGCAACCTTGGAGCGTCTGCTGACTGCTTGACTCATGTCAATTTGATTTGACGCACATCCTGTAAGCTCAAGCTTACACAAGGGAGGTGCGCCATGCGGATTCTGTTCGTTCATCCCAACTATCGCTCAGGCGGGGCAGAGATTGCCGGGTCCTGGCCGCCTGCCTGGGTCGCCTATCTCTCGGGTCACCTCCGCTCTGCCGGCTTCGACGACATCCACTTCATTGACGCTATGACGGATGAGATCTCCGACGCCGATTTGGCGGAGCGGATGCGGGACATTCAGCCCGACGTCGTCGGCGTCACGGCGATCACGCCCTCGATCTATCAGGCGGAGACGGTGCTCCAGATCGCGCAGGACGTGGTGCCTGACGCGGTGCGGGTCCTAGGCGGCGTGCATGCAACCTTCATGTACAAACAGGTCCTGTCGGAGGCTCCCTGGGTCGATGTCATCGTGCGCGGCGAAGGCGAAGAAGTCTGCCTGGAGCTGATGACGGCTATCCAAGAAGGCCGCTGGCCGGCCGAGCGGCGGCTGATCCAGGGCCTTGCCTTCCGCGAGGGGGAGGAGATCGTGGCGACGGCGGCAGCCTCCACGGTCAAGGACCTCTCCGCCATCAAGCCCGATTGGACGGTGCTGGATTGGGAAAAGTACATCTACATCCCGCTGGGCACCCGCGTTGCCATCCCCAACTTGGCGCGCGGCTGCCCCTTCACCTGTTCCTTCTGCAGCCAGTGGAAGTTCTGGCGGGACTACCGGGTGCGCGATCCCAAGGACGTGGTCGACGAGATTGAGGATCTGGTCGAGAACCACGGCGTCGGTTTCTTCATCCTCGCCGACGAGGAACCCACCATTAACAAGAAGAAGTTCGTGGCTTTCTGTCAGGAGCTGATCGACCGCGGCCTGCCCAAGCGGGTGAAGTGGGGCATCAACACCCGGGTTACCGACATCTACCGCGACAAGGATCTTCTGAAGTTCTATCGCAAAGCCGGCTTGGTCCATGTCTCCTTGGGTACCGAGGCAGCCGCCCAGATGAAGCTCGACCAGTTCAACAAGGAGACCAAGGTCGAGGAAAACAAGACCGCCATTAAGCTGCTGCGTGATGCGGACATCCTGGTCGAGGCGCAGTTCATCGTCGGTCTGGACAACGAGACGCCCGAGACCTTGGAAGAGACCTATAAGATGGCCTGGGATTGGCAGCCGGATCTTGCCAACTGGTCCATGTACACGCCTTGGCCCTTCACCCCGCTCTTTCAGGAGCTGAAGGACCAGGTCGAGGTCTATGACTTCTCCAAGTACAACTTCGTGACGCCGATCATGAAGCCGGCCGCGATGGAGCGTGGCGAGCTGCTGGACGGGGTGATGAACAACTACCGCCGCTTCTACATGAAGAAGGCGCTCTTCAACTATCCTTGGCGCGGTACAGGGTTCCGCCGGCGCTACCTCTTGGGCTGTCTCTTCGCCTTCCTGAAAGCTGGCGTCCAACGCACCTTCTACGATCTGGGCAAGGCCGGCTATTGGGGGCCGCAGACGAAGAAGACGGTGGACTTCCACTTCGATGAGAGCCGCACGCTGGCTGAAGCGCAGGTGGAGGACTGGGAGGCCGCGGCCGACCGGGCCGCCCGCGCGGCGGAGCGGCGCGAGGCCGTGAAGGCGCAGATGAAGGACCGGGCCGAGACCCGGCGTGGAGCGGCGGATGTCCGCGCCTGCGGTGGCGGCGACCAGCAGATGGAAGATGCCTAGAGCGGCCCCAGGGGCAGAGGGCCTGATCGGCCCCAATGCGGTCCTGCAGCTTCTGCCGGTAATTGAGCGGCTGGGAGGCCAAGACCGGGTGCGCGGCATGCTGGACCGGGCGCGGATTGCCGAGGTGCCGGACGGCTCGCAGATGATCCCGGAAGGGCAGGCCGCCCGGCTGCACGGTCTGCTCCGCGTGGAAGAGCCGGATCGGGCTGCCAGCCTGGCCGCAGAGGCGGGGCGGCGCACCGCCGACTACATCCTGCGCCACCGCATTCCGGCCTTTGCCCAGAGGATCTTACGCCTGCTGCCGGCCCCCCTGGCGGCCCGTCTCTTCTCAAAGGCCATTGCTCGGCATGCTTGGACCTTTGCCGGCTCCGGTGGGTTCACCGTGGTTACTCCCTGGACCTTCGAGATCGCCGACAACCCGGTCATTCGCGGAGAAGTCAGCGCGGCCCCGCTGTGCCATTGGCATGCCGCGGTCTTCGAGCGGCTTTACCGGGTGCTGGTGCATCCAAAAAGCCGCTGCGTCGAGGTGGCTTGCGGGGCGCAGAGTGGCGCGGGCGTCTGCCGTTTCGAGATCTCGGTTCCGCGGGCCTAGCGCTCGCTGCTGAGCAGGCCCGCCAGACCCTCGCGGTAGGTCGGGTAGCGCAGGCTGTAGCCCAGATCGCGCTTCAGGCGGTGCGCGCTGACCCGCCGGTTCTCCGACCAGAAGCGCTGCGCCATAGGCGAGAGATCAGCCTCTTCCACTGGCGTCGCTGGCGGTGGGGTGACACCCAGCAGGCGCGCGGCCTCCAGCACCACCTGCGACTGGGCGGCGGGTTCGCGGTCGGCCAGGTTGAAGATCCCGGCATGGTCGGGGTGCTGCATGGCGGCGAAGACTGCGCCGGCGATGTCTTCGACGTGGATGCGGTTGAAGACCTGGCCCTGCTTGATCACCCGGCGCGCCCGGCCGACCTTCAGATCCCGCAGCGAGTTGCGTCCTGGACCGTAGATCCCCGCGATGCGGAAGACGGCCAAAGGCAGGTTCATCTGCTTTGCCAAGGCGCTCCAGGCCTCTTCAGCGTCCAGGCGGCGGCGGCCGACGTCGCTGGTCGGCTCCGCTGGACTGGCTTCCTCGACCCAGGCACCTTGCCGGTCGCCATAGACGCTGAGCGAGGAAAGGTAGCCGAGCCAGGTCAGGTTCCCTGCACCCACGATAGCGTCACGATAGCCGGCGATCACCGGGTCGCCGGCCTCGCCAGGCCCGGCGCTGGCGAGCAGGTGGCTCGCGCTCGAGAGCGCTTCGGCCAAGTGTTCCGGTGCCTGCTCGGCGGTCAGCTCCACCACTCGAAAGCCGTCGCCTCTTAGCGCCTCGGCCTTCTCCGAGTCGCGGGTCGTGCCGGTGACCTGCCAGCCGGCGGCCAAGGCCCGGCGGCCAATAGCGGCAGCGCTGTAGCCCAGTCCGAAAATGAAGAGATGCGGCATGCTGGCTGGCCCTCCCAAACCACGACTGACATGCTGGCCCGTCTTGCCCTCGCGCGCCTTGAACGCACAAACTGGGAGGCATGGTTCCCTGCATCAAGCCTGCACTCTTCGCCGCAGCCCTGACTTTCCTTTTCGGCAGCCCTGCCGCCGTGCAAGTCGTCATCCTGAACGAGTGGCGGGGTGAGCGGCATATGGCCTGCCTGGAGAACGTGGCCAGCGACCCCTCTACCGGTATGGCGTTGGCCAACGACTGGCTCGATCACGGCGGCCGCTTCGCCGCCCAGCACTGCCAGGCCGTCGCCGAGGCCTCGATCGGCGATCCGGCTGCCGCGGCGCGTGCTTTTGCGGGCTTGGCGGCGGTACTGCCGGATGACCGCTGGGGCGACATCGGGCAGCTATGGGCGCAGGCCGGTCACGCCTGGCTTCTGGCAGAGGAGCCGCAAGAGGCCCTGGGCGCCTTCAATCAGGCGGTGCGCGAGTTGCCGGACGACCCGAACTTGCTAGCAGACCGCGCGGTCGTCCAAGCCCTGCTCGGTGACTTTCGAGCCGCAGCAGACGATTTGACCCGTGCACTGGAACGCCGTGGCGATGATCCGGAGCTGTTGCTCTACCGCGCCACTGCCTATCGCTACCTAGAGAACCTCCGCGGCGGGCTAGCGGACCTAGACCGGGCGCTGACCCTTGCGCCGGACTTCCCAGAGGCTTTGTTGGAGCGCGGGAACCAACGCGCGCTCGTCGGGGACGATCAGGGGGCTGCCGAGGATTGGCGGCGGGTGCGGCTCTTGGTCCGGCCGGAGAGCGATCTGGCCCAGCAGGCGGCGGCAAACCTCAACCAGTTGAACGCGAACTAGAAGTCCAAGTCGGCGTAGTGCTTCGGCGGCGTGGCGCCCGGCAGGTAGTCCGACAGGATCGAACGCATGGAGGGTCGGGACTTCACGCGGGCATACCAGTCCTTGGCCCGGGGATGCTTGCTCCAAGGCACGTCGCCCAGATAGTCGACAGTTGAGACGTGCGCTGCTGCGGTGATGTCGGCCAAGGAGAAGGCGTCGCCCGCCAGCCAGCGGCGGCGGTCGGTGAGCCAGGCGATATAGTCTAAGTGATAGTGGATGTTGGAATGGCCGGCGCGGACCACGGCGGAGTTGGGCTCGCCCAGCTTCAAGAAGCGTTTGAAGATCTTCTCGCTGACCAGATTGGCCGTGACCTCCGGCCCGAACTTGTCGTCAAACCAGTTGGTTAGCCGCCTGGTCTCGGCTCTGCTCGCAACCTCTTTGCCCAGGAAGCTCGTGTCCGTGTAGGCCTCTTCCAGGTACTCAACCACGACCCGGTGGTCGGGGATGATGGTGCCGTCGCCTTCGATCAGCACCGGGACCTGGCCTGCGGGATTGAGGCGCAGAAAGCCCTCACGCCGTTCCCAGGTGTTTTCCGTCTTCAGCTCGAAGTCCAGGGACTTCTCGGCCAGCAGCAGCCGGATCTTGCGGCATCCGGCATCGAGCGGCAGGTGGTAGAGAATGCGCATGGGCGAGGGGACTACCGAAGAGCAAAGGCCAAAGAGCGATGGACGGAATGAAAAAGCACGCTAGCCTAGGCCTGCTGCTGACGCCGTGGACATGGGGTTCCGCGGTAGCGCTTTGCCGGCAGCCGTCTGGACCTGACTTAGGGAGGCATAGACCGACTTCATGGCGAACGCAACGATGCCTAGCCGCACCATTCCAACCCCCGCGGCCGTTCCAACTTACACCGACGCGCCGCCCGCCGCGGCAGACGTCGTGGTGATCGGCGCCGGCGTCATCGGCATGGCGACCGCCTACTACCTGGCCAAAGCCGGAGTCTCCGTCCTGGTCTGCGAGAAGGGCGTGGTGGCCGGGGAGCAATCCAGCCGCAACTGGGGCTGGATTCGCCAGCAGGGCCGCGATCCTGCCGAGCTGCCGGTGATGATGGAATCGATCCGCCTCTGGGACGGTCTGGCGGCTGAAACCGGGGAAGACTTCGGCTTCGTACGCGGCGGTTGCCTCTACATGGCCGAAAAGGAAGAGGAACTGGAGCGCTTCCGACTCTGGACCGAGACGGCCAAGCAGCACCAGCTCGACAGCCGCCTGATCGGGCGGGCGGAGATCGATCAGATGATATCGGGCGCAGACGGCCGCTGGGCTGGCGCGCTCTATACGCCCGGCGACGGACGCGGTGAACCGACCATCGCCGTGCCGGCCCTGGCCCGTGCCGCGCGGCAATTGGGTGTCAGTATCGCCGAGCACTGCGCGGTACGCGGCGTAGAGCGCAGCGGCGGCCAGGTAAGCGGCGTGGTGACGGAAAAGGGCAGGGTGGCTTGCCAAGCCGTGGTCGTGGCCGGCGGCGCTTGGTCTTCGCGTCTCCTGGCCCATTTGGGCATTGCGTTGCCGCAGCTGACCGTACGCTCCAGCGTGGCGCGCACAGGGCCGGCGCCGGAGATCTTCTCCGGCAATGCGGCAGGGCCCGGGCTGGCCTTTCGCCGTCGGAAGGACGGAGGCTACACCCTGGCGCTGGGGGACTACTCAGAGCACTACATCGCGCCGGAAAGCTTTCGCTACTTCAAGAGCTTCCTCCCCATTCTGAGATCCTCAGCCAAGGAAGTGAAGCTGCGCTTTGCCGGCAGTGTCGAGCGCTTCACCAAAGGACGCTCGTGGAGTGAAGACGGGCCCACACCCTTTGAGACCACGCGGGTCTTGGATCCGGCCTGCGCGCCGGAAGCCCTGAAGCGGCTGCAAGAACGCTTGAAGGAGAAACTGCCTGAGGTGGCACCCAGCGGCATCGTCGAGACCTGGGCTGGGATGATCGACGTGACGCCGGACGCGGTCCCGGTGATGGACGGTGTGCCGAACTGGCCGGGCCTTACCATTGCCACCGGCTTCAGCGGCCATGGTTTCGGCATCGGACCGGGTGCCGGCCGGGTTCTGGCGGATTTGGTGCAAGGCAAGCCGCCGGGCCACGACATGACCCGCTTCCGCTACAGCCGCTTCTTCGACGGCAGCCCCGTCGTCGTCGGGCCGATGTAGGGAGCAATCGCCGTGCGCATCGCCGAGCGCTGGTTCGAGCGCAAGCGCCTGGACGACGATGTGACTCTCATCTGGGAGCCGCACGTCGACCCGCTGCTGCGCTGTAACATCTGGCACCTGCGCGGACGCGAGCGCGACGTCATCATCGACACCGGTATGGGCGTGGCCTCCCTAACCGATGCGCTGGCCGACCTCATCGACCGCCCCGTGGTCTGTGTGGCGACCCATCTGCACGCCGATCACGTCGGCTCTTTCCACGAGTTCGACACGCGGTTGATCCATCATTTGGATGCGCCCGGCATGCACCCCTATTGCCACCCCATCCCGCTGGTCTGGGCTCAGGCGGACGAGACCCTGATCGCCTCTTTGAAGGACAGCGGTTACGAGGTGGAGGTGCCCCTCCTGCTCGACGCCCTGCCGCACGCTGGCTTCGACCCGGCAGCTTTTCGCACGCAAGGCGCCCCGCCGACAGCAACGGTGGAGGAGGGGACGATCATCGACTTAGGCGACCGCCGGCTGGAAGTCTTGGAACTCCCCGGCCACACGCCGGGCTCCATCGGCCTTTGGGAGGAAGCCCGCGGCCTGCTCTTCACCGGCGATGCGCTCTACGACGCTGGCCTGATCGACACCTTTCCAGAGAGCAATCCCCAGGTTTATGCGGAGACCATGCGCCGCTTCCTGAAGATCCCAGCAAGGGTGGTGCACCCCGGCCATGAAGAGAGTTTCGACGGGGTGCGCATGGCGGAATTGGCGCGGGCCTATCTGGAAGTTCGACGATAGAAGCCTTGTGGTTACTGGCAATACTAAGGAATGCTGCTCAAGAGCGGACTGTGGCGCAATGTGCAGGGAGGGACCGCCGTGCTGATCAACAACTTTCTAGGCCTCGTGGCCATCGTCGCACTCGCCGGCTGCGCCGGCGTTAGCGTTCCGGCGAGCAGCAGTGCCACTGCCGAAGAAGAGGCGCCGCGGGGGATCGTTGGGGAGTGGCGGGTCTCCTCGCCAGACTCCATTCACACCTGCCGGCTGGTTGCAAAGAAGGGCAGCACGGCGTCAAGCGGTCCGGCGACGGACTTCGGCTGCATCGGCCTGGACCAGTTCTTCCAGGTCAGCCGCTGGGAACGGAAGAAGGGTGCCGTGAAGTTCTACTCCTTCCGGCAAGACGAGGCCTTGGCCACTGTCTACCGCGACGACCGCGACCAGTGGAGCGGTGAGTTGATCCCCTCTGGTGACGAGATCGTCCTCAAGCGCTACTAAGCTATCTCTTCCGTTTGTAGGCCGATAGGGCCGTGCGGCGCCCCCCTCAGCGTGGGAGAGGCGCGAAGTTGGCGTAGCCGACGAGGAGCCAGGCACCCTCCACCTCTCTCAAGGTGGCAAGGCGCGGTGCGCGGCGTGCGACCATCTCCCCGTCGATTGTCTCCTCGACGACAAGAACGAAGCGCATGACCGCCGATCCCTTGGCCTCCGTCACCTTGATCTCCTCGAAGACAGGCGTGCCGGTAACGACAGGAAGCTCGCTTGCGAGATAGCTGGCTCGATCATGGGTGGAGCCATCTGCCCGAACGATCTGAAACTCCGGTGCGAGAACACGCTCGATCATCGCGCGATCCTTTGTGCTCACCGCGTTGATGAAGGCACGGACTGTGTCTTCCGCCCCGCTCTGCGCGAAGGCCTGTGTGCTCAGTGACAGCAGGAAACAGATTGCTATTAGGATCGGGGTGCGCATGAGAAACTCCTTTGTCGTCTTGGCAAGCCGCTAGGCCATCGCAAGAACCTCGATTTCGACCAGCCAGGAGGGGTGGAGAGGCGTGACCACGATGGCGGTGGTCGGCACCAGCCGGCCATTCAGAGCCTTCTCGCGTGCCGCCTGGTTCTTCTCGGCGAACTCCGGGCGGGCCAAGTAGCTGGTCAGCCGGACGATGTTGGCAAGGGACATCTCCGCGTCTTCCAAGATCCGGCGAATGCTCTGCCAGACTAGATCAAGCTGCTCGTCCAGGCCAGCAGGAGCCGACCCATCCTCTGTGAGACCCATGGTTCCGCTGATGAGGAGGTGCCGTGTCGCCCCAGTCACCTCCAGTGCGTGAATGTAGTCACGGGTTGCCGGGTAGATGCCCGTGGTTGGATTGATTGCGCGTTCTTTCATCTGAAGTTCCTTTCGTGATACCTCCTTCTTGCCGATGAAAGCGCGTATGAAAAGGCGATCAACCCGCTATGGAGAAAGAAACAGAAGACCTTCGGCAGGCGGAGCCATCGCGCCGTCCCTTGGATGCTTTCGACCGAAGGATCTTAGCCGCGCTGGTCCAAGACGGCCGGGCGACCTATGCCGATATCGGCGCGCAGGTCGGGCTCTCGGCCCCTGCGGTTCATGAACGCGTGAAGCGCCTGCGGCAGAGCGCGATCACGGCGATCGGCGCACGGCTTGATGGACCCTCCTGCGGAAAGAGCTTTCTGGCCTTCGTCCATGTCGATGCAGACGGCTGGGGGAAGAGCGAACGCATGCTGCGCCTTCTGCACTTTCCAGAGGTGGAGGAAATGCACTCCGTTGCTGGCGACACCTGCGTCATCATGAAGGTGCGCACGGCCAACGCCCGGGCGCTGGAGGCCTTCTTGGCGCAGCTCTATGTCCTGCCGGGCGTCAGAGGTACGAAGAGCTACGTGGTGCTCTCTTCCTACCTCGAACGTGGTGTGCAGGCTGAGGTAACCGCCCGTTGGCCCGACACGCCTGTGCCGCAAGAGTAGGGAGCGACCATGATCGTCAGGGAGATGGGCAAAGAGGATGTTCCGCAGGTCATCGCGCTTGCCAGACAGCTCGCGCAGCATGTCAAGGACCCGGACCCAAACCTAACGCCTGAAACGGTGGAAGATCTGGCCTTTGGGCCGGCTCGCTGGTTCGAGGCACTAGTCGTGGAGGATGCAGAGAAGGTTATCGGCTTCGCGGCCTTCACGCAGAGCTTCGAACTCCACACAGACTCCCGGATGCTGATGATCACCGATCTCGCTGTCGCCGAGAAAAGTCAGCGGCAGGGTGTCGGCCAGCTGCTGCTGGACGCGCTGCGCTGCGTTGCTCGCGAAAGAGGCTGCTCCGCCCTCAAACTTGAGGTCTGGAATGAAAACCAGCAGGCCCGCGCCTTCTACGCCAAGCAGCAGGCGCAGGCCCTGGATGACGTCACACTCCTTCAGATTCCGGTCTGACCCGCACCTCAGGCCGTCTGAGCCGTCTCCGCATCGCGGGTGACCGGCACCTCCAGGCGGGCCAGCATTTCCTTCGGCACAACCTGCCAGAAGTCCTTGCGGCTGCGGTGCCAGTCGACCAGCAGCTGCTGCGCCAAGGGCGACTGGGTCTCGTTCCAGTGCTGCTCCACCAGATCGCGCAGCAGGTTCTCGTAGTGCTTCACCTGGATGCGCTGGTAGATGACGCTGTCGGCGTTGATGCGCTGGTGCAGGCTCTCCTCGGGGTCGTAGAGGAAGGCCATGCCGCCGGTCATGCCGGCTGCGAAGTTGTCGCCGACCGCGCCCAGGATCGCCGCCATGCCGCCGGTCATGTACTCGCAGCCGTTGGAGCCGCAGCCCTCCACCACCGCGACCGCACCCGAGTTGCGCACGCAGAAGCGTTCTCCGGCTTGGCCCGCAGCGAAGAGCTCGCCGGAGGTGGCGCCATAGAGCACCGTGTTGCCGATGATGGTGTTCTCGTGCGTGACCAAGGTCGACTTGGTCGCCTTGCGGATGACGATGGTACCGCCGGAGAGGCCCTTGCCGACGTAGTCGTTCGCGTCGCCGAAGACTTCCAGCTTCACGCCTTGCACCGCCCAGGCACCCAGCGACTGCCCGCCGGAGCCGCGCAGCCGCACCGTCATGTGTCCTGGCGCCAGGCCGGTCATGCCGAAGCGCCGCGTGATCATGGCCGAGAGGCGGGTGCCGATGGCGCGCTGCGTGTTCTGAATGTTGTACTGCAGCTGCATCTTCTCCCCATCATTGAAGAGGGGGGCAGCGTCCTCCAGGATCTGCGCGTCCAGGCTGTCCGGCACCGGATTGCGCTCCGTCAGGGTGCAGTGCACCGGGTTCTCGTTGCTGGCCGCCGTGATCAGCAGCGGGTTCAGGTCCAGATCGTCCAGGTGTGCTGCACCGCGGGAGACCTGGTGCAAGAGATCGGTGCGCCCGACCGCTTCATTCAGCGAGCGCAGGCCGAGGCTGGAGAGGATCTCTCGTACCTCCTCGGCCAGGAAGGAGAAGAGGTTCACCACCTTCTCCGGCGTGCCGGTGAAGTGGCCGCGCAGCTTCTCGTCCTGGGTACAGACGCCGACCGGGCAGGTGTTGGAGTGGCACTGCCGCACCATAATGCAGCCCATGGCGACCAGGGAGGCGGTGCCGACGCCATACTCCTCCGCGCCCAGCATCGCGGCCATGACCACGTCACGCCCGGTCTTAATGCCGCCGTCGGTGCGCAGCAGCACCCGGTGGCGCAGGTTGTTGAGGGTCAGGACCTGGTGCACCTCCGAGAGGCCCATCTCCCACGGCACGCCGGCATACTTGATAGAGGTCTGCGGGCTGGCACCAGTGCCGCCGTTGTGGCCGGAGATCAGGATCACGTCGGCCTTGGCCTTGGCCACGCCGGCCGCAATGGTGCCGATGCCTGACCGCGCGACCAGCTTCACGCAGACCCGTGCGTCGGGATTGATCTGCTTCAGATCGTAGATCAGCTGCGCCAGGTCTTCGATCGAGTAGATGTCGTGATGCGGCGGTGGGCTGATCAGCATGACGCCGGGTGTGGCGTGGCGCAGCTTGCCGATCATCTCCGTCACCTTGAAGCCGGGCAGCTGCCCGCCCTCACCGGGCTTGGCGCCTTGGGCCACCTTGATCTCGATCTCGCGGCACTTGTTGAGATAGAGCGCGGTGACACCGAAGCGGCCAGAGGCGACCTGCTTGATGGCGGAGTTGGCATTGTCGCCGTTCGGCTGCGGCTGATAGCGCTCCGCCACCTCGCCGCCTTCACCGGAGTCCGACTTGGCGCCAATCCGGTTCATGGCGATGTTCAAGGCCCCATGCGCTTCCGGCGAGAGGGCGCCCAAGGACATGCCGGGCGTCACGAAACGCTTGCGGATGGAGGTGATGGACTCGACCTCCTCGATCGGCGTCTCGCTGCGGCCCTTGCGGTTGAAGTCCAAGAGGTCGCGCAGGGCAGACGGCGGCATGGCGCGCAGCCCATCAGAGAAGCGCTTGTAGGTCGAGTAGCTGTCGCTCGACACGGCGTTCTGCAGTGTGTGGATCAGCTTGGCTTCCCAGGAGTGGTTCTCGCCGCCGCGGCGGAAGCGGTAGAAGCCGCCGACCGGCAGGGTGGCGACACTGCCGCTCCAGGCCTTTTCATGCAGCTCCAACACATCTTCTTGCAGGCCGCGCAGGCCGATGCCGGAGATGCGGCTGGGAACACCGGGGAAGTACTCATCCACCAGGGTGCGCGAAAGGCCGATGGCTTCGAAGTTGGCACCGCCGCGGTAAGAGGAGAGGACGGATATCCCCATCTTCGACATGATCTTCAAGAGACCGTCGCCGATGGCGGTCTTGTAGGCCGCCAGGCACTCCTCAAGGCCACGCTGGCCGAAGAGCCCGCGGGCCTGGCGGTCGGCGATCGCTGCCTCGGTCAGGTAGGCGTTGACCGTCGTTGCGCCGACGCCGATCAGAACCGCGAAGTAGTGCACGTCCAGGCACTCGCCCGAGCGCACGGAGATCGCGGTGAAGGTGCGCAGACGCTGGCGGACCAGGTGGGCATGGACCGCACCAGTCGCCAAGACCATGGGAATGGGCGCACGGTCTTCGTTCGCCAGGGCGTCTGTCAGGACCACCTGCTCGGCACCGCCGCGCACGGCGTCTTCGCTCTGCCGGCGGATATCCTCCAGCGCGTCGCGCAGTGCTGGCTTGCCGGCCTTGGCGTCGGCGATGGAGAAGCTGCAGTCGATGGTGGCACTGTGGCTGCCCAGGTGCTCTTCCAGATCGTCGGCCTCGGCGGAGGTCAGGACCGGGCTCTTCAAAAGGATGAAGCGGTAGTGCTCGTCATTCTCGTTCAGAATGTTACCCAGGTTGCCCAGCCGCGTACGCAGGCTCATGACCCGCCGCTCGCGCAAGGAGTCGATCGGCGGATTGGTGACCTGGCTGAAGTTCTGGCGGAAGAAGTGGTGCAGCGGGCGCACGTTGTTCGACAGCACCGCCAAGGGCGCATCGTCGCCCATGGAGCCCACGGCTTCCTTGGCCTGCTCCACCATGGGCTGCAGGATCAGCTCCATCTCCTCCATGGTGATGCCATAGCTGAGCTGGCGGCGGCGCAGGTCCTCGCGCGTCATGGAGAGGGCACCGGGGCGCTTGCTGCGCGGCAGCTTGCTGCCATCGGCCTCGCTGCGGGCCACCCAGTCGGCCCAGGGGCGCGTGGCGGCCAGCTTGTCCTTTATTGCCTGGTCCTTGTAGAGCGAGCCATCGCGTAGATCGACGGCCAGCATCTCGCCGGGGCCCAGGCGTCCCTTCTCGATCACCTGGCCCTCGTCGATGCGCACCATGCCGGTCTCGGAGCCGGCGAAGAGCAGCCCGTCATTGGTCAAGGTGTAGCGCAGCGGGCGCAGGCCGTTGCGGTCCATGCCGGCCACCAGCCAATTGCCGCCGAAACCGCAGATGGCCGCCGGGCCGTCCCAGGGCTCCATCACCGCGTTGCAATAGGCATAGAAGTTCTTGTGCTCCACGGGGATGGAGCTGTCGTTCGACCAGGCCTCCGGGATCAGCATGGACTTCACCAGCGGCAGGTCGCGGTCGCTGCGCACCAGCAGTTCGGCCACCGCATCCAGTGCTGCAGAATCGGAGGAGCCCGGCTGGATGATTGGCTTCAGATCGTCGATCCGCTCGCCAAAGACCGGGGATTCCAGCCGGCACTCGTGCGCAGACATCCAGTTGACGTTGCCGCGCAGCGTATTGATTTCGCCGTTATGCGCCAGCACCCGGAAAGGCTGGGCCAGGTTCCAGGTCGGGAAGGTGTTGGTCGAATAGCGCTGGTGGAAGATGGCGAAGGTGGAGACGAAGCGCTCGTCTGCCAGATCGGGATAGAAGTGGTCGATCTGCTCGGCCAGGAACATGCCCTTGTAGATGATCGAACGGCCCGAGAGCGAACAGATATAGAAGTCCTTGACCGCAGCCTCGGCCACCGCGCGCTCGATCCGACGGCGAATGATGTAGAGCTCGCGCTCGAAGACGTCGGGCTCCAGGCGCGCGTGGTTTTCGATCATGATCTGCTCGATCTCGGGCCGGGTGGCGTTGGCCTTTTCGCCGATGATCGTGGTGTCGATCGGTACCTGCCGCCAGCCGAAGATGGAGAAGCCGCCGTTGATGATCTCCCGCTCGACGATGGTGCGGCAGCGCTCCTGCGCGCTGAAGTCCGTGCGCGGCAGGAAGACCATGCCGACACCGATGTCGGCCTCGCCGGCGTCGTGGCCGGTCTGGGTCACATGCTCGCGGAAGAAGTCCTGCGGGATCTGCACATGCAGGCCGGCCCCGTCGCCGGTCTTACCGTCGGCATCGACGGCGCCGCGGTGCCAAACGGCCTTTAGGGCATCGATGGCGGCCGCTACCACCTCGCGGCGCGGTTTGGCGTCCAGGGCGGCGACCATGCCAACGCCACAGGCATCATGCTCGTCTTGCGGATCATAGAGGCCGTACTTGGCCAGGCGCTGCGCCTCTGCCTGCTGGCGGGCGATCAGGTCGTGGGCGGCAAAGGGCGTCGAGGGAGCCGTCATGAGGCGTCGCTCCTTAGTGTCGCGGGGCGGCATCGGGCCGCTGGGTGATGGGGATGTGGCGCGGCTGCTCGGCAACGGCTTTCAGCCAGGCCTTGATGCCTGCGTAAGGCGAGAGGTCGTAGCCGCCGTCCGCGGCGACGTGGGTGTAGGCATAGAGTGCGATATCGGCCAGGCCGTAGCGCTCGCCGACGAAGAATCTGCGCTCGGCCAGATGGCCCTCCATGACGTCGAGGGCGGCGTAGCCCTTCTCGCGCCGGCGCGGGATCTCGGCCTGCTCCTCCGGGCTCTGACCGCCGAAGCCTTCGGAGATCCAGGCGCGCAGCACGGCGATGTAGGGCTCGTGGCTGTACTGCTCGAAGAACATCCACTGCAGGGTTTGCGCTTGCTCCTGCACAGAGTCCGGCCAGAAGGCTGTGTCTTGCGCCAGATAGTAGAGAATAGCGTTGGACTCGGCCAGGACCGTGCCGTCCTCCAGGACTAAGGCCGGGATGCGGCCGTTAGGATTCATCGCGAGGAACCCAGGATCCCGTGTTTCCCCCTGGCGGATGTCCATGGGGATGTAGTGGTAGGGCAGGGCGAGTTGGTTCAGCAGCAGGCGCACCTTGTAGCCATTGCCCGAGATCATGTCGTCGTAGAGCTGGTAGGTCATGGCAGCAGAGCTCTACTCGGCCGCCTGGGCTGGGACCTGCGCCTGGATATAGCTGTGGATCGAGGCCGCGGCGTCCCGCCCGTCGCGGATGCCCCAGACCACCAGCGAGGCACCGCGGACGATGTCGCCGGCGGCGAAGACACCGGGCAGGCTGCTCATCTTGGTGGCGTGATCGATGATCACTGAGCCCCAGCGGCTGACCTTCAAGGCCGGCTCGCCGAAGAGGGCGGGCAGGGGCTCCGGATCGAAACCCAAGGCCTCGATCACCAGGTCTGCCTCGAAATCCTCCGAGGTGCCCTGCTGGATCTGCGGTGTCTGGCGTCCGGTTGCATCGGGTAGGCCCAGGTGCACCTTGGCAGCGCGTAGACGCTCCGCCTTGTTGTCGCCCAAGACCGCTTCAGGCGCTGAGAGCCAGAGGAACTGCACGCCCTCTTCCTCAGCATTGGCGACCTCGCGCTGTGAGCCCGGCATGTTGACCCGGTCGCGGCGGTAGAGGCAGCGGACGGAGGTGGCGCCTTGGCGGACCGCGGTTCGCACGCAGTCCATGGCCGTATCACCGCCGCCGACCACGATCACCCGCTTGCCTTCAGCCCAGAGGCTGCCGTCCTCGATCGCCGGGACGGCGTCCCCCAGGTCGCGGCGGTTGGAGGCGATGAGGAAATCCAGCGCCTTCACCACGCCGGGCATGCCGACGCCCGGCACTTTCAAAGCGCGCGGCTTGTAGACGCCGGTGGCCAGCAAGACCGAAGCATGGCGGTTACGCAGCTCATTGAGGCTGACGTCGCGCCCGACTTCGCAGTTGAGCTCGAAGGTGATGCCGGCGTCCTGCAGCAGGGTAACGCGACGCTCGACCACCGGCTTTTCCAACTTGAAGCCGGGAATGCCGTAGATCATCAGCCCGCCGGCGCGGTCATAGCGGTCATAGATCGTGACCTTGTAGCCTTGACGGCGCAGCTCCTCTGCTGCCGCCATGCCGGCCGGGCCCGCGCCGACGATGCCGACGGATTCCTGCCGCTCGACGGCTGGCGTGACCGGCTTGACCCAGCCCTTCTCCCAAGCCGTGTCGGTGATGTAGCGCTCGACCGAACCGATGGTGACGGTGCCATGGCCCGACTGCTCGATGACGCAGCTGCCCTCGCAGAGCCGGTCTTGCGGGCAGATGCGCCCGCAGATCTCCGGGAAGTTGTTGGTGGCCTGGCTGACCTCATAGGCCTCTTCCAGACGCCCCTCGGCCGTCAGCATCAGCCAGTCGGGGATGTTGTTCTGGACCGGGCAGTGCACCTGGCAAAAGGGAATGCCGCACTGCGAGCAGCGGCTGGCCTGGTCGGCCGCCTTCTCCTCGTCGAAATCGTCGTAGATCTCGCGGAAGTCCTGGCGGCGCTCGCCCACCCCACGTTTTGCCGGCATCTGTTTGGCCAGTTCCGTAAAGCGCAGCATGTTGTTGGCCATGACTGGCGCCCTCCCTTTTCCTTGAACCTGCTGTTCTCGCCTGCAGCGGTCTTGCCGTCTCAGCCAAAAGCCAGAGACAGGGCCTCACGAAAAAGGGCGGCGCCTCCGCGCTGCCCCTCTCGCTCGCTCTTTCTGCGACCATCTGATGGTTTGAATGATAGTGCCTAAATCCAGCCTTGACCAGTACTTTTCGAAAGATAGGTCGCATTTGCTGACCAATAACGCTGTGCACCGCAGCATCTCTGGATCAGAAGCGCCCTAACCAATAGCGTTAACCGCCAGATAGTACAGAAATGAGACTACCTTGCCCTCATGCGTCGGCAAGATCATTGCCCGACGCCCTGCACAGCCTGTAAGGGCTTGTCGCGCAAACGGCCGCTCTTCACCTTGCTGCCGTCGCGAACGGAGGCCGCGTCAAACCTTGCCGCTCTATCTGCTTGCCATCTTGGCCTTGGTCCAAGGCATCACCGAGTTCCTGCCGATTTCCTCCAGCGGTCATCTGGACCTGACCTGGATCGCCTTCCACGGTGCGGGCGTGGTTCCAGCCGAAATCGATCCCCGGCGAGAGCTGGTGCTGGACGTTGCCGTGCACGTCGGCACCCTGGGTGCGGTCTGTCTCTACTACTGGCGCGACTTGCTCGCCATGCTGACGGGATTGGCCAGGGCCGTGATCGGACGGCGTGATCCCGGTGCGAAGCTGGCGCTGCTTGTGGTCCTTGCGACCCTGCCGGTCGTCGTCGTCGGCTGGCTGGTGAAGGACTGGTTGCCCTTGCTGAAGGGGAACTTGGAACTGATCGGCTGGACCACCTTGGGCTTCGGCCTTCTGCTTTGGCTCGCCGACCGGATCGGTATGACGGTCCGGCGGATGGAGCACCTGCGTTTTTCCGACGCCCTCGTCTTGGGGCTGGCACAGACCCTGGCGCTGATCCCTGGCACCAGCCGCTCCGGTATCACCATGACCGCCGGCCGCTTGCTGGGGATGGAGCGCAGCGATGCCGCCCGTATCTCACTTCTCATGTCCATCCCGACCATCGCCGCTGCTGGCCTCTTGGCGGGCGTGGAGATGGAGAAGATGGGCTCTGCCACCTTGAGCAGTGATGCCATGCTGGCAGGCGGCCTTGCCTTTGGGTCTGCATTAGTGGCCATTGCGGTGATGATGGCGTGGCTGCGGCGGGCCTCCTTCCTGCCCTTCGTCATCTACCGGGTGATCGTCGGCGGCGGGATACTCTACCTCGTTTACAGCGGAACCTTGGCCAGCTGGGGCTGGGATGCGGGGCTCTAAAATGACTGACGATCCGAAGCTTTCACCCGAGACCTTGGCGGCCCAGGCCGGCCACTATCTGGACGAGGCCACTGGCGCCGTGGTGCCGCCGATCCACCCGGCGACCACCTTTGCCCGCGACGCCGACTATGCGCTGCGCCAGCCCAGCAGCTACAGCCGCTACGGCACGCCCGCCTGGGACACGGTCGAGACGACACTCGCCGGCTTGGAGGGCGGGGCCAAGGCAGCCGTCTTCGCCTCTGGCATGGCAGCCGCCATGGCGGTGGTCACGGCGCTGAAGCCTGGAGACCATATCGTCGCTCATGCCGGCATTTACTGGGCTTTGCGGAAATTCATGACGCGTTTCGCAGCGCAATGGGGTCTGGATCTCACCTTGATCGATCTGTCGGACGCGGCTGCGCTCACGCCGGTCTTGCGGCCGGGCAAGACCAAGCTGGTTTGGATCGAAACGCCGGGAAATCCGCTCTGGGAGGTGCTGGATATCGCCGCGCTGGCTGAGCAAACCCATGCCGTCGGCGCCCGTCTGGCGGTCGACAGCACTGCGGCGACACCGGTCCTGACCCGGCCGATCGCCCTGGGCGCCGATCTGGTGATGCACTCCGCCACCAAGTACCTGAACGGTCACAGCGACGTGCTGGCGGGTGCCTTGGTGACAGCTGCCGAGGATGAGGTCTGGGAAGCCATCCTCACCAACCGCGGCGGCTTTGGCGGCACGCTTGGCGCCTTCGAGGCCTGGCTGCTGCTGCGCGGGCTGCGCACGCTCTTCCCGCGCGTCCGCCAGGCCAGTGCGACGGCTGCCAAGCTGGCAGAGGCCTTGGAGGAGCATCGAGCTGTCGCGCAGGTTCTCTACCCAGGTCTGCCGAGCCATACAGGCCATGCTCTGGCCGCACAGCAGATGCAGGGCGGCTTTGGTGGCATGCTGTCGCTGCGGCTCGCCGGTGGCTTCGCGGCGGCGGCCGAGGTCTGCCGCCGGGTGCAGCTCTTCCACCCGGCCACCTCGCTGGGCTCCGTCGAGAGCCTCATTGAGCACCGCCGCGTCATTGAGGGGGACGGCAGCGCCGTTCCCAACGATTTGCTGCGCCTCTCCATTGGTCTGGAGGCGCCGGACGATCTGCTGGCCGACCTGACGCAGGCCTTCCCGTCCTAGCCTCTTCTACTCGTCGTCGCTTGTGATCGGCTCGCCGGTGACGGGGTCCAGCGGCGCCGCTTGCCCGGGCGGTCGGACCTGCCAGATCTTTTCGCAGACGTCGCTCGCAAAGGTATCCGGCAGACCTCCTTCGCCGATTTCGGTGATGACTGCGCCCAGGACGCCACCGCCACCCACGGCACTCTCGATGTAGGAGGAGGCCACGATCCGCCGGGTCACCGGATCGCGAAGGGCGATCCGTCCCGCCAGAACAGTTCGGTCACCGACCAAGATAGTGGCGGCGGTGCCGGCCTCGCGATAGTGATCAATGCGGGCGTCCAAGATCACCGGCCTGCTGCCGGTCGCGCATTCGGCGGTGGCCTCTGCCAGTGCGATATCGACCCGGTTCAGGATTGTGCCGGTGACGCTTGGGTCGCCGGCTACGACCTCGACCGCCTGAACCCGATAGTCCTTTACGTCGGCTGCGGCGATGGCGCGGATCGGCACGGTTCGTGCCTGGCAGGCGGCCAAGGCGAAGGCCAGCAGGCTAACCCCGACGATAGATGCTGCGGTTCGTCTCATCCCCTGATCCCCTCAAGTCTGCTCTCTTACCCCGGTTACTGTCGACGTCAGCTAAACCCTGGCGGGCAGCTTGAACAAGGGAAATGAGGACGCGGGGGGTGTGAGGGGATGGTGCAGGTTTGGCGCGTAGCAATGGGTGTTGCCCTGCTCGTGGCACTCAGCGGCTGTTTGAAGCCGGTCGCAGTTGGCAGCACGGCAGAGGTCTCAGCTCTACAGGGTTTCACCGTGAGTGGCGCAGATGCCTTCACGCGCACGATGAAGCCCTTGACCATGGCTTGCGGCGCGCAGGAGATCAATCTCAACTACTCCAGTGCTGCGCGGGCTGCGGCCAACGATGCCTGGAAGCTCTGGTCCGAGGCACGGGGCGTCACCGCAGGGTCGCTCACCTATCAAGACGTTCTGATCGAGCCGCACTGCCACACGGTCAGCCTTGGCAGCGGCTACTGCGCGACCAACGTCGAGCTGGTGGTCGAGATGCGTGGCCAGGGCGCAACCCAGGCCAGTCAGCAGGTGGTTGCGCTGTCCCGGGCAGTTGGCAGCGGTGAGGCGGAGTGCGGGGGCCAGACCCAGACCTCACTAGACACAGCACTCGAGCAGGCCTTGTTGGAGATGGTCTCTGGATTTGCACAGCCCGGAGCGACGCCGCTCGCCAACTAGGCTCCGGGGCAAGCTGGGTGCACGTTAGTCCCCTCAGATACTCTCTGCTACCTGGACAAAGGCAGCAATCCGCCTAATAGACACACAGTAGCTGTCATTCATTGGAAAGACACTCAGGTTTAACGCAATGTCAAGCTGCCTGCGCTCTGTGTCGCAGGGCTAAGGCCCAAAAGACGACACAATTCGCCAGACAATTCAGAAGCCAAGATGAAGAGTTCACGCCTCGCTTTTAAAGGTGAGCGATGATCATTTTCTGTCAGTGCCAGAATGCAGGCGGCCTCGTGCCTCATTCTAAAAACGGTAGTGGCGTGAGTTATTACTGCAGGAAAGAGGTTCGCTGGTCCTGCCTGATCGTGAAGGAGAAGAACGATGAGTATCCCGTCGACAGATGCGCCGACAGCCCCGGGACAAGGGTTCCTCTCGTTCTTCATCGCCGATGCGGATAGCGATCAGATCATCCGCAGCCTTGGGCCCGGTGACGTCGTTGAGGCCGCTGACTTCCAAGACCGGAATGTGACCTTGGCCGCCATACCCAGTGGTGCTGGCCCAGAGATCGGCAGCGTGGAACTGATCCTCGGTAGCCTGTCGCGGGTGGAGAACGTCTCGCCCTATGCTCTCTTCGGCGATAGCAACGGGGACTTCGTCGGGACGACCGGCTTTACCTCCGGGCCGCAGACGTTGGAGGTCAAGGTCTTCAGCGGTGCCAACAAGAGCGGCACGCAGCTCGACTCCTTCGAAGTCCCCTTTACCTTTGGCGAAACCTCCAGCGGTGGCGGGGACGACCCCCCAGCGGATGTTCTGGCCGACGACTTCGACCAGATCGTCTTTCATTTCGACGGGAACAACAACGACCCCGACGATATCGCCGCCATTCCCGTCGCCGCGCTTCTGGCTCTGGCCGGCGGCGTCGAGGAGAAGACCAGCTTCTTCTATGGCAACAACCTGGCCGAGGCGAACAGCAACGGCCGCCTGGAAGATCTAGACGCCGGCGCCGATTTCGCGCGCGGTCTCGGTGTCAGCGCCTACAGCTACCAAGCGGGCATCGCGGAGGCCACAGCAGAGCTGGTCGAGATCCTCAACTCCGGCCAGAAGGTCTTGATGCTGGAAGGTGGGCCGATGGAGGCCGCCTATCGGGCCCTGGAGCAGACAGATCCGAGCAATCTTCCCAACATCACGCTCTTGTCGCACTCCAGCTGGAACGAGAACCGCAGCGTCATCAATAACCCGAGCGACCCTACCCTGACCGAAGCCAGGACCTGGTCCGACATCCGCAGTGACTTCCCGACCGTGACTATGATCGACATCCGAGATCAGAACGACGGGAACAACAACGACAGTGGCTTCAACAACCGGAACTGGGACTGGCTGGACTCGACGGAGGTCCCGGAGTTCCAAGCCGCTCGCCAGATCATGGACGAGGCCGGCAGCACCAAGACAAATGACCCTTCGGATGCCGGGATGCTCTTCTACGCGCTGACCGGGATCGAGAACGGCACGCCGCAGGATGCCCAGAGCTTTCTGGAAAACTCAGGCGCCTTCAACGGTGACCTACCGGACCTCAGTATCAGGAACCGCCGTGTCGAGGAAGGCGAGGGTGCGGTTCTACGCTTCCGGCTGGACCTATCGGAGGCCTCGGATGAGGCGGTAACGGTCGCCTACAGAACGCAAGATTCAACGGCCAAGGCCGGCCAGGACTTTGTCGCCGAAAGCGGGGTCGTGACCTTTGCACCGGGCGAGACGCGGGCCTTCGTTGAGATCGACGTGGTCAACGATGAGATCGAGGAGAGCGAAGAGCGCCTGCTCTTGAAGTTGAGCTCTGCGACAGGCGCAACCATCATCGACGACGTGGCCATTGGCCGGATCGAGAACGACGATCAAGGTGGTGCGCCGCTGCCGGGCCTGAGCGTCAACAACCGCCGCGTCGAAGAGGGCGGGGGGGTAACAACCCGCTTCCGTATCGACCTCTCCGAGCCTTCGAACCAGGAGGTCACCGTCGACTACTTCGCGCAGGCCTCTACAGCCAAGGCCGGCAGCGACTTCATCGCCGAAAGCGGCAGCGTCACCTTTGCAGCGGGTGAAACGCGGGCCTTTGTCGAGATCGACATCGTCAACGACGACCTGGCCGAAGAGGAGGAGCGCTTCCTCTTCAAACTGGAGAATGCGCAAGGCGCTGGCCTGCTGGATGCCGTGGCCTCCGGCTGGATCGAAGACGATGACCTGGTGCCGGCCGGCGATGAGGTGGAGGCAACCCTGCCGCACTTTGAGACCATCCGCTCCGGCGCCTATCAAAGTTCCCCGAACGCCGACTTCCCGGAGGTCACCCCAACGACCCGTCTAGTGCAGGAGAACGACTTCGGCCAAGGCGGCTTCCAGGGTCATGGCTGGGGCGGCGTGAATCCCCAGATGTACCGCGGCTTCGATTACCAGGGCCGCGACCGAGAGATCGGCGAGCCGGTCGGATCGGGTCCGACCCTGACCGTCAACGCCGGCATGACGACCCAGCAGATCGAAGCGGTCATCGACAGCGCGCCGACGGGCGCGACCGTTCTCTTTGAGGCCGGCACCTACTGGCTGACCCAATCGATCGACGTGCAGAGGGGTGACCTGCACATCAAGGGCGCCTCGGAGGCGTCTGTCATCCTACGCGCCGATGCCATCACCGACGGCCATGTCTTCGATGTCTCAAAGGGCATTAACGGCAAGCTGGGACCGGAAGAGGCCATTTTGGTCACCGGTAGCCTCGCCCCCGTGGCGGCCGACGACAGGGTCGTGGCCTTGGCATCGGTGGCGGGCGTGAAGGCCGGTGATTTCATTGAGTTCACCTACAACAACTCCGGCGATCTCAACACGCGCATCACCGGGAACGGCGACAGCTTCAACAAGCTCTCCTCGCTGGTTGAGATCGCAGCCGTAGACAGTGTGGCTAAGACGGTCACGCTGAAAGAAAAGGCCGGTATGGACTATGACCCCGACTGGAGCGGCGGGAATGCCGAGGTGCGGGTCTACGATCAGGATGACTTCATCCACAATCTCGTGATCTCCGACATGACGATTAGGTACATGGAGGACTCCGACTACGCCCAGATCGTCGATCCGCATGACCTCTTCAACTACAACAGCTCGGACTATGGCGGCGCTTACGACAACAAGGCCTCAGCCATCCACCTACAAGGTGTGCACGAAAGCGACATCCTGAATCTGACTGTGGAGAACGCCGGCTCTCTCGGGATTTGGGTTTCGGCCGGCTATCAGGTGGGGATCCAGAACTATACCTTCGATGGCTCGCAAAACCTGGGTGGTGGCGGCAACGGTTATGGCCTGCTGCTCGACGACAGCTTCTATGGGGACTACGAAGGCCTGCGTATCGGTGGCGAGAACGACGAGGGCCTGATTGCGGCCACCCGCCATGCCGTCGTTTTTGGCTATAGTTCTTCCGCTGCCTACAACAACATCCATATCGAGTTCACCAACTCCAACATCGACTTTCACGGCGGTGCGGATTTCGGCAACATCTACTATGTCGAGATCATCGATATGACGCAGATGGATCACTATAACTTTGGTGTTATGGATGACCGCTTTGTGCTGGACGGTCTCTATTACAACAAGATCCAGAACACCTACATCTTCGACCAGGTGCGCGCGCATGAAGAAGGGCCGATCCCCAACTACGTCGGCTCCCTGGTGCCGGGACAAGAAGACGGGCAGGGGCATTGGGCGAACAACGGCATCGCCTCGCCCTATGTCGACGTCGTCTACATGTCGGCCAAAGGCGGCGAGGTCCGCACCTTCGGCAAGGACGACGAGATCCACAGCGGTGTCGGCGACGACGACATCTGGGGCGGCAATGGCGAGGACGATTTTCTCTTCTACAATCGCAACGGCACCGACCGGATTCATGACTTCGAGGGAGGCGACCGGATCGGTGTCGCCATCGGGGTGAACGGCACGGATAGTGACACGGCAGCCGATGTTGCTGCGCGCGCAAGCCAGTCTGGCGACCACACGGTCATCGACCTGGGCGCAGGCCACAGCGTGACCCTGATGAACGTCCAGGCCGGCAGCCTGGAGGAGTCGGATTTCTTCGTCTTTTGATCTCAGGGAGCATTTGACAGACCCCCCCGCCAGAGGCTAAATCCCGCCCCTCAGTCGCGAGGGCGCCAAGCGGACGGTGGTCTGTTTGCTCATGCCCGGAGGCAGGCGACGGAGGGGTGGCCGAGAGGCTGAAGGCGGCGGTTTGCTAAACCGTTATAGGGTCAAAAGCCCTATCGAGGGTTCGAATCCCTTCCCCTCCGCCATTGCCAGCAGAGTGTGTGACCCCTTACTAGGCGGCTTGGATGATAGCTTTGCGGCCAAAGCTGCAGCTCCGGCTCGGTTTTCTGAAGCAAGCGGATGTCGGCTCGGATCGGATTGGCGTTCTCTACTCTATCCAAAAAAGGCGAGTGACAGACGCGGATGTCGGGCAGCGACCGTCGCTATGTGTTTCGTAGTCTATTGTTCCGCCGCAGAACCTTGATTGCCAAGTTAGTTGATAGGCATATCATATGAAGATGCCTTCTAGACTGAACACGTGATCTGTTGCCTATGGCTTACTTCACCCACTCATTTGAGGACGTTATCGCACTCCAGGGTGTCGGCAAAACCAAGGTCCTGACCTACAAAGTCCTCTTCATGCCGCCCCAGTTTGAGCGAGAGTTGCCCTTCGACGTCTACCCGCGCTTGAGAGTGGAAGGCGAAATCGCAGAGGTTCCGGTGCGCGGCGCTTGGATGCCCGTTGGAGATGGTCGGCGGTACTTCATCGTGTCACCCAAAGTGAAGAAGGAGACCGGTTTCGATGTCGGTGATCTGGTGGAAATGCGGTTCAGAATCGACGATCAGGATCACGTCGACATCCCTCGAAGCCTACAGCTTGCCCTAGGTAGGGACGACGCGGTGAAGGCTGCGTGGGACGCACTCACCGCCGGCAAGAAACGAATGTTCACGTTCCATGTAGCGTCGGCCAAGACCGAGCCAACGGAGGCTCGCCGTGTTGCAGAAGCAATGGAAGCCATCGGACGCAGGATGACGCTGCGCGATCTGCAAACTGAGAGGAAATCCAAAAAAAAGATCCTCGGCTAGGCCTTGATTGACGTCCTCAACAAGATGTTTGGTAGTCAAGGGACTACTTCAGCAGGTTTGATGCGGCAGCGGTGCACCCGATCCCGCGGAGTGCTCGGTTCTCTCAATTCTAACTGAAGTGGTTCCTCGAGAATCCTTGAGACGTATGGCTGATGATGCAGGACAGGCTGGCTGCGTGACAGTCCTGCGCAAAGGGGATCGCTAAAGGCTAACCAAGGTCAGAGTGTTTCCGCTTGGGTCGAGGAAGTGCGCCAAGGAGCCTCCCCAGGGCTGCTCTTCGGGTGGGGCGACGAACTGCACGCCGCGGGCCCTTAGGGCGTCATAGTCCGCACCCAGGTTCTCCGTCGAGAAGGACAGGCCGGTGAAACGCCCTTGCAGGCCCGGATGCGCGCCATCGTCCAGTTCGACAATGATCTGGATGCCGGCGTCAAAGCCAAGGGCGTCCTCTGTCTCGAAGGAGATGGGGAGGCTCAGAGTATGCGCGTAGAAAGATCGCGCCTCTGCAAGGTTTGATACGAAGATCCGAAATCCGTAGACTTTCATGCTCGCTCCTTCTCAGCGGGGGCTTTCTGGCGCGTCTGCCTTGACCAAGAAGGTGGCAAGAGTGGGCTGCGTCTTGAAGAGGTCAGTCTCGACGTAAGTGCTACGCTGGTGCTGAGTGTGGACGCAAACCAGCTTGGTGTGCGCATCTATGCAGCATGAACCACTGGGATGAAATCCGAACGGCTGCGGCGGTGGCGCGCCTTGGTACCATCAGCGCTGCCGCCAAGGTGCTGGGTGTCCATCGTGCGACGGTTACCCGCCATATCGACACGCTCGAGGCCGCGCTGGGCGCGACGCTCTTCCAGCGTCATGCCCGTGGCTTCTCACCGACCGAACTAGGCTGTGACCTGCTGCGCATTGCCGATGCCACTGACGCGCAGTTTGGCGCGCTTTTTCGGCTGGCACGCGGCGGCGGCGGCGGAACTCTGACTGGCCTCTTTACCATCACCTGCCTCGACGTGCTGGTCGCGACAGTCTTGCCGATCATCACAGCGTTTCAGGCCGAACACCGCGCTCTCCGGGTTCATCTGGTCAGCAGTGACCGGGTCCTGAAGCTGGAGTATGGCGAGGCCGATATCGCCTTCCGCATCGGGCCCAAGCCGGACCATCCCGACAATGTCGTCCTGCCGCTACAGCGCTTGCCGGTCGGGCTCTATGGACCGACAGCCGATGCGGAGCGTTTCGCCGGGCCAGGGCAGCTTGCGCCCGCCACGCCCTACTTCGCGTGGATGCGCGACAGCATTGCGCCGGAGCAGATTTGTCTCACCAGCGACAGCATCGCAGCACTCTGGGCCGCCGTGCAGAGCGGCAGCCTGGCCGGTTTCCTGCCACGGGTGATGGCGGAGGCGGCCGGTCTCGTCGAGCTGGCGCCGGCGCAAGAGGAGTGGCATGAGCAAATTTGGGCGGTGACGCACGTGGATCTGCACCGCTCCGCCAAAGTGCAGGCCTTCGTGCAAACGATGAAGCGCGTCGTCGTTTAGCGCTGCAAAAATGCGCATGTACTGCGCATTTGGCGATCTTATCCACTCGATCGCAGCATCCATCTCCCTCGCATCATCCATGCAAAGGGAGCCTTCGTCATGTCGAACGCCAAGATCCACGACCGTCCCATCGCCGTTGCCGGGGCGACGGGCAAGCAGGGTGGCGCCGTCGCCCATCGCCTGCTTTCCCGCGGCCATCGCGTGCGGGCGCTGACACGCAACCCAGACAAACCAGCCGCCCAGGCACTGGCCGCGAAGCGCGCGGAGGTGGTTCGCGCCGATCTGGAAGACCGCGCTACGCTGGATCGCGCCCTTGCCGGCGCCGGCGCGCTCTTCTCGGTCCAGGACTTTCTGGAAGCCGGTGTCGAGGCGGAACTGCGCCAAGGCCTCAATCTGACAGAAGCCGCCGCGGCCTCTGGGGTTACGCACCTGGTCTACAGCGGTGCCTCGACGATCGATCGCAACACAGGCGTGCCGCATCTTGAGAGCAAGTGGCAGGTTGAAACCCGGGTCCGCCAGCTCAACACAGCCTGGACGGTCTTCCGGCCCGCTGCCTTCATGGACAACTGGGAGTGGGATCGCCAGGCCATTCTAGAAAGTGGCGTAGTGAGCTACCCGATCCGGCCGGACACCCACTACCGCCAAGTCGCCGTCGCCGACATTACCGCCATGGCGGTAACGGCCTTCGAGCAGCCGGAGGTCTGGGCCGGTCAGATCATGCCGCTGGCGGGTGAGGTCTCGACCATGGAGGAGATCACCGCGACGCTGTCGCGTGTCACCGGCCAGGCCTTGCGCTATGAGCAGATGAGTTGGGAGCAATGCCTTGCCGAACAGGGCGAAGACTTGATGCTGATGTATCGCTACTTCGACACCTTCGGCATGGAGGGCGCGCCGGCCTACCTGCGCCGTTTCCACCCCTCTATGCTGACCTTCGAGGCCTACCTGCATCGCGCCGGCTGGGGTGAGCAGGCCCAGGTGGCGATCGGTTAGTTCGATAACAGCGAGGCCATCGGCGGCAAGAAAGGAGACGATCCATGTTCGAAAGCGGAGAGGCCGTTGCACGCGCCTTTTTCGAGCGTTGGAATGCGGGCGACGCCGACGGCCTCGCAGCGCTCTTCATCGAGAATGCCGATTTCGTCAATGTCGTGGGCTTCTGGTGGCGCAGCCGCAAGGCCATCCGCAAGGCCCATGACTACGGCTTCCGACGCATCTTTCAGAACGCCAGGCTAGAGATCACCGAACTCGCTGTCCGTGCGCTGACGCCTGACATTCACCTTGTCCACAGTGTCTCGACCCTCGACGGTCAATCTGGCCTCGACGGCGCGCAGGCAGGCCGGCGCGTGGCCGTCATCTCGATGGTCACGCGTCGGGGGCCGGCCGGCTTCGAGATCGTCTCTTGCCACAACACCGACCGGGTTGAGGGCGCGGACACCCATGTCGTCGATAACAGCGGCTTTCGCCCGGCCAGCTATCGCTCCTGAACAGTCTGCCGGCTCGCCGCGGGCTTGCCGAAGGGGGGCTTCCTACGCCATAGAATTGCCAAAGCGCCGCGCTATCTCGCGGCAGCCGACAGGAGAAGGACGCCCCAAGGATGCCAGTCAACAAACCTGCTCTCTCGCTCCTAGGCCTCGTTGCTCTTGCGGTCTGGGCAATGCCCGACAGCGCCGAGGCGCAGAGCTTTGACTGCGCCAAGGCGGGAACGGCGGTCGAGAAGCAGATTTGCGACGATCCGAACATCGGCCAGATGGATGAAGAGCTGAGCAAGGTCTACGGCGCACTCCGCAAGTCTCTCAGCAGCACGGCCAAGACAGCCCTGCGCGACAGCCAGCGTCAGTGGCTGCATCACCGCAACGCTTGCGACACGAGCGGCGATTGTGTGACCCGCGCCTATGTCCAGAGACTGCGCCATCTAGACCATGCCTACGACGTCTTTACCGGCTGGAACGGCACCTTTGAGAGCTGGGCGGAGGTGGATATCGCCAGTAGCAACGAGAGGAGCCAGAACGCGCGCGTCTACACGCTCACCATCTCAGGCGCCGGCCAGAACTGGACCTGCGATGGCAGCTTCCCGGCGCGGCTGAACAATGCAGGCACCGCGCTGGTGGTGCATCACCAGCAGCAGACCCTGCGGATCGATGCCGCCGGAACCGGCCTTTGGGTCCCCTCTGGGATTGATGCCGTCATCCAGGCCAAGGGGCTCTGCGGCGCCTCTGCGCCAAGCTTCTCCGGGTTCTTTGCCCGCACCTCTACAGAGCCGGATCAAACGGCGTTGGACTCGCGCTTGTCTCAGGCAGGCATCGAGAGCCCTGATGCCGTGCGGGCCTTCCTCGAGCACCTGAAGAAGATCACAGCGTCTAATGACCGAGAGACCTTCGCTGGCCTGGTCCGCTATCCCTTCCATCTCTATGACGCCGGCAAGGTGACGGCCAGCTATGCCGATGCGGCGGCCTTTCTGAAGGACTATGAGCGCATAGTGACGAAGTCCGTGCTGGATGCCATTGCTGAGGCCCACTACGCCGATCTCTTCGTCAACTATCAGGGTGTGATGCTGGGCAGTGGTCAGGTCTGGTTCGACGGCTACGGACCAAGCGACCAGACGGGAGGCAGCCCGCTGATGATCAAGTCGATCAATCCCTAGTCCGGAAGTGATGGTTGCTGTGCCTTATCGACCGGCGGTGTTCCTGCGGTCCCGAGAGTCGTAAGCGCTAAGCAGCGCGTCCAGGTTTGGGAAGAGGCTGTCCTCGCCAAACTGCTGGATGATCTGCTGCCGTCCGCCCTCCCAAGAGCCGGACAGAGTCTGGGTGAAGACCAGGCGGATGGACTGCTCGGACAGGGCCTGCTGCAGCTCGCTTAAGGTCGCTTGGGCTGTGTAGTCGACATCGTCCACGGCCGAGATATCGATGCAAAACCACTGTAAGGGTGGGTCGGCCCGCTGCGCCAGCTGGGAGATCTCGTCCCGCATCTGCTGCGCGTTGGCGAAGTACATGGCGTGGGTGAAACGATAGATCACCAGACCAGGGCGGATCTGTGTGGCGGAGGTCAGCGCCACACCCTTCGCTGTTCCCTGCGCATCGTCCGCGAGGATCAGATCGCTGGGCCGGTAGCCATGGCGCGTGTGTGAGATGATGGAGATCAGGACCGCAAAACCAATTCCGCGCTCCACGCCGAAGAGGACGACGGCTGCACTGGTGGAGAGCGCCACCCAGAACTCAGCGCGGCGGCGCTTGTAGATGTCCATCAAGCCGCGCAGATCGATCAGGTCGATGCCGATCACCAGCACCACGCCGGAGAGCACGGCCTGTGGCAGGTAAGAAAGCGGTGCGGTGAGGAAGAGCAGAACGATCACCACCACGCCGACCGTGACCAACAAGGAGAGCTGCGTTTGCCCACCGGCGGAAGCGACCATCTCCGTCTTTGTCGGACTGCCGTTCACCACAAAGGTGCCGCTGACGCCCGCGCCCAAGTTGGCTAGCCCCAGAGCGAAAAGATCGCGGGATTCGTCGAGGGTTTCGCGGTTGCGGGTGGCATAGGCGCGCGCGGTGGCCGCGCTCTGCGCCAAGACCACCACCGCCATGGCGAAGGCCGTCGGCAGCAGGGTCCAGACCAGTGACAGACTGAGATCCAGGTCGGGCAGGGCGATCTCTGGGAAGCCAGTCGGGATCCTGCCGACCACCGGAACACGCGCGCCCCAATCCAACATCCAGGACAGAGTAATGGAGAGCGCCACGACCAGCATGGCGACCGGTAGGCGGACCTGCAGCCACTTGGACAGAGCTTTCCCAATGAAGAGGCTGACGACCGTCACCGCAGCGATCGCCAGTGCCAGCGGATTGGCCTGGGCCAAGCCCTGCGGCAAGGACAGCAGGGTTTCCAAGACGCCATCGTGCTGCCGCGTGCCCCCGGCCAGGTCGGTTAAGGCGTGAATCCCGACTTGAACACCAACGCCGGAAAGGAAGCCGACAAGGACCGGCCTGGACAGGAAGTTGGCCATGAAGCCAAGCCCGAAGGCGCTGGCGAGAAACAGCAGGCAGCCGACGATGATCGCCAAGGCCATGGCCAGCGCCATGTACTGGTCCGACCCGACGGCAGCCAGTCCGACAAGACCGCTGGCCAGGATCGCCGCCGTAGCCGAGTCAGCGCCGACGACCAGGTGGCGGGAGGAGCAGAAGACCGCATAGAGTAAGGCCGGCAGCAACATCGTATAGAGGCCGGTGATGAGCGGCGTGCCGGCAATCTGCGTGTAGCCCAGGACTTCCGGGATCGCCAAGGCTGCCAGGGTGATGCCGGCGATGATCTCTCCCGGCACTCGACCGGGCCGCAGCGGCAAGACGCCTGCCAGCAGGCGGAGCTTCGTGCGCCAGGAACCGACGTCCACTTGGGGCCTATCCTTCCAAGACTGCTTCTCCGCTGAGGATCAGCCTAGGGGCTGGATCGCATCCTGAACAGCGGGGGCGCTTTAAGGGCGCAAGCACCGAGGCACCAGCCTTGCCGCAGCCTTCCCCTTCATGCTACGACTATTGATGGCGAAACTGGAAAGTCGATGATTGTACTAATTGCCGATACGCAGGGTATGCTGAGGGACACTTTGAAGGCCTTTCTGGAACAGCAGGCCGACATTGAGGTCGCGCTCGCCGCAAGTCTTGAGGAAGCCATGGTGCAGGTCGCGCGTCGGGATGATTTCGACCTGGTGCTCTTGGACGATGGCATGCCGGGCATGGAGGGGCTGGTCGGCCTCGACAAAGCCTTGGCTCTGGCTGTCGGTATGCCCGTGGCCTTGATGTCCTCTGCTGCGCCCAAGGCCGTCGCGCGGGAGGCGCTGGACCGCGGCGCCGCCGGGTTCCTGCCGAAGGCCCTCTCGGCCACCTCCTTCGTCAACGCGATTCGCTTCATGGCGGCCGGGGAGCAGTTTGCACCCCCGGACATGCTGACCAGCTCCGACAGCAGCGAGCATCGCCTCAAGCAGAGCCTATCGGAACGGGAGACGCAGGTGCTGAAGGCTTTGACCCGCGGCCTCAGCAACAAGGAAATCGCGCGTGACCTCGACTTGCAGGAAGCAACCGTGAAGCTGCACATGAAGACCCTCTGCCGCAAGATCGAGGCACGTAACCGCACCCATGCCGCCATGATCGCCAAGGAAGCGGAGCTGCTCTAAGGCTGCCTTTGACTGCACGGCCGATAGGGCCAGATAGGGAAGGGGCGTCGACAAACGCGCCCCGCCTTTTCCCTTCTGTCGAGTGACGATGCGCGTGCTCTGGATCATCCTTGTGGCCCTGCTTGGCCTTCTCCTCGTCGCAGCGCTCTGGCTCTGGACCCCGGATAAGAAGCGGACAGAGCTGCAACAGACCTACTTCTCCGCCGCCTCTGAGCTGCTGGAGGTTGGCGGCACCCAGCTCCACCTGCGCGACGAAGGCCCAAAAGACGCGCCGGTGGTGGTCATGATCCACGGCTTCGGCTCCAGCTTGCACACCTGGGAGGGCTGGGCTCAGGGACTGTCTCAGAGCTATCGGGTGATCAGCCTTGACCTACCGGGATCCGGTCTTTCGCCGCCAGACGCGCAGAACGATTATCGCGATCAGCGCGTCATCGGACTGCTGTTGCAGCTGCTGGATGCCAAAGGCATCGAGACCGCGAGCCTGGTCGGCAACTCTATCGGCGGCCGTATCGCCTGGCGCACTGCAGCGGCACACCCGGAGCGGGTCACCTCCTTAGTCCTTGTCGCACCCGATGGTTTCGCCAGTCCCGGCTTCGCCTATGGCGAGGCACCCAAGGTCTCACCGCTCTTGAGCGTCATGCGCTACGCCCTGCCGCGTTTCCTGCTGCGCTCCAACTTGGTGAGCAGTTACGGTGACCCGGAGCTGCTATCGGCGGAGACGGTGGACCGCTATCACGACCTGATGCTGGCGCCCGGCAGCCGCGGGGCCTTGCTGGAGCGCTTGCGCCAGACGGTCTTGAGCGATCCCGTGCCGGCGCTGAAGACCATCGAGATCCCGGTGCTGCTTATCTGGGGCGACAAGGACAAGCTGATCCCGGTGCGCAATGCTGAAGACTATCTGGATGTCTTGGTCGACGCGCGGTTGGCACGCTTTGCCGACCTTGGCCATGTGCCGCAGGAGGAAGCGCCGGAACGGAGCCTCCAGCCCGTTTCCGCGTTCTTGGCCGAGGTTACCGGCCAGGACCAGTACCGCTAAGCCTCGGCCCGCACCTGGCGGATCGAGGAAACGAGATCGTCACAGCTGTCCACCCGGCCGCCGCAGCAGTCTTCCAAGAGGAAGCTCATCAGCGCAGCGAAGCCATCAAAGTCGGCGGAGTAGATGATCTCCCGCTTGTTGCGCTCGGAGCGGAGCAGCTTGGCGCGGCGCAGCAGCGCCAGATGCCCGGAGAGGGTGGAGGGTACGATGTTGAGCCGGCGGGAGATCTCACTCACCGGCAGGCCGCCAGGCTCCTCGCGCACCAAGAGCCGGAAGATCTCCAGCCGGGACTCCTGTGCCAAGGCCGCCAGGGCTTCGATCGCGTCGCTCTGCTCCATAACGCTCTCAATAGCACCATCTGCTGGCGTCCGTCTCTAGGCCTTCCAGGCTCTGGCCAATCATCAGTGTTGACAATTCGGCAGATGCCGTAATATCGAAGAGTCAATTGAACTGAGGAGTGAACCCATGAGCCTTCTGTCTACGCAAATCCCCGACTTCGGTGCCTCCTTGCGCAGCCTGGATGAGCAGCTCGATCAGGCCCGTCCCTTCGAACCGAAGATCGACGAACTCTTCCGCTTTGCGCTCTCGATCAAGGCGCGCTCGGCCCCTTGCGTGCGTAAGCACTATCGCGGCGCGCTGGCCGCCGGTGCCAACGAGGCGGAACTCGCCTATGTCTTCGCGCTCACCATGCGGGAAGCTGCCGGCGCCGACGATTGCTGGACGCATAAGGTCATCGCCGACCTCGCACAGCCAGCAGAAGCACTGAAGGAACCGGCAAGCATCACCGAACGGGCCAGCTGCTGCTGCGGCTAAGAGCGGGACATCAGTAGGATGACCACAGCCCCGCAACGCCTCTTCGCCGAGTGGCTGGGCACCGCCCTGCTGCTGGCAACCGTCGTCGGCTCCGGCATCATGGCCGAGCGGCTGGCCGACGGGAACGTCGCCCTAGCACTCCTGTGCAACACCATCGCGACAGGGGCGGTACTGGTCGTCCTGATCACGGTCCTAGGCCCGCTCTCTGGCGCCCATTTCAACCCAGCCGTCACCTTCGCCTTTCTGCTGCGTGGCGAGATCGCACGGGGGGAGGCGGCGGCCTATGTGCTGGTGCAGGTCCTGGGCGCCGTTTGCGGTGTGCTCTTGGCCCATGTCATGTTCGACAACCGGCTGCTCGATCCCTCGCTGACGGAGCGGAGCGGCAGTGGTCAGTGGGTTGGGGAGTTGACGGCAACCTTCGGTCTGGTTGCGGTGATCCTGGGCTGTATCAAAGCCAACGCGAAGGCAGTGCCCTATGCGGTCGGCCTCTACATCACGGCAGCCTACTGGTTCACCTCCTCAACCTCCTTCGCCAATCCGGCGGTGACCGTCGGGCGGACCTTGACCGATACCTTCTCCGGCATTCGCCCGGTCGATGCACCGCTCTTCATTCTGATCCAGTTCTGCGGCGCCGCCTTGGCGGTGGCGACCATGGGCTGGCTCTTGTCTGATCGCCGGCAGAAGCAGGCGGCGCACAGCGGGGCTGAAGCCGAGCAAACCTGATGGCAGACTGCCGCTTGCGGCCAGGTCATCGATGAAAAGGAGTGACGCGTTATGAGCAGAGTTCACATTGGCCTGGTGGTGAAGGACTTGAAGAAGGCCCGCCACTACTACTCCACCCTCTTCGGCGCGGAGCCCAGCGTGGAGCGTGACGACTACATCAAGTGGACGCCCGCGCACATCCCGATGAACTTCACCATCATCGACCGGCAGGAGAATGCGGCCTTCGGCGTGGTCCACTTCGGGATCGAGACGGAAGATGAGGAGGAGCTGCAGGCGACGATCAAGCGCCTGGAGCAGGCCACCGACGAGGTGCGGCGTGAGGATGATGCCGAGTGCTGCTACCACCGCTCCAAGAAGGCCTGGGCCGTCGATCCCGACGCCTTCCTCTGGGAGGTCTTCCACACCTCCGAACAGCATCTCGAATACGGCGACGACAAGTGGGATCTGAAAGAGATCAGGGACCGTGCGCAAGCCCGCCTGCAGGACAGCGCCTCTGCGTGATCGGGGGAGGGGGCGCTGCCTTGGCTTCGGCCCGGCAGCGCCACTCTGCCTTACCCCAGTTGGGTTTTGAGGTAAGCGCTGGTCCGCTCCCACGAGAGCTTGGCGTCAGCTTGGTCGTAGCGGGCCGAGGTCGGGTTGGCGAAGGCGTGATCGGCGTCGTACCAATAGACCTCTGCTGTCTTGTTGGCCGTCTCCATCGCCTCTTGGAAGCCTTCGACCATGGCATGGTCGATCCACTTGTCCTTGTCGGCAAAGTGACCCAAGACCGGGCAGGCGAGCGGTGCTAGCTCAGCGGCCGTCTTGTTGACCCGGCCGTAGTAGACGACGCAGCCCTCGGTCGGGGTCGCCAGCGCAGCGTTCAGGGACCAGCCGCCACCGAAGCACCAGCCAAGCGTCGCTACCGGGCCGCTGGTATGGCCTTTGGTCTTCATCGGCCCTTTCATCTCGGCGATCCAGGAGACCAGGGTGTCGGTCGCCTGTTCGCCATTGACCGCGCTCATCAGGCTGCGGGCCTGTTCCGGATCGTCCGTCTGCTTGCCGTCATAGAGATCGACAGCCAGCGCGGCATAGCCTTGGCCGGCCAGCTCGGCCGCCACAGCCTTGATCTGGTCGTTCAAACCCCACCACTCATGGATCAGCATGACGGCAGGCGCAGGCGTCTTTGCCGGCAGCGCGAGTGAGGCGGAGACCTTACGGCCGCCCTCCGTGGTGATCTCGACCGGCTCAAGACTCTCAGCCGCGGCGCGGGTGAGCTTTGGGCTGGCAAGGACGGCGGCCAAAGGCAGGCCGGCAGCGGCGCCCAAGAGGGCACGGCGGGGTAACACAGTCATGAGGCGTCTCCTGGGCGTTCCACTCATTACAGAAGTGGCGACCAAGCCGGAGTTTCGGTAGGCTTAAGCTCCTCAATTGAAGCGTTTGTGAAGACTGGATGCTATCATGAGAAGGAAAGAATAATGGTCAATGTATTGATTTTTATTGCGTTTAGCGTACTAGCTGCTCATTCAGCGATGGCCAGCGAGCTAGAGGTCCAGCCGGTTCGTATCGAAAGCCGCCCGCTGGTGCTTTCAGCTGATGATCCAAGCATGGACCGCGTCGGTTCGCTCCACTTTCTCGGCGGTTTGATTCTTCAGAGCGACGACCCAAGCTTCGGCGGCTGGTCGTCCGGTCTCTGGTCGGCGGACCTAGAAGATGTGCTGCTGGTAAATGATCGCGGCGCATTTCTCTTCACCACGCTGCAGCGCGTGCCGGAAAGCGGTGCCCCGCTGTCCCTGCAGGCCAGCAGCGCTATCTTGCCGTTGCGCAACTCGTTCGGTAAGCCCTTGAGTAGCGCGTTCAATTGGGATGCCGAGGCTTTGACGGCTCTGCCGAGTGGCGAAATCCTGATCGCGTTCGAACGGAACCACCGCATTCTGCGCTACGACCTCTTGGGACTGGTGCTGCTGGACGCTGTTGAGTTGCCGCCTGCTGTACGATCGCTCCCACTGCACGCTGCCAACCGCGGTCTGGAAGCCTTGGCGCTGGCGCCGGATGGACAGACACTTATCGCCTTCTTGGAAGGTCCCGAGGAGGCAGGCGGCACCTCGGCTTTCATTACGCAGCTGCAAGACGGTTCGGCCGACGATTGGACGCTACGGCGCTACCCACAGTCCGGCGACTATGGCGTGACCGATGCAGCCTTCTTGGCCAATGGTGACCTGCTCGTTCTAGAGCGCTTTTTTAGCGTGGAGACCGGCCCGCTGATCCGTGTTCGGCGCCTGACGGCGGAGGTGCTCGACGCCGCAGGGCCGCTAATGGGCCCAGTTCTAGCCGAACTCAGCCGCCCGCTTGCGGTCGACAACTACGAGGTCCTGCTGACCGGCGTGGGCGCGGAGGGGCAGACGCTGCTGCTTCTGTTGTCGGACGACAACTTCAGAGACAATCAGCGCAGCCTGCTGTTGCTCTTCGAGCTCTTGGAAGAGCACGCGGGCGGTTAAGCCGCAGCCGCGTCTTGCTTCGCCTTGGCACGCTCGATCCGGCGCTTGATCTCACGCGCCTTCTTGCCCAGCTGGTCGGTCTTGGCAGAGAGCAGGAAGGCGTCCAGGCCGCCATTCTTCTCCACCGTGCGCAGGGCACCGGTGGTCAGCCGTACGCGCACCGTCTCGCCCAGCAAGTCGCTTACCAGGGAGGCCTGCTGCAGGTTCGGCAGGTAGCGGCGCTTGGTCTTGTTGTTCGCGTGGCTGACGTTGTTTCCAACCAGCACGGACTTCCCAGTGAACTCACAACGACGGGACATGATCAAAGCATCCTATGACGGGCGTGGTTCTGAGCGCGTCTAGGCACAGTCTTGGACCGAGCGCCAGCGCTGATGCAGAACACTTTGTTCCGATGAAGCGCGGCATATAGGGTCATGCGGGGCGTTGCGTCAAGCTCTTAACCAGCACCACTGCACTGCGTGGCAGCTGCGCATCAGGCCGCGACGCATGGCCCGACGCCCGGGGCGATGCTTGTCGGCTCGCGCGTAAGTCTCCTATAAGGCTAATCCAAGCGGATTGCACGGCATCTGGGACAGCGACACCCTAGCCTTGCCGGCCATTCGCGCCGGATCGCCACTGGCAGAGGGCCCAGCGCAGCCATGCAACAGCAAGCCAGGCGTAAGATGGTCGAAAACCAACTGCGCGCCAACAAAGTCACCAGCGATGCCATCCTAGACGTCATGGGCCGCTTGCCGCGTGAGCGCTTCGTGCCGAAGCGTTATGCCGGCCTCGCCTACGTCGATGAAGACCTGCCGCTGGGGCAGGGGCGCTATGCACTAGAGCCGATGGTGCTGGCCCGCCTGGTGCAGGCGCTGGAGATCGACAGCAAGGCCATCGTGCTCGACGTCGGCTGTGGTCTTGGCTACTCCACCGCCCTGCTGGGCGCCTTGGCCGGCACCGTAGTCGCGATCGAAGACGACAGCGCTATGATCGATCAGGCCAATGGCATCTTGAACGACATGGGCGTGGACAATGCGGTGGTGGTGAAGGCGGGGCTGTCGGAAGGCTATCCCAAGCAAGCGCCCTATGACGCTATCCTGCTGAACGGTGCAGTGCCGGAAGTTCCCGAGGCGCTGGCCAAGCAGCTGTCGCCAGAGGGGCGGATGGCCCTGGTGATCAAGGATGACCGCGGACCCGCCTCTGGCATGGGTGTGGCCACCTTGGTCGAACGTTTTGGCGACTCCTTAGCCAGCAGGGCATTGTTCGACGCTGGCACGCCGCTACTGCCTGGGTTTGAACGTGAAACGGGGTTCGTTTTCTGATGCCTGCGACACAGCCTTTTCAGCGTTTGGGCGGCCTTCTGGCCGGCGGGCTTCTCATGGCTGCGGCTTGGTCCGCACCTGCCTCTGCGCAGAGCTTGGAAGAGGCCCTTGCCAACACCTACTTGACCAACCCGACTTTGCTGGCGGCGCGGGCTGAATTGCGGTCCGTGAACGAAGGTGTGCCGCAGGCACTCTCTGCCTGGCGGCCGCAGGTCACGATTTCCGGTGACGTTGGCTACGAGACCTCGAAGCTCTTGGGCGAAAACCTGCAGCCGACCTCCGGCTACACGGCTGGTGGTGCGCTCACCGTCAATCAGACGATCTATTCCGGTGGATCGATCCGCGCCAGCGTCGATAGCGCAGAGGCAGTCGTCTTCGCTCAGCGGGCCTTGCTGGCCGATACCGAGCAGTCGGTTCTGCTGGCCGCCGTGACCGCCTACATCGATGTCTGGCAGGCCAAGGCAATCCTGGACCTCAACATCGCCAACGAAGAGCGCTTACGCCGCCAACGCGAGGCGACGGTCGATCGCTTCAACGTGGGTGAGGTGACCCGGACGGACGTGTCGCAGGCCGACGCCCGTCTGGCCGGTGCCACTGCCGACCGCGTCGCTGCCGAGGGTGACCTGGCGACGGCCCAGTCGATCTTCTACCAGATCATCGGCTTGGTCCCGACGGAGGTCGAGCAGGCGGAGCCCATCGCCATCCTGCCGCGCAGCCTGCAGGAGACCGTGGCCTATGCGCAGCAGGATGCACCGAACCTAGTCGCCGCCCGGTTCCTGGAGAACTCGGCCTTGTCAGACATTCGAGTACAGCTGGGCTCGCTCTTGCCTCAGGTCAGCTTGATCGGCTTGCTGGACTACGCTCGTGACGGCTCAGCGACCTCTGGGACCGCTGACTTGGATATCTTTACGGCTACTATCGTTGCCCAGGTCTCCATCCCGCTCTATCAGCAAGGGCTGGTGTCCAGCCAGGTGCGTCAGGCTAAGCAGATTGCCAGCCAGCGCCGCCTGGAGATCACCGAGGCGTTGCGCCAGGCAGAGCAGGACGGCGTGACGGCCTGGGAATCGCTTGAGACTGCGCGCGCGCAGATCACGTCCTTCGAATCGCAGGTGCGGGCCAACACAGTCGCTCTAGAAGGCGTTGAGCAGGAGAGCTTGGTCGGCGCACGGACCGTCTTGGACGTCTTGGATGCAGAGCAGGAGCTCTTGCAGGCGCAGGTCAGCCTGGTCGGTGCGCAGCGCGACGAGGTTGTGGCGGCTTATCAGGTTTCTTCCGCCATCGGGCGTTTAACGGCGGCGAACCTCAACCTCGGCGTGGCAATCTATAATCCGCGGATTGACTACGACGCCGTTCGCGATCGCTGGTTCGGTCTCGACGCGCCCGGCACGAACTAGAGAATTGGACCTGTCGGCTAAGAGGCATCGGGCCCTTGCGTGCAGGAGTGATCGGGGGAGCCTCAGAAAGAACGGGCGTGGTAACGCCACGTCTCAAAAACGAAAGCAGATGAGATGAGCGAAGACCCTGATGGCAAGGCCAAGAGCGAGACGGCGATGGCTGAGATCATGGACTCTATCAAGCAGATCATCGACGAGGAACAGCAGCGCGCTGCGGCACACCAAGAGGCGCCGCCCGTTGAGGATGATGACCTGGAACTCACGGAACTGGTCGAGGACGAGAGCGACGCACCCGACAGCGCGGACTTGATCGCAGCAGCGTCCGCGGTGGCGCCCGCTGCTATTGCAGCTGCCTCGCCACCGCCGCCACCAGCTGCCAAGCCGAAAGCAGAGGCATCACGACAAGAAGCCGGGGTGGCTGAGGAGCCTGTTGCAGAAGCAGTTGCACCGGCTGCTGATAAGCCGGCGCCTGCAGACTCTCAGTCCGAGACCGAGGAACCGGCTGGTCAAGCTGCGGCCATCGCCAGCTTGAAGGGGCTGAAGAAGGCAGCCGTTGCGGCCAAGACGATCCGCGACGGCAGTAGCAGCCAGCTGGACGCGAGCGTTCTAGAGATGATCCAGCCCTTGGCGGAAGACTGGGTAGAAAAGAACCTGCCGCGGCTGAGCGAGCAGTCGATGGCAGAGGCGCTGCGCCCCCTGCTGCAGGAGTGGATGGACAAGAACCTCGCCGGTATCGTCGAGCGGGTCGTCCGCGAAGAGGTTGCAGGCCTGATCGACAAGGCCGACGAAGACTAAGCCCCGTCTCGAAGCATACGACACACAGGCAAGCGGGGCTGACTTGACAGGCGGCCCCGGTCAGTGGCCCTGTCCTCAGCCCCCGTAAACCAGAGGACCCCCAGCAATGCTGGACAAGACCTATCAGCCTAAGGAGGCGGAAGCCCGGGCCTATCGCCTGTGGGAAGAGGCCAAGGCCTTCGCCGCGACGCCAGAGCGCAATGCCGAGCGCTTCACCATCGTCATTCCGCCGCCGAACGTCACTGGCAAACTGCACATCGGCCACGCGCTGAACAACTCTATGCAGGACGTCCTCATGCGCTATCACCGCATGAAGGGGGACGATGCACTCTGGATGCCCGGCATGGATCACGCCGGCATCGCCACGCAGATGGTGGTGGAACGCGCGCTGGAGGCAGAGGGTCGTTCGCGGACGGAACTGGGCCGCGATGCCTTTGTCGAGCGGGTCTGGGATTGGACGCGTTACTCCGGTGAGACCATCCGTGATCAGCTGCGCCGCCTGGGCGTCGGGCCGGACTGGGCGCGTGAGCGTTTCACCTTGGATGATGGCCTGTCGGAGGCTGTGCGCCGGGTCTTCGTGCAGCTCTACAAAGAAGAGCTCATCTACAAAGACCTTCGCCTGGTCAACTGGGACCCCAAGCTGAAGACCGCGATCTCGGACTTGGAGGTGCAGCAGCGCGAGACCAACGGCAACCTCTGGCACTTCCGCTATCCGCTGGAAGGCGAGCCCGATCGCTATCTGGTGGTGGCCACCACCCGGCCTGAGACCATGCTGGGTGACACGGCGGTGGCGGTGAACCCGGAAGATCCGCGCTACCAGGATCTGATCGGCAAGAACCTGGTCTTGCCGTTGGTCGGGCGGCTGATCCCCATTGTCGGCGACGCCTATGCCGATCCCGAGACTGGGTCGGGCGCGGTAAAGATCACGCCGGCGCATGACTTCAACGACTTCGAGGTCGGTCAGCGCCACGGCCTGGCGATGATCAACATCTTCGACGAGACCGCGCACCTGAACGACAAGGTGCCGGAGGCCTACCGCGGCCTGGAGCGCTTCGCCGCCCGCAAGAAGGTCGTGGAAGACATCGAGGCCTTTGGTCTCTTGGAGCAGATCGAGCCGCACCGCCACATGGTGCCCCACGGTGACCGCGGCGGCGTGCCGATCGAACCTTTCTTGACTGAGCAATGGTACCTGGACGCTGCCACCCTGGCCAAGCCGGCGATTGCGGCGGTGGAGAAGGGCGAGACGGTCTTTCATCCCAAGCAGTGGGAGAACACCTACTTCGAGTGGCTGCGCAACATCCAACCCTGGTGCATCTCCCGCCAGCTCTGGTGGGGCCACCGAATCCCGGCCTGGTACGGGCCTGACGGCACCTGCTTCGTCGAGCTGACGGAAGCGGAGGCTGAGGCCGCCGCGCGGGCGCACTATGGCAAGGACGAGCCGCTGACCCGTGACCAGGACGTGCTGGATACCTGGTTCTCCTCCGGTCTCTGGCCCTTCTCGACCTTCGGCTGGCCGGGTGAGGACGCGGAGACCCAGGCGGATCTTCAGCGCTACTACCCTGGCAGTGTGCTGGTGACCGGCTTCGACATCATCTTCTTCTGGGTCGCGCGGATGATGATGTTCGGCATCCACATCATGGGTGAGGTGCCTTTCAAGGATGTCGTGATCCATGGCCTGGTGCGCGACAAGAACGGCAAGAAGATGTCCAAGAGCCAGGGCAACGCCATGGACCCCTTGGACCTCATCGACCGCTACGGCTGCGATGCCCTGCGCTTCACCCTGCTGTCGCTGGCCGTGCCGGGCCGCGACCTGAAGCTGGCCGAGCAGCGCTTGGAGGGCTATCGCAACTTCGCCACCAAGATCTGGAACGCCGCCCGCTTTGCCGAGATGAACGGGGCTACTCGGGAAGCCGGGGAGGGCTTCGACCCGGCGGGCGTCACCAACCCGGTCAACCGCTGGATCATCGGCAAGACACTGACCGCCCAGGCCGATCTGGAGAAGGCGCTCAGCGCCTATCGGTTCGACGAGGCGGCCGGGGGTCTCTTCCACTTCATCTGGCATCAGCTCTGCGACTGGTACATCGAGCTCGCCAAGCCGCTCTTGGATGACGAAGCCGCAGCGGCAGAGACCCGGGCCACCCTGGCCTGGACCCTGCAGCAGAGCCTGCTGCTGCTGCACCCCATGATGCCCTCGCTGACGGAAACCCTCTGGCAGGAGCTGGGCTATGGCGAGCAGGGCGTCTTGGCATTACAGCGTCTGCCGCAGCATCCGGAGAGCCTGCGGGACGCCGACGCCGATGCGGAAATCGACTGGCTGATCGAGTTGGTGAGCGCCATGCGCACCTTACGCTCTGAAATGAACGTGCCGCCCAAGGCCCAGGTCGATTTGTTGGTGAGCGAGGCCTCTGATCTCACCAAGGCACGCATGGCGCGCCAGGCCGATACTCTGCGCCGTCTGGCACGGCTAGAGCGGTTGGAGGCCGTTGCCGAGCCGCCGGCCGCCGGCTCCGCGCTCTTCGTCATCGGCGAGGCCACGGCCGCCATTCCCCTGGCTGAGGTCATTGACTTAGGCCAGGAGCGCGCGCGGCTGCAGAAGGAGGTCGGCAAGCTGGAGAAGGACGCGGCCAAGTTGGAGAAGAAGCTGGCCAACGCCGATTTCCTGGCCAAGGCGCCTGAAGAGGTGGTGGAAGAGAACCGCGAGCGGCTGGCCGATATGCAGGCCCGCGCGGCCCGCCTCACCCAAGCCATGGCACGCCTGGCCAGCTAGGCGCGCTTTATGCTGGAGCGGATCAAGCAGCATGCGGGAAAGGTCGTCATCGCGATCGCCCTGCTGCTGTATCTGCTCTTTGAGGTCTCGACCTACATCTTCGTCTATAGCGACGACGCCTATGTGGCCACGGACGTGGTCATGGCCGCACCGCAAGTGCCTGGCACCCTGCAGGCGCTCAACGTCGCCCGAGACCAGGAGGTGAAGGAAGGCGAGGTCCTCTTCCTCCTGGACCAGCGGCCCTTTGAACTCTCCGTCCAGCGCTATGAGGCGGCAGTCAAGGTGGCCGAGGCCGACATCCAGGCCGCCAAGGACAGCGTCGGCGAGGCGCAGGCCCAGATCGCCAGCAACAAGGCGATCTTAGAAGATGCGCGTAAGGTCTTGGCCCGTATGGAGGCTCTGGTCCGCCGCGGTGATGTCTCTCAGCAGCGGGTCGACAATGCGCAACGTGACTTCCAGGTGGCGCAGGCGAACCTGACGGATGCCGAAAGCAGTCTGGTGGTTTCTCAGCAAGCGGTGGTTCAAGAGGAGGCCAACCTTGCTGTCGCTCAGGCCGAACTGGCGCGTGCCGAGTGGGGCTTGGAGCAAACCCTGGTCCGTGCCACTTCCAGCGGCCGCATCGGTCCAGTAACGGCGCAGCCGGGTGACTACATTGAGGTTGGCCAGGCGGTACTGGCCGTCGTCACCGACGACGACTGGCGCATTGTCGCCAATGTGCGCGAGCGCTTCCTCGAGAGCCTGAAGGTCGGGGAGACCGTCTACTTCACGCTCGGCAGCGAGCCTTGGGTCTGGCGACGCGGCCGGGTGCGCGCGCTGGCAGCCGGGGTGGCGCGGGACCCTGGTGACGCCTCCGTGCTGCCTTACGTCAACCCGGAGACTGACTGGATACGCATCCCGCGGCGCTTCCCGGTGGAGATCGACCTACTCGGCCTAGAGAAGGAGCGGCGGCTGTTCCAAGGCGCCGATGCCTCGATCCTCGTGCTCTTCTAGGTCCATGCAGCCGGAGACGCGTCAGGCACTGATCACCGCCTTGGCCACGGTCTCGGCTGTTCTTGTCGCCATCTGGTTGGAACTTCCCGATCCCTGGTGGGCCGCGATCTCCGCCTTCGTCGTCTCGCATGCCGACCGTTACCGGCTCCTATCCAAGGGCATCATGCGCGTGGTCGGTACCATCGCCGGGGCCTTTGTCGGCTATGAGCTGGCCTTGTGGACCGAGGGCGCCCTGGTCTTGCAGTGCATTGTCCTCTTCCTTGTCGGCTTCTTTCTCACAAGGGAGCGCTTTCGCAGTAGCTACAGCTATGCCTGGATCATGGGCATGATGGTCATCACCATGCTGCTCTTCGTCAGCATCATGGAGCCCCCGGCCCTGAGGGCCTTCGCCCATTCGCGGGTGGTCGAGATCGCACTCGGTGTGAGCTTGAGCACCTTACTGAATGCCTTCCTGTCAGGCGCGGTGCACGAGCCACCGGACTTCGCCAAGGGACCCAAGGCGCCGCTCCTCTCGCTCAACCGGATCGGGGTCTTGGCCGGCTGTACTGCCGTTGCCATACCGCTGGTCTGGTCCTGGCTTGAGTTGCCATCCATGATCCAGGTCGCCGTGACCGTCCTGGTCATGCTGGACCGCAACATCCTGGCGTCAGAGCGTCGGGTGCGCTTGCGGATCCTGGGATGCTTGTGCGGCGGGTCTGTCGGGCTGGCCGTCGTTAGTCTGGAGCTCAACAGTCTGCTCCTCTGGGGTGCCGCCTTCTTTGTCAGCCTCTTCTTCTTCGCGCGCATCCATCACGGTGAGGGGCCTTGGGCCTACTTCGGTACGCAGGGCGCCTTCGCTTTGATCCTGACCTTCGTCACCGGCAGCGGCCCGCCGGACAGCATTCTGCCGGTGATCGACCGCTTCGCCGGTATCGGCTGTGGCGTGGTCTTGGTCCTGGTGCTGGGCGCCGTCTTGGCACCGCTGCGGCCAGAGCCGAATAGGATGCCTCAGTCGGTCAAGTAGTGCTTCGCCACGGCCGCGCCGACGGTGTACTTGGGATCGACGAAATTGCCGAGGCGCACCTTCCCGCACTGGCTCAGCATCATGTAGGCGTCCCACTTGTCGAAGCCGTAGTCGGCGACCATCCAGCGGATCAGCTCGCGGTAGGCGATGCGGGTGGCGTCTTCCAAGGGACGGGCAGAGCCAATGGCCATGATGAAGTCGTCGGCCTCCAGTCGTGGCCAGTCGAGGGTCCAGCCCTTGATCAGATCGACGGTGATGGTGGTGGTGCTGGCGTACTCGACCGCCACCCCGCAGACTTCGCCATCGCCCTGGCAGGCATGGGCGTCTCCAATGAAGACCCGCGCGCCGGGCGTGCGTACTGGCAAGTAGGTCACGGTGCCTGGTCCCATGTCGGGCAAGTCCATGTTGCCGCCGTGGCTATCCGGGGTCAGCGCGTTGATGGAATCGATCTGCGGCGAGCAGCTCAAGGTGCCGATGTGCGGACGATAGGGCAGGGTGACCCGGTCGCTCCAGATCACCTTCTCCTCGTCCACGTGCAGCTTGCGCACCTTCTCCGGCAGGGGGTCGTTCAAGGTCGCGGTGTAGGTGGTGCCGGTCAGCGCGCCGAACTCTGGGATCATGCAGCAGGTACCACGCGGCTGCTCCCCGCGCGGCAGCATGGATTCGATGTAGACCGCGACGGAATCACCAGGCTCTGCGCCCTCCACCATGATCGGTCCGCACTGGGGATTGAGGAAAGGAACCGTCAAGAGTTTCGAGGGCATATCGGACTCTGTGACGATCTTACCTTCGAAGGCGTCCTGGGTTTCCACCACGACACGGTCGCCCGGCTTGATGTGCAGCACCGGCTCGGAATAGGGGCCGATCGTGTAGTGATAGCTGCCTTGCTGCTCCGGCCCCAGATGGTGCGTGGTGCCGCTCTTGCCGCCGCCGACCCCTTTCATCTGCATGATCGACTGGCCCAGCCAATCATGCGGATAATCGCGCATCACCAGTTCCATCGCCGGATCTCCTCTGCCTTGTCTAAGCCTGGAAGTCTCTGGGCTGCGGGCTGGGGTGGCAAGGAAAAAGCCGCGCATGCGGCCACCGCAGGCCTGTTAGACAGGGCTTCGCTCTGGAGCCATCCTTGCGGAGCCGCTAGGGTCCTAAGTGACTGCAACCAAGGCCAATTTCACATGCCAGGAGAGGGACATGCCGCTCGATAGCGAGAAGCCGAAGTACGACAAGTCGAAACTGCCCAGCCGCCACGTCTCCGTGGGACCGGCGCGTGCACCGCATCGCTCCTTCTACTACGCGATGGGTATGACGGAGGAGGAGATTGCACAGCCCTTCGTCGGTGTCGCCACCTGCTGGAACGAGGCTGCGCCCTGCAACATCTCGCTATCGCGCCAGGCCCAGTCTGTGAAGCTGGGGGTGAAGGCCATGGGCGGCACTCCGCGTGAGTTTACCACCATCACCGTGACCGACGGCATTGCCATGGGTCACCAGGGCATGAAGGCCAGTCTCGCCAGCCGCGAGGTCATCGCCGATTCCGTCGAGCTTTCCATGCGCGGACACTGCTATGACGCGATGGTGGGCCTGGCCGGCTGCGACAAGTCCTTGCCGGGCATGATGATGGCCATGGTGCGCCTCAACGTGCCCTCGGTCTTCATGTATGGCGGCTCCATTCTGCCGGGCCGGCTGAAGGGCCGCGATCTTACGGTGCAAGACGTCTTCGAGGCCGTGGGCCAGCACTCCGCCGGCAACATGAGCGATGAGGAACTGCACGCCATCGAGTGCGCGGCCTGTCCCTCGGCGGGCTCCTGCGGCGGTCAATTCACCGCCAACACCATGGCCTGCGTGTCCGAGGCCATTGGCCTTGCGGTCTCCGGCTCGGCCGGCGCGCCGGCGCCTTACGAGAGCCGCGACCAGTACGCCGAGGCCTCAGGCCAGGCGGTGATGCGGCTCTTGGCCAACAACATCCGCCCGCGCGACATCGTCACGCGCAAGTCCTTGGAAAATGCGGCTGTCGTGGTCGCGGCCTCGGGAGGCTCCACCAACGCGGCTCTGCACCTGCCGGCGATCGCGCATGAAGCCGGCATCGACTTCGACCTGCACGAGGTTGCGCGCATCTTCCGCCAAACCCCTTACATCGCCGACTTGAAGCCGGGCGGCCGCTATGTCGCCAAAGACCTCTACGAAGTTGGCGGCGTGGCAATCATCATGAAAGCCTTGTTGGACGGCGGCTACATGCACGGCGACTGCATCACCGTGACCGGCAAGACCCTTGCCGAGAACCTCGCCCACGTCGTCTTCCCGACCGATCAGGACGTTGTCCGCCCGACCAGCAACCCCTTGAGCACCACCGGCGGCGTCGTGGGTCTGCGCGGCAACCTGGCCCCGCAAGGCGCCATCGTGAAGATTGCCGGTATGAAGAAGCTCGCCTTCACCGGCCCGGCGCGCTGCTTCGACCGCGAGGAGGAGTGCTTCGCCGCCGTTGAGCGTGGCGACTACAAGGAAGGCGAGGTGCTGGTCATCCGCTACGAGGGCCCGCGCGGCGGTCCCGGCATGCGTGAGATGCTCTCCACCACCGCGGCGATCTATGGCCAGGGCATGGGCGACAAGGTGGCGCTCATCACCGACGGCCGCTTCTCCGGCGCGACGCGAGGCTTCTGCATTGGCCATGTCGGGCCTGAGGCCGCAGTTGGCGGCCCCATTGCCCTGCTGCGGGACGGCGACATGATCTCCATCGACGCCGAGGCCGGCACCATCACCGCCGATGTTAGCGACGAGGAACTGGCCGAGCGCAAGAAGTCCTGGAAGCCGCTGGAAACCGAATTCGGCTCCGGCTGCATCTGGCGTTTCGCCCAAACCGTCGGCGATGCGGAGAAGGGCGCTGTTACCCACCCGGGTGGTGCTGCAGAGAAGAGCTGCTACGCAGACATCTGATCTGCCACACTTGGTGCCACGATGGACGCGGCGTCGGTTCCCTGTCCGCTCTCGGGCAGAGAGCTGGCGCCGCTCTACTAAGTTCGAAAGAGAGGATACCCGCATGGCCCGCATCGCCGTCGGTGGCTTTCAGCATGAGACCAACTCCTTCGCGCCGACGAAGGCGGATCTCGACGTCTTCGTCACCGGCGGTGCCTGGCCAGGCCTCTGCGAAGGGGAGGGACTCTTCCCGGCAACCGAGGGGATCAACATCCCCATTGCCGGCTTCAACGACGCGGCTCGGGCTGCCGGGCATGAATTGGTTGGACTGGCCTGGGCGGCGGCTGAGCCCTCCGATCTTGTGACCGAGCGGGCCTTCGAAGTCATCTTCGGGAAGATCTCCGACCGTCTGGCTGCCGCCGGGCCAATTGATGCGCTCTATCTGGACCTGCACGGCGCCATGATCACCGAGCACCTGGCCGACGGCGAGGGCGAGATCGTGAAGCGCTTACGTGCGCAGGTCGGGCCGGATCTTCCCATCATCGTCTCGCTGGATCTGCACGCCAACGTCAGTGAAGAGCTGGTCCACGAAGCCGATCTGATCAGCGTCTTCCGCACCTACCCCCACATCGACATGGCCGAGACGGGGGCGCGTTGTTTCACCTTGTTGGAGCGCTTCCTGGCTGGCGGGCTGCGCCACAAGGCCTTCGAGCCCTTGCCCTTCCTCATACCGCTAGTCTCCGGCTGCACCGATCAGGAACCGGCGGCCGGTCTCTACCGCTACCTCGAACAGCTGGAAGCGGAGAGCGGGGCCGCACTTTCATTCGCCTGTGGTTTCCCGCCGGGTGATACACCGGTCTGCGCGCCCTCTGCCTTGGCCTATGCCGATGAGGAGGCCGACGCCGAGCGTCTCGCCGATGTCTTGGCCGACTGGGCCTTGACGCGGGAGACCGACTTCGCCACGCCGGTCTTTAGCGCGGAAGAGGGGGTGGCCAAGGCCTTGAGCCTGGTCGCGGAGGGCAGACGTCCCGTCGTGTTGGCCGATACGCAAGACAATCCTGGTGCCGGTGGCAACGGGGACACCGTCGGCTTGCTGCAAGCGCTGGTCGACCAGCAGGCCGAAGGCGCAGTCCTTGGCTTGCTGGCCGATGCCGAGTCTGCAGCGCAGGCCCACACGCTGGGAATAGGCGAGACAGCGGCCTTTTCGCTGGGCGCCAAGTCCGGCATCCCCGGCCACAGCCCGCTCGAGACAGAGGCCAAGGTCTTGGCGCTGGGCGATGGCAACTTCACCTGCACCGGGCCCTTCTACCTGGGCAGCCGCATGGTTCTGGGGCCTATGGCCTTGCTGGAGGTCGCCGGCGTGAAGGTCGTGGTCTGTAGCCGCAAGACCCAGGCTGCCGATCAGGAGATGTTCCGCCACTTAGGCGCCGAGCCTAAGGAGGCGCCGATTCTGGGCCTCAAGTCCTCCGTCCACTTTCGCGCCGACTTCGCGCCAATTGCCGCCGAGGTTCTGGTGGTGGCGGCGCCCGGCCCCAACCCGGTGGATCACTTGGTGCTCGACTATCGCTATCTGCGCCCCGGGCTGCGGCTCACCCCTGGCGGTCCCGCTTATCAGGGCCGCTGATTCCGCGCTTGCAAGCAGGGAAACTTCCAGAGACACTTTCGCTTTCCACTGCGCTCTTCTTGAAGGACGTGACCACCATGAACATCCAGTCTCCCGGGAACGACTACAGCCACGTGATCGAAGCCGATAAGGCGCACGTCTGGCATCACCTGACTCAACACAAGAAGTTCGAGAGCCTGGACCCGCTGGTGATCATCGAAGGCAAGGGCGTGCGGGTCTGGAATGCTGCCGGCCGCAAGCACCTGGACGCCACCTCCGGCGGGGTCTGGACGGTGAATGTCGGCTATGGCCGCGAAGAGATCGCCGACGCGGTGCGCGACCAGCTGGTGAAGCTGCCCTACTTCGCTGGCGCTGCCGGCACCGTGCCCGGCGCGCTCTTCTCCCAGCGGCTGATCGAGAAGATGCCGGGCATGACCCGCGTCTACTTCTCCAACTCCGGATCTGAGGCCAATGAGAAGGCCTACAAGATCGTCCGCCAGATCGCGCATAACAAGTACGGCGGCAAGAAGCACAAGATCCTCTATCGCGAGCGTGACTACCACGGCACCACCATCACCGCCCTCTCCTCGGGCGGTCAGGAAGAGCGCAAGGCGCAGTACGGACCCTTCACCCCCGGCTTCGTCGAGGTGCCGCACTGCCTGGAGTACCGCTCCCAGTGGGGCGAGGTGGAGGACTATGGTGTCCGCGCCGCCAACGCTATCGAGGAGGTCATCCTGCGCGAGGGCGCGGATACCGTCGGCGGCCTGATCCTGGAGCCGGTGACGGCCGGCGGCGGCGTCATCGTCCCGCCTAAGGGCTATTGGGAGCGGGTGCAGGAGATCTGCAAGCAGTACGACATCCTGCTGATCATCGACGAGGTGGTCTGTGGCATGGGCCGCACCGGCACCTGGTTCGGCTATCAGCAGTTCGGCGTCCAGCCCGACATCGTGACCATGGCCAAGGGCGTCGCCTCAGGCTATGCCGCCATCTCCTGCACGGTGACGACGGAGGCGGTCTTCGACCTCTTCAAGGACAATGCCGACGACCCCATGAGCTACTTCCGCGACATCTCCACCTTTGGCGGCTGCACCGCCGGCCCGGCGGCGGCCATGGAGAACCTGCGGATCATCGAAGAAGAGGGCCTGCTGCAGCAGGTGACCGACAAGGGCGCTTACTTGCAGGAGAAGCTGGGCGGTCTGGCAGCCAAGCATAAGGCCGTCGGCGAGGTACGCGGCCTGGGCCTCTTCCAGGGCGTCGAACTGGTCGCCGACCGCAAGACCAAGGAGCCCTTGCCCGAGAAGCTGGTACAGGCCGTGGTGGCCGACTGCATGAAGGAAAACGCAGTGGTGATCGGCGCCACCAACCGCTCGCTTGTGGGGCTCAACAACACGCTCTGCCTCAGCCCCGGCTTCGTCGCCAGCAAGGATGACCTGGACGAGGCGGTGAGCGCCATCGACGGCGCCCTGACGAGGGTGCTGGCGGCCTAAAGAGGCGAAAGAGGAGCCGCCGGCCTTGGAGAAGGTCCTCGGCATCGGCGGCTTCTTCTTCCGCAGCGACGACCCCGAGGGCAACCAGGTGGACCTGCGGGAATCGGCGGTGATGGGGGCCTGGTGATGTCTGTCACTAAGTCGCGATCCGATGCTCCCACGGATTGATCACCTCGATGCCACAGCCCCAGAAGTCTTTGACGTTTCGGGTGGCGACAGCGCCACCCCTCGCATGAGCAATCGCTGCGATCTGCGCGTCGAACTGACTGATCGGACGACCGGCCGTGCGGCGGCTTGAGAATATCCCGGCATAGGCTTTAGCGGCGCCCCGATCGAAAGAGAGGACATGACTTCCGAAGACGTCCATCAGGATTTCTTCGAGCGCCTCGGCCATTTTCTCGCGCCTACGCCCGGGTGCCATGAGAGCTACTCCTGTTCTGAGCTCTGCTTCGCTCACAGCGCTGATGTAGAGCGTGGATCCATCCTGTATCGCTAACCAGTTTTCAACGGCAGGATTTGGCTGCTCGCGCAGCATCTCTGACAGCACATTCGTATCAACAATAATCATTCAAGTAAGACAGCTAGAGTTTTGGAAGCGTTCTTGGCTGCTCTCTATCCGGTATCTCCAAATCCACACCACCGATTCCCTTTAAGTGTTCCCGAATTGCTGCCGCCACGTTTGCCGGGGGGGTGCTGCGCCCCACAGCATCTTTCAATATCTCCCGTGCTTCTTCTTCCAGCGAACGGCCGTGCTCCGCTGCAAGAGACTGCAGTGCTTGTTTTGTTGGTTCGTCAAGGTTGCTGATTACGATGTTTGCCAAGAGAGTGCTCCCAGTTAGTGGAAGTTTATCGAACATTCTGTAAACACCTCAACGGTATCACGCCGGCACTGCCGCTTCTAGTGAGGCATAGGAGAGACACCCAGCACAACTGGATGCAGCAGGGTCAAGAGCAGGAAACCTGCAACGCCAAGCGCCAAGCGGGCGAAGAGGCCCATCCGCGACAGCGGTGGCGCCAGGTGCGGAGCGGCCTTGACCGCATGCCGTAGGGCACTCCACTCAACGTCTCCCATCTCGCGGCGCTTGCGTCTGTCGATCACCGCCATACCCAACAGCGAGAAGCCGGCAAAAAGGCCGAAGAGCAAGGCGCGGGCCAAGTCGCCGTTCACCAGCAGATGCAGGCCTGCCCAGAGGGCCAAGCCGAGTAGCAGGGGGTGCCGAGTCCAGCGGACGATCCCTGGGCGCGCTGGATCAAAGCTCTCGTTTCGGGCACCGCCGAAGGAGAAGGGGTTGGGCCGTGCAATCGCCAGGGCGAGCAGCAGGCAAACGCCCAACATGCCGTAGAAGGCGAGCGTCCGCTGCCAGGCGGCTTGTGGCCAGAGCTCGACATAGGGCGCCTCTCCGGCCGCACGGATCACCCAGACCAAGAGCAGAAGCGACAGGGCGGAGTAGAGGAGCTGAAAGCCCCCTCTCCCAAGCTTAGCAACGAACCAGGCCTTCACCGGCGGGCGCAGCGGCAAGGAATGGGCCAGAAGAAAGGCGACGAGCGCTGCTGCGAACCACAGCCAGTCCATGCCGTTCCTCCCGTGATCCCACACTTCCCTTAGTCTAGCAGGCCTGCGCGCCTCTGCCTCTTCCTATGCGCCTAGCGGGTCCCCAGGTAGGATCATCGACAGTGCGCTGCCAGGTCAGAGAGAAGGAACCGCGTGTCGCAGCCTGATCTGCCATCGCCTGGCACCCAAGCAGAGCCCGCTTCGGGCATCACCGGACGGAGTGCCCACCTGTCTCGGCATCGCAGCCTACGCATTCTGTGGACGCTCTTCGGCTGGCTGTCCTTGGCCGTCGGTTTCATCGGGGTCTTCCTGCCGCTGCTGCCGACCACGCCTTTGGTGCTGCTGGCTGCCTTCTGCTTTGCCAAGGGCTCGCCGCGGGCGCGTACCTGGCTGGTGAACCACCGGATCTTCGGGCCGATCATCGCCGACTGGGAGGTGCATGGCGCCATCGCGCCCCGCTACAAGGCAGCCGCTTGCATCATGATGGCCTTGGTGCTGATTGCCAGCCTGATCGCCGAACTCTCGCTCATGGCGATCCTGATCCAGGCTGTCTGCATGAGCCTGGCCGCCCTCTATGTGCTCACCCGGCCCAGTGGTGCACGTGTGCGTTAGGGCAAAAGACAAGGGGCGGACCCGAAGACCCGCCCCTCTAGCAAGCGCCTGAAACGCTTACTTCACGTCGAAGCGATCCAGCTCCATCACCTTGGTCCAGGCGGCTACGAAGTCCTTCACGAACTTCTTCTGCGCGTCGGCCTCACCGTAGACCTCGGCCAGAGCCCGCAGCTGCGAGTTGGAGCCGAAGATCAGGTCGACACGGGTGGCTGTCCACTTCACGCCTCCACTGGTACGATCCCGGCCCTCGAAGAGGTCCGCGTCCTCAGACATGGGGGTCCACTCCGTGCTCATGTCCAGCAAGTTCACGAAGAAGTCGTTGCTGAGCGTGCCTTCCCGGTCGGTGAAGACGCCGTGCGTCACGGCATCGGTGTTGGCACCTAGGACACGCAGGCCACCGACCAGGACGGTCATCTCCGGCGCCGTCAGGGTCAGGAGTTGCGCCCGGTCGATCAAGAGCTCCTCTGCCGAGACGGTGAACTTGGCCTTCTGGAAGTTACGGAAGCCATCCGCCGCCGGCTCCAGCAGGGCATAGGATTCGACATCCGTCTGCTCTTGAGAGGCATCCATGCGGCCAGGCGTGAAGGGCACGCTCACGCTCTCTCCGGCCTTGGCAGCCGCCGCCTCGACCGCGGCGGAGCCAGCCAGCACGATGACGTCGGCCAGAGAGATCTTCTTGCCGTCGCTCTGGCTGGCGTTGAAGTCAGCCTGGATGCCTTCCAGCACCGGCAGCACCTTGGCCAGCACCGCAGGCTGGTTGACCGCCCAGCTCTTCGCCGGCTCCAGCCGCAGGCGGGCACCATTGGCACCGCCACGCATGTCGGAACCACGGTAGCTGGCAGCTGAGGCCCAGGCGGTGGAGACAAGATCAGCCGTGGTCAGGCCGCTCTTGAGGATCTTGGCCTTCAAGGCTGCCACATCCGCTTCGTCCACCAGCGGGTGATCCACTGCTGGGATCGGGTCCTGCCAGATCAAGTCCTCTTCCGGCACCTCGGGGCCGAGGTAACGGCTCTTCGGACCCATGTCTCGATGCAGCAGCTTGAACCAAGCCCGCGCGAAGGCATCGGCGAAGGCCTCCGGATCGGCATGGAAGCGGCGCGCGATGGGCTCATAGATCGGGTCCATCCGCATCGCCATGTCGGCGGTGGTCATCATCGGCGCGTGGCGCTTGTCGGGCTCGTGCGCGTCCGGCACGGCGTCCGCGCCAGCACCGTTGGCCGGCACCCACTGGAGAGCACCGGCGGGGCTCTTGGTCAGCTCCCACTCATAGCCGAAGAGGGTATCGAAGTAGCTCATATCCCAGGTGATCGGCGTCGGCGTCCAGGCGCCCTCAATACCGCTGGTGGTGGTGTCGGCGCCCTTGCCGCTGCCATAGGCGTTGCGCCAGCCCAGGCCCTGCTGCTCGATCGAGGCCCGCTCCGGCTCAGCGCCCACCAGAGTCGGATCGCCGGCACCGTGCGCCTTGCCGAAGGTATGGCCGCCGGCGACCAGCGCCACGGTCTCTTCGTCGTTCATACCCATCCGGGCAAAGGTCTCGCGGATGTCACGGCCAGAGGCGACGGGGTTGGGAACACCGTTCGGCCCTTCCGGATTGACGTAGATGAGGCCCATCTGCACGGCAGCCAGCGGGCTCTCCAGCTGCCGGTCGCCGGAGTAGCGCATGTCATCCAGCCAGCTGGTCTCCGGACCCCAGTAGATGTCCTCTTCCGGCTCCCAGATGTCCGGGCGGCCGCCGCCGAAGCCGAAGGTCTTGAAGCCCATGGACTCCAAGGCGCAGTTGCCGGCGAGGATCAGCAGATCGGCCCAAGAGATCTTGTTGCCGTACTTCTGTTTGATCGGCCAGAGCAGGCGCCGGGCCTTATCCAAATTGCCGTTGTCGGGCCAGCTGTTCAGCGGCGCGAAGCGCTGGTTGCCGGTGCCGCCGCCGCCGCGCCCGTCTGCGGTGCGGTATGTGCCGGCCGCATGCCAGGTCATGCGGATGAAGAGCGGCCCATAGTGGCCATAGTCTGCCGACCACCAGTCCTGCGAGTCGGTCATGAGGGCGTAGAGATCTTGCTTCACCGCCTTCAGGTCGAGCGACTTGAAGGCCTCCGCATAGTCGAAATCCGGGTCCATGGGATCGCCGGAACGCGGGTTCTGATGCAGCATCTTCAGGTTCAGCTGGTTCGGCCACCACTTGCGGTTCGACTGGGAGCCGTTGGAGGTGGGCAGTTGATGGCCGTGCATCACCGGGCACTTGCCGATCGGGGATTGGGGGAGTCCGTCCATGAGTATCGTCCTTTCCAAGCGTCTTTGCGGTAGGGGGTCAGGCGGGCCTTCATGGCGGTTGGCTGGCGTGACCCGTTGATGGCCAAGACCTAACGCTGGGCTGGAGATAAGAAAAACGGTTTAATCCGATCTTTCTGATCGTCATTACCGATTTTTGAGCCTATCTAGTCAGGATGAACACACGCGATCTCGAATACCTCGTCGCCGTTGCCGACGAGCTGCACTTCGGGCGTGCGGCCGAGCGCTGTCATGCCAGTCAGTCGGCTTTGAGCGGCCAGATCCGCAAGCTGGAGGACCAGCTGGGTGTCCAGGTCTTCGAGCGCAGCAAGCGCCATGTGCAGGTGACGGAAGCGGGGGCGGCGGTGGTTGCCCAAGCGCGGGTCATCTTGCGCCAAGTCGAGGGCTTGCACGATTTGGCCTGCAGTCGCCGTGATCCCTTGGCGGGACACTGCACCCTGGGCATGCCGCCGACGATCGGCCCCTACCTGACCCCCCGGATCCTACCAGCGCTGAAGGAGGCTCTGCCGGATCTGCGCCTGGACTTGGTCGAGGACTTTACCGATCACCTGGAAGAACAGCTGGCCGATGGCGACCTCGATCTGGCGATCTTGGCCACGACCCCGACCCACAGCACGCTCACCGAGATCCCTCTTTATGACGAGCCCTTCTGGGTCGCGCTGCCAGCCGGCCATCCTTTGGCGGAGGGGGAGACGGTGCAGCTGGAGGATATCCGCCCAAGCGATCTCCTTCTGCTCTCCGACGGCCACTGTCTGCGTGATCAGATCTATCAGGCCTGCAAGCTGGACCGGACGAGCAGCTCCGACAGCGGGCCGCGCACGAAGAAGACCAGTCTCTCGACCATCCTGTCATTGGTTGGTGCCGGACACGGCATGACCTTGGTGCCGGCGATGAGCCTTTCCGGCGCTTGGGTGACCGACGGCGGCATCTCTATCCGGCGCGAAGCCAGCGGCACGGCCGGGCGCTGCGTCAGGCTCACGCACCGCAAAGGCTACCACCGCATGGCGCTGGTGGAACGCCTGGTGACGGTGATCAGGAGCGTGCTGCCGAACACCGTGCGCTCTACCAGAAGGGGGTGACGCTGGCCGGACTTGTGTGGCGCCAAGGAGCTGTTACAACATAACAGCCTGCGTCAGCCCCAGCCGAATGAGAGCAAGCCCCCGTGACAGCCCTTCGTCCGCTTCTATCGACAACGCCTTTGGGTTTCCTTGCCGCAGAGACGAGAGCGGCTACCGGTCCGGTGACCTTCTGCGATCGGGAGGAGGGACTGGCCGAGATCAGAACGCCAAGCAGCGAGCTGGTCATTTGGCGCCGCGCATTGCCCCTTTGCCTCACCGCTTGGCTGGAGCGGCTGGACCGCTCGGCGCTCAACCTCCGCACCCTGGTGCAGCCCCGGCATTTTCGCGACGCTTTGGCAACCCAGCTGGACGACTGCGGTATTGCTCACGATGAGATGCGTGCCCTCTTGATCGCTGACGTTGAGCGGCTGGTCGGGGCCTTCTCGAGCATTACCAAGAGTGACCTGGTGGACGTTAGGCTGCAGGGGCTCAGCAATGACGCCTGCTGGCGCTTTCATCGCGACTGCGTCTCCGCGCGCTTGCTGACCACCTATTTTGGACCCGCGACGCAATGGGTGCTTCCGCGAAACGGGGAGGCCGCTCTTCGGGAGCAGACCGACTACCGGGGACCTCTGGAGCAGATGGACCCCAACGACGTGGCGATCTTCAAAGGCAGCTGCGCTGGCGCCGGCAGCGGTATCGTGCACCGCTCTCCGCCCATAGCGGGCTCCGGTCAAACCCGGGTGCTGCTCTGCTTGAACGAACGCTCCGCAGCCTCGCCGAAACCTTGGATCGCTGCTGAGCGATAGCGCTTTTCGTCTCGCTGCTCGCCAGGGCTGAGGGTGTTAGTCTCCGAACAAGAGAGCAAGCAGGAGGCAGCGCATGGGGCTCTTGGTGAATGGGCAGTGGACGGACCGCTGGTACGACACGAAGAAGACCGGCGGCCACTTCAAGCGCGGCGAGACGGCTTTCCGGAACTGGATCACGGCTGACGGCGCAGCCGGACCTACTGGCTCAGGCGGCTTTAAGGCCGAGGCCGGGCGCTATCACCTCTACGTGTCCTACGCCTGCCCTTGGGCGCACCGCGCCTTGATCGTCCGCGCGTTGAAGGGGCTGGAGGAGATGATCAGCCTCTCCGTCACCCACTGGTTCATGGGCGATCAGGGCTGGACCTTCCAAGACGGCCCGGGCGTTATTGCTGACCCGATCAACGCGGCCGACTATCTGCATCAAGTCTACACCGCCGCGCAGTCTGACTTCACCGGGCGCAGCACCGTGCCGATCCTCTGGGATCGCGAGACAGGCAGCATCGTCTCCAACGAGAGCTCGGAGATCATCCGGATGCTCAACGGGTCCTTCGACGAGATCGGCGCCAGGGCAGGGGACTATTACCCAGAGGCGCAGCGCGCCGAGATCGATCAGGTCAATGCGCGCATCTACGACACGCTGAACAACGGGGTCTACAAGTGTGGCTTCGCAACCTCGCAAGAGGCCTATGATGCGGCCGTTTCGCCCCTATTCGAGACGCTGGAGTGGCTGGAGGAAAGGCTTTCGAGCCGGCGCTATCTGGTGGGTGCGGCGCCGACGGAAGCCGACTGGCGCCTCTTCCCGACACTCTACCGCTTCGACGCAGTCTACAATGGCCATTTCAAGTGTTCGAAGCGGCGGCTGATCGACTACTCAAACCTCTGGGCCTACACCCGCGATCTTTACCAGCACCCTGGAATTGCCGGGACTGTGAACATGGATCACGTCCGCAAGCACTACTACCAAAGCCATGAAACGGTGAACCCGACGCGGATCGTGCCGGCGATGCCGGCCAGCATCGACTTCTCTGCGCCGCATGATCGGGCGTCGCTGGCTGCGTCAGGCCGGGTAGACCGATAGCTCGGCGCGGCTTGGCGGCATGCCAAAGTAAGCGCTGAAATCGCGGCTGAATTGGGTAGGGCTGGCATAGCCGACGGCACGTGCCGTCTCGTTCACGCTCAGCTTGTCGAAGGTGAGCAGGCTCTTCGCCCGCATCAGGCGCCGGCGTTTTTGATACTGCAGTGGAGAAAGACCTGTCACTGCCTTGAAGTGACGATGAAAAGAGGCGCTGCTCATGCCCACTGCCTGGGCCAAGGAGTCGATGCTGGCGGCGGCGCCAGGTCCCTCGTCTAGGGCGCGCAAGACCTGGGCGATACGGGCTTCCGGCCGCTTGCTTTGCGTCTGGCCCAGCAAGACGCGGCCGTGCCTGTCCTGCAGGGCATGGAAGAAGATCTCGGTCAGCGTGTTCTCGCCCAGAACGGCGGCCTCGGCTGGGGTGCGGAGCTGGCGGGCAAGCCGCACCGTGGCCTCCAGCATGGTCTCTGGCAGGACCAAAGGCTCGATTCCCAAGGCCGAGGCGGCCGGCAGCAGAGGCCGGTCATGCGCCGCCAGGTCTTGGGCCAGATCGCCGAGAGCGACGGTCTCGCTGCCCAAGAAGAGGCCCACCAGGGGAGCCTCCTTCGTGGCAAAGGTCTCACACTCGAAGTAGAGCGGCAGGCCCACGGCGAGATACTGGCCGGGGCCATAAGCGATGCGCTGGTCGTCGACGTAGCCGATCTTGCGACCCGATACGATCACCGCGATCCCGGGCGTGTAACGCAAGGGCGCGCGCGCGATGTCGCTCTCAGCCCAGAAGAGACGAACCGCGGGCAGGGCGGTTTCCACGAAGCCAAGCGCTTGGCTATGCCGCTGCTGAGACTTCAGCGCGGTGACGTGGGTCAGGAGGTCGGACTGCAGAGCCTCTCGTTCTTGCATGGCGATAGGAATAGGCAGGCTAGGCGTCCTTTGTCTCGCCTCTAGCGATGGATTTGAGAGAAACAGGCAGGAGTCTGCAGGAAACCGGAATTCCGGGCAGCAGCACTGCCACCCACCTCTGGCGCGTCACGACAGCCTGGAGGACAGCATGACCGATATCCCTGCCGACAAGCTAGCGGTGGTGAAGGCACTCGCCAGTTTTGCGGTGAAGCCTGCGTTCCGAACCCCCGTCCACAAGACGCCCGGTGATCATGGAATTGAGAGTTGGGAAGACATCTACTTCGCTTCCGACGACGGCACGCCGCTGGAAGGCTGGTACGTACCGGCAGCCGGCGGCGAGAGCGACAAGCTGATCGTCATGAACCATCCCATGCCGATGAGCCGCTCCGGCTTCACCGGCCACTTCGGCGAGCCCTGGAGCCAGGTCGATAGCCTTGAGATCGACTTCGTGGCCCACATCGCGCATTTGGTCCGCGCTGGCTACAACGTCTTGGCCTACGACCTGCGCAATCACGGCAACTCCAGTGCCGCCAACGGCGGTATCTGCGGCATTGGGCGCTATGAGTGGCGGGACTGCGTCGGTGCCAAGAGCTATGTCGATGCCCATCCGCGTCTCTCGCAGATGAAACTGGGCCTCTACAGCCAGTGCACCGGCGGCAATGCGCAGTATGAGGCCTTTGCACGCCGGCCGGAGCTCTTCACCAACGTTCTCTGCATGTTGAGCCCGCTGGTGGTGTCCATGACCGCACTGATGGGACAGTTCGCCAAGCTACAGGGCGTCGGTGACTACCTAGACGCCATGGACGTCGAGCAGAAGAAGCTGGGCGGTTTCACCAACGCCGAGATGAGCCCGCATCTCTTTGCCGAAGCGGTGAGCGTGCCGACCTTCGTGGTGCAGGTCCGCGAGGATCTGTGGACGACGCCAGAGGACGGCCAGAAGACCTTTGACCTGCTGGGCAGCAACGAAAAAGAACTCTTCTGGATCGAAGGCACCAGCCGCCGCTTCGACGGCTACAACTACTTCGGCCAGAACCCGGAGCGGATGCTGACCTGGTTCGATAAGTACATGAACTAGGACGAGGGGGAGGCCTGGTACCGCTGGCCAGATCAGCTTCGATCGCCAGCGCTACCAGGTCGCTAGAGCAAGAGGAGTTCGGACAGAAACAGTGTTTCCACTAGCACTCCCTCGTCTTGAGCAGCGAGCCTTAGGC
>JBCBSF010000011.1:0-76144 GCA_039819325.1 Pseudomonadota bacterium | reverse complement strand
CATCCTGAGCAGCGGGCTTCAGCCCGCGTCCGTCGAAGGCTGTGCCCCACGCTCGGTGCTGGCTGCAGATCCTTCGACGGACGCTCGCTTACGCCCGCTGCTCAGGATGAGGGTGGAGCTTGTGGTGAGTTACTCTGGATCCTTCATTGCTTACCCGTCAGCGCGCGTCTGACTTAGCAGCGAGAATCGCCTCTTCCAGGAAATCCAAGCGGTCCTGGCCGAAGAAGATCTCGTCTTGAAAGATGTAAGTGGGGGCGCCGAAGACGCCGCGCGCCTTGGCTTCCTCGGTATTGGCCTTCAGTTCGGCCTGAATCTCCGGCGTCATAGCGGTCTCGCCGAGCGCTGCTCCATCAAGGTCGAGGTCCAGTTCCTGCAGGATCGCTGTCACAACAGCCGGGTCCGCTGTGTCCCGATCATCGCGCCAGAGCGCCTGCAGGAGCGCATGGCTGACTGCATCGGTCGCCGCCAGGCCCTGACGCTGACAGGCAATCACCACGCCGGACGGCAGTTCGCGTGCGCCATAGTGGTTGCTGGGATCGGGGTCGATGGGAATGCCGCGCCGGCGGCTCCAGCGCTGGTACTCCAGCTGGGTGTAGGCCGCACGTGCCGGATGGCTCTCGAATGCTCGCGCACCGGCATAGGCCCGCTGTGCCACGGTCTCACCGTAGGAGGCAACCAGGGCCGCTAGATCGATCACCACATGGCGCAGACGAAGGCTGTGGCGGGCTGCCAAGTCGGTGACCGCAGCCGCGCCCAGATAGGTGAAGGAGGAGCGGATCGAGTAAAAGTACTCGATCACGCCCGGACCAGCACCTTGTGTCACCAGTGCCCCGCTTAGCCGCGTAAGGGCTCGAGAATGGAGGCGTAGTTGGCGACCGCGGCACCGCCCATGTTGAAGACGCCGGCCAGCTTGGGATCGGCGACCTGCATCGGGCCGGCCTGCCCCAAGAGCTGCATCGCGGCCATGATGTGCATGGAAACACCGGTCGCACCGATGGGATGGCCCTTAGATTTAAGACCGCCCGAGGCGTTGATCGGCAGGCGGCCGTCTTTCTGGGTCACGCCCTCCTTGATCACCTCAGCGCCTTCGCCGGGATTGGCCAGGCCCATGGCCTCGTACTGGATCAGCTCGGCGATGGTGAAGCAGTCGTGGGTCTCGACCAGCGAGAGGTCGGCGAGCTTCGTTCCGGCCTCGGCGTGCGCCTCCTTCCAAGCGCGGCGGCAGCCGTCGAACTGCAGGATATCGCGGCGCGACATGGGCAGGAAGTCCTGCACATGCTGGGCAGCGCGGAAGACCACGGCCTTGGGCATGCGCAGCGCCGTCTCCACGTCGGTCAAGACCACCGCGGCCGCTCCGTCGGAGACCAGCGAGCAGTCGGTGCGCTTCAGCGGGCCGGCGACATAGGGGTTCTTCTCGCTGACCTCGCGGCAGAAGTCGTAGCCCAGATCCTTCTGCATCTGCGCCAGCGGATTGACTGCGCCGTTCTTGTGGTTCTTGGCGGCGATCATCGCCAGGGCGTCAGACTGGTCGCCGTACGTCTGGAAGTAGCGCTCGGCGATCTGGCCGAAGACGCCGGCGAAGCCGCCCTCGATATCCGCCTCTTCCTTGACGTAGGAGGCCTTGAGCAGCACCTCGCCGATTTCCTTGCCCGGCAGGCTGGTCATCTTCTCCACTCCAACGCAGAGCACAAAGCGGGCGTCTTTGGCGCGCAACGACTTGATGCCCTGGTGCAGCGCGGCGGAGCCAGTGGCGCAAGCATTCTCCACCCGGGTTGCGCGGGTATAGCGGAAGCCGTCGTTGGCTTGCAGCACTAAGGACGCCGGGAAGGCCTGGCGGGAGAAGCCCTCGTTGAAGTTGCCCAGCACGATCTCGTCGATGTCTTCCGGGTCCAGACCGGCATCTTCCACTGCCTGCACGGCGACCTGAGCGATCAGGCTCTCCAGGTCATCACTCTCGTGCTTGCCGAACTTCCCGTGCGACCAACCGACGATGCAGGCGGACATGATGGCGTTCCTTCCCAAGATCTTGTGCGGTGCAAAACTGTAGAACGGAAAATAAGCGGTGCCTTGCGGTCACGCAATGTCCCGGACGGGCGGAACTCTTGTGACGAGGCCTAGCTGGCCTGCAGTCTATCCAAGAAGGCCCTGATCGGCGCGGCCGTCGCAGCCAGATCCTCGTACATCGGGAAATGACCCAGACCGCCGGGCACGGCGATCTCTGCCTCAGGGATCCCGGCGGCGATGAAGTCGGCGTACATGCTGCTCTCTTCGGCTTCCAACACCACCCGCCGGCCCTCAGGGTTGCGGGTCGTCGTCTGCAAGACCAAGGTCGGCATGGCAGTGCAGGTGACCAGCGCCGCAGAGCTACGGTCGCGGTCCCAGCGGATCATCGAACCGAAGGCGCTGGCAACCCGCTTTGGCGGCATGGCCTTGGCCCGCTTGAGCAGCACGTCACCGGTCGCGGGTGGCATCTTTGGTCCCATCATCTGCCCGAAGAAGAGATCGATGAAGCCCTCAGGATCGTGGTCCAGCGGCGCCAAGAAGCTGTCGGGGTCGAGATCGCTCAAGCGTCCGCCGTCAAGCAAGACAATGCCCGCGACGCTGTCCGGTTTGTGCGCAGCGACGCCCATGGCGATACGGCAGCCCAGGGAATGGCCAATGATGACGCTGCGCCTCGCCACCGCTAACTCTACCTGAGCGATCATGCTGTCCATGGTCGGCAGCGGCGCGGTCTGATCGGGATCGAAGAAGCCAAGATCGATGGCTTGGATTGACCAGACGTCCCCCAGCTCTGCGCGCAAGCCGTCCCAGTCCTCAGGGCCACAGGCCAGACCGTGGACGAAGCAAAGCGAGAGCGGGGCTGAGGTCATGAAGCGGCCTTCTCTGTCTGCGGCAAGACGACCCAGTCCGGCCGCAGCACGCGAAGGCTTTGGCCCTCCAGCGTGATCGGCGCGGGCTTGTCCAGGGCCTGTAGCCTGAGGAGCGCCAGCCCGAGCGGACCGACGTGAGAGCGCAGGCTGCCGACCTCCTTCCCCTCTTGCAAGAGCGCAGTGCCGGTAAGGGGCTGCCCCTCCAGGCCTTCGACCGGCAGCAGACGCTTCTTCACCAGGCCGCGGTACTTGGTGCGTGCCGTCAGCTCCTGGCCCATGTAGCAGCCCTTGGTCCAGGAGACGCCGCCCAACTCATCGAAGCCGCACTCCAGCAGCAGGGCCTTCTCGATCTCCATATCGCGGCTGCCGTCGGGCAGGCCCAGCCGAATACGCCGTGCGTCCCAGCGTGCGCGCTCGACCGTCTCTGCCTCGGGCGCTGCAGCCTCGCGCGGCTGCACCAAGCGCAGGCCCATGGCGGGCAGGCGGGGATCGACGAAGGCAAGGCCGCCAACCCCGTCCGGATTGCAAGCACCGGCCTTGTCCGCTCCAGCGCCCTCGTCCCATAGCGCCCGAACCTGCCATTCCGCCGAGACGTCGGCCAGTTGCACTTGCGAGCGCAGCTTGTAGAGCTTCAGCCGGCGCAGCAGGTCAGGCAGCCGTGCTGCCTCAGTCTCCAGCAGCAATCGCTCGCCCTGCCGTACCAAGAAGAAATCATGGAGGTACTTGCCCTGCGGCGTCAGAAAGGCGGACCAGATCGCCTGCTCCTCAGTCGCCAGCGCCACGTCGTTGCTGATGACGCCTTGCAGGAAGGTCTCCTTGTCGGCACCGGTGATGGCAATCACGCCGCGGTCGTCAAGCGCGCAGGTCAGCATCGGGAAGTCCTCTGATCCACCAGGATATCCGACGGATTTGGTCAGGGTGAGAAGGGATCGCAAGACCAGCAGTCGCGCGGCAAGCCTTGACCGCAGCCCGGTGCTGGCGTCAGGCACGAGGCATGGACAGACAGCGACAGGCCACCGGCGGGCTCGTCATGACCCTGGCAGGCCAGGCAGGCGGCGGGGCGGAGAGCGTCTTTGGCCGCTTGGCCCTGGGCTTGGCAAAGGACGGCATGACGGTCTCCACCGTGCTGCGCCCGCAAGAGCCGCTGCTTGGCCAACTGCAGGCAGGTGGCCTTGCTGTCCAGACCACAGGCTTTGGACTGCGCGGCGACTTGGCGACCGCTTGGCGCTTGCGGCGCCATCTGGCGCGGCGTCGGCCAGAGGTGGTGATTGCCTTCATGCAGCGGGCCGCAGCCGCGACGCCGCGCGGCCCCTATCACCTGCTCGGCCGGCTGGGCGGGTCCTATCCGCTGAAGCGCTTTCGCCATTGCGACGGGCTGATCGTGCCGACACCGGGCCTGCGCCAGCATTGCATCGATGCGGGCTGGCCAGAGACCCGTGTCTGGATGCTGCGCAACTTCCTGGCCGACCGCCAGGGCGAGGCTTTGGCCCCGGTGATGCGGCCACCGGGGCCACTGCTGCTGGGCCTTGGGCGTCTGCACAAGGTGAAGGGCTTCGACCGACTGATCGCCGCGCTGGTGCAGCTACCCGATGCGCATCTCTGGCTCGCCGGCAAAGGTCCTGAGGAGGCTGCATTGCGCAGTCAGGCCGCTGCACTGGGCGTGAGCGATCGCGTCTCCTTCCTTGGCTGGCAAGACGATCCACTGCCGCTGCTGCGCACCGCCGATCTGCTGGTGGTACCCTCTCGCGCTGAGCCCTTTGGCAATGTGGTGCTGGAGGCCTGGATGGCCGGCTGTCCGGTCCTCGCCAGCGCCACGGAGGGTCCCTCTTGGTTGATCGGCGCCGGCCAAAGCGGTGCCTTAGTGGCGGAGGAGGGGGCTGAGGCCTGGGCTGCAGCAATCGCTGGTCTGCTGGCCAACCCGCGCCAGCGTGACGCCCTAGCGCAAGGTGGACGGCACTCTTATCTGAAAAACTTCACTGAGGCGGGGGGAATTGCGGCCTATCGCGCGCTCTTCGACCGCCTGCACCGCGCGCCGCGTTCAGGATCGCAACAAGACGACAGGGGACCCGCATGACCAGCTCTTACGACCTCATCATCAAGGGTGGCGAGGTCCATACGACCCAAGGCCTCCAGCGCACCGACATCGGTCTGAAGGACGGCGTGATCGCTGCCATCGGCAATCTCACCGACCAGCCGGCCGCTGAGCGCCTGGATGTCTCCGGCCTGACCGTCTTGCCAGGTGTGATCGACACCCAGGTCCACTTCCGCGAGCCGGGCCTGGAGCACAAAGAGGATCTCAGCTCCGGCACCAAGGCCGCCGTCCTGGGCGGCGTGACCGCGGTCTGCGAGATGCCGAACACCACGCCCTCCACCACCACCGCGGCGGCCATCGCCGACAAGCTGGATCGCGCTGCCAAGCGCGCCTGGTGCGACCATGCCTTCTACATTGGTGCTGCGGCAGAGAACGTCGACAAGCTGGGCGAGCTGGAGCGCCTGCCGGGCGTGATCGGCGTGAAGCTCTTCATGGGCTCTTCCACCGGCAACCTGCTGGTTGAGGACGACAACACGCTGGAGGCTGTCTTGCGCTCCGGCACACGGCGCATGGCGGTCCATGCCGAGGACGAACCGCGCCTGCGCGCCCGCATGGCGCTGGCCGCCGGCGGCGACCCGGCCAAGCATCCCGTCTGGCGCGATGTCGAGACGGCGCGCCTGGCGACGGAGCGGCTGCTGGGCTTGGCGCGCAAGACCGGCCGGCGCGTGCACGTGCTGCACATCACCACGGCTGAGGAGCTGCCGCTCTTGGCTGCGCACCGCGACATCGCCACCGTCGAGGTGACGCCGCAGCACCTGACCTTGGAGGCGCCGGAGTGCTACGAGACGCTCGGCAGCTACGCCCAGATGAACCCGCCGATACGCGAAGGCCGTCACCGCCAGGCGCTCTGGGCCGCTGTCGCTAACGGCCTGGTCGACGTGGTCGGCAGTGACCATGCACCCCACACCGCCGAGGAGAAGAAAGCGGTCTACCCGGCGACGCCGTCGGGCATGCCGGGCGTTCAGACGCTCTTGCCCCTGCTGCTGGATCACATGAGCGCTGGTCGCTTGACCCTCGAACGCCTGGTGGATCTCACCTCCGCCGGCCCGCAGCGGATCTTTGGCCTCGCCGGCAAGGGCCGCATCGCGCTGGGCTACACCGCCGACTTCACCGTTGTCGACCTCAACGCCAAGAAGCGGATCGAGAAGAGCTGGCTTGCCAGCCGCTGCGGCTGGTCGCCCTTCGAAGGCCGCTTCGTCACCGGCTGGCCGAAGATGACCATCATCCGCGGCCAAACGGTCATGCGTGATGAGCAGGTGCTGGGCGAGCCGCGCGGTAAGCCCCTGCGCTTTGTGGAGACGATCCAGCCACAGGGGTAGGGGGAGCTCGATTGCATTGGCTGGAGCAAACCTTCCAGATTGCTGTGCTGGCCAGGACGAGCGACAGATCACTGTTCGGCGCCGGTCTTGGCTCGCTTGCTTGGAACGAACGGCACCCCAAGCCCTGACCTCTCCTGAGCCTGTCGAAGGGCCGAGCAACGAGCGGTAGCGAGCGCCCGTCGAAGGATGTGCGGCCAGCACGGAGCCCGGGGCAGATCCTTCGCCGGACGCGGGCTGAAGCCCGCTGCTCAGGATGAGGTGGTACGCAGGAAGCGACATCTAGGAAAGAGCCCCAGTTTATGTTGGGCAAAGGGCCCATCGGGATCTTTCACCCTCACGACCGAGGACCTACTCCTTGTCGAAGAGCCACGAGATAGCTACCTTCCAGGACTGAAACCAAGGGGAGCCCCGTTAAGCAGGGGGCTGAGATGGCGCTGAGGCTGCGCCGTACTCTTAGAACCTGATCCGGGTCATGCCGGCGAAGGGATGGTGTTGCTCTCTGCATCCGCTCCCTCTCCGCCATCGGCCCTGAAGCGCGAAGGGCCCTTGTAAAGGTGGCGAGGACGACTGCCGCAAAACGAAAGACAGGACCGACGGTCGAGGTCGTCGGCAGTGGCGTCGTCGGCCTGACGGCAGCACTTGCCTTTGCCGACCGTGGCTGCGCCGTGCGGATGATCACCGCCAGCGACGGCCCGGGGCCGGACTGCTGCTCCTGGTGGGCCGGCGGCATGCTGGCCCCGCATTGCGAGCTGGAGGCCGCCGAGCCGCTGATTGGCCGGCTGGGGCTGGAGGGCTTGGCCTTCTGGAAGGCGCAAGACCCGGCGCCCAGGCTCTGCGGCTCGCTGGTTTTGGCACCGCGGCGTGATGCAGGAGAACTGGACCGCTTCGCTCGTCTCACCGAAGGATGGCGTTGGCTGGACGGCGCTGGTGTGCACGACCTGGAGCCCGATCTGGGAGAGCGCTTTGGCCGTGGCCTCTTCTACGCCGACGAGGGGCACCTTGACCCTCGAGCCAGCCTAGCGGCGCTCTATAGCCGGCTTTCGGACCTGGGCGTTGCTGTTGAAAGCGGACGGACGCTCTGCGCAGAGGCCCTGGCGGCAAAGCCGGAGGCCGATTGGCGGCTCGACTGCCGCGGTCTGGCGGCGCGGGACAGCCTGGACGACCTGCGCGGCGTGAAGGGTGAAATGGTCATCCTGCACAGCCAGGAAGTCTCGCTCTCCCGGCCCGTGCGGCTGCTGCATCCGCGCTTTCCCCTTTACATCGTGCCGCGTGCCGAGGGGCAGTTCATGGTGGGCGCGACGATGATCGAGACGCAAGGCCGGCGCCGCGTCTCCGCCCGCTCGCTGATCGAGCTATTGTCCAGCGCCTATGCCCTGCACCCCGCCTTCGGCGAGGCGGAGGTGGTGGAGATCGGCGTCGATGCCCGCCCGGCCTTTCCCGACAACTTGCCGCGCCTCATCCGGCGTGGCCGAACCCTCTTCATCAACGGCTGCTACCGGCATGGGTTCCTGGTGGCGCCTGCCTTGGCTAGCCGGGCGGCGGCCCTGCTGTTGGATGGAGACAGCGATCCGGAGCTTGTTCATGACTGATCAGACTCACGCCTTACGCCTCACCGTGAATGGGGAGGCGCAAGCGGTGGCCGCCACGACCTTAAAGGCGCTGCTCGACGAACTGGGCTACAGCGAGAAGCGGGTGGCGACCGCGGTGAACGGTGCCTTCGTCCGTGTGGGCCTGCGCAGCGAAACCCAGCTTCAACCCGGCGATGCGGTGGACATCGTCGCGCCCATGCAAGGGGGTTAGGACCATGGCGCTTAGGCTCTATGACGAGACGCTCACCAGCCGTCTGCTGCTGGGCTCTGCCCTCTACCCCTCACCAGATCTGCTGCGCCGCTCAGTCGCTGCTGCGGGGGTGGAGATCGTGACCGTCTCTTTGCGCCGCGAGACCGCAGGGGGCGGGGAGAGCGCAGTCTTGACCGCCCTGATCCGCGAGGCAGCGCTGAAGGTCCTGCCCAACACCGCCGGCTGCCACAGCGTGAAGGAGGCCGTGACCACCGCTCAGATGGCCCGAGAGCTCTTCGACACGCCCTGGATCAAGCTGGAGGTGATCGGCGAGCCGGACAGCCTGGCACCCGACCCCTTCGGCCTGGTCGAGGCGGCCCGGATCTTGAGCGCCGACGGCTTTCAAGTCTTCCCCTACACGACCGAGGATCTGGTGGTGGCCGAGGCCCTGCTGGAGGCCGGCTGCCAGGTCCTCATGCCCTGGGGCGCGCCGATCGGGACGGGCAGGGGGCTCAACAATCCCTATGGCCTGCGCAGCCTGCGGGCGCACTTTCCCGATGTGCCCCTGATCGTCGATGCCGGCATCGGCAAGCCCTCGCACGCCGCAGAGGCGATGGAGCTGGGCTATGACGCCGTGCTGCTGAACACCGCGGTGGCCAAGGCTGGCGATCCCGTTGCCATGGCCGGCGCCTTCGCCAAGGCCATCGAGGCAGGGCGGGCGGCCTACCAGGCACTGCCGATGGAGCCGCGTGACATGGCCAGCCCCTCCACCCCCCTGGCCGGCCTGCCGCTGCGCCTGGCGGAGGGCGGCTAGGTGGCAGCCTTCCCGCGCTTCTATCTCATCGTCGACCAGGCCGGCTGGCTGGAGGACTTCCTGCCGCTGGGCGTGAAGCTGGTGCAGCTGCGCGTGAAGGATCAGCCCGACGCCGTGGTGCGGGCCGAGATCGCAAAGGCGCGTGACCTCTGCGCCGCGGCGGGCTGCCAGCTGGTGGTGAACGACTATTGGCGCGCCGCCTTGGACCTGGGCTGTGACTACCTGCACCTGGGCCAAGAGGATCTGGACGATGCCGACCTGGCCGCCATCCGCGCCGGTGGTCTGAAGCTGGGCATCTCCAGCCACGATAAGCGGGAACTGGAACGCGCGCTCAGCCTCGATCCCGACTATGTGGCGCTAGGACCCATCTACCCGACCATCCTGAAGGCCATGCGGTGGGACCCCCAGGGGCTGGACCGCATCGGCATCTGGAAGCAGCGCCTGGGCGACCTGCCGCTGGTCGCCATTGGTGGCCTGACGGTCGCGCGCGCGCCGGGTGTCCTCGCCGCCGGCGCCGACAGCTGCTGCGTGGTCACCGACGTCCTGCGCGCGGACGACCCGAAAGCGCGGCTGCAAGAGTGGCTTGAGGTGACGGCGGCGCCCTGACCGCCTGGCCAGCGGGGGGCCAGACGGTCACAGCATCCCCGGGTCTAGATCCCCGGATCTAGGTCCAGAGGAAGTCGCTGGCGGTGAGTTGGCTGGCCAAGGTCATGCCGGTCATCTGCACCGCCATGTCCAAGGTGCCGTCGCCGTCGGAATCGATCTCCACCTGGCCCAAGCCGGCATCGAAGCGCGCCTCGGAATTGCCTCCGCCGCTGAAGGCCGCGCCCTCGACATAGGTGAAAGCCCCCGTCAGCAGGCCTAGCGCGAAGGCCAAGGTGTCCTGACTGCTGGAGCCGTTGAAGAGGCTGCTCTCGAAGTCCTCGATGACGGCCAAGGCCACCACCGTGCCGCCGCTCAGGGTCTCCCCTGTTTCGTCACCGTTGAGGCCAAAGATGTCATCGCCCGAGCCGCCGAAGACAGAGTCATTGTTGTTGAAGAGCAGGATATCCGTCCCGCTGCCGCCCTGGATCAGATCGCGGATGTCATCGTCGCCCTGTCCGACCAGGAAGTCGGCACCTAGGCCACCGATCATGGTGTCGGCACCGGAGCGGCCTTCCAGGCGGTCGTCGCCGGCCTCGCCCTCCAGCGTGTCGTCGGCCAGACCGCCGAAAAGGGTATCGGCCGAACCCTGTCCGATCAGCAAGTCCTGGCCCGAGTTGCCGATGACTGTCGCCCCGCCGGAGGAGGAGAAGAGCTGGCGGGAGACGCCGTCCTGCGCGTTGTCCAAGACCTCAATGTTCTCCGCCAAGGTGTAGCCGCTCACTGAGGCGATGACCCGATCGCTGCCACCGCCGGCATCTTCGCGAACGTCGTCGCCCAGATTGTCGACGAAGAAGAGGTCGTCGCCGGTCCCGCCGATCATGCGGTCGGCACCCTCACCGCCGTCCAAGCTGTCGCTGCCGCTGCCAGCGGTCAGGATGTCGGTTCCGATGCCGCCGTAGAGGCTATCGTCACCCTCGCCGCCGAAGAGACCATCGTCACCTTCGTCGCCGAAGACCCGGTCTTTGCCGCTATCGCCGAAGAGCTGCCTGTCGCTCCCGTCACCGCCGTAGACGAAGTCTGCGTTTGAGCCACCGAAGAGGCTGCGGTCGTTGCCGCCACCACCATAGACCCGGTCCGTCTGATCACCGCCGAAGAGGAAGCGGTCGTTGCCCAGGCCACCATCGACAGTGTCGGCCTGGCCGTCCCCGTAGAGGCGCAGGTCATCCCCTGATCCACCTGACACGATGTCATCGCCGGCACCGCCGTAGAGGTTGCGGTCGCTGCCGCCCTGGCCAAGGATGGTATCAAGACCACCCTGACCCAAGATCGAGATGTCGTTACCAGTATCGCCGGCAATCGTGTCGTCGCCAGCCCTGCCTTCCAGATAGGCGTCGCGTGCAGAACCACCGAAGATCTGGTCGGCACCGCTGTCACCCTGCATGTAAAAGTCCTGGTCGCCCCCTCCGTAGATCAGGTCGCTGCCGCTGCCTCCGTAGAAGCGGCGGTCGCGCTCCTCCCCGCCAAAGATCTGATCATCGCCAGCATCACCGTAGAGGAAGGTGTCTTTCCCCGACCCACCGAGCAAGCTGTCCTCGGCCAGGCCGCCGAAGAAGGCGTAGTCCGCACCGGAGTCACCCGAGAGCGTATCGGCGCCCTCTGCGCCGAGCAGCGAGGCATCGTCGCCCTGACCACCGGAGACGCTGTCGTTTCCGGTATCGCCATAGAGCCAGGTGTCGTCTCCTGTGCCACCAAAGACGCTATCATCGCCCGAGCCACCATAGAGGTCGATGTCGGCTCCGTCGCCGCCCTCAAGGGTGTCGCTGTCAGACCCACCATAGAACAGGGAATCGTTACCTGTACCGCCGCTTAGTAGGTCATCCGCACCACTGCCATAGAGCCAGTAGTCATCACCTGATCCGCCATAGATCCTGTCGTTTTCCTCGCCGCCGTAGAGGTCGTAGTCATCACCCTCGCCACCATAGAGGATGTCAGCGCCGGAGCCGCCATAGAAGATTGCGTCGTCCCCTTCACCGCCATCCAAGGTGTCGATGCCGCTGTCACCGAGGAGGGAATCATCGCCCCCGAGCCCGCCACTGATGTAGTCGTTTCCGATGCCGCCATAGAGCGAACCATCGTCGCCCACATCACCGTAGATACGGTCATCGCCGGCACCGCCGAAGAGGTCATCATCCGCGCCCGACCCACCTATGATGGTATCAACCTGCGCGCCGCCATAGAACTCATCGTCGTCGCCGTCACCGCCAATGATGGTATCGGCACCCTCGCCGCCTTCGAAGGAGGCGTCGTCCCCAACACCGCCGTACAAGCGGTCGTCCCCGGCATCCCCGTAGAGATCGTCATCCGCGCCGGATCCGCCGATCAGAACGTCGTTCCCGGTACCACCGAAGGCATTGTCATCATCGCCCTCACCAAGATCGATCCTGTCGTCACCGTCGTTGCCGAACACCCCCTCGTCGTCGCCGGAGCCTGTGTTCAGGGTATCGTTGCCGCTACCGCCGTAGGCACCGAACTCCCGACCATCGCCGCCGAAGAAGGTATCGCTGCCAGTATCGCCGAAAACCAGGCCGTCGTTCCCGTCGCCGCCGGCGATCTCGTCATCGCCAGCACCGCCGAACAAGAAGACATCCTTGTCGCCGCCGCCAAAGATCGAGTCATTCCCGCTCTCGCCGATCAGATAACCGTCGAAACCCTCACCGCCATAGATGAGGTCCGCACCGCTGCCACCGTAGAGGAAGCCGTCAAAGCCAGCTCCGCCGGAGATCGTGTCATCGCCACTGCCGCCTAAGAGCCCTTCTTCGTTGCCATCGCCACCGCGCAGATCGTCGTTACCACTGTCACCGAAGAGGCCCGTCTCGCCGCCGGTACCGCCATAGATGACGTCATTGCCCAGTCCACCAAAGAGATCTGCGTCGACGCCGGAGCCCCCAGAGACCGTATCATCGCCATCGTCGCCAAAGAGGTAGGAGTCGTTACCGTCGCCCGCATCTAGGGTATCAGCGCCAGAGTCGCCGACTAGGCTCTCGTCATCGCCAGTCCCCGACGCCACGAGATCGTCACCGGCGTCACCATAGAGCCAGATATCATTTCCTGACCCGCCGTAGACACTGTCGTTTCCAGATCCACCGTAAAGGTCATAGTCATCACCGTCGCCGCCGTAGAGCAGATCGCTGCCGGTACCGCCGTAGATGTCCCCGTCGCCGCCTGTACCGGCATCCAAGAGGTCGTCACCGCCGCTGCCGTAGAGGAAGTTCTCTTCACCTGAGCCGCCAAAGACGCTGTCATCGCCAGCACCACCAAAGAGGTCGTAGTCAGCACCAGAGCTGCCGAAGATGGTGTCTTTGCCTGAGTTACCCCGCAGCCTGGTGTCGTCACCGGCGCCACCCTCAAGCACGTCTGCACCGGAACCCCCGAAGAGGTCATAATCGGCGCCAGATCCACCATCTATCAGATCTTCGCCGTCACCCCCCTCAATGAACCTGTCATTGCCGGAGCCACCGTAAGCGCTGTCATTACTTTCGTCGCCGAAGAGTGCCTCGTCATTGCCAGAGTTGCCGAAGAGCGTATCGGCGCCTAATCCGCCGAACAGTTCGACGTCGTCATCGGCACCACCGTCCAGGATGTCGGCTCCGGCATCGCCATAGAGCAGGTAGTCGTCTCCGGAGCCACCGAAAAGGCTGTCGTCACCGGCGCCGGCCCGCAGCGTCGAATCCTCGCCATCGCGTCCGTAGAGGGTGTCGATGCCAGACCCACCATAAAAGACGGAATCGTCACCGGCACCGCCGTCGAGAATGTCGTCGCCATCATCGCCGGCCAAGACGTCATCGTCACCGTCGCCGCCATAGACGCTGTCGGCACCGCTGCCGCCATAGAGGTCGAAGTCGGTTTCGGCGCCGCCGTAGAGACGGTCGCTGCCAGACTCACCGAAGACATAGCCATCATTACCGGAACCGCTATCCAGCAGGTCGTCGCCGCTGTTGCCAATGAGCCGGCGGTCAGCGCCGTCACCACCACGGAGGGTATCAGCACCGCTGCCGCCCACCAGGCTCTCGTCGTTGCCCGTTCCGGCATCTACGAGGTCGTCGCCCTCATCACCGAGCAGAGAAACGTCTCTTCCGGAACCCCCGTAGACGCTGTCGTTCCCAGCCCCGCCGAAGAGGAAAGTGTCGTTGCCGGTACCACCGTCGATGATGTCGACTTCATCGCCCCCGATCAGACTGACATCGTCACCGTCGCCGCCCTCCAAAGCATCCTCGCCGAGGCCACCAAAGACATAGGAGTCGTTTCCATCGCCTGCCTGGAGTGTGTCCGCCCCGGAGCCACCAAAGAGAAGCTCATCATCACCTGCATCAGACGCGATCAGATCATCGCCGGCTTCTCCGCGGAGGTAGGCATCTGCTCCGGAGCCACCGGAGAGGGTATCATTTCCGGAACCGCCGTAGAAATCTCCGTCCTCACCCGCGCCGCCGTAGAAGGTGTCGCTTCCGGTACCGCCATAGAACAAGCCATCGTCACCGGATCCGCCGGCAAGAACGTCGTCGCCGCCGCTGCCGTGGAGGAAGAGCTCGCGCCCAGAATCGCCAAAGACCCGGTCATCGCCGGCACCCCCAAAGAGGTCGTAGTCGTCTCCAGAACCGCCGAAGAGGGAGTCTTTGCCAGATTCACCGCGAAAGTTCGTGTCGCCTCCGGCGCCGCCTTCAAGGATATCGGCACCGGACCCCCCCAAGATGTCAAAGTCGCTTCCAGACCCAGCATCTACCAGATCGTCACCGGCATCACCATAGAGGAAGGTATCGCTGCCAGACCCACCATAGACGCTGTCGATGCCGGAACCGCCGTAGAGGTCGTAGTCGTCTCCATCTCCGCCGTAGAGCAGGTCGGCGCCTGTGCCTGCGAAGAGCCGTCCGTCATTGGCAGTCCCGGCATCCAAGAGGTCGTCGCCGGCGCTGCCGTAGAGCCACAGGTCGTTACCCGATCCACCGTAGACCCTGTCGTTGCCAGTGCCGCTGTAGAGGTCGTAGTCGTCGCCATCGCCACCGCGCAGGGTATCCGCGCCAGACCCGCCAATGAACTCGTAGTCTGCGCCCGCACCGCCTTCGATTAGGTCGTTGTCTAGACCGCCGAAGAGGTTGGTGTCGCTGCCATCGCCACCGTAGATCCGGTCGTCGCCTTCGTCTCCGACAAAGAGCGAGTCATCGCCGGCCCCGCCGAAGAGCCTGTCCGCGCCAGTTCTGCCACGAAGGTCGGCGTCGGTACCGGTGCCTCCGTAGACGCGGTCGTTCCCTGAATCGCCGAACATCTGGCGATCGTCGCCGGAACCGCCCTCCAATCTGTCATCCCCATCGCCACCGGAAAGACGGCGCTCGCCACCAGACCCCCCGAAGATGCTGTCGTTTCCGGCCCCGCCGTAGAGGCTGGTGTCGTTACCGGTACCGCCATAGATGAGGTCATCTGCCTGGCTACCGTTGAGGAAGGTGTCGTCACCGTCGCCGCCCTCCAAGGTATCAGCTCCAGGACCACCGAAAAGGTAGGAATCATTGCCGTCGCCTGCCTGGAGGATGTCCGCGCCGGATCGGCCGAGGAGGGTACCGTCATCGCCCGTGTCGGAGGCCACCAAATCGTCGCCGTCATCACCGTAGAGGAAGACGTCCGGTCCAGAGCCACCGTAGACACTGTCGTTTCCAGATCCACCGTAAAGATCGTAGTCGTCACCCTCGTCGCCGAAGAGCAGGTCGCTGCCGCTGCCGCCGTAGATATCACCGTCGTCGCCCGATCCGGCGTCGAGCAGGTCGTTCCCGCCCGTGCCAATGAGGAAGTTTTCGTTGCCAGAATCGCCGAAGATACTGTCATCGCCGGCGCCACCGTAGAGGTCGTAGTCGTCACCATATCCGCCGAAAATCGTGTCTTTGGCCGAACCTCCCCGAAACTCGGAGTCGCCGTCGTCGCCGCCTTCAAGAACGTCGGCACCAGATCCGCCAAAGAAGCGGTCGTCGCCAGGCCCACCAATCAGGCTGTCGGCGCCGTCACCGCCATAGAGCGTATCGTTTCCGCTAACGCCAGAGAGCGTGTCGTCGCCTGTGACACCATAGATGGTATCTGCCAGCGAGGTGCCGGTAATGGTGCTGTTCTGATCTGCGGTGCCAATGAAGACTGCCATGGTTCTATCACTCCATCTCGACGGTCAGTAGACCTGCCCTGTCCGGCTTTCTCGGCTCGCTGAGGTCTGCACCCAGAAGGTATTACCAGCAAACATCTGTAAAGACGCAAGATAATAACTTACAGAAAGCAGTAACCCACGATACTGAGCCGGGAACAAACATGTTTTGCGCGATAATTTCAACTGATTTATGCGGGTATCATTGCGGGAAAGATTGGCAAGTGAATCGCTTTTTGCACGTCAGCGGTAAATGGGCAGTCGCGCTCGCCCGCCGTGGCGCTCATGCGGTCCTTAACCCTCTGCCTGCAGTTTCCTGATAAGCGGAAAGGTAGCTGTCTTAGGTCCAGAGGAAATCGTTGGCGGTGAGCTGGCTGGCCAAGGTCATGCCGGTCATCTGCGCTGCCATGTCCAAGGTGCCGTCGCCGTCGGAATCAATCTCCACCTGGCCCAAGCCGGCATCGAAGCGCGCCTCGGAATTGCCTCCGCCGCTGAAGGCCGCGCCCTCAACATAGGTGAAGGTTCCCGTCAGCAAGCCTTGCGCGAAGGCCAAGGTGTCCTGACTGCTGGAGCCGTTGAAGAGGGCGCTCTCGAAGTCCTCAATGACAGCCAGGGCTACCACCGTTCCGCCGCCTAGGGTCTCTCCGGTTTCGTCTCCGTTGAGGGCAAAGATGTCATCACCCGATCCGCCGAAGAGGGAGTCGTTATTGTTGAAGAGCAGCAAGTCCGCCCCGCTGCCGCCCTCAATCAAATCGCGGATATCCTCGTCGCCTTGGCCATTCAGGAAGTCCGCCCCCAGGCCACCCACCATGGTGTCAGCACCGGAGCGCCCTTCCAGGCGGTCGTTACCAGACTCACCTTCGAGCGTGTCGTCGGCTAAGCCGCCGAAAAGGGTATCGGCCGAGCCCTGTCCGATCAGCAAGTCTTGGCCCGAGTTACCGATGACAGTCGCCCCGCCGGAGGAGGAGAAGAGCTGACGGGAGACGCCATCCTGGGCATTGCTCAAGACCTCAATGTTCTCCGCCAAGGTGTAGCCGCTGACCGAGGCAATAACCCGGTCGCTGCCGCCGCCGGCATCCTCGCGCACGTCGTCGCCCAGAACGTCGACGAAGAAGAGGTCGTCGCCGGTCCCGCCGATCATGCGGTCGGCACCCTCACCGCCGTCCAAGCTGTCGCTGCCGCTGCCAGCGGTCAGGATGTCGGTTCCGATGCCGCCGAAGAGGCTGTCGTCACCCTCGCCGCCGAAGAGCCCATCGTCGCCACTGTTGCCGAAGACCCGGTCGGTGCCGCTATCGCCGTTCAGCTGCTTGTTGTCGCCGTCGCCGCCGTAAACGAAATCGGCATTGCTGCCGCCGAAGAGGCTGCGGTCGTTGCCGCCACCACCGTAGAGCCGGTCGGTCTGATCGCCGCCGAAGAGGAAGCTGTCGTCGCCCTCACCACCGGTCACTGTATCGCTTTGCCCATCACCATAGAGGCGCAGGTCGTCGCCTGATCCGCCGGCCACCACGTCGCTATCGGCGCCGCCAAAGAGGTAGCGATCACTGCCGCTGCCTCCAACCAGCGAGTCGAGGCCGCCTTGCCCCAGTAGCGAGATATCGTTGCCGCTATCACCGGAGAGAGTATCGTCGCCTGCTCCACCTTCCAGATAGGCATCCCGCGCGCCACCGCCGAAGATCCGGTCAAGACCGCTCTCGCCCTTCAGATAGAAGTCGAGATCCAGGCCGCCGAAGATTTGGTCGCTGCCGCTTCCACCATAAAGGCGGCGGTCACGCTCGACCTCGCCGTAGATGCGGTCACTGCCCTCGTCGCCGTAAAGAAAGGTGTCCTTACCTGAGCCACCGAACAGGGTGTCCACGGAAAGACCGCCAAAGAAGGCATAGTCCGAACCGGAATCCCCGGCCAGGGTATCGACTCCCTCCTCGCCGAGCAGAGAGCCGTCGTTTCCTAGCCCGCCTGAGATGACATCGCTTCCCTCGTCACCGTAGAGCCACCTGTCAGCTGCTAGATCGCCGAAAACGCTGTCATTTCCTGAACCGCCGTATAACCCCTTGTCCTCTCCATCATCACCGAAGACGGTATCGGGGCCTTCACCGCCTCTGAAAGAGGCGTCTTCTCCGGAACCGCCATAGAGCCGGTCGTCACCGAGACCACCGTAGAAGTCCTTGTCCCAGCCCGATCCGCCGGCCAAGGTATCATTCCTGTCACCGCCGAAGATGTCGTTGTCGTCACCCAGACCTGCTTCAATGATGTCGGCGCCGCTGTCGCCGAAGACAAGGTCGTCGTCGCCTGAGTTTAGTTCGATGGTGTCGTTGCCACTACCGCCTTCTAATCTAAGATCGTCACCGCTCCCTCCGCGTAGGATGTCACTGCCATCGCCGCCGTAGGCGGCAAAGTCGTTGCCATCTCCGCCGTCTATCAGGTCGCTCCCGGAGTTACCAAGGAAGCCAGCATCCTTTCCGCTACCGCCGAAGATGCTGTCGACCCCACTGTTCCCTATCATGGCTTGATCGTATCCGGAGCCGCCGTAGATCGAATCGTCGCCGGTGCCACCGTAGAAGTCACCGTCGAAGCCGGCGCCGCCTGAGAGATGATCGCTCCCGCTTCCGCCTATAAACCCGCTGTCGCTGTCTGCGCCGCCGTCAAGACGATCGTCCCCATTGCCGCCAAACAAACCGAGGTCTGCCCCATTGTTCCCTGAAACAGTGTCATCCCCAGGTCCGCCATAAAGCAAGATATCCGAAAGTTCACCGCCGAGGATCGTGTCGTCGCCTGAGTCGCCGCGCAGCTGCAAGTCCTTGCCAGGGCCGCCAAGGAGCAGGTCCTTGCCATCGCCACCGAAGAACAAAATGTCACTTCCGGTACCGCCATTTAGTGTGTCATCACCGCTACCGCCGACGAGCGAGAGGTCTCCGCCGTCTTGACCCAGTAGCGTGTCGCGGCCGCTGCCACCGTAGAGGGCTCCGTCATTTCCAGAGCCGCCGTAGAGACTGTCGTTCCCCCTGAGACCCGTCAGCGTATCATCGCCGCTGAGGCCATAGATCTGATCGTCCAGCGAAGAGCCCGTAATGGTGCTGTTTTCGCCCGGGGTTCCAACGTAGACCGGCATGACAACAGACCTCCATATCGAGAAGAGCGCCCTTGTCCTGCTTCCTGCTCATTGGAACGCGGGGTTGCAACTAGCAGGCGTTACCGCAAAGCACCAAAAGATGCAGGACAATGACTCGCAGTAAGCAGTAACCCGTCAGAGATATACAGACAGAACATGCATGTGGAGGCATTTCAACTGATTTTTGGTCTCAACACTGCGGGAACTGAAAGGCGGCTCCTCGCCGCTTAGGCGCGGTCTTCGAGCTTCGCACGGAGGCTCGCGAGATCAGCGAAGGGGGAAGGGCCGGCGGCCCCGAGCTGTGCAGTGACGCGTGCCAGGCCGCGGCTGCCGTAGTCACTGCGAATGGCCGTGGAGAGCCAGTTCTGGCCTTGGCTTAGGCGCGTCCTGCTCAGGCTCCCAGTCTCTTGCAGGTGAACGCGGTGTTGTTCGGCAAGGTCCAGCAGCTCCTCCGCCGCACCGCTTCTCTGGGCTGCCAGCGCGAGGCAGGCCACCTTCCAGCCCTGGGCGGGTTGGCTCAGGCTGACGGCGGCCTTGAGGTCGGCCAGCGCTCGCTCCGCTGCAGCACCCAGATCGGCCTTGGTGACCACCGCGATGTGCGGGATCTCTATGATGCCAGCCTTCATGAATTGGACTGCATCGCCAGAGGCCGGCTGCACGCAAAAGACCACCGTGTCGGTCATATCGGCCACATCGGTTTCCGACTGGCCGACACCGACGGTCTCGACCAGGACCAGGTCAAAGAGCGCACGCAAGAGGGTGATGGCCGGGAAAGCCTCGTCCGCCAGACCGCCCAGCCGCCGCCTGGCCGCCATGGAACGCACGAAGCAGTCGGGGTCGCCCGCCGGGCTCATCACCCGCAAGCGGTCGCCCAAGAGCGCCCCGCCGCTGATCCGCGACGAGGGATCGATGGCCAGCACTGCGACCCGCTTGCCCTGCCGACGGGCAGCTTTCAGCAGCGCCCCGGTCAAGGTCGACTTGCCCACGCCTGGCGGACCGGTGATGCCCAGGACATGCGCGCCCCCGCCCGCGGCGCTCAAGGTCCAGGCCTCGCCCAGAAGTGACAGGACCGCCGGCGCCTCGCTGGCACGCTCCAGTTCGGCCAAGGCTGTGGCAAGCGCTGCCTTGCCGCCCTGTCGTAGACTTGCGAGAGACTCTGTGGCCGGAGGTGTTATCATGCTTTCATCCCTGCCTGCAGCACGGCTTTTTGGTCAAGGGCGCCTGGTGCTCTCTTGCCTCTCTTTGGCCCTATTGCCGTCTCGTCACCGTCTCTTATAGCGCGTAGTATGAAATAAGAAACACGTTAAAGATGTAGTCAGGCTGTTGAACCATGGTGAAACCTCTCTCAATCCTTCTGCTGCTGCCTCTGATCGCCCTCGTGGCAGCTTGCGCGCCCAGCCGATCAATCGAATCGGTCAATCTGCTGAGCTCTCTTGCCGGCGGCGAGCATCCAGAGGGCATCGACCGCTGGGCGATCCGCTTTGAGGGGGAGGGCGGCCCGCGGGCTGGCGATCTCTACCGCAACCCTGCTGCGCCCAGCCAGGCAGGCCTGATGCTGCTGCCCGGCGCCAGCCCCAATGGCCGGGACGATCCCCGCGTCATCGCCTTTGCTGCGGGGTGGGCGGATGCCGGCTTCCTGGTGTTGGTGCCAGAGATCGAGAATCTGCGCCGCCAGCAGGTCTCGGCCAGCGACGCTGAGGTCATGGCGGATTCCCTGCGCTACCTGGACCGGCTGCTGGAGCCGGAGCAGCCTTTGGGCGCTTTCGGTCTCTCCTATGCCGTCGGCCCGCTGATGCTGGCCTTGGAACAGCCGGACCTAGAGCAGCGCGTGGACTTCATGGTGGCGCTTGGCGGTTATCACTCCAGCGAGCGGGTGGCGACCTACTTCACCACCGGTGCCTTTCGACGGCGGGACAGCGACCGCTGGCGCTTCAACGAGCCGGACAGTTTCGGCACTTGGATCTTCGCACATTCCAACGCCAGCCGGCTCTCCGACCCGCAGGACCAACGCCTGCTGCAGCGTATCGCCCAGCGCCGCATACGCGACCCAGAGGCTGACATCACCGACCTGACAGCCACCTTGGGACCGGAGGGTTTGGCGGTTCTGGCCTTTATCGAGAACGAAGACCCGGATGCAGCGCCCGGCCTGCGCGAATCCTTGCCGGAGAGGATCAAGCAAGAGATGGCGGCCCTCGACCTCTCGAACCAGGACTTGAGCGGACCGGGGCCGGAGTTGATCCTGATCCACGGCAAGCAGGACAGCGTGATCCCCTACACGGAAAGCTTGGCGCTGGCCGCCGCGGTGAACGGGGAGGAGGGCGATCGTGCCGAACTCTATCTCTTAGACCAGTTCCGCCACACTGATCTTGGCCGAACAACGGTGGGTGACGTCGTCACGCTCTCCTCCGCACTCTATCGCATTCTAGAGATCCGCGATCGCGTGGAAGAGAGCGAGGAGAGAGGCAGGCCGGTTGCGCCGCAGCCGAGGGAGGGCCGCTGATAGGCGCAGAGGTCTTGACAGCCACGAAAAGGAGAGGCTGCACTACCCGAATGACAGAAAAGTGACAGACCGTCAGACCTGTCGCAGTCAAGGTGAGAGGAGCAGCAGGGTGGATATCAAGGCAGCAATCAAGGCAGCCGCGCCGGATGCGCCTAAGGGCGCGATCAAGGGGCTCGTGGCAGTACAGCGGGGCGTGGCCGCCACCGGCGCCTTGGACAATGATCGGCGGCTGGCCCACATGATCGGCCAGTGCGCGCACGAATCCTTGCGCTTTACCTTGGTGTCGGAATCGCTCTTCTACACGACGGCAGAACGGGTGATTGCGATCTTCCCGCGGCATTTCTCCGGCCTCAGCGAGGCGAGCCAGTTCCTGCGCAACTCCGAGGCCATGGCCAACAAGGTCTATGCCAACCGCATGGGTAACGGCAGCCCGCAGTCAGGCGATGGCTTCCGCTACCGGGGGCGGGGCTACCTGCAGTTGACCGGTAAGGACAACTACAAGACCTTCGGCCAGCGCATTGGGCTGGATCTGCTGGAGAACCCGGATCAGGCAGCCGAGCCGGGACCGGCCTGGCTGATCGCCGCGACCTACCTCGCCAGCCGCAGCCGTTCCGGCCGCACCGCGCTGGAGTGGGCGGACGAAGACAATGTCGAGATGGTGACCCGCATCGTGAACGGCGGGACGCACGGCCTGGCCGACCGGCGCAACCGCACCGCGCGGGCCTTGGCAGCGCTAGGCGGCCTGCCGCAACGCCCCTTGCTCAGCCGCGACGATGTAGGTGAATCGGTTGCTTTGCTGCAGCGTGCACTGGCCGCTGCCGGCTTCTCGCCCGGCGCCATCGACGGCCACTTCGGCGGTAAGACCGAAGCGGCGGTCAGAGCTTTTCAGGCCGCCAAGGGCCTGGGCGTTGACGGTAAGGTCGGAAAGAAGACCTGGAAGGCGCTAGAGCCGCTACCGGCGTAGGGCGGACTACTCCGCAGCGGCGGGCAGGGGAGCGATGGCCTTCGCTGCCAGCCGCGCGTAACCGTCGCGGGTCTGCGGCATCTTCATGTCCAGGATCTTGCCGGCGACCAGATTGCGCAGCATCTGCGCAGTGCCGCCGCCGATGGTGAACATGCGTGCGTCGCGCAGCATGCGCTCCAGCGGCAGGTTGCGCGAATAGCCCATAGCGCCGTGCAGCTGCAGGGCGTCGTTGGTCACCTTCACCGCCGTTTCAGCCGCCAGGATCTTCGACTCCGCTGCCAGCAGGGGATCGGGGAAGCCGGCCTCCGAATGGCGGGCCGAATCGGCCGCGCGCCAGACCAGCATGCGGGCAGCGTCCAGCGCGATGCGCATGTCCGCCAGCATCCACTGCAGGCCCTGGAACTCGGCCAGGGGGCGACCGAACTGCTGGCGCTCCTGCACGAAGGCGAGCGCGGTCTCATAGGCTCCCTGGGCGATGCCCAAGGCCACCGTGCCGGCGCCGACGCGTTGGGCGTTGTAGGCGTCCATCAGGCTGGCGAACCCGCGCTTCAGGCCCTCTGGCGGCAGCAGCAGGCGGTCAGCCGGCAGGCTCAGGTTGCGCAGGTGCACCTGGGTCTCCGGAATACCGCGCAGGCCCATGGCGGGCTCCCGCGCGCCGATCTCCAGCCCGCTGTCCTGGCCACGGATGGCGATGAAACCGCCGATGCCCAGGTCTTGGCCCTTGTCCATGACCCGCGCGAAGATGAGGTGCAGCTTGGAGACGCCGCCGCCGGTGATCCAATGCTTGGTGCCGTTCAGGACATAGCGGTCGCCCTGCTTTATCGCGGTGGAGGACATCTCGGTCGCAGCACTGCCGGCATCGGGCTCTGTGATGCAGATCGCGGGCTTGTCGCCGGAGAGCACCAGATCGGCCGCCAGCCGCTGCTGCTCAGGCGTGCCATAGCGCAGGATGGCGCCGAGCGCGCCCATGTTGCCTTCCACGATGATGCGCCCGCTGATGCCGCAGACCTTGGCCATCTCCTCGATCACCAGCACCGTGTCGAGGTAGCTGCGGCCCTGTCCGCCCAGGCTCTTCGGGATGGTCATGCCGAAGAAGCCGGCCTTGGCCAGAGCTTCCACCACATCCCAAGGATAGGCTTCCGTGCGATCGACCTCTGCCGCCTTGGGCGCGCAGACCTCTTTGGCGAAGCGGCGGGCGCGGCTTTGCAGCTCAAGCTGGTCCGGGGAGAGGTCGAACATGGCGGCTTCCTTCCTTGAACGGCTGCTCGCGCAGCCCTCACGCTGACGTGAGACCTTATATCGTCGCTATTCCACCCAAAGAAAGCGAGGAATTTTAACCAGGATCTTGAGAAAAACTTAAGTTAGCCCAGCACGGCCGCTGACGACCGCGGTCAGGGCGTCGCGCAGCGTGCGCAACAACAGGGTTTTGGGGCTTTCTGAAGGCTGCAGCACGACCAGGCTGCGGTAGAGGGCAGGGCGGCCAAAGGCCAGGGCACGCAGTCCCAGATCTTCTGGGCGGCGGCCGAAAGGCAGGGGAACGACGGAGACTCCGAGGCGGTGGCGGACCATGGCGATGATGGCGTCCAGCGAATCGATCTCCATGGCCGGCGTCAGGGTCAGCCCGCGCTCGCGCAAGGCCCTGTCGATCTGCTCGCCTGCCCAGGCGCGGCGGCTGAACTGGATGAAGGGGTTACGTTGTAAAATCTCAAGGTCCGTCGCGCCCTCGGTTTCCGGCGGCGCGATGACGACTAGCGGATCGCGCTGCACTTCGTGAGCGTCCAGGCCCTCGGGCAGGTGCTGCGGGTCGGAGACCAAGGCCCCGTCCAGCCCGCCGCCACGCAGCTGGCTGGCCAACTCCTCCGAGAGGCCGCTGGTCACGCGAATGGCAAGCTGCGGATGGCGCGCCCGCAAGGCCGCCAAGGCCGGCGGCAGGATGCTCCCTAGGGCTGTCGGGACGGCGCCCAGAGTGAGTTCCCCTGCCACCACGGCATCGCCGCGCGCGAAGAGGCGGTCATAGAGAACCAGGATATGCCGGGCCTCAACGACCAGCTGGCGCCCGGCCTCGGTCAGAATCGGCGGGCGGTGGCTGCGGTCGAAAAGAGTCTGGCCGTGTTGCTCTTCCAGCGCCTTGATCTGCAGGCTGATCGCCGATTGGGTGAGGCCCAGCCGATCGGCGGCGGCGGCGAAACTGCCCTGGTCGGCGATCGCCACCAGGCTGCGCAGCGGCCGCAGTTCCATGAGGCTGGTGGCTTAGGCAGCGATGAGCGAGCGGCAGCGGGCTTCCGCCTGGGCAGCGCGGGTCTCTGCCCCCAATCCCTTGTGGGCGCGGGCCACCAGGGTCCAGTTTTGCGGGCTGGAGGGCTTCACCCCGCAGCGCTCATGCGCCAAGGCCAGGGCCAAGTCGTGCCGCCCGTCGCGCAGGGCTGCCTCCAGCAGGGTCCAGCCGATGATGTCGCGCTGTGCGAAGCTGCCGCCCAGCCGATGCGTGCGGTAGCGTACCGGCACCAGGCGCTCGACACAGGCGCTGTAGTCCTCGTTGGCGAAGTCCTGCAGGGCGCGCAGGAAGGGGATGCCCATCTCGCGGCTCATGGCGACATTGGCGTCGTTGGCATGCTCGCAGTAGCGCTCGTTGGCGTTCAGCAAGCGCTCGGCCAGATCACTCCGACCGGCGGAGACGAAACACATCATCGCGTGGACGTCGTTGAAGGCGTAGAGCGTGTCTTCCGCAGAGCCTTCCCACTTGTCCGCCAGCTCTTGCCAGCGATCGCCGACCGGGACGTCCAAGAGCTTCAACCGCCAGAGCAGGGCGGCGGCGTCCAACTCCTCGTACTTATCGCCCTGCATGTCGCCAGAGCGCAGGTGCTGGTCATAGATCTCCAGGACCCGGTCGGTCTGCTGCAGATCCAGGTGCAGCAAGGCCAGATGCCACCAGAGGTGATTGCGGAAGTTGGAATGGGCCCAATCGTCTTGCCGGCTGGTCATGAACCAGATGCCGCCCGACTGACGGCCCTGCATCTCCATGACGTGCACGACGGCGTGGATGGCGTAGGGGTGGCCCGGACGCATGGCGAGCGCGCGGCGGCCATGCTCCTCGGCATCGGCAAAGTCGCGGTTTTCCTCCAGGCCGAAGGAGTAGAAGCCCAGCACGAACTCGTAGCCGGGGATCGACTCGTCCCACAGCGGGAAGACGCGGGCTACGGAGTCACGCTGTCCGACGACATCGCCCAGCAGCACGTCGGTCAGGTGCACCATCTCCAGCGCCAGCAGGTCGAGGGGGTAGGTGACCAGCACTTCCTCCCAGCGCTGTACGGCGCCGAAGAAGTCGCCCTCCACCCAGGCTCTCAGCGCGCGCATGTGGCCTTGCTCGCGCGGGTGTGCTTGGTCCCACAGCGCCTCGGCCGTCTGCAGGCTGGTGAGCATGCTGTCGTAGATCCGCGTCTCCATCGCCTGGGTCAGCAGGGCGGCCTTGAAGATGTGGCCCATGATGAAGTCGGGATGGGCCTCCAAGAGCTTGTCCACGCCGGCGACCGGATCGCCGCGGAAGGTCAGGTTGTCTTCCAGGAGGGGCTCTAAGGCCGCGAGCAGGCCAGCATCCTGGCAAGAGGTGGGGACACCGCGGCAATCCAGGTGTGGGGCGACCTGTGACATCTCGTCAATCCTTCCCTTTGGTGCTTGTCTGCGCCGAGGCCGAAGTGGCCATTGATTTGGGCCAGAGACTAACCCCTCTCGCTGGCCTTATGAAGTCCGAGATTGGCAGACTGGTGGCAAGGCCTCCCCCTTTTGTCTGCCGCAAGGAGTGACCGTGGCTCGTTTTGAGCGTTCCATTGCCTGGCTCAACCGGCAACTTGCACCCTCCTTGCGGGGCTACAGCATTCTCTTCACTTTCAGCTTGCTGGAGAGCACGATCTTGCCCTTTGCCATCGAGATCGTCCTGGTGCCCTACATGCTGGCGCATCGCCGTCAGGCCATGACCATTGCGACCGTGACCCTGGCGGGCTGCATCGCTGGGGCCTTGCTGGGCTATGCCGTGGGCGCCCTCTTCATGGAAACCGTCGGGCTGCTGCTGATCGAACAGTTCGGCTGGACGGAGGACTTTGCCGCCTACGTCGCGCTCTTCGACGATTACGGTTTCTGGGCGATCATCGCTGTGGGCTTCATTCCGATCCCCTTCCAGATCGCCATGTTGGGAGCAGGCGCGGCCGGCTACTCGATCGTCTTGTTCCTGGTTGCGACCTTCATCTCGCGGGGCCTGCGCTACTATGGCCTGGCCGCGCTGGTCATGGCTTTCGGCGAGCGCACCATGGTGCTCTGGCAGCGCAATCGACTGCTCGCCGGCTTTGCTGTTCTAGGCGCTATGGGCCTCTTGTTTCTCTTAATGACGGCCCTGTCGCAAATCTCGCTCAGCGGCTGATTGCTTTCTCCGACAGACCGATCGGGAAGGACGGGCTGGCAAAAGCCCGACGGACGCGGCACAAGAAGACCAGTTCCAGAAGAACAACGACTAGAGGACGCCATGGCCACCAAGCGCAAAGTCATCATCACCTGTGCGATCACCGGATCGATCCACACGCCCTCCATGTCACCGCATCTGCCGGTGACGCCCAACGAGATCGCTGAATCGGCCATCGGCGCGGCTGAGGCTGGGGCCTCCATCATCCATCTTCATGCCCGCGATCCGGAGACCGGGCGCCCCAGCCAGGACCCAGCGCTCTTCGATCAGTTCCTGCCGCGCATCAAGCAGACCACGGGTGCGGTGATGAACATCACGACCGGTGGCGGCCCCACCATGTCGGTTGAGGAGCGCATGCGCCCCGCCGCCCACTTCGCGCCAGAGGTTGCCTCGCTCAACATGGGCTCGATCAACTTCGGCCTCTTCCCCATGCTGAACCGCTTCAAGGAGTTCAAGCATGAGTGGGAGCGCGAGCATCTGGAAGGCAGCCGCTCCAGCCTCTTCAAGAACACCTTCGCCGACATCGAGCACATCCTGCGGACCTGTGCCGATAACGGCACGCGCTTCGAGTGCGAGTGCTATGACATCGGTCACCTCTACAACCTGGCCTATTTCCTGGATGCCGGCATCATCAAGCCGCCGCTCTTCGTGCAGTCGGTCTTCGGCATCCTGGGCGGCATCGGCGGCCATCCTGAAGACGTCATCCACATGAAGCGCACCGCCGACCGCCTCTTCGGCGAGGACTATCACTGGTCGGTGCTGGGTGCCGGCCGTAACCAGATGCCGATCGCCGCGCTCTCAGCCTCCATGGGCGGCAACGTGCGCGTGGGCTTAGAGGATTCACTCTGGGCCGGTGCCGGCAAGCTGGCCGAGACCAATGCCGAGCAGGTGCGGATCGTCCGCTCGCTCATCGAGGGCCTGTCGCTGGATGTCGCCACGCCAGACGAGGCGCGTGAGATCTTGAGCCTGAAGGGCGGGGACAAGGTTAACTTCTAGCACGCGCGTTCTAGGGAGAAGAGCGCGACAGGCTGGCTGAGACCGCGCAGGGCAATTGGCCCAACGCTGGTCTTGGCCAGGCCTGGCGGCAGGGCCGTGTCTGCCAAGGCCGCGGCTGAGGCAAGGACAGCCAGCTTCCGGGCCTTGGCCTCTGCCTCGATACGAGCGGTGGCGTTCAAGACCTCGCCCAGCAGCATGATCTGCAAGTGACTCTCGCCGCACTCTCCCGCCACCACCGGGCCGCCGTGCAGCACCGCGCGGAAGGCCGGCCTGAAGCCGAAACGCTGTTGGTACCAGTCGCCACGCTCCGCCATCCGATCCTGGCAGGCCAGCAGCGCGTCCAGCGCCTTGAGACGACTGCCGGGCTTCTTCAGCAGCCAGGTCGCAAAGACCGCATCGCCGACGTAGGCGTGAATCTGCCCACCGTTCGCCACCAGTGGCTCGTCCAGATCGAAAAAGAAGGAAGAGAGTGCGGCATGAAAGTCTTCGTTTCCCAATCTAGCCGAGAGGCTGGTCGAGCCGACCAGATCGATCATCAAGAAGAGCCGCTCTTCCGTGACCGGCCGGTTGTAGCGGCCGATCAAGACCATGAGCAGGTTGCGCGCGCCGACCAGATTGCTGACCTTGACCACGGTGACCGCTGACGCGGTCGCAAGGAAGGAAAAGAAGGTGTCCCGCAGCGTCGCGGCCGGGTCGAAGGGTTCATCGCCGCCCCCGTACCAGCCAATGATCTCGGACAGGTAAGCGATGAAGAGCAGCGATGCCAAGATAAGCAGCGTGTGAATGGCAGCTCGCAGTCCAAGCTCCGCCAAAAAAGGCCAGCGCCGAACCCGCCGCCACCAAGGGTTTCGTAATCCGAAGATCTCGAAGGAGCTGTTCAGCCCGCCGATCAGTGCCCCGGTCAGCATGCCACGCAACACGTCGGCCCCTTTCGGCGCGTCGGCATAGGCAAGGGAGGTATAGACGTAACCAACCGCGGCGCCGAAGCCGACCATGGCCAGAAGTGTAATCAGCCGATCGCGCAGCCCTCGGGTCACACCTTCGTCCTTCCCGGCTTTTCTGGCCTCTCCATGACCTTCTTGGGCCGCTTAACCCGCTCAGCGACCCTTCGGCTGACTGTCGGCATCGACCGACCAAGGCTGCCGGCCAGTGATCGGATAGGCCGGATCGTTATAGCCGGGGGTCGAGGGGTGACCGGTGGTGACCAGCCCGTCGATCAGTGCCTCATCCGCTGCCGTGAAGGGCTTCTCAAGCGCGTCCAGATAGTCTTGCCACTGCGCCAAGGTCCGCGGGCCTGCCAAGACAGAGGTCACCAAGCGGTTGTTCAGCACCCAGAGAAGCGCGAACTGACCGGCGGTCATGCCCTGTGCCTCGGCGTGTACCTTGATGGTTTGGGCGATTTCCAGAGATTCCTCACGGAACTCCGTCTGCATCATCCGCGTGTCCTTGCGGCCAACGCGGCTCTCGGCCTCCGGCTCCGCACCTGGCAGGTACTTGCCGGTCAGGATGCCGCGCGCTAGGGGAGAGTAGGGGACCACGGCCAGGCCATAGTAGGCGCAGGCCGGCAGCTGCTCGACCTCCGGCATGCGGTTCATGGCGTTGTAATAGGGCTGCGAGACGACCGGAGCGGCGATGCCCAGCCGGGCGGAGAGGTGCACCATCTCCGCCACCGTCCAGGCACGGAAGTTGGAAACACCCCAGGCGAGGATGCGGCCGTCGGCCAGGAAGCGGCCAAGGGTTTCCACCACCGCCTCCAAGGGCGAGCCATCATCGATGTGCAGATAGAGAATGTCGAGGTAGTCTGTCTGCAGCCGCTCCAGGCTCTCATTTAAAGCACGCTGCATGTGCTTGGGCGAGAGGCCTTTGCGATTGGGGCCGGGGCCCATGCGGTTGGCGACCTTGCTCGCCAGCACCCAGTCCTCGCGATCCTGCTTCAGCAAGCGTCCTAGGATGCGCTCCGACTCCCCGCGGGCGTAGATGTCGGCGGTGTCGATGAAGTTCACCCCGGCCTCTCGCGCGCTGTCCAGGATACGCGCCGCCTCCGCCTCCTCCGTGGTCTGACCAAAGGTCATGGTGCCAAGGCAGAGGCGCGAGACCTCCACCCCACTGCGGCCAAGGCGTCGGTAGGTCATGCTGGTGTCCTTACGTCATGAAGGGGAGCGGCTGCACGCTTGCACTGCGCGCGCCGTCTGGAGAAACCAGGGTGACCCGGCTACCGGTCTTAGTATGTGGCTTGTCGACCAGAGCCACTGCAATGCTGGCCTGCATCCGCGGCGAATAGGCTGTGGCCCGGGCGGTACCGACCTGCAGGTCGCCGACCGTGATCGGCCAGGGTTCCGGATTGGTGCTGATGGGATCGCCCTCGATCATCAGGCCCACCAGATTGCGCCGCGTTCCGGCGGCCCGCTTGGCCAGCAAGGCCTCCTTGCCGATGAAATCGGCCTCCCGGTCGAGGTCCATCAGGTGGCCCAGGTTGCACTCGAAGGGGTCGCTGTCGAAGTCGGTGTCGCTGCCGAAGGACAGGAGACCGCTCTCAATCCGCTCCATTACGTTAGGTGCGCCTGGGCCGATGCCATAGGCGGCACCAGCCTCGGCTACCCGCTGCCAGAGCGCCACGCCCTTGCTGCCGTCACGGAGGTAGAGCTCATAGCCGCCCTGCTTGCTCCAGCCGGAGCGCGCGACCACCAGGGGAATACCGTCCAGCTCCACCTCGCGGAACCAGAAGTACTTAAGATCGTTGATCCAGTCGCCGAAGAGGTCGATCGCGAGCGGCTTGGCCTTGGGGCCTTGAATGGCCAGCGGGGACACGTCGGGCTCCGTTACCTCGACTTCGAAGCCCTTGAGGCTCGCTACCGCGCGGGCCCAATAGAGCATGTCGCTGTCGGCGATGGAGAGCCAGACCAGTTCTTCCGACAGCTTCAGCAGGACGGGATCGTTCAGGATGCGGCCCTGGAAGTCGCAGAGCGGGACGTACTTGCCCTGTCCGACTTTGCAGCGGGAAAGGTCCCGGGGCGTCAGATAGGCTGCCAAGGCCATGGCATCGGGGCCGGCCAGCTGGACCTGGCGCTCCACCGCCACATCCCACATGGCCACACCTTCCGTCAGGCGCTTGTACTCTGCCTGCAGGTCCCCGTAGGAGGAGGGCATGACCATATGATTGTAGACGGTGACGTGGCTTGCGCCCGCCGCCTCGGCCGCTGGGAAGAAGGGGGAGCGGCGAACCCGGGAACCGAAGGCGAACTGCATGACTTGATGACCTTTGACGTACGCTGCCTAGAACGGCGGCAGCGATACTATGCAGCGCAGGCCGGCGCCATAGGAAAGCGCGCTAGGACCGCGCTTTTGCTGTGGTTTCCTCGCCTTCGATGGTGTCACCAGCCTTGCCTTCACCGTCCCCGGCCGTCGTTCCCCTCGTCGGCCTGATCGCGACGCTATTGATTGCAAAAACTGTCACACCAGCGCAAAGATCCCAACCCTAGGCGATCACGGATAGCGTCTGCAGGAACCTTGACTCTCGATGTTCGTGTTCCCAAACGCAGACCAATGGGACGCCCCCGTTTTGCCCCCCCCTGTCGCTTCAGGCAAAGACGCGGGAGAGCGAAGATCAGGAGAGGAAGAGCTAGATGGTCATGATTTTCGGAACGGCGGGTGATAACTCGACCCGCCTCGGCACCTTTGGTAACGATACGATCTACGGGTTGAGCGGCTCTGATTTTCTCTTAGGGTTGAGTGGGGACGACAGAGTTTTTGGTGGCTCTGGCGACGACACGCTCCTGAATGGCGGCGCAGGCGATGACTACTTGTATGGCGACCCTGGCGCCGACACCTCTCTCTTGGGTGGTCCTGGCAAAGACTTCCTCTTCGGCGGGTCGGGTGCTGATGTCAGTCTGCTTGGTGCCAGTGGCGATGACTTCATTTTCAGCGGCTCTGGGAACGATATCTTCGTTATCGGTGGCTCGGGTGGCGATACCATTGTAACGGGAAATGGCGACGATGTCCTGGTCCAAGGCGGCGAAGGCGACGATCTCATCTATACTGGCAGTGGGAATGACAACGGGATCTTCGGAGACTCAGGGAACGATTCGATCCTCCTCAGCCGTGGCAATGATCTGCAGATCTATGGTGGCGAGGGTGACGATGTTATCGGTGGCCAACAAGGGCGGGACAGTCTCTTACGCGGTGGCTCAGGGAACGACACGATCGTCGGGGGCGAAGACAAGGACCTGAACCTAGTCGGCGAGAGCGGTGCTGACACAATTGCCGGCGGCACCGAAAGTGACTCTCTGCTCTACGGGGGCGACGGCGACGATATCCTCTACGGCGGCGAGGGGATTGATAGAGGCTTGTACGGGGGTAGTGGGAAAGACCGGGTCTATGGCGGTAGCGGCAATGACTCGACCCTCTATGGTGGATCTGGAAACGACCAGATCTACGGTGACAGTGGTTCAGACGCTCGCCTGAACGGTCAGCACGGCGATGATGTCCTCTTTGGCGGGTCAGGGAACGAGTATCGGATTGACGGTGGTTCGGGTGATGACACGATCTTTGGTGGTGACGGCGATGATGACCGGCTGAATGGTGATACCGGCGATGACACGGTCCGCGGGCAAGAGGGCGGTGACCACATCTACGGTGGCCTAGGCCGTGATACCTTGCTGGCAGCTGAGGGAGACGACTACGTCTATGGCGGTGGTCAGCGTGACCGCATTGGCGGTGGCAGTGGCTTTGATTTCCTCTTCGGCGCCAGCGGGCGCGATGTGCTGAACGGCGGATCGGGGACCGATGTCGCCTATGGTGGCGAGGACAACGACACCTTCATCGTTGATACCAGCAGCGATCTTCTCGTCGAATCGGAAGACGGCGGCGTTGAAGACGTCCTTCGCTCCAACGCGACAGACTTCACCCTTCCAGGCGGAGACAGCGGTTTCATCGAGCGGGCCAACATCAACAGTGGTGTCGGGCCGTCTGATCTGCGCGGCAACGCTATCGACAACACGCTTCTGGGCAACACCGCAGACAACCGGCTGCTGGGCTTCAGCGGCGACGACATTCTGAACGGCGGTGGTGGATCGGATATCCTGACCGGCGGATCCGGAGAGGATACCTTCGTCGTCGATACCAGCAGCGATCAAGTGCGCGACTTTGCCGGCCAAGGCGTCGATCTGGTGCGTGCAGAGGTCAGCTTTACGCTGCCCGACGGCACGGCCAACGCCTTTATCGAGAATCTGCGGCTGCAAGGCGGCCAAGGGTCGATCAACGGCGGCGGCAACAGTCTGGACAACACCCTTCAAGGCAATAGCTTCGACAACGTGCTTCGCGGCAATGGGGGTGAAGACACCATCCTCGCCGGAGATGGCGATGACAGCCTCTTTGGCGGCGCCGACGCCGACCGCATGGAGGGGGAGAGCGGCAACGACACGCTCTTCGTCGCCAACAACGATGTCCTCTTCGGCGGCTCCGGTCAGGACGCCTTCCGCTTCAATGGCTCGAGCCTGGGCACGGCCGGCACCGGTGGCCCGGTCATCCGCGACTTCGACGGAGAGAACGTGAATGCCGGGAATGGAGCCGACAAACTGCTTTTCGCCACCGGGCTAGAGGTCGGCAGTTTTGCCTACATCGGCGGGGCTGCCTTCAGCGGTGGCGGCAACAGCGAGGCCCGCTTTGAAGCCAACCGGCAGATCCAGGTGGACCAGGATGGCGATGGCACCGCCGACCTGGCCTTCCTGGTCGATGGGGTCACGGCACCCGGTCTGCTGACGGCGACGGACTTCGTCTGGCTCTAATGGCCTAAAGCAGCTTGGCGGTCACCACGATCTCCACCAGGGTGCCGGGTTCGAGGCTGACCCCAACGCAGGCGCGCTGGGGCCAGTTCTCCTCCGGCCCAATCCAGGGGATCCAGACGGCGTCCATGGCCGGCTTGTCGGCGATGTCGTTCAGGTAGACCGTAGCCTGCAGGAGGCCCGCCTTGCCGCTGCCGGCCTCAGCGAGCAGGCGGTCCAGTGCGGCCAGGCTGTTCTCCGTCTGCTGGGTGACGCCCTCAGCGCTCTGCGGATCGGTCACGACGATGTAAGCCAAGCCATCCGACACGACGGCTTCGCAGCGGCCCCGACCCGGTACGGGAATGCGCTGCATGTCAGGCCGCCACCTGATTCTGGCTGAGCCAGGCAGAGAGATCGGCGCGGGCGCGGGCGACATAGGCGGGCTTGCGGCCCTTGCCTTTCAGGCGCTTGCCGTTCGGCCCCTTCAGGCCTTCCGGCAGCGGCGGGAAGAGACCGAAGTTGATGTTCATCGGCTGGAAGGTCTCGGCCTCCGCTCCACCGGTGATGTGGGCCAGCAAGGCGCCCAGCGCCGTCGTCTGCGGCGGCGCCTCGGCAGCCTCGCCCAGAGCAGCGAAGCGGCCAGCCAGCAGGCCGATGGCGGCACTCTCGACATAGCCCTCCACCCCGGTGATCTGACCGGCGAAGCGCCAAGCCGGCCGCGCCTTCAGCCGCAGCCGCTGGTCCAGCAGGATGGGCGAGTTGATGAAGGTGTTGCGGTGCAGCCCGCCCAGCCGCGCGAACTCTGCCTGCTCCAGGCCAGGGATCATGCGGAAGACCCGTGCCTGCTCGCCGTAGCGCAGCTTGGTCTGAAAGCCGACCATGTTGTAGAGCGTGCCTAAGGCATTGTCCTGGCGCAGCTGCACCACGGCATGGCAGCGCTTGCCGCCGCCGCGCGGATCGGTCAGGCCGACCGGCTTCATCGGGCCGTAGCGCAGGGTCTCGCGGCCGCGCGCGGCCATGACCTCGATCGGCAGGCAGCCCTCGAAGTAGGGGGTGCTGGCCTCCCACTCCTTGAAGTCGGTCTTCTCGCCGGCCAGAAGCGCGTCGAGCAGCGCATCGTACTGCGCCTCGTCCAGCGGGCAGTTGATGTAGTCGGCGACCCCACCGCCGGGGCCTTCCTTGTCATAGCGCGACTGGAACCAGGCCTTTTCCATGTCGATGGAGTCCCGGTGCACGATGGGGGCAATGGCGTCGAAAAAGGCCAGGTAGTCGTGGCCGGTGATCTCTTGAATGGCCTCGGCCAGGGCGGGGGAGGTGAGGGGGCCGGTCGCCAGGATCACCGACTGCCAGTCCTCTGGCGGCAGGCCGGCCAGCTCCTCGCGCCGGATCTCCACCAGCGGATGGGCCTCCAAGGCAGCGGTCACGGCCGCAGAGAAGCGCTCGCGGTCGACCGCCAGGGCCCCGCCGGCCGGCACCTTGTGTTGGTCGCCGCAGCTGAGGATGAGGGAGTCCAGCCGCCGCATTTCCTCATGCAGCAGGCCGATGGCGCTGGCCTCTGGATCATCCGAGCGGAAGGAGTTGGAGCAGACCAGTTCGGCCAGGCCGTCGGTCTGGTGGGCGTCGGTGGCGCGCTTGGGGCGCATTTCGTGCAGGATGACAGGCTGGCCGGCTTGGGCGGCTTGCCAGGCGGCCTCGCTGCCGGCCAGGCCGCCGCCGATGATGTGGAGGGGGGAAGAGCTGTTCATAACCCTCTGCATTAGGCGCCGCCTTTTCTGCTTTCAAGCAGGAAAGAAGAAGGCCCCGCCGGTCTCAACCGGCGGGGCCCTTGCGAGAGGCCTAGAAAGGCCCTCGCTTAGGTGAAGATGAAGTCGCCGCCTGTCAGCTGCGAGGCCAGGGTGATGCCCGTTAGCTCCACAGTGAAGTTGGCGCTACCGTTGCCGTTGGTATCCACCTCCAAGTTGCCACTCTCGAAGCGGGCGGAGGCATCGCCGCCGCCCGTGAAAGCGCCGTCACCGACGTAAGAGGCGCTGGAGCCATCGCTGGCGACGTTGATCAGGAAGGCGTCGTTGCCGCTGCCGAAGTCGGTGATGGTGCCCTCGTCGCCGCTCAGACCGCCATCGAAGGCGAAGGTGTCGCTTCCGGCACCGCCGGTCATGTCATCGCTGCCAGACCCGCCGTTCAGGAAGTCGTTGCCATTGCCACCCTCTAGCGTGTCGCTGCCGGCGTCGCCGAAGAGGCTGTCGACCTTGTTGGCGCCGATCAGTTGATCGTTGCCGGTACCACCGAAGTAGGAGACGCCGTTGGTCTGGCTGGAGGCCTCAAAGACGTCGTCACCACCGAGGCCCCGGACCGCGGTCACACCCACCAGGGCGACACCGTCGAAGTCGAAGGCGTTGGCGTTGGCGTTGCCGCGGACCTCCTGGCCATTGGCGTCCAGCTCTTCAATGTCATCGAAGGTGTTGAAGGCATTGAAGACGACATGGCTGTTGGCGAGGTTCACCACGCTGTCGCTGCCACTGCCGCCAGCCATGGTGTCGAACTCTGCCTGGTCGCCCTGCACCTGGATGATGTCGCTGCCGGCACCGCCGCGGACATCATCTTGGCCTAAACCACCGTTCAGGACGTCATCGCCCCCGTTGCCCTCCAGGGTATCGCCGCCGTCGTCACCGAAAAGGTGATCGGCCTTGTTCGCCCCGGTCAGTTGGTCGTTGCCGGTGCCGCCGAAGTAAGAGACGCCGTTGGTCTGGCTGGAAGCCTGGATGTCGTCGTCCTGACCGCCGGCCCGCACCGCATCGACGTCCACCAGCTTGACACCAGTAAAGTCGAAGTCGTTCTGACCGCCGTTACCGCGCACCTCATAGCTGTTGCCATCGAGCTCTTCGATATCGAGAGAGACGTTGAAGACGTCGAAGGTAACGTGACCATTGCCTTGGTTGACGATGCTATCGGTGCCGCTGCCGCCGAAGATGGTGTCAAACTCGGCCTGATTGCCCTGCACCAGAATGGTATCGCTGCCGGCACCGCCGCTGACGTCGTCCCCGCCGGCACCGCCGTCCAAGACATCGTTGCCGCCATTGCCGGAAAGCTCATCGGCCCCGGCATCGCCGAAGAGCGTGTCGGCCTTGTTCGCGCCGATCAGCACATCGTTGGCCGTGCCGCCGAAGTAGGTGACGTTGCCGGTGACGCTCGAAGCCTCGATCGTGTCCGCGCCGCCCAGGCCGCGCACCGCGGCCACATCGACCATCTTCACGCCTACGAAGTCCAGCTCGTTGGCGCCGCCGTTGCCACGGACCTCTTGGCCGTTAGCATCCAGCTCTTCGATGTCGTCTTCGGTATTGAAGGCAGCGAAGGTGACGTGATTGGCGGCGACGTTGATGACTGTGTCGGTGCCGCTACCACCGCTCATCGCATCGGTCTCAGCCTGGTTGCCTTGCACCTCAATGACATCGCTGCCAGCACCGCCGCTGACGTCATCCTGGCCGGCGCCGCCGTTCAGCAGATCATTGCCGCCGGCACCGGTCAGCGTGTCGCTGCCGACGTCACCGAAGAGGTTGTCTGCCTTGTTGGCGCCGCTCAGGACGTCGTTTCCGGTCCCCCCGAAGTAGTCCACGTTCCCGGTCTGACTGGAGGCCTGGATCGCATCCGCGCCACCGCGTCCCTGGACGTTGTCAACGTCGACGAGCTTCACGCCGTCGAAGTTGAAGGTGTTGCTACCACCGTTGCCGCGGACCTCCTGGCCATTGGCATCCAGCTCTTCGATGTCGTCGAAGGTGTTGAAGGCGTTGAAGGTCACGTGGCTGGCGTCAGTGTTCAGCACCGTGTCAGTGCCGCTGCCGCCGCTGATGTGGTCGAACTCCGCCTCGTTGGTGCGCACCAGGATGGTGTCGCTGCCAGCGTCCCCGAAGATGCAGTCGCGCCCGCGCCCGCCATTGATCACATCATTGCCGTTCAAACCGAGGATCAGGTTGTTGGCATTGTCGCCATTGAGCGCTTCGGCGGAATTGGTGCCGACCAGGACCGAGGCGATGCCTTGGTCCAGGCACTTCTCCAGCGAGATAAAGGTGCCGTTGACGACGACCCCGACCTCGATGTTCTCCCAATTCACCGCGCTCAGATCGGTGCCGGCGTCGTTCCCGAACTGGGTGAAGGTGAAGGGCACGTCGGAATTGCTTTCGATGTGCGCCCGGTAGTCATCGATCTCTGCCAGCAGGTCGTTGGCCAGCGGCACCAAGGTGCCGATGGCGCCATCGGTCAGCTGCTCTGGCGTGAGGCCGATCCGTAGCGTGTCGCCATTGCCAGCCCCGCCGTTGTAGTTGTCGGCCTGATCGGGGTCTTCGCCGAAGAAGACGCCGAGATCGTTGCCACTGTTGCCAAGAATGCTGTCCTTCTCTGCGCCACCGGTCAGGACATCATTGCTATTGCCGCCGAAGTAGGTGCCTTCTGAGTTGTCGGAGGCTGTTAGCGTATCCTCGCCGTTACCCGTGGTGACGGTCACTTCGTTGTTCAGGAAGGTGACGTCGGAGAAGTTCCAGTTCTGCTCGCCGTTGTTGGCGGAGATGAGGAGGTCCTGACCCGTATTGGCCTTGTTGTTGCCGTTGAAGTCTCGGCCGATGGCCTCGATCCCGTCGCCGCCAGCATCGAAGTCGTTTTGTAGACCCTCGAAGTTGCCATTGCGGGAGAGGATGGTGTCGTTCCCCTGGCCACCATCAAAGGAATCGCGCCCGTGGCCGGCATTCCAGATGAAGAGGTCGCGCGCGGCGCCGCCATCCATCTCGTCGCTGCCAGCACCGCCGATCAGGGTGTCAGTGCCGCCGTTGCCGCTCAAGACGTCGTCGCCAGAGTTGCCGACCAGGACGTCACGCTCCGCCCCGCCGATCAGCACGTCGTTGCCATTACCGCCAAAGTAGCTGCCTGGACCTTCGTTGGATGCGGTGACGGTGTCGTCGTTGCGGCCGGTGGTGACCGTTACGTTGTTGTTGAGGAAGGTGACCGCTGAGAAGTCCCAGGTCTGCGAGCCGTTGTCGGCCGCAATGGTCAGGTCCTGACCGGTGTTTGCTTGGTTGTTGCTGTTGCTGTCACGGCCAATGGCCTCAATGCCCGCCGCACCGGCGTCGAAGCTGTTCTGCAGACCTTGGAAGCTTGCCGTACGCGAGAGGATGGTATCGTTCCCCTCGCCGCCGTCGAAGGCGTCGCGTCCGTGCCCGCCGTCCCAGACGAAGAGATCGCGTGCGTCGCCGCCGCTCAGATCGTCGGTGCCGGCGCCACCGATCAGGGTGTCGACGCCGCCGTTGCCGCTCATCTCGTCGTCGCCGGAGTTGCCGACCAAGACATCGCGCGCGGAACCGCCGATCAGCGAGTCAGAGCCGTCACCGCCGAAGTAGCTGCCAGGCCCTTCATCGGATGCGGTGACGGTGTCGTCGTTGCGGCCGGTGGTGACCGTTACATCGTTGTTGAGGAAGGTGACCGCGGAGAAGTCCCAATTCTGCGAGCCGTTGTCAGCGGAGATAGTCAGATCCTGGCCGGTGTTGGCCTGATTGTTTCCGTTGCTGTCGCGGCCGATGGCTTCGATGCTCGCCGCGCCGGCGTCGAAGTTGTTCTGCAAACCTTGGAAGCTTGCCGTACGCGATAGTATGGTGTCTGTCCCATCACCACCATCGAAGCCATCGCGCCCGTGCCCGCCGTTCCAGATGAAGAGATCGCGTGCGTCGCCGCCGCTCAGATCGTCGGTGCCGGCGCCACCGATCAGGGTGTCGACGCCGCCGTTGCCGCTCATCTCGTCGTCGCCGGAGTTTCCGACCAAGACATCGCGCGCGGAGCCGCCGATCAGTGAGTCGGACCCGTCACCGCCGAAGTAGCTACCCGGCCCCTCATCCGAGGCGGTGACGGTGTCGTCACTGCGGCCGGTCATGATCGTGACATCGTTGTTGAGGAAGGTGACCGCGGAGAAGTCCCAATTCTGCGAGCCGTTGTCGGCTGAGATGGTCAGATCCTGGCCGGTGTTGGCCTGATTGTTGTTGTTGCTGTCTCGGCCGATGGCTTCGATGCTCGCAGAACCCGCGTCGAAGGTGTTTTGCAGGCCTTGGAAGTTGGCCGTGCGGGAGAGGATTGTGTCATCGCCCTCGCCGCCGAAGAAGAGGTCGCGATTGTCGCCCTGGTTCCAGACCAGACGGTCGTTGCCGGTGAGCCCACTGATCGTGTCGACAGAGCTAAGGCTGAAGAGCGTGTCATCACCACTGGTTCCTACAATATCAACCATGACTAAAGGTCCTCTCCCTAAAATGCGCCGGATTCTCCCAGGCGATGATTTTTGCACGTATAGGTGGCGCGATAGAGATGGCCTCCCTTCCTATCGCAGCGCGAGCCTTCGTCGACTAAAACGGCTAACAAAGCAGTTCACAACACTTTTGTGACTCTGTCAGTCAGTATTCTTTATCACGTGAGCATCATCACAATCGCGAAATAGCCAAGACGGCCCTCGTTTGGCTCTGGTGTGGCAGGAAAGAGGCGCTTGTAAGTCAGTGGCTTGCAGTCCACCTACGGTAACAGGTGACCAGCAGCTCGATTTGAGTGAGAAGCGATCGCATCTGTTATCACGACTTCGTGATACCACAAGCAAGGGTTTTGCTTGCTGCCCTTTGGAGCGGTTCATCGAGCGCAGGAGAAAAGACTTGTCCTGCTCAGCAAGCTGATTGAAGCTTTCTAAATGGGAATGGCTACGAAGAGCGTCTTGGCTGCCTTGGGCCTCTTGTCTCTCTCTGCTGGCGCAGCAGGGGCGGCGAGCGAGTGCCGCTGCATCGCCAATGGCGAGGCCTATGTCCAGGGCGAGCACACCTGCCTAAAGACCAACAAGGGCTACAAGCTGGCGCGTTGCGACTTGGCGGAAAACGTCACCACCTGGACCATCGTGGGTGACAGCTGCCCGCTGACGGAAGCGCCATCCCCTGCGCAGGCAGCACTAGCGTGGCTTGCCGCGCAAGGCGCCCGTTAGAGCTAGCCGAGAACCCTGCCATCAGTGGCTAGATGCAGGGGAAAGAGGCCGGCAAGGAAGAGGTAGGTCGTCGCCAAGCCCTTTGAGCGCTTAGCGCGCGCCGGATCTATCAGAAAATCGAGCCAGAGGCCGTCGGTGAGCGCGGTGATGCCCGATGCCACCAGGTCAGCGTCGAGCGCGGGGTAGGGGCCTTCATCGATCAGCGCCTGGCAGGTGGCCTTCAAGACCGCTTCGTACTCTTGGTCCCGATCGGCGCAGAGCTTCAAGTAGGTGGGGCGCGACTTTGCTTCGCCCCAGAAGGCGTACCAGACGGCGATCTTCTTCTTATTGCAGACCTTGGGGTCGAAATCGGCGCGCACCAGCGCCACCAGGCGATCTACGGGATTCGCGCCTGCCGCGGCCAGTGCGGCGCGCCAGTTATCCCGGTACTCGTCGGCGAGGTACTGCAAGGTGGCGACCAGCAGCTGATCTTTGCTCTGAAAGTGGAAGTTCACCAGGCCGCGCGAGAGGCCGGCTCCGTCGGCCACGTCGGCCAAGGTGGTCTCGGAAAAGCCCCGCTTGGCCAGCGTCTCGACCGTGCTGTCGATCAACTGCTGACGGCGCAGCGCCTTGGATGCCGCGCGGCTGAGCGGTCGCTCCTCCAAACGTGCAAGACTCATTAGGCGCTCCTCCGACCTTCTTCTCGTCCTAGAACTTATTGTTGCACCAATCACGCAATCATTTCAGCAGCTTGTCGATAGAGATTGACTGAACGCACAGCCAAAGTCTAGCTTTTGACCGTCGCGCTCTTGTTCGTTGGGACCACGCGGCGGATCAGGAGGCGTGATGTTGAGGTTGATGGATGCCAGCGCGTCGCTCCCGCTCGACGGGGAGGAGACGGCTGCCTGGATGGAGCCGGGCTAGCGGCCAGCAGCGCCTTTGCGGCGCTCCCGACAAATCCCTTCTCTCATCCAGAAAGACAGTCCCATGACCCTGATGAACAGCAATCCCGAAGAGCAGCTTGAGAACATCCTGCATCCTTGGGAGTCCATGGCAGACTTCCCGGCCGACTACCGCGGCTTTCTGAGCCACGCCAAGGGCATCTATGTCACCGACACCAACGGCAAGACCCTGATCGACGGGCCGGCCGGCATGTGGTGCACTCAGGTCGGCTATGGCCGCCGCGAGCTGGCCGAGACCATGGCCGAGCAGGCGATGAAGCTGGCCTACTACAGCCCCTGGAACTTTGATCACCCCATGACGACGGAGCTGGCGACCCGCCTGGGCCAGGTCTCGCCGGGCGATCTCAACACCGTCGCCTTCAGCACCGGTGGTTCCACGGCCGTCGATACCGCGCTGCGCTTCTGCCACTTCTACAACAACGTAAAGGGCCGCCGGGAGAAGAAGCACTTCATCAGCCGCGAGGCCGGCTATCACGGCTCCACCTATCTAGCGGCCTCGGTCACCGGCAAGGATCGCGAGCGCAGCTTCTTCGACTTCGAGACCGAGACGGTGCATCGCATCTCCTCGCCCAACCCCTACAAGCGGCCTGAGGGGATGAGCATCGAAGACTTCTCCAAGGCCAAGGTGCAGGAGCTGGAAGACAAGATCCTCGAGGTGGGACCGGAGAAGGTGGCCGCCTTCATTGCCGAGCCGATCCAGGCCTCCGGCGGCGTGATCGTACCGCCGCCCGGCTATCTGCAGGGCTGCCTGGCGGTCTGCCGCAAGCATGATGTGCTCTATATCTCCGACGAGGTGGTGACCGCCTTTGGCCGCTTGGGCCATTGGTTTGCCTCGGAAGAGGTCTTCGGCATCGTCCCCGATATCATCACGGTCGCTAAGGGCATCACCTCCGGCTACGTGCCGATGGGCGCCACCCTCTTTTCCGACAAGCTGATCGCCGAGGTCACCGGCGAGGGGAAGGAGGGCGTGAACTTCGTCAACGGTTACACCTACTCCGGCCACCCCATCGCCTCCGCCGTGGCGCTGAAGAACATGGAGATCTTTGAGCGCGACGGCCTCCTGGAGCATGTCCGCGAGATCGCACCCTATTTCCAAGCGCGCCTGAAGGAGCTGGAGGAGATCCCCATCGTCGGTGAGGTGCGCGGCATGGGTCTGGTGGCCTGCGTCGAGTGCGTGATCAGCCGCGAGAGCAAGACGCCCTTGAAGCTGGACAAGGCCATCGGCGCGCGCATCGACGAGCACTGCCAGGCCCTGGGCCTGGTGGTACGGCCGCTTTACCACATGTGCGTCATGTCCCCGCCGCTGATCATCACCAAGCCGCAGATCGACGACATGGTGGGAATCCTGCGTAAGGGCATTCTGGCAGCCCAGGAAGACGTGCGGCGCGAAGGCCTCTGGCAAGGCTAGAGATGGCGCTGAAGACCCTCTTTCCGGCGGAGCTTTACAATCCAGCCCCGGTGCCCTCCTGGTGGGAGGCCTCGGCACCGCCGGACCAGAGTGGCTACGGGCCCTTTAAGGGTGAGGAGCAGGTCGAGGTCGCCGTCATCGGCGGCGGCTTCGCCGGCCTCTCCACGGCCTATCATTTGGCTAGAGATCACAGCATTGAGGCCCGCGTCCTGGAGGCTGGGCATATCGGCTGGGGTGCCTCTGGCCGCAACGGCGGTTTCTGCTGCCTGGCTCCCGACAAGCTGGGGATCGAGGGGCTGATCCAGCGCTTTGGGCTGGAAGAGACCCAGCGCTACTACGCCAGCCAAACCGATGCCATCGACCTGGTCGACCGCTTAGGCCGGGAGGAGGGCATCGACTACGACCGCCAGGGCGAGGGCTTCTTCGAGGTTGCGCATGCCGCGAAGCTCTGGCCGGAGCTGGTCGATGCGCAAGAGGCCTATGGCAAGTACTTCGGCATCGAGAGCCAGCTCTATTCCGCAGAGGAATTCGGAGAGATCGGCCATCGCGGCACGGAGCAGTTTGGTGCTCTGCAGGTGAAGGTCGGCTTCGGCCTGCATCCGCTGAAGTTCCTCGCCGGCCTAGCGGCAGCGGCGGCGCAGCGCGGTGCCCGCCTGCATGGGCACAGCCTGGTGACGTCTTGGCAGAAGGAAGGCGACTGGCACCGCCTGACGACCGAGCGCGGCAGCCTGAAGGCCCGCCGGGTGGTGCTGGCGACCAACGGCTTTCTGCGCGAGGGGCTTAAGCGCGAGTTCGACGGACGGGTTCTGCCTGTGCTCTCCAACATCGTGGTGACCCGCCCCCTGACCCTGGAGGAGCAGGCGGCCGAGAACTTCGTCACCGAAACGCCGCTGACCAACCTGCGCAATCTCCTCTTCTACTACCGTCTGCTGCCGGATCGCCGGATCCTCTTTGGTGCGCGCGGCGATTCCAGCGGTTCGAAAGAAGCCTCAGAAGCCATGCGCATCTGGCTGATCCGCCGCTTGGGCGAGGTCTTCCCAAGCTACCGCGAGGTGGAGATCACCCACTTCTGGCGCGGCCTGGTCTCGCTCACCCGGGACCTGACGCCGGCGATCGGCCGCTTGCCGGAGGATGAGACGGTCTTCTTCGCGTTCGGCTGTCACGGCAACGGGGTCAACACCATGCCCTGGGCCGGCCGGCAGATCGCCCAGCTGATCCGCGGCGCCAACCGCGACGAGGATATCCTGCCGGCCGTTGTCCGCGGCCCGGCACCGAAGTTTCCGCTGCCGGGCTTGCGCAAGCTCTATCTGCGGCTAGCCTATGCCTACTACACCTGGAAAGACCGCTAGGAGCCAAAAGCATGCCCGCCGAAGGACGCCGCATCATCCGCAAGGCCGACCGCACCTGGGGCCCCTATGACCTGGACGGCCCCTTGGACGAGACCCACGGCCTAATACCGCTCAGCTATAGACGCGATCTGGGTGAGGGCACCTACCTCATGCGCATGGACCCGGGTGCTGTGACCGTGCCGCACGAGCATTCCGGCTATGAGGATTTCCTCATGCTAGAGGGCGAGTTGATCGACGACGACGGCACAGTCATCGGCCCGGGCGACCTGGTGACCTATGCCCCGGGAAGTTTCCACAATTCGCGCACTGAGACAGGCTGTGTGATCCTGGTCTGCGAGTGGAAGAAGAGTGGCGCGGCCTCGGGCTAGCTTGCACCTGCTCCCTTCGATGCCGCAGCAATCTGCTGGCGCAGACTGTCTTTTAGCAGGCTGAGCTGTCGGCTGCGGTCGACCGGCCCTTGCTCGACCATCTGCAAGAAGGATAGGCCGCGGAGGCTGGAGAGCGTCATCACCAAGATCTCATAGAGATCGGCGTCGGCGATCTCGTAGGCAGTGAAGGCACTCCGCCAACGTCCGAAGGCCGATTGGGTGGCGCGTTGGCTGTAGGCGCGAATGGCCGGGGCGAGGTCGGGGTTTGACTTCTCAGCGGAGATGATCTCCCAAGCGACCAGGTAGTCTAAGGTGCCGAAGCCCCGCCAGTAGGCCTCGACCAGGGCCGAGATCGGGTCGTCCTCTGCACGCAGACGGGAGAAGTCATGGTCGAGGAAGTCGTGCAGGTCGGCGAAAATCTGCTCCAGGACCGCCAAGATCAGCTCGTTGCGATTCCGGAAATGGTGCTGGATGGCGCCGGAGGAGACGGCAGCGCGGTAGGAGACCTCGGCCAAGGTGGTGCGCGCGTAGCCGACGGTGCGAACTGATTCGATGGCCGCCGCGATCAGACGTGCCCGCATCTCCTGACTGCGCTGTTCGTTGCTACGCCGCTGCGGGCGGCTCATTGCCGTAGACTGCATGGGCCCACCTTATAGCTTAGGATTGAGGGGCGCGCGCGCCTCTCGGCCGCCGCGCGCCCGCTGGTCACTCGTCTCTCAGCGCGGCCACGATCCGCTCATAGTTGCGGACCGCATCGGGCCCTAGGCTCTCGGCATAGAGACGCCACTGATCCCAGGTGGCCTGCTGGATGGCCTTGCGGTCTTCCTCAGGGAAGGGGTCCAGGATCTCGAAGTCCTGTTCGCGCAGATAGGCAATGGCCTCTGCCTCTGCGGTGTCGTTGCGCCACTTCTCGATGTTCTCCTCATACATCTCCGAAGCGACGCTCTGCAGGATCGCCTTCTGCCCATCTGACAGCGCCGCCCAGGACTGCGCGTTGGCGCCGATTATAAAAGGCGTTGCAGCCGAAAAGACGCCGATGAAGGAGGAACAGCAGGCGACCTCGTAGATCGACTGCGACTTGGTGTAGATCGGCGCGTAGAGGGAGCCATCGACGACGCCTGTCTTCAAAGCCAGGTAGAGCTCTGATGACGGCAGTGTCTGGGTGGAGACGCCCAAGGCATTGAAGCTGTCGATGCCGATCTTGGTGAAGTGGCGCAGCTTGATCTTGCGCAGGTCTTCAAGAGAGGAGACCGGCACGCGGCTTACCAAGGTCTGGCGCTTCAGCGCGCCGGCGAAGATACGGCCGACCGGGATAACGTCCCACTTGGCATAGATCTCTGCCGCGATTTCGTGCTGGACGTCGATGATCTTGAAGTTGTCCTCAGGGTCCATCAATCCGCCATGTGGCATGAAGGCGGATAAAAGCGGCTCGTCACGATCGACGTAGTAGGGCACCACGTTCATGGCATCCAAGACGCCTTGCTTGAGGACGCGCAGACTGTCGGCTGGCTTGAAGCCGATGGATTCCAGCGGGATGACCTCGATCTCGATCTCGCCGTTGGAACGCGCGGCGACCCGCTCGGCGTATTCGACCATGTCGAGGGTGGCGACATCTTCGGGACCGACGGGGGAGCCAAGGCGCCAAGATACCTCTGCGGCAAGGGCAGGGCCGGTCAAGAGGCCGGCCAGGGCCAGGACGGCGGTTGTCCTCACGGGGTGGAACATAGTTGAAGCCTCCTTCTCTCTTTCGGATTAGGGTCAGAAGAAAAAGCTGGGCAGCGCCAAGGCCAGGTCGGGGATCACGGTGATGAGGGTCAGGGTGCCCAGCATGATTGCCCAGTAGGGCAGGACGGCGCGGGCCACCGCGCCGACCGAAACCTGGCCGTCGGTGACGGCGTTCATGATGAAGAGGTTGACCCCGACCGGCGGGGTTAGCAGCCCGGCCTCGATTAGGATCACCAGCGCGATGCCGAACCAGACCGGGTCGTAGCCAAGGCTGACGATTAGTGGAAAGGTGAAGGGCAGGGTGATCAGCATCATCTCGATCGGGCCCATGACACAGCCCAGGATCAGGTAGACGAGGAAGATCAACACCAGGGTCGTCGGGCCCGATAGCCCGACCGCCTCCACGGCCGCGATGATGTCGCGCGGGATGCCTGTCAGCGCGATGGCTTGCGAGAGGATAATCCCACCCAGCAGCACCAAGGTCAGCGTGCTGAAAATGCGGACCGAGTTGCGCAAGGCGCGCCAGAGCCGTGCCCAGGTGAGTTCTCGATAAACGAGAGCAATGATCAAAGCGGTGACCACGCCCAGCGAGGCGGACTCAGTCGGGGTCGCCACACCGGCGGCAATGGTGCCTAGAACCGCGATCAGCAGCACCAGGAAGGGCCAGGCGCCCAGCAGGCTGCGCAGGGTTTGACCCCAGGGCTGCGGCCGATCGGAGGCTGGTACCAGATCTGGCTTCAGCCAGGCCGAGACGGCGATGTAGAGCATGAAGAAGCCGACCAGCAGCAGGCCCGGGATAATGGCGGCGAGGAAGAGGCTGCCGATCGAGACGTCCTGCCAGCTGCCATAGATGATCAGTGGGATGCTGGGCGGGATCAGAATGCCCAAGGTCCCGCCGGCAGCGATGGAGCCGACCAGGGGGCGTGGGGCGTAGCCTCGGCCGGTCAGCTCCCCATAGGCGATGGAGCCAACCCCGGCGGTGGTGGCGGTGGAGGAGCCGTTGATGGCGGCAAAGACCGTGCAGGTGGCGATGTTGGTCTGCAGCAGCTTGCCTGGCAGGCGCTCGAAGAGCGGCGAGATTGCCTGATAGATGCGCCGCGCGACACCGGTCTCGCCCAAGATCTCGCCCAGCAGGATGAAGACCGGGACCGCAGATAAGGTGAAGCTGTTGTAGATGTTCCAAATGGCGTTGGAGAGCACCGAGAAGTTGGCGTTGAAGTCGGTGACCAGGATGCCCAAGCCCACGCCGGCAATGATCACGCCTAAGAGGCTGCCGGTCAGCAGCCCAAGGGCGATGATGGCGAGGACGAGGGGGAGGGTCACCTGTCCTCCTGCCCCGCTGGGTCATCAATGCCCTCAGCGGCAAGAGGCTTGCCCAAGACCAGAGAGCGCAGACCCATTGCCAGCTTTAAGGCGATGGCCAGCATCAAGGCGCCGACGGAAAGCGGGATCACCAGCATCCAAGGCCCCTCTGCCAGATCGGCGACCGGCGACTGGGCGCCGATCTCCAAGCTGAAGGCCGCGAAGGCATAGGTCTCCCGCAGGACGATGGTGAGCACCAGCAACGCCAGAGCGTCACCCAGCAGGGCGAAGGCCGCGCGCAGCCTTGCCGGCAAGAGGTTCCTGATGAAGAGCAAGCGCACCTGCTTACCGCGGAGATAGCTTTCCGACACGCCCAGGAAGGCGATAGCCACTAAGAGGAAGCCGACCATCTCGTCGGTTAGGGCTAAGGCCGTGTCGGCGGCATAGCGGCCAAGGCTGGAGAAGGCGAGCAGGACGGTAGCGGCGACCAGGGCCAGCGCCGCGCCACCGGCCAGCAGGGCGGCAAGGCGTTTGGCGCCAGCCTCCAGCTTCCAGCAGAGGCGGTCGCCGGGCGTTGGGGCCGCCTTCATTTCCAGACCTGCTGGAACAGCCGGAACCAGTTGCCGCCTAAGACTTTGGCGACTGCCGTCTCGTCGAAACCGCGCTTGCGCAGGATAGCGGCCAGTTCCGGGACCTGCTCCGGCTCGGCAAACTCCTGCAGTTGGTGATAGCCGCCCTCGCTCGGGAAGGCGTCCCCCTGCTCTTCGATCCACTGCGAGAGGCCGGGGCTGTCGTAGACATAGTCCAGGCCCAGGCCGACGTGATCGATCCCGGCCACCTCAGCATAGTGTTCCACCTGCTCGGCCAGGGTCTCGCTATCGCAGCGCTGCCCGCGCAGCAGCAAGGCCATGCCGTTCACCCCGATGACCCCGCCGCTGGCGACGCAGCCATCAATCTGCTCCTTGGTCAGGTTGCGCGGATGTTCGCGCAGCGCCTTGGCGTTGGAGTGACTGAAGATGACCGGGGTAGAGGAGACCTCCATCGCATGGAGGGAGCTAGCAATGCCGGTGTGCGAACAGTCGACCAGCATGCCGACGCGGTTCATCTCGCGCACCAAGGCGACACCGAAGCCGCTGAGCCGCGCATCGGCGGGCTCGTGACAACCATCGGCGGCGAAATTGCGCTGGTTGTAGGCCAGCAGCATGTGGCGAATGCCCAGCCGGTAGTAGACCTCGACCAGGCCTAGGTCCTTCTCGACAGGGCGGGTGCCTTGGAAGTGAAAGCCGATGGCCAGCTTTCCCGCTGCCTTAGCGGCAGGGATGTCGCCGGCAGTCTCGACCACCTGGTAGCGGTCGCTGTTGGCGGCGAAGAAGCGCCGCTCCTTGGCAATGAAGCGCAGAGTCTCAGCCATCGGCGTATCATCGGCGCCGACCGTGAGCGAGACGAAGCTATAGCCGCTGGTCGCCATACGCTCCAGCGCCGCCCGCTTCAGCGCCTGCTTGCCCCAATCGGCCCAAGGCATGGTCATATCGATGATCATGGGTCGCTCGCCTGCTCTTCGGTCTTAAAAACATTGCGCGTATAATTTATGTGATGTCAATAGCGATTGATCTTTGGGGTTTAGGGTGAGGCTCGGCTTGTAAGGCTGCAGTCCAGTCGTTGACGCTGCGGTCACCTCGATGCTGCTGACACATCTGCGGCTAGGGGCGATGGCGAAGACCTGGCAGCCCGTAGCCGTGTCTACTCATCTGCAAGAGTCCCCGGACAGTATCGTTCCGTTCCAGACGATGATCTTCGTGGGAAGGTGCGGTTTGACCTGCTGAAACGCCCCTCCGCTGCCATGCGCTTCTTCACTCAGTGGCGCATTCGTCTCTAGAGAAAGCACTGCGACGCCCAAACCCACTGAGGGAAGCCAACTAGACCGCGCGGTCTAGAGCTGCGCGCGGTTTCAGCGTGCTGAGCGGTAGCGGCGGGCAGAGCTTGCTCTATCCGCCCGCCGCCTGCTTCTAGTTCAGTCCAGCCAACCAGTCAGAGACATGGCGGCCGATGGCCACCGGTTGGTCTTCCTGGACATAGTGGATGCCAGCACCGCCATAGCGGACCTCCAGATTGCGGTAGGTCTGCTGCATCCACTTGGCGGCCTCCGGCGTCAATAAGGCGCCCGGCTCGAAGTAGATCACCAGCTTCGGCAGATCGGATTCTTTCAGCCAGCTGCCGATCGCCGTCACCACCGCGCTCGTTGCGGCAGGTGCACCGGCGACCGGCAGCTGGTTCGGCCAGACGTGGACCGGAACGCGGCTCTCTGCGGTGGGGAAGGGCGCGCGGTAGGCCTCCATCTCCTCTGGGCGCAGCGGGCGCAGGATGGCGGCCGGCAGGATCTGCTCGATGAAGACGTTCTGCTGCAGTACCAGCTCTTCGCCGACGCCGGGCGTGCGCATGGCGGTGAAGATCTCCTCATAGGGCCCGAAGCTGGCGAGCGAAGGCATAGGGAAGGCCGGCGGGATGATGGCCTCCATGAAGGCCACGGCCTTGACTTTGTCTTCGTTCAGCCGCGCGTAGGTCAGACCCAGAGCTGAGCCCCAGTCGTGCACGACCAGGGTGATGTTGGTGAGGCCCAGGCTCTCGATGAAGCCCTCAAGATAGTCGTAGTGCATCTGGAAATCATAGGCGCCCTCCACCTTCTCCGACTGGCCGAAGCCGATCAGGTCGGGCGCGATCACCCGGCCCTGGTCTTCCAGAAAGGGAATGACATTGCGCCAGAGGTACGAGGAAGTGGGGTTGCCGTGCAGCAGCAAGATGGGGTCGCCGCTGCCGGCCTCGACATAGTGCATGCTGGCACCCTTCACCGTGGTGAAGTGGGAGGCGGCCGTCACTTCGGTCGAGATCCGCGGATCCAGCGGTGATGCCTCGCTGGCCTGCAAGGGGGCGGCGAGACTGCAGGACACCAGCAAAGCGCCGGTCCAGCGGGTAAGTGAGGTGTTGGGGAACATGGTTACTCCTCTCTGTTCAAACTGCCATGAGGAGTAATGCACTGAGTAGTGCAATAGGCAAGGCAGTGCTGCTCGGCGCATGCTCACAGTCTGGTGAAGCGGCTGTCCGCCTGGGAACGGCAGGAGAGGGATCCCAGCACGTAGAGAGGCGCCTAAGGCCTTAGAGCAAGGCCGGCGTGCGCAGAGGATACTTGATCACCGGGCCGCATCTGTGGGATGTCCCGCGCACCTGGTGACGGGCTTCCAGCGCTTCTATGCGCGCGTTTCTGCGCTTAGCGCTTGCCGTTACCCCTCAGCGACACGATTTCCGGAACACTATGGGCAATATTCTCTTGATCATCCACCTGCTGATCGCGCTGGCGCTGATCGGCCTGGTCCTCATGCAACGTAGCGAAGGCGGCGGCTTGGGCATCGGCGGCGGCGGCGGTGGCGGAGGGCCAGGTGGTGGCTTCATGACCGGCCGCGGTACGGCCAACCTGCTGACCCGTTCGACAGCGGTGCTGGCAGCCCTCTTCATGATCTCTAGTATCGGCCTTACCATCTTCTTCAATCAGGAGAACGCGGGCACGGGCTCTCTCACCGATCAGCTGCGTCAGGGCTTCGAGGCAGCGCCGGCGATCAGCCCCGAGTCGGGTGGGTCGGTCAGCGATGGGCTCAGCCTGCCGAGCATTAATCGGGACAGCGACACTTCCGCACCCCGCGTGGAGTAGGGGCAGCTACCGAGCGGCAAGCCCCTGAGACCGCAGAGCTGATCTGCGGTCTCGGACCTGCTTTTGATGCCGCAGGACGCTTGCCGAGGACGGTCGCTTCTGGTCTACCTGTTCGCCCATGACGCGGTTCATCTTCATCACCGGCGGCGTGGTCTCCTCCCTCGGAAAAGGCCTCTGTTCGGCAGCTCTCGGCGCGCTTTTGCAAGAGCGCGGCTATCGTGTGCGCCTGCGCAAACTCGACCCCTATCTCAACGTCGATCCGGGCACCATGAGCCCCTATCAGCACGGTGAGGTCTACGTCACCGACGATGGGGCGGAGACCGATCTGGACCTAGGCCACTACGAGCGCTTCACCGGTGTTGCCAGCCGCCGCGGCGACAACGTCACCACCGGCCAGATCTATTCCAAGGTGCTGGCGCGCGAGCGGCGCGGCGACTATCTGGGCGCCACCGTCCAGGTCATCCCACATGTGACCGACGCGATCCGCGAGTTCGTGACCGACGGCGTGGATGACGAGGATTTTGCGGTTTGCGAGATCGGCGGCACGGTCGGCGACATCGAAAGCCTGCCGTTCCTGGAAGCCATCCGCCAGCTGGGTAACGAGCTGGGGCGGGAGCGCTGCCTCTTCATGCACGTGACCCTGCTGCCCTACATGCGGGCCGCCGGCGAGTTGAAGACCAAGCCGACCCAGCACTCGGTGAAGGAGCTGCAGTCGGTCGGCATCAGCCCCGATATCCTGGTTTGCCGCAGCGAGATGCCGATCCCGGTGGAAGAGCGGCGCAAGATCGCGCTTTTCTGCAACGTTCGGCCCGACGCCGTCATCGCAGCCTTGGACAGCGAAACCATCTACGCTGTGCCCCGCGACTACCATGAACAGGGCCTGGACAAACAGGTCATGCAGCACTTCGGCCTGACCGAGGCGCCCGAACCCGACCTTGCCGGCTGGGATCAGGTGGTGAAGCGGGCCACCGTCCCCGATGGCTCCGTTACCATCGGCGTTGTCGGCAAGTACACCAGCCTGCTGGACGCCTATAAGTCGCTGTCAGAGGCTCTGGCGCACGGCGGTATCGCCAACAATGTGCGCGTGCAGATCAACTGGCTCGACAGCCAGATCTTCGAGCGCGAGGGGCCCTTGCACGAGCTGGAGGAGGTGTCGGCAATTCTGGTTCCAGGCGGCTTCGGCGAGCGGGGATCGGAGGGCAAGATCCGCGCCGCTGCCTTCGCCCGCGAGCGCCGCGTGCCTTACTTCGGCATCTGCTTCGGCATGCAGATGGCGGTGATCGAGGCGGCGCGCAGCCTGGCCGGTATCAGCGAGGCCGGTTCCACCGAGTTTGGGCCTTGCGAGGAGCCGCTAGTCGGCCTGCTGACCGAGTGGACCAAGGGCAATGCAGTGGAGCGGCGCAGCCAGGAAGGCGATCTGGGCGGGACCATGCGGCTGGGCGCCTACCCTTGCGAGCTCGCGGCCGGCAGTAAGGTGCGGGCGATCTACGACACGCCCCTGATCCATGAGCGCCATCGCCACCGCTATGAGGTGAACATCACCTACCGCGAGCAGCTAGAGGCCAGCGGGCTCATCTTCTCCGGGCTGTCTCCCGACGGCCAACTGCCGGAGATCGTGGAGCTGCCGGACCATCCCTGGTTCGTCGGCGTGCAGTTCCATCCCGAGCTGCGCTCCAAGCCCTTCGAGCCCCATCCGCTCTTCACCGACTTCGTGCGGGCCGCCGTCGAGCAGTCGCGGCTTATGTAGCTGGCTTTCAAGAACAAGACACCCTTGCGGCATGCAACGCTCTCACGTACCCCCTGCTGCTATGCAGCATAGAGATCCCCAGCCGCCGCCTTTCGGGGTCGGCGACCTCTTCCCGCTGGTCGAGTTGCCAGACCAGAGCGGCCTGCGGCGCGACCTCTTCGGCGAGGTGACGGGCAAGCCGGCCTTGGTGATGACCCTGCCGGCGGGCATGCCGGCAGAACAGCGCGCCCTTTGGGTTTCGGCGCTTGAAGCGCAGGCGGCCAGGATCCACGGCATTGCTGGCGAGATCATTCTGATCGTCGGCGGGCAGGCCGGCGATCTGCCGCCGACCAGCTTCGGCGAAGCGCATGCGATCGTGCTGGCCGATCCTGAGGGCAAGATCGCGCTTCTGCCGCCGGGGCGCGCCGGTATCTTTCTTCTTGATGCCAATCAACGCGTGCTTGGATTGGCCAGCCCGGACCACCCGGACCAGGCCCTGCCGCAAGCGGTTGAGCGCATGGGACTATGGCGTCGCTGGCGGGCAAACAACCCCTTGGCCAGCGCGCCGGTCTTGCAGATCCCGGAACTGATTCCAGCTGATCTCTGCCGCCGTCTCTCTGCTGCCTGGGCCCAGCAGCATCATGAAGGCTCCGTCTCCTCCGGCGGGACGAAGAACTTCTACGACGCCAGCAAGAAGCGCAATCAAGAGCATGTGGTGAACGACCGTGGCTTGCTGCAGGAGGTCACGCTCTATCTGATCCGCCGGCTGGGGCCGGAGCTGGCCAAGGTCTTCGCCTATCATCTCCCCTACCGCTTCGAGAATTTCGTTATCCTCGGTTACGAAGTGGAACGGCAGGACTTCTTCGGTCTGCACCGCGACCGTTACCGCCCCGAACACCCACGCCGTTTTGCCATGTCGCTCAACCTGAACGATGACTACGAAGGCGGCACCCTCCGCTTCCCGGAATACAGCGACCAGCTCTATCGGCCGCCGATCGGTGGCGCTTGTATCTTCTCCTGTTCGCTGCTGCACGAGGCCCTGCCTGTGACGCGTGGCCGGCGCTTGGCCATGACGACCTTCATCCTGAGTGCCGAGCAGCCGGTGCCGCCGGAGCAGCGGGTGGCGCGTCCCTTGGGGGCCGGCTGATCCATGCTCTCCTGGCAGCCTGGTCAGCCGCTGCAGCTTACCACGCGGCGTTTCACCTTACGCTCCTTGGGGCCGGGCGACGCCACGCCGCTGCTGCTGTCCTGGCTCACCGACGCCAAACTGATGCATTGGCTGGGCGGCCCGCGGCCCTTGCCGGATCTACAGGCCTTGAAGGGCTTCATCGCGCATCACGACAATCAGCGGAAATTCTGGATCGGCATCTTCCGCGACCGCCGGCTGGTCGGCTTCCTCTGGCTTGACGTGGCGCTGGACGACAAGAACGCCCGAAGCCATCACTTCATCGGCGATCGACGGCTCTGGGGTACGGCGGCGGCGCTGGAGGCGCGCGCGGCGGTCATGGACTGGCTCTTTTGGTGGGGCATGCAGCGGGTCTTCGGCACGCCGAACACCGGCTGCCGCACGGCGCTGGCCGGCTATCGCCGCCAGGGCTTTACCTACGAGGGCACCTTTGCCTCAGCCATGGCGCATCCCGACGGCAATCGCTATGACATCGCCGTCTTCCGCATGCTGCCGGAGGAGTGGCGCGCGCAGAAAGAGACCAAGGGTCCCTTGGGCCAGCGCCGTGACGGCTGGGGTGACCCACCGCCGGCAGCAAGTGATCCGCGGCCAACCCGCAAACGAGAGTTCCCAGACACCGAGAAGGGGTAGAGACCGGTGAGCGCCATTATCGATATCACGGCACGCGAGATCCTGGATTCACGCGGCAATCCCACGGTCGAGGTCGACGTAACCCTGGAAAGCGGCGCCTTCGGCCGGGCCGCAGTGCCGTCGGGCGCCTCCACCGGCGCGCATGAAGCCGTGGAGCTGCGTGACGGCGATGCCACGCGCTATGGCGGCAAGGGTGTCACCAAGGCGGTCTCGGCCGTCAATCACGACATCTTCGATCTGGTCTCTGGCCGGGATGCGGACGAGCAGACGGCCATCGACCTGGCGATGCGCGAGCTGGACGGCACGCAGAACAAGGCCTCCTTGGGCGCCAACGCCATCTTAGGTGTCTCGCTGGCCGTCGCCAAGGCAGCCGCCGAGGATGCCGGTCTGCCGCTCTACCGCTATGTCGGCGGCGCCTATGCCCGGCGCCTGCCGGTGCCGATGATGAACATCGTCAACGGTGGCGCGCATGCCGATAATCCAATTGATTTCCAAGAGTTCATGATAATGCCGGTCGGCGCGCCCAACTTCCGCGAAGGTTTGCGGATGGGTGCGGAGGTCTTCCATGCCCTGAAGCGCGCGCTGTCAGAGGCTGGCCACAGCACCAACGTCGGCGACGAAGGTGGCTTCGCACCAGGCTTGAAGTCGGCGACAGAAGCTCTTGATTTCATTCAGTCTTCAGTCGAGGCGGCTGGCTATGAGCTGGGCAAGGACATCGCCTTGGCGCTGGATTGCGCCGCGACCGAGTTTTTTCGCGATGGCGCCTACCATTTGGAGGGCGAGGGCAGGGTGCTGGATGCCGGACAGCTCTCTGACTACCTGGCCGAGCTCTGCCAGCGCTATCCCATCATTTCCATCGAGGACGGCCTGGCGGAGGACGACTGGACTGGCTGGCAGCACCTGACCCAGGCGCTAGGGAGTAAGGTCCAGTTGGTCGGCGACGATCTCTTCGTGACCGCGGCTAGCCGCCTTGCCCGCGGTATCGAGGAGAAGGCCGGCAATGCCGTCTTGGTGAAGGTGAACCAGATCGGCAGCCTGACGGAGACCCTGGAGACAGTGGACCTGGCGCACAAGGCGGCCTTCAAGGCAGTCATGTCCCATCGCTCTGGCGAGACGGAAGACGCGACCATCGCCGATCTCGCGGTTGCCACCAACTGCGGGCAGATCAAGACCGGATCGCTCAGCCGCTCCGACCGTTTGGCCAAGTACAATCAGCTGCTGCGCATCGAGCAGGAGCTTGGCCCGGCCGCTCTCTACGGCCTCTAGCTTCACCTTGACCCGGCGCTGCGGGTGGTGGCTTTCTAGCGCTTATGAAGCGCCCGAGTAACGCCATCACCCGCAACCTGGGCCGGCTGCTGCCGCAGCTGATTGGTCTGGGATTGCTTGCCTACTTCGCCGTGCACCTGCTGCAGGGCGACCGGGGCATCCGTGCCTATGTGCAACTGGGCGCAGATCTGGCAGCAGTCGAGGCCGAGCAGCAGGCTTTGCAACAGGAGCTGCTTGATGCCCGCGCTCGGGTCGCGGCACTGGGCCCCGAGGCGCTGGACGGCGATCTGCTGGAGGAGCGTGCACAGGCGGTCCTAAACTACGCCCGGCCAGAAGAAGTGGTGATCATTCTGCCGAACGAGCTGGCCCAGGAACCGCCGGCGCTGCAGCTGGACTGACCGCGCTTCGCCTTGTTCCGGGCGGGGCGACTGCCTATTCTCCCAATCATCACCAGCGGTCATCAGCGTGAAAGCGGGGCTGCCAAGCAGAAATCCAGCAGGAGCGGGAGGAACAGCCCCTTGGTCAGCAAGAGCGGTGCGCCGGCAGCCAAAGCCCCGGCAAGACGAAGCAGAACCTCGAAAGCCAAGAAACCGGCCCTCGCAGGCTACGACCCCACGCTGATCAAAGACCTCTATCACACCATGCTGCTGATCCGCCGCTTCGAAGAGCGGGCGGGCCAGATGTACGGCATGGGCCTCATCGGCGGCTTCTGCCACCTCTACATCGGACAGGAGGCGGTGGTGACCGGCCTGCAGGCGGCTGCCGAACCGACCGACACCGTCGTCACCACCTATCGCGATCACGGCCACATGCTGGCAACCGGCATGGACCCCAAGGGCGTGCTGGCGGAGCTGACGGGCCGGGCCGGCGGCTACTCCAAGGGCAAGGGTGGCTCCATGCACATGTTCAGCCGGGAGAAGAACTTCTTCGGCGGGCATGGCATCGTCGGCGCCTCGGTGCCCATCGGCGCCGGCATCGCCTTTGCGCATAAGTACCTGGAGGAGAAGGCCTGCTGCCTCACCTACTTCGGTGAGGGCGCACTGAACCAGGGGCAGGTCTATGAGACCTTCAACATGGCCGCCCTCTGGCAACTGCCGGTGATCTTCATCATTGAGAACAACCGCTATGGCATGGGGACCTCGGTCGAGCGCTCCTCAGCACACGCGCAGGAGCTCTATCACCGCGGCCAAGCCTACGGCATCCCTGGCCAGCAGGTGGACGGCATGGACGTGATGGCGGTCTACGAGGCGGGCAAGGAAGTCATCGCCAAGGTGAAGGCCGGCGAGGGCCCGCACATCATGGAGCTGCAGACCTATCGCTACCGCGGCCACTCCATGTCCGACCCGGCCAAGTACCGCAGCCGGGACGAGGTGCAGAAGTACCGCAGCGAGCGCGATCCCATCGAGACCTTGAAGGCGCGTATCCTGGAAGCGGAGATGATGAGCGAGGAGGAGCTGAAGGCGGTCGACCGCGAGATCAAGGACATCGTCGCCGATGCCGCCGACTTCGCCCAGACCTCGCCGGAGCCGGATCCGGCCGAGCTTTGGACCGAAGTCTTGGTCGACGACGCCGCCTAAGAACGCGCTTCCTCAAGAGAAAGACAGGCCCATGCCGATTGAAGTCCTGATGCCCGCGCTCTCCCCCACCATGACCGAGGGCAACCTGGCGCGCTGGCTGGTGAAGGAAGGCGATGCGGTCACCGCCGGCGCCGTCATCTGCGAGATAGAGACCGACAAGGCCACCATGGAAGTGGAGGCCGCTGACGAAGGCACCTTGGCCAAGATCCTGATCGACGAGGGGACGGAGGGTGTCGCCGTCAACACGCCTATCGCGCTGCTGGCGGAGGAAGGCGAAAGCGTTGCAGACGCTGCTGCCGGCAAGGCCGAAGCACCGGCACCGGCGGCCAATGGCGCCAGTCCGCCGGCGCCCACAGCAGCGCCAGCCGAAGCCGCCGCGCCTGTTGCGACGGTGCCTGAGGCTGAGCCCGAGTGGGATGGCGAGACGGCAACCCACACGGTGCGTGAGGCCCTGCGCGACGCCATGGCCGAAGAGATGCGCACCGACCCCAAGGTCTTCCTGATGGGCGAAGAGGTCGCGCAGTACCAAGGCGCCTACAAGGTGAGCCAAGGCTTGCTGGAGGAGTTCGGCGCCAAGCGGGTGATCGATACGCCGATCACCGAGCAAGGCTTCGCCGGCATGGGCGTGGGTGCTGCCATGTACGGCCTGCGCCCGATCATCGAGTTCATGACCTTCAACTTCGCTATGCAGGCGATCGACCAGATCATCAACTCGGCGGCCAAGACGCACTACATGTCGGGCGGGCAGATCGCCTCGCCCATCGTCTTCCGCGGTCCGAATGGTGCTGCGGCACGCGTCGCTGCCCAGCACTCCCAGTGCTATGCCTCCTGGTACGCGCATGTGCCCGGGCTGATCGTGGTGGCACCCTATTCCGCGGCCGATGCCAAGGGCTTGTTGAAGTCTGCGATCCGCAATCCCAATCCGGTGGTCTTCCTGGAGAACGAGGTCATGTACGGCCGCTCCTTCGAGGTGCCGGTCAGCGATGACTGGACCGTGCCCTTGGGCAAGGCCAAGGTACTGCGCCAGGGCAAAGATGTAACCATCACGGCCTTTTCCATCATGGTCGGCAAGGCGCTGGAGGCAGCAGACAAGCTAGCGGAGGAGGGGATCGAGGCAGAGGTCATCGACCTGCGCACCCTGCGCCCGCTCGACAGCGCCACCATCGTCGAGAGCGTGAAGAAGACCAACCGCTTGGTAACCTGCGAGGAAGGCTGGCCCTTGGCCGGCATGGGCTCGGAGCTGGCAGCGATGATGATGGAGCAGGCCTTCGACTATCTGGATGCGCCGGTGAAGCGCGTGCACGGCGCCGATGTGCCCATGCCCTATGCCGCCAACCTGGAGCACCTGGCTCTGCCGCAGGCGGAGACCATCGCGGCGGCGGCGAAAGAGGTCTGCTACCGCTAACCAGGGCGTTTTGAGAAAAACAAAGACCGATCCCGAGGGGAGGAGAGGCCGATGGCCAGCGAAATCCTGATGCCGGCGCTGTCGCCGACCATGACCGAGGGCAACCTGGCCCGCTGGCTGAAGCAAGAGGGCGACCAGGTCTCCGCCGGCGACGTGGTCTGCGAAATCGAGACCGACAAGGCCACCATGGAGGTCGAGGCGGTGGACGAGGGCACCTTGGCCAAGATCCTCGTCGCCGAAGGAACTGAGGGTGTCGCCGTCAACACGCCGATCGCGCTGCTGGCCGACGAGGGGGAGGCGATCGAAGAGGTCGCCAAAGGCGTTGCAGCCGCTCCCGCAGCGAGCCCAGCCCCTGAGCCAACGCCGGCCCCGGCACAAGAGGAACCCACTATGCAGACCAGCACGCCCAGCCCCGCACCAGCGCCTGCCAGTGGTGAGCGCCTCTTCATCAGCCCACTAGCCCGCCGCATGGCCACGCAGGCCGGCTTGGATCTGGCGGCGCTCACCGGATCGGGCCCGCACGGTCGCATCATCAAGGTGGATGTCGAGGCTGCCCTGAAGGGCGGTGTCGCTCAGGCCGCTCCTGCCGCCGCCGCACCAGCCCCCGCAGCCGCACCCGCTGCAGCGCCGGTCCCGACCGGCCCGGGCGGCATCGCCTTCGCCCAAGCGCAGGACATCCCGCATCGGGTCGAGAAGCTAAGCGCCATGCGCAAGGTCATCGCCCAGCGCCTGACCGAGTCTAAGCAGCAGGTCCCGCACTTCTACCTCACCGTTGACTGCGAGATCGACGCGCTGCTGAAGGCCCGCAAGGAGCTGAACGAGAAGCTGGCGGCCTCTAAGCGCGAGGTGAAAATCTCGGTCAACGACTTCGTGGTCCGCGCCCTAGCGCTGGCCTTGCTGGAAGTTCCGGCGGCCAACGCCGCCTACGACCCTGGTGGACTTGTCTTCTTCGAGCGGGTGGACGTCTCAGTCGCCGTGGCGACGCCTGCCGGCCTCATCACCCCCATCGTGAAGGGTGCGGACGGCAAGGGCTTGGCAGCCATCGCGGCGGAGACCAAGGACCTGGCGACCCGTGCGCGCGAAGGCAAGCTGGCGCCGGAGGAGTATCAGGGCGGCACCATCTCCGTCTCCAACCTCGGCATGTTCGGCGTGAAGCAGTTCGAGGCGGTGATCAACCCGCCGCAAGGCTGCATCCTGGCCGTTGGCGCCGGCGAGGCCCGCGCGGTGGTGAAGAGCGGCGCTTTGGCCATGGCGACCATCATGTCTTGCACGCTGTCGGTCGATCACCGTGTAGTAGACGGCGCAGTCGGCGCCGAACTGCTGGCCGCCTTCAAGCGCCTGATCGAAGATCCGATGAGCATGCTGCTGTAGCGGCCGCGGTCTAACCGCCGAGATCATCCAGCGACAGGAGCCAAGACCATGGCCGACACCACCTTCGACGTGATCATCATCGGTGCTGGGCCGGGCGGCTATGTGACCGCCATCCGTGGCGCCCAACTGGGGCTGAAGGTGGCCGTGGTGGAGCGGGAGCACCTGGGCGGTATCTGCCTCAACTGGGGCTGCATCCCGACCAAGGCCTTGCTGCGCTCGGCCGAAGTCTATCGGAACATGGAAGATGCCAAGCACTACGGGCTCTCGGCCGAGAAGATCGGCTTCGACCTGGGCCAGGTGGTGAAGCGCAGCCGCGATGTCTCCGGGCGGCTGACCAAGGGCGTCGACAGGCTCTTGAAGAAAAACAAGGTCACGGTGATCGACGGCGAGGCCAAGATCCCGGCGGTCGGCAAGGTCTCCGTCACCAAGGACGGCAAGGCAGTCGGTGACTATCAGGCCAAGCACATCATCATCGCGACCGGCGCCCGGCCTCGCGTTCTGCCGGGGCTGGAGCCGGATAAGGAGCGCGTGTGGACCTACTTCGAAGCCATGGTGCCGCAAGATCTGCCGAAGCGTCTGCTGGTGGTGGGCTCCGGCGCGATCGGGATCGAGTTCGCCTCCTTCTTCAACGCCATGGGCAGCGAGGTCACGGTGGTGGAACTGGTGGACCAGATCCTGCCGGTCGAAGATGCGGAGATCGCTAAGTTCGCGCGCAAGCAGCTGGAACGCCAGGGGATCAAGATCCGCACCGGGGCCAAGGTCACCAAGCTGGACAAGAAGCCGAAGGCCATCACCGCCACGATCGAGGCTAAGGGCAAGAGCGAGCCTCTGGAGGTCGATCGCGTTATCTCCGCCGTCGGCGTGGTCGGCAACATCGAGAACCTGGGTCTAGAGGCTCTGGGCGTGAAGACGGAGCGTGGCTGCATCGTCGCCGACGGGCATAGCCGCACCTCAGTTCCGGGGATCTACGCCATCGGCGATGTCGCTGGGCCACCGATGTTGGCGCACAAGGCGGAACATGAGGGCGTGGTCTGTATCGAGGCGATCGCCGGGCTCGACTCGCACCCGCTGGAGGCCCACAAGATTCCCGGCTGCACCTACTGCCATCCACAGGTGGCCTCGGTTGGCCTGACGGAAGCAAAGGTCAAGGAAGCGGGGCACGAAGTGAAGGTCGGCCGCTTCCCCTTCGTCGGCAACGGCAAGGCCATTGCGCTGGGCGAAGATCAGGGCTTGGTGAAAACCATCTTCGACAAGACCACCGGGCAGCTCTTGGGCGCGCATCTGGTGGGTGCGGAGGTGACTGAGCTGATCCAAGGCTTCGTGGTCGCGATGAACCTGGAGACGACAGAGGCGGAGTTGATGCACACCATCTTCCCGCATCCCACCTTGTCGGAGATGATGCACGAGAGCGTGCTGGATGCCTACGGTCGGGTGATCCATATGTAGGTAGGGCGCACGGCGGTGGATGCCGTTGCCTGGAGTGAGATCGTTCGTAACTGGGCGATCGTTCTCGGTGGTGCGCTTGGCCTAGGCTTGGCCTTTTGGCGCGGGATGGCCGCGTCGCGGCAGGCGAGGGCATCGAGAGACCAGGCTCAGGTACAGCGGCGTGAACACGCGACGGAGCTCTTCAATCGTGCTGTCGAGCAGCTGAGCGATGAGCGGCTGGAGGTTCGGCTGTCGGCAGTTTACACTCTGGAAGCGGTAACAAGGGACTTTGGTGAGTTTTCCTTACCGACAATCCGGGTGCTGCAAGCCTACCTTACGGAGCGAACCTCCGAGCATCACGAGGGTGAGTTAAGCGCAGACCTAGCAGCGATTACGGAGATCTTGGTTCATGCCTCGCATCATCCTTCCTCCTGAAGATAGGGACAAGTTCCGCTTCGAGATCCCGCGTGCGCGCTTGCCCGGAGCGACCTTTGATGGGGCGAACATGACCGATGGTGATCTAAGAGACGCGAACCTCACCAACGCCAGTTTCCTGGGCGTGAACTTTCTGCGCACCAAGCTGAGAGGCACGATCTTGAAGGGTGCGGACCTCAGCACCGCCATCAACCTCACGCCCGAGCAGTTGGCCGAGGCGATCATCGATGAGAACACGAAGCTACCGGAAGGCTTGAAGCATGCAGCAGAATAGCGGTCAGACCAGCCCCCGCGTCCGCCATCCGGAAAAGGCGCACAAGCCCGACAACGAGGTGAAGCGCGGCAAGCCCAAGTGGCTGCGCGTGCGGGCCCCTTCCTCGGCTGAGTACGAAGAGACCAAGAGCATTGTGCGCGAGCATGGCCTGACCACGGTCTGTGAGGAGGCAGCCTGCCCGAACATCGGCGAGTGCTGGAAGCAGCGCCATGCCACTATGATGATCATGGGGGAGATCTGCACCCGCGCCTGCGCCTTCTGCAACGTCGCCACCGGCAAGCCCAACGCGCTGAACCCCCATGAGCCGATGAACGTGGCCCAGGCCGTGGCCAAACTGGGTCTGCGCCATGTCGTCATCACCTCGGTCGACCGCGACGACCTGGAAGACGGCGGGGCAGAGCACTTCGCCAAGACCATCAACGCCATCCGTGCCCTCAATGCCGAGACCACGGTCGAGGTCCTGACCCCCGATTTCCTGCGAAAAGACGGCGGCCTGGAGACGGTGATCAAGGCGCGTCCGGACGTCTTCAACCACAATCTGGAAACGGTACCGCGGCTCTATCCCACCGTGCGGCCTGGCGCGCGCTACTTCCACTCGCTGCGCCTGCTGGCCGATGCCAAGCGGATCGATCCTACCTGCTTCACCAAGTCGGGCCTGATGGTGGGCTTGGGCGAGAGCAAGGAAGAGGTGCTGCAGGTCATGGACGACCTGCGCGCGGCCGACGTGGACTTCCTCACCATCGGCCAGTACCTGCAGCCGACGCCGAAGCACCATTCGCTGGACCGCTTCGTGACGCCAGAGGAGTTTGCCTCCTTCGAGCGCACCGCCAAGGCCAAGGGCTTCCTGCTCTGCTCCTCCTCGCCGCTGACGCGCAGCTCCTATCATGCGGATGCGGACTTCGCGAAGCTGCAGGCGGCTCGGCAAGCAGCAGCGAGCGCGGCCTGATCAGGGGCTGCTAGACAGACCGGTATGCATAGCTGATGAGACGGCTATGCGCTGCTTGAGCGGGTAGGGCGGTCTGGCCTGTTCCTGATGGCGTGAGACATCTGGTCGTTTACTTGTGAGTGCGGGCATCCCAACCCGCTTCTAGTGCTTTTTCCAATCACGAGAGAGGCTCAAAATTCCTTTAGAATCAATAATTTCCATAGTTCTCTAAGGTGCTGTGCCCGGCTGGGACGGCGGCGCGTTCGGCGTCCAATCCCAGCGATCTTCAAGCAACTGACCCCTGTACTGCGCGCTGCCGGCGGGGAGTTTCACAGCCCTATCACGTCCTTGCGCGCTGCCTTTAAATCCCCGCCTGGTTTGCGACCTAGGGTTCATCGAACGCAGCAAACCGGAGTAATCGATCATGTCTACCGCTTCTAGCTTGGTGTCCCGAGTGACCTTCAACCTGCCGAGCTTCAGTAAAAGCTTTGCCATAACCACCGCTCTCGCCGGTATAGCCTCAACAGTGACCTGGGAAATCTGGGCACGTGTCATCACGCCGGCAGTCATTGGTGGCAAGCTCTCACCGGCTGGACTGATACAATCCGTCTTTGGTTTCCAGAATGCGACCTTGGCGGAGATCATTCACTTGGCCACCGGGCTTCTGGCCTATCCCTTGGGCTATCTCTTGATCGCCCGGCCGCTGGTGCGGACCTTTGCGCCCGCGCTGCATTGGTCCTTGGCCGGCCTGGCCTATGGTTTCGTGCTCTTCGTTTTCGCGCTCTACGTCATGGCGCATATCTTCGCGGGCTTCCCGGCCTTCCTCGGCTGGGGCAATCTGGCCTGGTTGTCTTTGGGCGGCCATCTGCTCTTCGCCCTAGTCTTGGCGGGCGTCGTCGCCTGGCGTGAGAAGAGGGCCTAACGCTCCCTCTTTCCCTTCCGTGCAGTCGGGCGGCTTCTGTGCTAGCAGAGGCCGCCTGTTGCTTTGGACGAGAAGGGAAGTGCGATGCGGGGTGCGGACGTCATCGGAGCCAAGCTGGCGGAAGCCGGCTGCCGCTGGGCCTTCGGTATCCCGGGCGGCGAAGTCCTCGCCGTTATGCAAGGCCTGAACGACGCCGGTCTGCGCTTCGTGCTGACCAAGCACGAGAACCCGGCCGGTTTCATGGCAGAGGGCGCCTGGCACGCAGGCGGCGGCCCGGCCGTCCTGCTGGCGACTATTGGTCCGGGGGTCGCCAACGCAATCAACGTCGTGGCTAACGCCCTGCAAGACCGTGTTCCGTTGATCTTCCTCACCGGCCGGGTGAACCCGGCAGAGGCCGAGAGCTATACGCATCAGGTCTTCGATCAGCAGGCGCTGCTGCGCCCCATCGTGAAGGCCAGCTTCACGGTGACGCCGGAGACGGTGGCCACGGTGATGGACAAGGCGCTGGCCATCGCCTGCGGCGGTCAGCCGGGTCCAGTGCATATCGATGTGCCGATCGAGGTGGCCGAAGGTCCTGTGGCTGCTTCTCTCGTCATGCGGCCGCCGCCGCGCCGCTCAGCCCTGACGCCGCCGCCGGAAGACGCCGTCCTCACCCATGCCCGCAGCCGCTTGGCGGCTGCCGAGCGGCCGCTGGCGATCGCCGGGGTCGATGCGGTGAACGAGGGGGCGGGGCTGGAGATCGCCGCCTTCTGCCACCGCCACAAGGTGCCGCTCATCACCAGCTACAAGGGCAAGGGCCTGCTGGACGAGAGCGATCCCCTGGCCCTGGGCGGCGCCGGGCTCTCGCCCAAGGCTGACGGCTATCTCTTGCCTCTCATGGCCAAGGCCGACCTGATCCTGCTCTTGGGCTATGACCCGATTGAGATGCGCATCGGTTGGCGCCACCCCTGGCCGGAAGGCACGCCGGTCGTCGAACTGGCGGAGGAAGAGCGCACGCATGGTATGCACCGCGTCTCGCACCTGCTGCGTGGCAGTGTGGCGCCTGGGCTGGAGGCCTTAAGCGCGGGCACGGAGCCGCAGGAGACCTGGCCTGGTGGTGAGCCGGCAGAGACCCGCGCGGCGCTGCAGCAGTTTTTTGCGCCCAAGGGAGAGGCCTTCGGCCCGGCCCAGGTCTTCGCCATCCTGCGCGACGTCATGCCGGCGGAGACGGTGGCGACGGCGGACAGTGGCGCGCACCGCATCCTCTTGAGCCAGATGTGGAGCTGCCCGACACCGCGCAGCCTGCTGCAGTCCTCCGCGCTCTGCACCATGGGCTGTGCCTTGCCGCTGGCCATGGGCCATGCTCTGGAGCAGCCGCAGCGGCCCACCCTGGTCTTCGTCGGTGATGCCGGGCTGGAGATGATCCTGGGCGAGTTGGCGACCCTGCGCGACCTCTCGCTCCCGGTCATCATCTGTGTCCTGGTCGACGAGAGCCTGGCCCTGATCGAGTTGAAGCAGCGCGGCAGTCAGCGCCCCAATCTGGGTGTGGACTTCGGCGGCAGCGACTTCCCGGCAATCGCCAAGGCCTTGGGCGGGGAGGGGGTCTGGATCGACGATACGGCGACCCTGGCCAGCGAGGCGCAGGCCGCTCTGAGCCGGGATAGTTTCACTATTCTCGCCTGTCGAATCGGGCAGCGCGCCTATGATGGTCTCTTTTAGGCTATGTACACTGGAATGCTCCATAGCCGGAACGCGCTGGCGCTGGCTGACCTGCGCAGCGATACCGTGACCCGCCCGACCGCCGGCATGCGCCAAGCCATGGCCGAGGCGGAGGTTGGTGACGATGTCTATGGCGAAGACCCCACGATCACGGCGCTGGAGTCCCGCGCAGCCGAGCTCTTGGGCAAGGAAGCCGCTTGCTTCTTCTCCTCCGGGACGCAGAGCAATCTGGCTGCGCTGCTCAGCCATTGCGGTCGCGGTGAGGAGTACATCGCCGGTACCGAGTATCACATCTACGCAGATGAGGCCGCCGGCGCGGCGGTCTTGGGTGGCATCTCACCCTGTGCGATCCCGTGTGAGGCCGATGGGTCTCTCTCCCCTTCCGCAGTGACGGGGGCGGTGAAGCCGGATGACTCCCACTTCGCCATCAGCCGGCTGCTCTGTCTTGAGAACACGGTGCATGGCCGCGTGCTGCCGCTGGATTCCATCTCTGCAGCGGCTGAGGCTGCGCGCGCGGCGGGCCTCTCAGTGCATCTCGACGGTGCACGGCTCTTCAACGCCAGCACTGCTCTGGGGGTCACGCCGGCAGCCCTCGGCGCCTTGGTGGATTCCGTCTCTTTCTGCCTGTCAAAGGGTCTCGGTGCCCCCGTCGGCTCCCTCCTGGTGGGAGAAAGCGCCTTCATTGCCAAGGCGCGCCGGAACCGCAAGATGCTGGGCGGCGGCATGCGCCAGGCCGGAATCATCGCCGCCGCAGGGCTCTATGCGCTGGAGAACCACGTCGATCGTCTTGTGGAGGACCACGCGCGCGCCCGGCGTTTGGCGGAAGCCCTGCTGCCGCTGCCTGAGCTGGATCTCGACCTGGACCGCGTGCAGAGCAACATGGTCTTCATCACGCCCAGGCCGGATGATCATGCGGCCCTGATTTCCTTCTTGGCGGATCGGGGGATCATCATAGCGGCCGATGTGCCGACCATCCGCCTGGTGCTGCACCTAGACATCGACGACGCCCGCTTGGAGGCGATCATCAAGGCCTTCCAGGATTTCTATGCACGCTAGCTAAGACTTCGGCAGTGGCGGGTCCATGCCCAGCCGCGCCCGCAAGCCCACACCCAGCGATGAGCCCAGGTAGCCGAACAGCAGCCACCACCAGCCGTGTAGGCTGGCAGAGACCACGCCGCCCAGAAAGCCGCCGATGTTGCAGCCCCAGGCCAGCCGCGCGCCGTAGCCCATGAGGAAGCCGCCGGCGAGCGCGGTCAGTAGATCGCGGCGGCTGAGGCGCCAGACCGGTGCGAAACGCGCGGCCAGACCCGCGGCGGCAAAGGCGCCGACGATGACCCCGAAGTTCATGACCGAGGTTGCGTCGTGGAAGACAGAGCGTTCCAGCGCTGCCGTTTGGCCTTGCCAGTAGGACCAAGTCTCGACCGGGACGCCCAGGCCACCGGCGATCTTCGCGCCCCAGAGCGCAAAGGCGGAGGTGATGCCCCAGGGCCGCCCCAAGACCAGGAAGGTGCCGACAGAGACGAGGGCCAGCAGCAGCGCACCCCAGGCCAAGGGCCAAGGGCCTCGCAGCAAGGATCCGCGTGGGCGCGCCGGCTCCAGATCCCCATGCTGCCGCCGTTCCAGCCAGCGGGTCAGCTGCCAGAGCCCTGCCAGCAGGGCAAGGCTGGCAAGCAAGGCGCCTTCCACCCCAAGCAAGGTGATGACAGACGTGCCGGAGACGCGCGGCAGGCTGTTCCAAAAGGGCATGTGGGCGGTGGCGACCAGCGATCCGAAGATGAAGGCGGCCAGTGCCACCACCATACGCGTGCTGCCGCCGCCGACGGTGAAGAGGGTCCCAGAGCCGCAGCCGCCGGCCAGCTGCATACCGAGCCCAAAGGCAGCCGCGCCCAAGGCTGCGGAGATACCGAAGGGAAAGACGAAGCCGCCGGTCGGCAGGCCGATCTCCCGCCCGTAGCCCAGCAGCGGGAAAGAGATCAGGATCACCAAGCCGATCAGCAGAAACTGCGCGCGCAGGCCAGCACCCCGCCGCTCGCGTGCCATCCGCCGCCAGGCCGCGGTGAAACCAAAGGCGGCGTGGTAGAGCGCCAGACCGCCCAGCGCGCCGAGCAAGAGGGCGCCGACCAGCCGCGATCCACCGTTCTGCCAGGCCAGAAGCGCCAGCGTCGCCAGCACCAACCCGGCGACAATCAGCACTCTGTGCTGCGGTCCGGGCTTGCCACCGCTGTCACTGGACTCGAAGGTGAGACTGGTCATAGGGCTGGTGATAGGGCCTTCCGACCCTGCGAAGGGGTCACGTCCGGGTGAAACCAGGGCTCCAGGTCATCACTGAAGCTCACGTTGGCTTGTGTAGAACGCGTACGCGCTTGACGCTGCGGTATGAAGAGACCTGATAGCGGACGGGACGTCTAGGCCACGCTTTTGCCTCTTTGACGCCCAGCTTTCGGGGGATCAGAGCCTTTCATGTCGAGCCAAGCCGCGACAAGCCAGTACCCAAAGAGCGTGTCCGCGCCCAGCACGCGCGATCCGCGCCTGGATTTCTTCCGGGGCGTGGGGATGTTCATCATCTATCTGGCACACACCCCCAACAACGTCTGGACTCTCTGGATCCCAGCGCGTTTCGGCTTTTCTGATGCGACCGAGATCTTCGTCTTCTGTTCGGGCGTCGCCTCTTCGCTGGCCTTCTACAAGGTCTTCGAGCGGCAGGGCTTCTTTCTGGGGACCGCGAGGGTCGGCTACCGGGTCTGGCAGGTCTATTGGGCGCATATTGCCCTCTTCATCGCCATTGCCGCCTTGCTGGCCGGCGTCGATTCCATCTTTGAGCTGGGGACGCGCTACAAGGATTCGCTGGGGATCACCGCCTTTTTCAACGACCCGGCGACCTTGCTGCCGGCCTATCTGACTCTGACCTACGTCCCCAACTACTTCGACATCCTGCCGATGTATCTGGTCATCCTGGTGCTGATGCCGGTGGTGGCTATGCTGGGTAAGCTGAACCCCAAGTACGCCATGACCTTCGTGGCGCTGCTCTGGTTGGCCGCCAGCTTCCGGCTCTTGGATCCGCCGGCAGAGCCCTGGTCGGACCGCACTTGGTTCTTCAACCCCTTCTCCTGGCAGCTGATCTTCTACACCGGCTTCTTCATCGGCGTAGGCTGGATCAAGCCGCCCAAGCCGACCAAGGGGCTGATTGTCGGCTGTATCGTCTTCCTGGTGCTGACGGTACCGGTTGCTTGGTACCGGGCGCGCTTCTGGCTCGACTTCCTGCCGGTCTTGGAGATCTGGCAGGAGATCCAACCGCTGCGGGACAAGACCCACTTCGGCATCCTGCGCTTCCTGCACTTCCTGGCCCTGGCCTATCTGGCCTGGATCGCCGCCGGCGAAAACGGGCATCGCCTGATGGCGCTGGTGAGCCTCCGGCCACTGATCAACGTGATCCGCAAGGTGGGACAGCAGTCGCTGGCGGTCTTCCTGCTATCCATGTTTCTGGCGCGAGCGGCCGGCATGATGCTGGATTGGATCGGCCGAACGCACATCACCTGGGCGCTGGTGAACCTGACCGGCTTCGTCATCCTGGCGCTCGCCGCCTATCTGGTGGCCTGGATCAAGTCGACGCCATGGAAGCGCCAGGCACCCCGCGCTGGTGATGGGCAAGCACAGCCTCTGGGCGGCGGGGCACAGCCGAAAGCGGTTCCCGCCGACCGGGCTTAGGACTTCTGCTTTGCCAGCCGCGCCTCGCGCCTGGCGATGTAGATGGTAGAGCCGATCAGCACCGCAGCACCGGCCAAGGTGTGCAGGCCCGGCAGCTCGCCGAAGGTGAAGAAGCCGATGACGCCGGCGAAGAGCAGCTTGGAGTAGTCGAAGGGGGCGACGAAGCTGCTCTCGCCGATGCGGAAGCCCTTGATGAAGAGCGCGTGGGCGCCCAGCGCCAAGGCCCCAAGCGTTGCCAGCATCAGCCATTCGATGAGAACGGGGTCCCGCCAGACCTGAAAGGCTGGCAGCGCGCAGACCAGGATCGAGGCCAGCAGGACATAGAGCAGCAAAACGGTCTGACTCTCGCTGGCTGGGAAGCGCTTTACCAGGGTGATGGCGAAGGCGATCAGCATGGCCGCCGCGACTGCATAGAGCGCATCGCTGCTGAAGGCGGCACTGCCAGGCTGCACGATGATCAGCATGCCGACGAAGCCGGCGCCGACGGCTGCCCAACGACGCCAGCCGACGCTCTCGCGCAGGATCACCGCTGCGAAGAAGACGGTGAAGAGCGGCGTGGTGAAGCCCAGGGCCGTGACCTCTGCCAAGGGCAGCCTGGCCAGCGCATAGAAGCCCAAGAGCACCGCGCAGGCGCCGGCGATGGCGCGGGTCAGATGCATCCAAGGGTGTTGGGTCTGAAAGGGCTGGAGACCGCCACGGAGGACGAAGGGCATCAGAACCAGAAGCGCAAAGACCGCCCGACCGAGTGAGATCTGAAAGGGGTGCATGCCCCGTTCGGCCAGCAGCTTGGCCAGGGTCCAGACCAGGGTGAAGCCGATGGCTGCTAAGGTCACCAGAATGGCACCCCGCAGGTTCGGCGGTATCTGCTGCCAGCGGTCTTTGACCTGTTCGCGCCGGTTGGGGAGGGGGAGGCTGCCCTCCAGACCGCTGGTCAGGCTCATGGGCTGCCATCCGGGGCTTGCGGCCCCTGCGGCGGGCGGGCCAGGCGGGCGGCTCGGGCCAGCTGCGCCTCACGCCGGGCGATGTAGAAGGTCGAGGCCGCGATGATGGCGGCACCCGGCCAAATCCAGTCGCTGGGGATCTCGCCAAAGGCCAGGAAGGCGAAGAGGGCGACGAAGGGCAGGCGCAGGTAGTCGAGCGGCTGCAGTGCCGAGGCATCAAGCATCGCATAGGCCCGGGTCATGGAGAGGTGTGAGAGCGCAGCGCAGGCCCCCAGCGCGATCAGCACCAGCCAGATCTCCCAGGTGGGCCACATCCAGACGAAGAGGGCCGGAACCAGGGCGATCGGCGTTAGGAAGAGGTTCATGTAAAAGACAATGGTCCCGGCCGATTCGGTGCGCGAGAGTTGCTTCACCAGAATGGCAGAGCAGGCCATGAAGACGGCCGCGCCGATCGGCAGGAAGCTGACCGGTGCCAACTGCGTGTCCCAAGGCTGCAGGATCACCAGCACACCCAAGAACCCGACCGCTGTGGCCGTCCAGCGCCGCGCGCGCACCCGCTCCTTCAAAATCAAGGCCGCGAGGATGGTGCCGAAGAGCGGGAAGGTGAAGTTGAGCGCCGTCGCCTCGGCCATCGGCAAGAGCGCGACGGAGAGAAACCAGAAGACCATGGCAATCTGGCCGATCACCGCGCGGCCGAGGTGTCCGCCCAGGCGATGGGTGTGCAAACCCTGAAACCCGGTGGAGATCACCCAGGGCAGCATGGCCATGAGCGCGAAGAGATTGCGGAAGAAGGCGATCTGGATCACGTCCATGCCGGAGTCGGCGGCCAGGCGCACGAAAACGTTCATCAGCGCGAAGAAGGCGCAGGCCACGCTCATATAGGCGGTTGCCTGCAAGACACCGGGCTGGCGGGCCGCGGCCGGCAAGCGGGCGGCGAGATTAAATCCCTCGGCTGACATGGGGCTCCTTGATCTAGCGACTATGCTAGGTGGCAGACGCCCAAGCGACTAGCCCGCCGCCTCGCACGTCTGTTATGCCAAGGCGCATAAAGACTGGCGTCTGTCAGCCGACCGAGAGCGAGGGAACCATGCCGTCCGACACCGCGACCAGCCCGCTGTGGCAGCCCAGTGAAGAGCGCTGCGCCACAGCCAACCTGACCCGCTTCATGGCAGAGGCCAACAGCCGGCATGGACTGTCGCTCACCGACTATGATTCGGTCTACGACTGGTCGCTTTCCGACATGCCGGCCTTCTGGGAGCTCTTGTGGGATCAGGCAGGGGTGATCGGCGAGCGACCGGGCGCCGCCTTGGTCCATCCGAGCGAGATGCCGGGCGCCAAGTTCTTCCCCGAGGCGCGGATAAACTATGCCGAGAACCTGCTGCGCCGGACTGGGAGCGAAGACGCCCTGGTCTTCTGGGCCGAAGACAAGGTGAAGCGGCACTTGAGCTGGGACCAACTGCACGCCCTTGTCTCGCGCATGCAACAGGCCCTGCACGACGAAGGGGTGGGGGAGGGCGACCGCGTCGCCGGCTTCATGCCCAACATGCCGGAGACCATTGCTGCCATGCTGGCCGCCGCCTCACTGGGCGCCATCTGGTCCTCCTGCTCGCCCGATTTTGGCGTCAACGGGGTGCTTGACCGCTTCGGCCAGATCGAGCCCACGGTGCTCTTCTGCCCGGATGGCTACTTCTACAACGGCAAGGTCATCGACGTGCGCCCCCGGGTGAAGGAGTTCATGGCGGAGCTCACCACCGTCCAGCGGGTCGTGGTCGTACCCTTGATCGGGGAAGGCGAGCCACCGGAAGGTCTGCCCATCGCGCAATCCCTTGATCACTGGCTGGGCGGCTATCCGGTGAAGCCGGTCACCTTCCGGCGCGTACCCTTCAACAACCCGCTCTTCATCATGTTCTCCAGCGGCACCACGGGGCGGCCCAAGTGTATTGTCCACAGCGCCGGCGGCGTTTTGTTACAGCACCTTAAGGAGCATCAGCTGCAGTGTGACGTGAAGCCTGGCGACCGGGTCTTCTACTTCACCACCTGCGGCTGGATGATGTGGAACTGGCTGGTCTCGGGCCTGGCCTGCGAGGCCACCTTGCTGCTCTACGACGGTTCGCCCTTCTATCCTGATGGCAACATCTGCTGGGACTATGCGCAAGCGGAGCGCTGCACGCTCTTCGGTACCTCCGCCAAGTACATCGATTCTCTGGCCAAGGCAGGGCTGAAGCCGCGGGAGACACACGACCTCTCCTCGGTGCGCGCGATCACCTCTACCGGCTCGCCGCTGGTGGCCGAGGGCTTTGACTACATCTACCGCGATGTGAAGGAGGACGTCTGCCTCTCCTCCATCGCCGGCGGCACCGACATCCTTGGCTGCTTCATGGGCGGCAATCCCATCGGCCCGGTTTGGCGCGGCGAGATCCAGAAGCGCCATCTGGCTATGGCGGTCGAGGTCTACAACGACCAGGGCAAGCCGGTGGTTGGCGAGAAGGGCGAGCTGGTCTGCGTGAAGCCCTTCCCCTCCATGCCCATCGAGTTCTGGGACGATCCCCAGGGTGAGCGCTATCACGCCGCCTACTTCGACCGCTATGACAACATCTGGTGCCACGGCGACTTCGTGGAGCTGACCGAGCAGGGCGGGATCATCGTCTACGGCCGCTCCGACGCCACCTTGAATCCTGGCGGCGTGCGCATCGGCACGGCGGAGATCTACCGCCAGGTCGAGCAGATCCCCGAGGTCCTGGAGGCCCTGGTGATCGGCCAGGATTGGGAGGGCGACGTGCGCGTGGTGCTCTTTGTGCACTTGCGCGAGGGCGTCGCGCTGACTGAGGAGCTGATCAAGACCATCCGCACACGCATCCGCACAGGCTGCACGCCACGCCATGTGCCGGCCAAGGTGGTGCCGGTTACCGACATCCCACGCACCAAGTCCGGCAAGATCGTCGAGCTGGCGGTGCGCGATGTGGTGCATGGCCGGGCGATCAAGAACAAGGAGGCGCTGGCCAACCCGGAGTCTCTGGCGCTCTTCGAGAACCTGGAGGTCTTGCAGAGCTAGCCAGTGACGGAAGAGACCTCCACCGCCACGCCTACAGCTGCAAAGCGATCCTGGGGGGACGCCTTTGCCACCTACGGCAAGCCCAAGGTCTTGGTCCTGCTGCTGCTGGGCTTCGCCGCCGGTCTGCCGCTGCTCTTGGTCTTCTCCACCTTAAGCGCCTGGCTCTTCGAGGCCGGGGTGGCCAGGGCCGAGATCGCCTTCTTCGGCTGGATCGGCATGACCTATTCGATCAAGGTCGTCTGGGCGCCGCTGGTCGACCGTTTGCCCTTTCCGCTGCTGACCGCCTGGCTGGGTCGCCGGCGCGGCTGGATGTTGGCAGCGCAGATCGCGATTGCTGGCAGTCTGGTCGGCATGGCGCTGGTCGGGCCAGAGGGGCAGCTGGTGATCTTTGCGGCCCTGGCACTCTTGGTCGCCTTCGGCTCGGCCACGCAGGACATCGCGCTGGACGCTTTCCGGATCGAATGCGCGCCCTCAGACGAGCAGGGGGCCTTGGCTGCGGCCTATCAGTTCGGCTACCGCCTAGCCCTTTTGTCATCGGGCGCCGGTGCGCTCTTCATCGCAGAGGATTTCGGCTGGACCGCGGCCTACCTGGCCATGGCGGTTGCCATGTCGGTCGGCATGCTGACCGTGCTGGCGGTGAAGGAGCCTGCGCCGAACCTGGAGGCGGAGGCCCACCGGGAGGCGCAGTGGCAGGCGGCCCTGGTGCGTGCCGGCATGAACTCCGGGCGCTTTGCCAAGGCGACCGCCTGGCTGGCGACAGCGGTGGTGGAGCCCTTCACCGACTTCTTCCGCCGCCATGGCCTGATGGCGCTGACCATCCTGGCCTTCATCGGCCTCTTCCGCGTTTCGGACCTGGTCATGGGCATCATGGCCAACCCCTTCTATCTGGAGCTGGGCTTCACCAAGGGCCAGATCGCCGAGATCGCCAAGATCTACGGCTTCTTCATGACCATCGCCGGCGCGGCCCTGGGCGGGGTCGCGGTCGCTCGCTACGGCGTACTCTGGCCGCTGCTGCCCGGTGCCATCGCGGTGGCGGTCAGCAATCTCTTCTTCTCTTACCTCTCGACCATCGGGCCGGACCCGGCCTGGTTGGCGGTCACCATCTCCGCCGACAACCTGGCAGGCGGCTTCGCCGGCACGGCTCTCATCGCCTACCTCTCCAGCCTGACGTCCAGCGCCTATACGGCGACGCAGTACGCGCTCTTCTCTTCCTTCATGACCCTGCCGGGCAAGTTCATCTCCGGCTTCTCCGGTCTGGCGGTGGATGCCGTGGGCTACAGCCTCTTCTTCATCGGCTCCGCGGTCATGGGGATTCCGGCCGTGCTGCTGGCCATCTACCTGATACGTCGCCAGCCCTTTGCGGTGGCCCAGCGGGCGGAGGCGGCGCATGCCACCAGCTCTCACTCTTGAACCCCTGCACCGTGACTTCGGCGTCGAGGTTGTCGGCGCGGACCTGCGTGCCTTCGACGATCCTGGGCGTTTTCCGGCGCTGCGAGCAGCCTTCGAGACGCACTCCCTTCTGCTCTTCCGGGGGCAGCACCTCAGCGACCAGGAGCAGCTGGCGCTTGGCCGCCGCTTTGGCCCTTTGGAAGACCGCATAAAGCGGCCGGAGCCGAAGATTGCCCCGGTGACCAACCTACGCGACGACGGCCGGCCGGCGCCGGCGGAGGACAGCAAGACCCTGTCCCAGCAGGCCAACCAGCTGTGGCACACCGATAGTACTTTCTTGCCGAAACCCGCCTTAGCCAACCTGCTGCAGGCCCGTGTCGTGCCGCAGAGCGGTGGTGAGACCGAATTCGTCTCGACTCGGGCCGGCTGGAGACGTCTGGACTCCGCCTTGCGGGAGCGGCTGCGTAGAACCTTCTTCCGCCACCGCTACAGCCACTCGCGTTTGCAGATTTCCGAGGCCCTATCGCGAGAGCACCTGGTCACCCAGTGGGACGACCAGGTCTGGCGCGCCGTTTGGACCAACCCGGTGACGGGGGAAGAGGCGCTCTACATCGCCTCGCACGTTTGCGCGGTAGAAGGCGTCGAGGCAGCAGAAGGGGAGGCGCTGGTCTCCGGCCTCCTGCAGGCCATGACACCGGCTGAGGCCATCTTGCGCCACAGTTGGCAGCCGGGCGACGTCATCATTTGGGACGAGCGCGCGACGCTCCACCGCGGGCGCCCCTGGAACTACGAAGAGCCCCGGCTGCTCGCCAGCATCTGCGTCACGGCTGGTGACGCGGATGGCTTAGAGAGCGTGCGACCGAACTAGGGCATGATGAGCTGAGGTTGGTGCCTTACAAACCACCCGCGTAAGTCCTCATCCTGAGCCTGTCGAAGGATGCGCCCCACGCTCCGTGCTGGCCGCAGATCCTTCGACGGACGCTCGCTAGCGCTCGCTGCTCAGCCCTTCGACAGGCTCAGGAGAGGTCAA
>JBCBSF010000010.1:0-80733 GCA_039819325.1 Pseudomonadota bacterium | reverse complement strand
GAGGTATGCCTCCGCGTCGCGTGTCGTCTCTTCCGACACGATTTTGATTTCTACAGTTGTTACGCTTGAAACGGACTCAGTAGCGGACCAAGCCACAACATGAAGATCGCCGGAGGTGTCTCCCTCGATAGACAGTGCGGCAGACGTGCCATTTTGGACGGTCTGATCCATCAGTAGAGAGCCCAATAGCCTTTCTGGTGTGCTTTGAGCGCAGCAGTTTCAATTTTAGACAGGCTCATGGTGAAATTCAGGTCTGTGCGCATGACCTTTCCAATGCCCTTTACTTTGATGTTCCAGTACATCCGCAGCCAACGCACAGGATGCTGTTCGATATACATAGAGTTATATGAGAAGGATGATGCTCTCGTGAGTTGGACGGCTGTAAAGTTTGTTTTTAGTTCGCCACCGACCAAAAACGACGTCTTTTGACCAAGTGTATGTGACTCATAGCTTTCATAGTATGTTTTCGTGCTGAGTCCGAGCAGGCTCTCTCGTTTGTCACCATAAGAGTACTCTGTATCTGACTCCTCTACCGTGATATCCCGATCTCCACCCACTTTGATATCTTTATTGCCGGAAATCTCTTGGCTGCACATGTCTTTCACAACCAGTTCGAGATCGCCGCCAATGCTCTGTGTCTGATCACCATAGATCGTCAGCGACTGCTCTGTGGTTGTCTCGTCGTTGCCGATCAGAAGGGTCTGATTGGGATCGTCACCACTTCCGACAACCACCAGTCTTCGGTTGCCGCCGACGGTGACCTCTTCACTGCCGACCACGACAGTGATCTGCGCGCCATCGGTAGAGGTGAAGATGCCGCTGCGATCAGTCGCTGGGATGTCTGCGAAGGCAGCATCGATCGCACTTGCTTCGCTACTAGCCTCGTAGCCACCCATCCTAAGATAGGTCTCTTGATCATCGTGATCAGAGTCTGTGACGTAGCCGCGGAGGTAGGTGATATCGCTTGGCGTGGCGGCGCCGATCAGCCCTCTCTGGGTGTCGTTCTGATGCTCGCCTGTTGTGCGGGTTGCTAGAGCCAGCGCCATGTCGCTGGCAAGCCCGGGGGCGGTTGGGCTGTCCTTCAGCTCAATGCTGCTACCGGCCGCGGTGCGTATCCGATTGATCAGTCGGCTCTTGTCGGAACTGACGCTGGGTGTGCTGGGATTATCGAGGGCGCCCAGGATGATGGGTCGGTCTGGATCGCCCTTTTCGAAGCCGATGGCGACCTCGGTTCCCCTGGCGAGCGGAAAGTGGAACCCCGCGTTCTCACCGCCTGAGGGCTGGAGACGCCGTATGGGACAGGAGGCAACCCCGTCCTCCCTGCCGCTGAGATCGAACTTGAAGCGTACCCGATAGTGGCCTTGATCGTCGATCTCACTGCGCTCGTCAGTGCCGCGGCCGCCGATGACGCCCAGGTGCACGCCGCCGACATGAGGTTTCTTAGTCTTGCGCTCTGGCGCAAAGGGAGCGGTGGCGGGTATGGCTTCAAAGCGGTTTTCATAGACTGCAGCTGTTTGAGCGGTTCCTTTGGTCTGCAAGTCCATGCTGTGCGTCACCTTGGTAACAAGGTAGCTGCCATTGAACGACGGGCTTGGATGGTCGGTCAGGCTGAACCTCTGCCCCGGGACCAGGTGTGGGGCGTTGCTGGCGCCGCGGAGCAGGAGCCCATGGCTGGCAAGTTCAGCGGCTCTGATCTCCGCCAGTGCGTCGCCCTCGGCAGGGCTGTGATAATGCTCGCGTGCATAGATGTGGACGCCATGGCCCTGCGCATCGACGACCGTCTGCTTGGCCAGATCTGTCCTGGGTTGGGCCTCGTTGTAGTCGGTCACGATGATCCGTTCGGGACGGCTCTGGACCTCCAGCTCTAGGTCATAGAGGCCTAACGCGCTTGGCCGCGCGAGGCTGCGCCTTGGCTGATACTCCAGCTCTGACGGTCCGTTCGCCAGCGACGTCAAGGCCGCTGTGTCGTCAGCCAGAACCAAGCGCTCCCCCTCTGGCCCGCTCTCAAAGAAGTAGAAAACGCCCTCCGTCTCCATCTGGCGCGAGAGGAAGTCGAAGTCGCTCTCTTGGTACTGAAGCACGAAGTCGCGTGCAGGGTGGCTGTGCTGGAGGCGCAGATCGATGTCAGCCTCCGCAAGACCCAGTGCGGCTTCGCGCCCAGGTCCTAAGGCGCCATCACCGATCAGAAACGCGCGCGCCATGTCGGGCAGGGACCAGGACCTGTCGCCACCGAAGATCTGAGTTTGACGACTGAGCTTGAGTTCTTCGAGCTTAGGCACCAAGACCAAGCGATAGAGATAGTGACCGGAGACGCCCTGCTGTTCTGCTTCCAGATCCCAACAGAGCCCCGCGACCCTGCGGCTGACCGAGCCGACGGCAAAGGTCAGCTGGCATTCGGGTCCAGGAAGTGCAGTCGTATCGAGCGCCCGATCGTCAGCCAGCAGAAGGAGCTCAAAACGGTAGGGTTGAGATAAGCCCTCCCGCCCCTCGATCCGCATCACACGCAGGCTGGCATGCGGCGCTGCGGCCAGGGACAGCTCGGCACTGACAGCGGGCGTCAGGCTCATCGCTGACACCTGGAGATCTCTTGCCGTTGCGGAGGTCGCAGCGCTGGGGAGGGCGGACCGGGCAAGGCGGCCCGGCCCGCGCCTTTCCCTGCCTTAGTCCTCAGCCGACGCTGATCCCGACGTGCCACTGATCTCGTGGGTTTCTTCGACTTTGGCATAGGTGAAGGTCAGGTTCTCGTACTGCCAGAGGTCGTTCTTGTTGTTGTCTTGGGTATTTTCGATCCAGATCTTGCGACCGACCAGGGTCGCATTGGTGAATTTCATGGTATAGTACTTTTCTTCGGAGCCAGCTTTCTTGGTACGATACCAGTTGATCGCAATCTGCAGCTTCTCCCCTTCGGTCATCGCCTGCATGAGCTGACCTGAGCTCTTGTCGATCATCTTGGTGATGGTGACACCGCGATGCTGCGGCAGGCCGGTCAGTGACCCGGTCTGGGTATCGACGGGGCGCGCGATCTCAAACTCAATGGCCAGAACTTGGATCTCATCTTCATGCGAGGCCTTGGCAAAGGTGCCGACGCTGTCTGCACTCATGCATCCCGGGTGCAGGTCCCCTTGCGTCTCGGCGCTGATCGTCATGTAGCCAGGTTGTGCCATAATTGCTTCTCCAGTTTCATGTAGGATTCCCGATCGGGGACGGCGAACGCTGACCCCCAAGCCGTATCCGCCCAGAGGGCGGAGCACGAAACATGTAGGTAGTGAAAAAGCATAAATCGTCAGGGAAAATTGTGACAGTTTTCTTAATTTTTTGTTGTCTCATCGAAATGTGCTTATGAACTGGAGTATTAAATCCAGTATATCTATCTATCTTCGCATTCACACATGTAATATCTGGCACTCATGATCTATAGAGCTGAATATTAGAAATGTATTCATATGTAAAAACTCACAATCAGAAAGTTATAATCAAAAACAACCCACAGTTCATTTGTGAGAAAAGGCTGTTTCAGTGCGGAAGAGAGCCTTTATCATATTGTACTGATACAAGTGCGATGTCGATACTGTTGTGGATCTGCGGTAGCGCGCTATGCAGAACGGTCCCAAAAGGTCGAGGGTGACCCCGCTATAGAGTTGAAGGGCAGCGAAACGCCCGCAACCTGGCTAAATCGAAGGGATTGCTGACGCTTGAGGCTTGAATGAGGAAACGGGCGGTTCCGTTTGCCAAAGCGATGTCTAGGAAATAGCGATCCAGTGCTGATGTCGGACGCAGACCCTGTTGGTCGAACAGGCGGAACAGGGCCCAGGGGCCGGTTTGTTCCAGGCTCTCGCTGCGGCCCGCGATGTCTGTGATCACCACGCGCACCAGACCTTCGTTGTCCTGCCCCGGCCAGGTCACGCTTCTTGGTCTGAGCGGCCCGTGGCGATAGACGATGTCTTCGCCCGCCAGCTCCAGATCGACCCGCACGGCATTGGCGTCGAGGCTTTCCGGCGTGATCGTGAACTTCAGGACCGGTTGCGTCCCACCGGCATCGAAGAAGGCGTCTCCGATCCAGGCTCCGGCCTGAAGCGAGGCCAAAGACGAGGGGTTGAAGCCGAGACTGAGCCCCCCGGCACGCAGCGGCTGCCATTGCTGGCCGCTGCGTTCAATGAAGGGATCCAGATAGGTCGTGACGAAGTTGTCTAGAATGCCGCCTTGCGAGAAGAAGGCACCAAAGTCCTGCAACGGAATGGGAAAGAAGCCATCCCCAAAGACCGGGTAGCGATCTGCAATCATCCGGGTACAGGCGCTCAGAACGTCTTGCCGCCATTGCTGATTGAGGTAGTCGCGCGTGTCGGCCAGAAGGATGCTCCAACTGCCACTCGCGACGTTGCGCATGATCTTGCGCAGTGGTGGCGGCTGGCCAACGGCACTCACCCCCAGCGCGGAGAGGGCGTCGTCGCGATTGCCCTCGAAGCGCGCTCTTACGTGCTTCATCGACGACTCGCCTGGATCGGGTGCGGCCGCAATACCGCTAAGCTCGCCATAGACAGCAGCGAAACTGTCGAGCGACTTGCTCAACGGCGTCGTGGAGGCGCCTCCACCTTCCAGGATGTCTCTATAGGCTGCGAAGTGCGCGCCGATCGTCGCTCCCGGCCAACCATCGCCGGTCACTGACGTCAGGGCCGCTACCGCGAAGTCGCGATCGAGCGACAGGGCCGTGCTGACGGTAGAGATCGCAGTGGCGGGGCTCGCAGCACCGCCGCTGACGTCTGCGGTGCCGCCTGCCTGCGTGCCGCTGTTGTCGGTGAGCGCGGGTGCTGCCAGATCTGTGTTCCGCCGCACCAAGCCGAAGAGGGCGGTCAGGGGGGAATCGTTGCTCCCCAAAGCCTCGGCGGTGGTCAAGGCATCTTGCAGGGTGGACAGGGGGCGCAATCCGATCGAGTCCAGCGCAGACTCCCAGTTCGCGATGTAGTCCTTCGTGTAGGCCTCTGCGACTTCTTCGAGGATGGCCGTCATGGAGTCTTGCGAAAGCTCGGCGCGTGCCCCGTCGAAGATCCAGTCGTTCCTCAGATCGCTGGAAATGAGCTCCGGTGTTGCCTGGAGGAAGAGCTTGTAGAAGCCATCGCGTGTGTAGAGACCTGGGATCTGTGAATTGCCGCTGGTCGAGAGAATCGAGAGGCCGCTGACCCCAAGCTGGCGGGAGAGGTCGATCGCCTGCACGCTCGGAGATCGTGCTGCCAGAGCCTTCAGCCGTTCGTAGACATCCGTTGCCCGCGGCACGTTCAAGAGGTAGCTGCGCGCCTGGCTGATGAGAGCCGGTTCCAGGGACAGCGGCACCGGCATAATGGCCGCCAAATCATTCGAGTAGAGTATCAGGGAATCGCGTGTTGCGGCATCCAGCGGGTAGAGCGCTTGCCACTGCGACGTCGTCCAGTTTTCAAATCGTGCGCGATCAAAGCGCTGCGGACGACCCAGCATCAAATAGGTCTCCAGCAGCTGGCGCACCGTTCCCGGCGCCTCCTGGTTGCTGATTGCCGTCGTGATCCCCTCGCCCAGGCGGTTGCGGATGAGCGGTAGGAACTCTGTCAAGAGATAGCGGTGATAGGCGTCCGTTGCGGCATTGCGGATGGAGCGTCGTGGCGTGATATCGACTTCGAAGACGGGTGGAATGATGTGATCGGTTTCCGACTCCTTAACGGCTGCTTGCAACTCTCCGAGCGGCGTGAGGAGGTCGGAAGTTCTGACCAGGGGCGGCAGGCTCGACACGGCGGCGTCGTAGGCATTGAGTTCGCCAGTGATCTCGCGGATCTCCCGGTGGCTTTCCCGAAAGACCTCACTCATCAGTGCCCCGAAGCCAAAGACCAGCAGGAGGCAGCCGAAAGCCAGCGCGTACCTGGCGTACTTCGCGTGGCGATAGGCGGGCGCGGTTGCCGTCAGGTTGGCCTCTTTGAAGATAACGCCGCGCAGCACCTTGGAAATGAAGTAGCCGCGCTCACGGGCAGGTGGGTTCGGTCGGGCAAAGGCGCGCGCGCCACGCTGCCCTAGCATCTGCGCCAAGAGATCAACCTGCTGACCGTCCTGTCGGGCGCTGGTCATGTAGATGCCGCGCAGACGCGGCAGCTTGGTGAAGCGGTCGCTGCGGGTCAAAAGATCGACGAAGGTCGCTGTACGCTCCTCCATCCGCAAGATGATCTGCGGTAGGGCAAGCGCCGCTGCTGCTCCGCGACCGCTGGCAATCCGATCCGAGCGCCCGTTCATCCAGCGCGCCAGTCTCTGGGTGAGCTGACGCAGCTCCAGCTTCGGGTCGGCTGCCTTGTCGCGCCGCCGGGTGGCCTGGCCAAAGGTGGTGCCCCAAACTTGCTGACGTTCGTCCTCGTCCAGGTCCTCAAAAGCCTCAATGAAGCCTGGCAGGCGATCCGCCTTGGTGAGAACCAGGTAGACTGGCAGCGATACACGGGTCCAAGAGAGGAGGTCGCGAAGCCGATCTCTGAGGCTGCGCGCCTGTTCTGCGAGCGTCTCCTCATCCTGGGTCAGGAGGTCCTCTATGGAGACCGTGAGGACGATGCCGTTGATCGGTTGGCGAAAGCGATACTCGATCAAGAGCTCGATCAGGGCGCGCCACAGGGAGGCCTTTTCTTCCTCACTGCTCTTGTGGGTGGCCATGCTGCCAGGTGTGTCGATCAGCACGCCTTGATCCGCGAAGAGGATTCGCGGCAGGGGCGTGCCTTGACCTTCGTCGGAGAAGTCCAAGCCCATCCGCTCGGCCAGTGGGAAGGCGAGGCCGCTCTGCTTCAGGAGAGCCGTCTTGCCAGACTGCGATGCCCCAATGACCAGGTACCAAGGCTGGTCGTAGAGCATGCGTCGGCGATCACGGTGGCTAATGTCCGAGGCCTGGGAGAGGGTTGCGATAGCCGTTTCGAAGGTTTGACGCAGCGCGTCGATGTCCTCCTGCGCCCGCAGCTTGCTCAGCGAGGCTTCACCGCCGGTCATCCTGTTCAGAAGGCGTTCGCGCGCCCGCTGGCGGCGCCAATAGAGGTAGGCCTCCCAGGCGGCCCAAAGCGCAAAGAGCGCGGCGACCACCAGGATTCTTGCATACTCCGGGTGGAGCCAGCTCTCCCCAAAGATGTTGATCTCAGGCCCGATCCACCAGATCGCGGCCGAAACCAGCAGGAGCAAGAGAGCGATGATAACGCGACGCCAGGTGAAGACTCGCATGCACAGTTTCCCAGCAATACCGGTGTCTTACTGCCATCCACGCGCGAGACGGCGCGAGCGCACTATGCCTAGTCCATTCGGAGACTGACAAGCATCTCTTGCAGGGTGAACAGCCGCAAGCGAGTTGAAACTGCATGAAGCCGGAGTGCTAAAGAAAGCGCTGCATGCCGGCTGCGACGAACGAGATGGCATACGAGACGCAGTGCCTAGTGAGGAAGGGGAATTCGAGGGTCACGTCCCAGCGCGTGGTGTAGGAGGCGGTGCGCTGGCTGGCATGAGGGCCGATAGGTGGCTGACCTCGGGTGGTCTTGGCTACCGCGTCGTGACGGCAAACGCCTAAGGCTATCTTGATCCGGAGGCAGCGGGCCTGGGTGGAGAGCTTAGCATCGACCTTCTCGGCCAGCGACGGCCAGCTTGGGTGTCGCTGCAGTGCCTCTACGACCCAGGCAACGCGCGCCTCAAAGCCTAGGCTTCACGCTCGCCTGAGCCGAACCCAAGTGCCTAGCCGGCGCCTTACCTTTCGATTAGCTTGATAGTAGAGAGCGATGTTAGCTGTTTTGTCGGTAGCCTTGCCGATTCAAGGGAACCAGCAATGCGTTTCAAGGGGCACGACCTGAACCTCCTTGCCGCGGCGGAGGTTCTGCTGACCGAACGCAACGTCTCCCGCGCTGCGGAGCGGCTCAACCTCAGCCAGTCGGCCACCAGCAGCGCGCTGGCGCGCCTGCGCGAGCAGTTTGGTGACGAGCTTCTGGTCCCCGTTGGTCGCGGCTTTCGCCTCTCCGCGCGTGCCGAGCAGCTGCTACCGCGGATCCGCTCGATCCTGGGGCGGGTCGAAGACGAGATCATTGGCGGGTCCATTCTGGAGCCGCGGGATGCCACGCGGCACATCCGGCTGATGGCGTCTGACTACGTCTCCTTGACGGCGCTCGCCCCGGGCCTCGCCCAGCTGTCGCGTGAAGCGCCTGGCCTGACCTTCGAGATCACGCGCATGATCGACCGGCCCTTCGTGGCGATCGAGCAGTACGACGTCGATCTTTTGGTCGCACCGGACGTCTTTATCTCACAAAAGCACCCGTCTCGGATCTACTTCGATGACGACTATGTCATCCTCACCAGCCGAGACAGTCCCTGGCTGAAGGGGCGCATGACTCCTGAGCGCTACTTTGAGGCACCGCAGGTCATCGTGCAGTTCGAGTTCCGCGGTAACCCAGCCCATGACGACCGCTTCTTGGAGCAACAGGGTCACAGGAAGCGGGTCTCGCTGGCCGTTTCCAGCCACGCGCTGGTTCCCTACTTCCTCGTCGGCAGCGACAGGATCGCCACCATCCACCGCAAGCAGGCGGAGATCTTCACCCAGCTCTTCCCCCTGGTCATTCTAGAGCTGCCGATCAAGATTCCAGGATTGACAGAGATGTTCCAGTGGCACGCAGCAAATGATGATGACGCTGTGCTCCACTATGTCCGGGAGAGACTGAGCGCGCTGCAGGAAACAGCCGAAAAAGCCTCTACAGCCAGGCGGTAAGCCGGCGCTTCGTTTTGGTCAGCGCGCAAATCTCTCGGCAAGTGGCCGGAGACATCCTTACAGCAGCTTGTCCAACGTGATGGGAAGGTCGCGAATGCGTTTGCCGGTCGCATCATAGACAGCGTTCGCGACGGCCGCCGAGGCACCATTCATGCCGATCTCGCCGATCCCGCGCGCACCACTGGGCGCCTGGGGATCGGGAATGCCTGTCCAGGCGACCTCGATCTCCGGAATGTCCAGGTGCGCTAGCACATAGGAGGCTGCGAGGCTGGGATTCATCACGCGGCCATTGCGCTCGTCGAAGTGGGTGTTCTCCATCAAGACCATGCCAAGCGACATGATGATGCCGCCACGAAATTGGCTGGCCGCCAGCTTCTCGTTGAGGATCCGCCCGCAATCGAAGACGCCGGTCACCCTCGAGACGCGCAGCTCGCCCGTGACCGCATTGACGCCGACCTCTGCGAAGACCGCGCCCGTCGAGTGCATCGACCAGTCCTTGGCCTCTCTCGGTGGCGCCGCCGATGCCTCGACAGAGATCGAGCGTCGACCAGCGCCTGCGAGGAGATCGGAGAGGGCTAGGCGCTGGGAGGGATCAGCGGCCAAGACGAGCGCCCCCTCCATCATCGCCAGCGCCTCCGCCGGCTGGCCGGAGAGCCTGCTGCCCGCTGGCGCAAGCGCGGCGAGTTGGGCGACCAAAGCGGCCTGCGCGGCGTCCAGCGCAGCGCCAATCGAGGCCGTCTGCTGCGACGCGGCCGCGATGATGTTGCCGGGGAGGCTATTGTCGCCATAGCGGACCTCGACATCCTCATAGGCGATACCAAGCCGCGCCGCAGCAAGCGCCGCGGCGACGGTCCCTGTCCCCATTCCCATCTCGGCGCCCGCAAACTCGACCAGAGCCCGAACGTCCCGGCAAAGCGTGATTCGCGCGGCTCCGCCAGGGAAGCGTTTGTAGGGATAGTAGGCAGAGGCCATTCCGGTGCCGATCAGCCACTCGCCCTCGCGTCTTCCCAGCCGCTGACCGGACCGCGGCCGCCAGCCAAACCTGCGCGCCCCTTCGCGGTAGGCCTCCACCAAGGCACGCTGCGAGAAGGCCTTGCCGGTCATCGGGTCACGTTCCGGCTCATTGCGGACACGCAGGTCGATCGGATCTATCGCGAGCGTCTCGGCGAGTTCGTCGAGCGCCGTCTCCAAGGGGAAGGTCCCAACCGCCGAGCCGGGTGCGCGCATGAAGGTGTTGCCCAGCATGTCCATGGTGCCGGCGCGCACCTCAAGGTGCGTTGTATCGGCCCGGTACATATGCTGGCTCGCCTCAATGAAGGGCTCGGTCATGGCGTTCTTTTTGATCTTCACCGTGCTGCCGGTGTGGATCAGCGCCGTCAGCCGGCCGTCGTGCTGGGCGCCAAGCGCTATGCGTTGCCGGGTTGGCGCACGGCCGCCGCAGATGCGGAAGACGCCTTCACGCGTCAGGGTCATGCGCACCGGACGCGCGGCCAGCTTTGCAGCCGCTGCAGCGAGAACATGGTACTGCCAGAGCGTCTTGCCGCCGAAGCCGCCGCCGACGAATTCCGCCGTCAGATGCACGTCCGGTGGGGCAATGCCGAAGACCTTCGCGATGGTGATGGCCGAGAGGTCGACGCCCTGCGTGCAGTCGTGCATGCGCAGCTTGCCGTCTTGCCAGGCGACTGTGACGGCATGCAGCTCGATCTGGTTGTGGTTCTGCCGCGGCGTGCTGAAGGCGACATCGACCGAGACCGGAGCAGCGGCCAGCGCTGCCTCCGCATCGCCGACACGATGCTCTAGGGTGCGGCCTGCATAGAAGGAAACGCTCGCGTCGGCAGTTGCAGCGTCAAAGCTGGTGACGGCATCCTGCGGGTCATAGACGACCTGCACTAGGCTGGCGGCGTAGTCGGCTTCTTCCTGGGTCGTGGCGAGGACGAGGGCGACCGGCTGACCATTCCAGTGGATAGAGGCATCCTGCATCACCGGCAGCGCGCTGCCGGCCATGCCGGTCGGCGAGGCGTAGAAGGGCTCTGGCGGTGCCAGTCGCGGCGCGTTCTTGTGGGTCATGACGAGTGCAACACCAGGTGCTTCCTCCGCCGCCACTGTATCGATCCTTCGGATCGTCCCCCGCGGGATGGTGGAGAAGACCAATGCGGCGTAGAGCAGGCCGGGGTAGCTGTGCTCGCCGGCAAACCTGGCCGTCCCACGCAGAAGCTGCGGACCGTTTCGCCGAGGATGCGGGGCACCCAAGCTGCTCGCCCTGCGGACCAAGGGATCGCGCATGTTGGCCAAGGCAGCCCTGCCGAATGCGACTCCGGCGATGACTGCGGCTGAGCCGGCAAGGACAGCACGGCGGCTGGGATTCTGCCCCTCACCGGATTTGGGGACAGCAAGCGCGTCTGGTCGCTGGGTCATTGTGCGGCTCCTGCAAGATCTTGCAGCACCGCGACAAGGGTGCGGCGCGCCAGTTCTGGTTTGAAGGCGTTGCCCGGACGCGTGGTTGCGCCGGCAAGGGCGATTTCGGCGGCCTCGGCGAAGACCCCTTCGCCTGGTTCCTGGCCGAGCAAGGCGGCCTCGGCGTCCAGGGCGCGCCATGGCTTGGGCGCGACACCGCCAAGCACAATCCGCACCTCCGTGATCCGCCCGTCGGTCACGCGCAGGACGGCAGCAACTGAGACCAGTGCGAAGGCGTAGCTGGCCCGGTCGCGGACTTTGCGATAGGCCGAGCGCGCAGCGACCGGCGGCAGCTCGACCGCAGTGATCAGTTCACCCGGTTCGAGGCGGGTCTCGACATCGGGTCTGTCACCCGGCAGGCGGTGGAGGTCGATGAGAGGCAAGCTGCGCCGCCCGTCCGGGCCAGCCAGATGCACCAGGGCGTCGAAGGCAACGAGCGCCACGCACATGTCGGAGGGGTGCGTCGCGATGCAGGCCTGCGACACGCCAAGGACGCCATGCCCACGATTGAAGCCGTTTATCGCATCGCATCCCGTGCCGGGCTGGCGTTTGTTACAGCGCGAGCCCTCGACGTCATAGAAGTAGGCACAGCGCGTGCGCTGAAGCAGGTTTCCGCCGACCGTCGCCATGTTGCGGATCTGAGGCGATGCGCCGGACAGAATCGCGCGTGCCAGCGCCGGGTAGCCTTTGCGCACTGCAAGGCTTTCGGCCACCGCCGTGTTGCTTGCGGCTGCTCCGATCATCAGGCCACCGGGTTTTGTCTCCTCGATTTCGCTAGAGAGGCCGGTCACGTCGACGAGCCTTGTCGGCGTCTCGACCCCTTCGCGCATCAAGTCGACCAGATTGGTGCCTGCACCAAGGTACTTGGCCGCTGTGCCTTCTCCGTGAGCGAGGGCGTCTGACTCCGAGGTCGCTTTGGAATAGGCAAAGGGCGTCACTCCCTGTCCTCCGAGATGTAGGTGGCAATCGCATCGATGATCCCCCTGTGCGCACCGCAGCGGCAGAGGTTGCCGCTCATCCGCTCCTGGATCTCAAGACGGCTTCTTGCGGGTGGGGCTTCCAGATCCGGCGACAGGTTGCTGGGCGCCCCGCGCGCGAACTCATCGCGCAGGGCGAGAGCGCTCATGACCTGCCCGGGCGTGCAGTAGCCGCACTGGAAGCCGTCATGCGCGATGAAGAGTGCCTGCAGAGGATGGAGGCTCTCACCATCGGCCAGGCCTTCAATGGTGATGATCGAGCGACCCTCGTACTGAACGGCAAGCGCGAGGCAGGCGAGCACCCTTTCGCCGTCAACCAGGATCGTGCAGGCACCGCAGGCCCCTTGATTGCACCCCTTCTTGCTTCCCGTCTGGCCCAAGGTCTCTCGCAAGAGGTCCAGCAGGGAGACGCGCAGATCTGCCGGCGCATCATAGGGCTGCCCGTTTACCGTGATCGTCATGGTGAAGAGTCCTTACCTCTCGTCCTCTGGGCCACCGCAGCTGGCGCTGCGCCGGATGGATACCCAGACCCTAGCCCTGGCGATTTAGTCTGATAAAATTGATTGTTCTGAAGGTGGCTATCGATTTTGTCGCTAGATCAATGCGGGAGTCGGGCGTGTCTCCCGCGACCCAAGCAGATCATTCGGCGCAGTTCCGTCTCGGTCTTCGCACCCTGCATAGCGTCTTGCGGCTGGAATCCACCGAAATTTCCCTCGATTGCATCGAAAGCCGTTGAAAATACCAAGCGGTATGTATAGATCGCATAGGAAGTAGGAATTGCATGAGCCTGTCGTCGGCAGGCGCGGCACCTTCAGGGATTGGACGCGTACGGGCGAGTGAGCATGAGAAACGCGGCGGAGACTCGCGGCAAGCTTTTGGAAACGGCAATGCGGCTCATCTGGCAGAGCAACTATAGCTCTGTTGGGGTGAATGAGATCTGCACACAGGCCGGTGTCACCAAGGGTGCCTTCTATCACCACTTTGAGACCAAAGCCGATCTCTATGTCGCTGCCTCGCGTCATCATTGGGAGATGATGAAGCGGGAACTTGATGGCATCTTCTCTCCGTCCAACACAGCCTTTGCGCAGCTGGAAGAGCTGATCCAGCTGGTCATCCGCAATCAGGAAGAAGAGTGCGTCGGCCTGGACCTAGAGGTCATGGGCTGTCCCTTCTTCACCTCCGGCGGTCAGGCCGGCGCCGGAGAGGTCAAGATTCGCATGGCGGCGCGCGAGATGGACGAGCACGTGCAGCAGTACTCCATGGCGCTCATCCGCAATCTCAAGGCCGAGGAGGCCTTGGAGGGTGATGCCGACGTCCGCCAGGTAGCACGCTTGATCCATCACTTCGTGCAGGGCCTCTTGATGTATGGCCGGGTGGTCAACAGCCTCGATGCCGTCCGCGCCGACCTGCGCGTTGGCATCTATCGGCTGATCGGCCTCAAGGCAGAGCACTGGGTCCAGGGCTCTGAACTGGATGCCATAGCGGCCAGGGACGCCGCCTGACCCTCCTAAGCTGAACCTCCCAAACTGAACCTGGCAGGGTTGCCTTGCAGCCAAGTGGACGCAGGTTTAGGACATTATCGCGCCGCGCTATTGACACCATACCGATCGGTTTCTACCTTACCCGTAGACATACCAACTGGTATGTTCAAGCTGTCTACTCCTGAGAGGTAGAGCGAGATGACGCTACGTTCCGCACTGAAGACCTTGGTCTATGGCTCCGTATTCGTCGGCACGCTTCTGGCCGGCGGCTATCTGGTGAAGACCAACGTACTGGAGGGTGGCAACAGGGTGCAGGCGGAGCCCTCGCAGGCCCCCCAGGCGATGCCCGTTCCGGTCATGTCGGTCAGGGCCGTGCCGAGCCGTATCTGGAGTGAGCACTCTGGCCGCTTGACCGCTATCGAGTCCGTGGAGCTGCGTCCGCAGGTCAGTGGAACCATTCAGGACATTCGCTTCGAAGACGGCCAGCTGGTCTCCAAGGGCGACATCCTGGTGGTGATCGACCCCAGACCCTTTGAGGCGGCCGTGGCGGAAGCCAAGGCAGAGTTGGAGGCGGCACGCCACAACGTGGACTATGCCATCAAGCAGCTCGACCGCGCCAAGCAGCTGGTCGGCAAGGGGCATATCTCGCGCAGCGTGCTGGACGAGCGGGTCAACGACCACACGGTGGCGATCACCCGGGTCAGCAGTGCCGCAGCGCAGCTGCAGATGGCTGAGATCGATCTTGACTTCGCCTACGTGAAGGCGCCCATCAGCGGCCGGCTGAGCCGTGCCGAGATCACGGTCGGCAATCTGGTGGAGGCCGGATCGAATGCGCCGATCCTGACCACCATTGTCGCGAGTGAGGGCATCTATGCCGACTTCGACGTGGATGAGCGCACCTATCTGCGCCAACGCCACAGCGCCGCCTCGACCGGGCAAGACAAGACTGCAATGCCGGTAGAGCTGATCATCGATGCCGGCGAGGAGCGGGTCTATCAAGGCCATATCCACAGCTTCGACAACCAGATCGACCCCACGACCGGGACCATCCGCACGCGTGCGATCTTCGCCAATGACGATGGCAGCCTCTTGCCCGGCATGTTCGCTGCTCTTCGCCTCGGTGCGCCTGAGGCGGAGGAGGTGATTCTCTTGGACGCTAAGGAGATCGGCACGGACCAGGACCGGAAGTTCGTCTACCTGGTGGATGAGAACAGCCAGGTGAGCTATCGCGAGGTGACGCTGGGTGCCGCTGTGGAGGGTCAGCGCGTGATCACCAGCGGGTTGAAGGTTGGCGACCAGGTCATCCTCGGTGGTCTGATGAAGGTGCGCCCCGGCATGCCGGTCGCTCCGCAGCCGGTCGAGGCCGAGGCACCGGTCTTGCTGTCCGACAATCAAACGGCCGAGGCGACGGCTGCTAACTAGCCGAAGGCTTCGACGCGCGCCGGCGGATACTCCACCCGAGGCCCTTAAGTTATGGATTTTCCGCGGTTCTTCATCGACCGGCCGATCTTCGCCGGCGTGCTCTCCATCCTGATCTTCTTGGCTGGCCTTATCGCCATGCTGCGCCTGCCGATCGCAGAGTATCCGCAGGTGCAGCCGCCAAGTGTGGTGGTGAATGCCCAGTTTCCCGGTGCCAATCCGGCGGTGATCGCCGAGACGGTGGCAACGCCGCTTGAGGAGCAGATCAACGGCATCGAGGGCATGCTCTACATGAACTCGCTGGCCACCACCGACGGCAGCCTCTCGCTCACCATCACCTTCGAGATCGGCACGGATCCCGATCTGGCCCAGCAGAAGGTTGAGAACCGGGTCTCGCAGGCCTTACCGCGTCTGCCCGATGTCGTGCGCCAGCTGGGTGTGACGGTGCTGAAAAGCTCCCCCGACCTCACCATGGTGGTGCATCTAAAGTCGCCGAACGAGCGTTACGACATGCTCTATCTGCGTAACTACGCGACCTTGAACGTGCGCGATGCCTTGGCGCGGGTTCGCGGTGTTGGCGACGTGCGGGTCTTCGGCTCCGGCGACTATGCCATGCGCATCTGGCTCAACCCCAACAAGGTGGCCGAGCGCGACATGACGGCAAGCGAGGTGCTGGATGCCGTGCGGCGCCAGAACGTCCAGGTCGCCGCCGGCCAGATCGGCGGCGCGCCTTACGACGACGGCGTGCAGGTGCAGCTGCCGATCAACGTCAAGGGCCGCCTGGACAATGTCGAGGAGTTCGAGCGTATCATCGTCAAGCGCGACGCCGACGGCACCATCGTGCGTCTCGGCGACCTGGCGCGCCTGGAGATGGGCGCCCAACAGTATTCTCTGCGCTCCCTCCTCGACAACAAGCCGGCTGCGGCGATCCCGATCTTCGCCTCGCCCGGCGCCAACGCGCTGGAGATTTCGAGCGGCGTGCGCCAGACCATGGCCGAGCTTGCCCAGTTCTTCCCAGAAGGCGTCGACTACTCGATCGTCTACGATCCCACGGTCTTCGTGCAGCGCTCCATCGATTCCGTGGTGATAACTCTGCTGGAGGCTTTGGCCCTCGTTGTGCTGGTCGTGGTGGTCTTCCTGCAGACCTGGCGGGCCTCGATCATTCCGCTGCTGGCCGTGCCGGTCTCCATCGTCGGCACCTTCTCGCTGATGCTGGCCTTCGGCTTCTCGATCAACGTGCTCTCGCTCTTCGGCCTGATCCTGGCCATTGGTATCGTGGTCGACGACGCCATCGTCGTGGTGGAAAACGTCGAGCGGAACATCGCCAACGGCCTGAAACCGCGCGAAGCCACCATCGCCGCGATGAAGGAGGTGACGGGGCCGATCATCGCCACCTCTCTGGTGATTATCGGCGTCTTCGTGCCGATCGCCTTCATGAGCGGCCTGACGGGGCAGTTCTACAAGCAGTTCGCGCTAACGATCGCGATTGCGACTATCATCTCGACGATCAACTCACTGACCTTGAGCCCGGCACTCTCGGCCTTGCTTCTAAAGGCCAAGGGGGCGCCGAAGGATCCGCTGAGCCGCGTGATGGACTTCCTCTTCGGCTGGTTCTTCCGCGGGTTCAACCGTGTCTTCGGCGGCGCCACCGCGCTCTATGCCCGCAGCATTGGCGGTGTGCTGGGCCGCAAGGGCATCATGATGACCCTCTACGTCCTCCTGCTGGGCGCTACCTATCAGGGCTTCCAGATGGTGCCGCAGGGCTTTATCCCGATCCAGGACAAGCAGTACTTGGTGAGCTTTGCGCAGCTGCCGCAGGGCGCCACCCTGGAGCGCACCGAAGAGGTGATCCGGCAGATGTCGGAGATCGCGCTGGAGGAGCCGGGCGTGGAAAGCGCCGTCGCCTTCCCGGGCCTGTCGATCAATGGCTTTGTCAACAGCTCCAGTGCCGGCATCGTCTTCGTCACCCTGGACGATTTCGACGAGCGCAAAGACCCGTCACTGGGTGGCTTGGCGATCGCCCAGAGCCTGCAACAAAAGTTCTTCGGCATTCCCGATGCCTTCGTTGCCATTTTCCCGGCCCCGCCGGTGCAGGGTCTTGGCACCATCGGCGGCTTTAAGCTGCAGATCCAGGACCGCGCCGACCTGGGCTATCAGGCGCTCGACAACGTCATGAAGGAGGTGCAGGGCAAGGCCTGGGCCTCGCCGGAGCTGACAAGCGTCTTCTCGAGCTACAACGTGAACATGCCGCAGCTCTTTGCCGATGTGGACCGCACCAAGGCCGAGCGTCTGGGCATACCGGTCGACGAGATCTTCCGGACCATGCAGATCTACTTAGGCTCGCTCTACGTCAACGACTTCAATCAGTTCGGCCGCACCTATCAAGTCATTGCCCAGGCCGACAAGCCCTTCCGCTCGACGCCGGAGGACATCGTCAAGCTGCAAACGCGCAACATCGACGGTCAGATGGTGCCGCTGGGCGCCGTGGTCTCGGTATCCGAGACCTTTGGGCCCGACACGGCGATGCGCTACAACGCTTTCCGTTCCGGCGATCTCAACGGCAATGCAGCACCCGGTTTCTCCAGCGGCGAGGCGCAGGCGGCCATCACCGAGATCCTGGACGAGACCTTGCCGCCGGGGATGTCCTTCGAGTGGACCGAACTCACCTACCAGCAGATCCTGGCGGGCAACAGTGCGATCTTTATCTTCCCGCTCTGTCTCCTGCTGGTCTTCCTGGTGCTCGCAGCGCAGTACGAGAGCCTCACCCTGCCCTTGGCCGTCATCTTGATCGTGCCGATGAGCATCCTCTCGGCCTTGATCGGGGTCTATCTCTCAGGCGGCGACAACAACATCTTCACGCAGATAAGCCTCTTCGTCTTAGCGGGCTTGGCGTCGAAAAACGCGATCCTCATCGTCGAGTTCGCCCGCGAGCTGGAGCGCGAAGGCCGCGGCCTGGTCGAGGCCGCGATCGAGGCGAGCCGCCTGCGCCTGCGGCCCATCCTCATGACCTCCTTCGCCTTCATCATGGGCGTGGTGCCCTTGGCCTTCTCCTCTGGCGCCGGGGCGGAAATGCGCCAGTCGATCGGCATCGCCGTCTTCTCCGGCATGCTGGGCGTCACCTTCTTCGGCATCTTCTTGACCCCGGTCTTCTACGTCCTGGTGCGGAAGCTGGAAGGTAAGAAGAAGGGGAGACAAGAGGCGGTTCCTGTGTCGGAGATTTGAGGGCGGTCGAACCGCAAGGGAGGCCCGGCGAGGGGCGCAGCGCAGCAGCTAGAAGATGACTGCGTCTGCTCCTCAGCAAAACACCGCCGCGCGCTGACTGCGGTCAAACTGCCGGCACCCTCTCGCGCGCGAGAAGAGTGCGGTCTAGCTCGAACCCGTGAAGCTTTGAGCTGCAACCAACGCCAGCGCGCCGAATGCCGACGCATAAAGACGAGCTGCCACAGACAGCCGCCTCTTTGCAAAGCAGCTGGACAAAGGTAGCAGCCCGCGATCTGCTGTTCGCAGCGTTTCGGTAAGTATGTGAAGGCAAGGAGCAAGGCGGATGTCGGATCGATTTGCTGTCCAGGTGACCGGCCCGACGATGATGGCCGTCGTGACCACCGGGAACGGCGGCTACGAGAAGCTGGACTATCGTGAGGTTCCCAAGCCGGAACCGGGCCCGGACGAGGTGCTGCTGCAGGTGCTGGCCGCCGGGGTGAACAACACCGAGATCAACACGCGCCTTGGCTGGTACTCGTCGAGCGTTACCGGCAGCACCGACAGCGCCGCCGAGGATCAGGCGGGGCAGGCTGAGCAGAAAGCGGACGGTGGCTGGAACGAAGCCACGCCCTTTCCCTTCGTTCAGGGCACCGACTGCTGCGGCCGCGTGGTCAAGCTGGGCGCGGCGGTAAAGAGCGATCTGCTTGACCGCCGCGTTCTGGTGCGCGCCTGCATGCGCCCCAAGGGCTACGAGACGATGGAGAACGTCTGGATGGCCTCAGACTTCGACGGTGCCTTCGCGCAGTTTGTGAAAGTTCCCGCCGCTGAGGTCTTTCCGGTCGACTGCGACTGGTCGGACGAGGAACTGGCGACGATCCCTTGTGCCTATGGGACGGCGGAGAACATGCTGCATCGCGCAGGCGTCGGTGCTGGAGACCATGTCTTGGTCGCAGGAGCATCGGGCGGTGTCGGCTCCGCCAGTGTACAACTGGCCAAGCGGCGAGGCGCCCAGGTCACTGCGATCTGCGGCGCTGGCAAGGCCGAGCAAGTCCGCTCCATCGGCGCCGATACGACCCTCGACCGCGGCAGCGACCTGGTCGCGGCACTGGGCGAAAAGAGTGTCGATGTGGTCGTCGACAACGTGGCCGGGCCTGGCTTTCCGCAGATGCTCAAGGTCTTGAAGCGGGGTGGCCGCTATGTCTCCTCAGGCGCGATCGCGGGGCCCATGGTGAGCCTGGACATGCGGGACATGTACCTCAAGGACATAACCCTGATCGGCTGCACGGCCTGGGACCAGCCCGTCTTTCCGAACCTGGTCTCCTACATCGAGCGCGGCGAGATCCGCCCCTTGGTTGCGAAGGTCTACCCCCTGGCGCAGATTGCCGAGGCCCAGGAAGAGTTCATGCAGAAGACGCACTTCGGCAACTTCGTACTGGTGCCGCCGCCTCTGCGCTGAGCCCCAAGGCGGTAAACGGATTTAGCCTGGCTTGCGTGCAAAGAGGTGATGCGGGCAGTGCTCGCCGCTCTTGAGGACGGGGACCATCAGCTCCCAGGTGCGGATCTGCCTGGCGATCTGGGCCTCTCCCAGCTTGGCTTCGAAGGCCGCGCGTTTGGGGCCGGTCAGCAGCGCCAGTTCGGACGCGGCCTCTTCCCGATACCAGGCGTTTCGGTTCGTCAGGACCACCTCCTCGAAGCCCGCGCCCGCGAGCGCACGTCGGTAACGGTCTGGCGAGGCCATGCCGAAGTCCAGGTCTTCGGCTGCGATGTAGGCCGCCATCTCTGGCGAGGGCGTGTCGTCGTGCGCGATCATCCAGTCCGACGCGATGAAGAAGCCGCCCGGTTTCAGGACGCGATAGACGTCCTCAGCCAGCGCTTCTTTGTCGGTGATGTGAATGATCGCGTCCTTGCTGAAGACGAAGTCGAGCGACCCCGCCTCGAGCGGCAGTGGCCCAGGTTCCACCTGGCGGATCTCGATCCGATCGCTGAGCCCCTTCGCCTCCACCTGCTTGCGCGCGGCCCTGCAGACCGGTGCTTCGACATCGATGCCGATGACCGAGCCGGCGCTATGATCACGAACCAGCGCGACGGTAACGCCACCCACTCCGCAGCCGATATCGAGACCGCGCTTGCCTGTGAGATCCACGCTCTCTAGGAGGCGCGCGACCTCCGCCGGACCGCCAGGGGAGAGGTAGCCCTCGCCCCAGATCGTCTCCAGGAAGGCGATGCTGTCTTCGTCGTAGTGGATCTCGTTCGTCACGCCCATGTACCTCTCTCTTCGTCGCGAAGGCTGGCACAGTCTCAGTGCTCTCGGGGCAAGAGGATGCCCGCGTCATAGCTCCAGCTCACGCAAACCTCCCCCTTGTGCCGGCCGATCTCCGAGGCTGCCCCCCTGACGTTCTGCATCAGGGTCAAGACGGTGCCGCGACCGCCATTTACCGCGACATAGATGTGCGAGCGATCGCCTAGGAAGGCCGCATCGTCGATCTGCCCTTGCACCGCATTGACGCCTTCGCCGGCCCGATCGGTCGAGACCGCGAGGTTCTCCGGCCTGATGCCAACGACCACCTTCTCGCCGGTGGTGACGGGAAATGCGTCGCTCCTGGTGCGGATCACCCCCAGCTGCTCTGTCTCGACCACCGCGTCAACGCCATTGCTTGTCTTGACCCGGCCATCAAAGAAGTTCATCGAGCCAAGGAAATCGGCCACGAAGTGGGTCTTCGGCCGGTCATAGAGCTGGCTTGGCGCGCCGACCTCCAGCACCTTGCCTTCGTTCATGACGGCGATGCGGTCGGACATGGTCATCGCCTCCTCTTGGTCGTGGGTCACGAAGATGAAGGTGATGCCGACGCTCTTCTGCAAAGCCCGCAGCTCCAGCTGCATCTGCTCCCGCAGCTTCTTGTCCAGCGCCCCCAGAGGTTCGTCGAGCAGCAGCACCTTCGGTCGCTTGATCAAGGCGCGGGCCAGCGCAACACGCTGCCGCTGACCGCCGGAAAGCTCATTGGCCCGGCGCGTGCCGTAGCCGGACAGCTTGATCATCGCCAGCGCCTCGTCGACCATCCGCCCCACCTCGGCTTTCGGCAGCTTTTCCTTTCTAAGCCCGAAGGCGATGTTCTGCTGCACGGTCAGATGGGGAAAGATCGCGTAACTCTGAAAGACCATGTTGACCGGGCGGCGATGCGGCGGCGTGTGGCCCATGGGCTGATCGTCCAGATAGACCTCGCCCGCGGTGGCTTCCTCAAAGCCGGCGATCACCCGCATCAAGGTGGTCTTGCCGCAGCCCGATGGCCCTAGAAGCGAGAAGAACTCGCCGCGTTTGATGGCCATGGTTACATCATCGACCGCGGTGACCGCGCCGAAGCGCTTGGAAAGCCCGCGGATGGAAATGAAGTCTTCGTCGCTCATGCTAGGGCTTTCCAGAGTCTGAGGGCTGCAAACCGATGCGCCGGACCCATTCGGCGAGCACCACGACGAGGATGCTGATCAGCAGGATACAGGTCCCCAGCGCCAGCACGCTTGGAAGTCGCGTCGGGAAACGCAGCTGGGTCCAAATGTAGATGGGCAGTGTTGCTTCGTCGCCGGTCAAGAAAAACGCCAGAATGAACTCGTCGAAGGAGATGGTAAAACAGAGGAGGAGACTTGCTACGATCCCCGGCAGCGCCAGTGGGAAGGTCACGCGCCAAAAGGTCATCCAGGGCGTTTCGCCCAAGTCTTGCGCAGCCTCTTCCAATCCCTTGTCGAAGCCCTCCAGGCGCGACATCATCACCAGCATGGAGATAGGAACGCAGATCACCACGTGACCGATACCGATGGTGACCAGAGAGAGCGATACGTCCGCCTGACTGAAGACGATCAAGAGAGAAATCCCTAAGATGATCAAGGGGATGACGAGCGGGATCGCAATGAAACCCTTGAGCGTCTTGTCGAAAGGGATGCGGTATCGGGTGAAGGCCTTCGCAGCCAAGGTTCCGAAGATCGTGGTGACAATGGCCACCACCACGCCAATCTTGATGCTGTTCTGAAGAGCGGTGAGCAGCGGCTCACTCTCCACCATCTCTTCATACCACTTGAAGGTAAAGTTTTCTATGGGGAAGGCGACGTAGATGGCGTCGTTGAAGGAAAACAGCGGCAAAAACAGAACCGGTAGGTAGAGAAACAGCAAATAGAGGATCGTATAGGCGCCTGCGATCGAGAGAGGGCTCTTCTTTCTGCTGACGGTCATGCCAGCCTCCGTCTGATCTGATAGATCAGAAGCAAGGCAAAGCAGACGACGGCTGTAATCGTGATCATCGACATGATGGAAACGGCGGCGCCCAGCGGCCAGTTGTTGCCGCGCCCGAACTGTGTCTGGACCAGGTTGCCGATCATGATGCCGCTGTTCCCGCCTACCAGCTGCGGCGTCACGTAGTCTCCCACAGTCGGGATGAAGACCAGAAGGAAGGCGGCCATGATGCCGGGCACCGAGAGCGGCAGGGTCACGCGGAGAAAGCGCCAGAGTGGGTTCTCACCCAGGTCGGCGGCGGCTTCCAATAACGATCGATCGATCTTCTCCAAAGACACATAGATCGGCAGGATCGCAAAAGCAGCCCAGGCGTGGGCGAGGGTGATGACCACGGCCTCTCGGTTGTTCAACAAGAAGGTCAGGGGCTCGTCGATGATGCCAATCGACATGAGGCCGGAATTGATCACCCCATTATAGCCAAGAATGACCTTCCAGGCGAAGACGCGCAGCAGATAGCTCGTCCAAAACGGTAGCGTGATCAGTATTAGCCACATGATCTTATGCTTCTTCACCTTGAAGGCGATGAAGTAGGCGGCTGGATAGGCGAGGAGCACAGTCACGCAGGCGACGATCGCTGAATTCTCAATCGACTTCAGCAGGACCATGTAGTAGATGCGTCTTTCGAAGAAGACCTCGTAGTTGGCGAAGGTGAACCCCGGTATGAGGTTCATGCCCGCCTGGGTCCAGAAACTGAGCCCGATGAGCACGAAGAGCGGGAAAGCCAGCGCTAGGATCAGCAGGATCATGGTCGGCGACAGCAAGGTCAGACCACGCCGAGTTTCCTGCGACAGGGCGGGGGAGCGTGACTTGGGACGGGTGCTGGGGGAGGGCAGGCTCTGGTCACTCATGGAGAGGCTCCCATCGCCGCACTGGACGCCATCTTTCCCCCGCTTGGTCTGGTCCAGTGAGCCTGCCGCATTATCCGTTTGAGACCCTTCGCTCTCGGAGCGCCAAAGCGTCGGCAATCTCCTGCGCAGCCCTAAGGCCTGACTCGTAGGCACCGTTGCAGGTTCCCTGTCCGCCATAGACGGTGGCCTCGCCGGCGAAGAAGAGCGTAGGTGCCAGAGGGGCGGCCAGGTCTGCACGCTTGTCTGCCTGCCCAGGGCGTGCGCAGGCCCAAGATCCGCGGGTCCAGGGCTCGCTTTCCCAGGCCGTTGTGATGCAGCGGGTCACATGCTTGCGGATAGCGTTGCCGAAGATCTCCGCGATGCGGTCGATGGCAAAGGCCTCTAAGGTGCGTGGCCCTTGCTTCTCCAGCCACACGCCCAGGCGGCCGCCGACGAAGACCGACGCGGTGTTCAGACCCATGACGCTGGCGTCCACCTTGGCCGCCTCGCCAGTATCGTTCCAGGTTGTGACGTAGGCGCGTCCGCTTTCCCCAAAGACATCCCTATCGAAATGGACGCCCACCTTGTTCTCTGTTCCCATGGGCAAGCTGTGAATGGCCTCGTCCTTCCAGGTCGGCAAAGCGGGGGTGAAGGCAATGTCTCCAGACGCAAGGATTCCGGTCGATACCGTCACCAGGGCCGTGCGCGCCGATAGGGTGCCTTTGGGCGTCGAGACCGTCACGCCGGGGCCGCTCCAATCGATGCTCTCGACCCGGCAGTTCAGTGTCACGGGCACCTCCCGCCCCCAGGCCGCCACCAGATTCCCGTAGCCTTGGTAGGCCTGGTACCCCAGCTCGCCCGTTGCCGTGGCGTAGTCCAGCGTCGATACCTGATCGACATCCATTCCCCAGGAGGTGCCGATGGCGGCCAGGAAGGGTGGCGCAAACGCGTGATCGACAGAGATCACCTCGCTGATCGCGACGTCCCGGCTTTGCGCAGCGGCATCGGAGATGGCGCGGTAACAGGCCTCGTAGTAGGCGATGCAGTCCTTCCGCTGATCGGCGTTCAGGAAGGCGCCGTTGCGATGAAAGCCAAGGCTCTCCAGGAGGAAGCGCTCGCTCTTGTCCCTCGACAGCCTGTGGCCGAGGGTCTCGGCAAAGGGAACGAAGGGGTTGCTATCGCCGCCGACGAGCCAGGCGCAGCCGAGATCGAACCACTCCCCAGGCGCTATCTCCTCCGTGTAGGCCCGGCCGCCGATCCGGTGCGATCCTTCGACGATGTCATAGCTGAGGCCAAGCCGTGTCAGTTCCTTCGCGGCTGACAGTCCAGCGGCTCCGGCACCAACGATGACAACGTCCTTCTCCGAAGACAGAACCGAACCTCCCTAACAATCAACCCTTCCCCGGCGCACCTAGCCACCTCGAAAGGCTCGCTACCCAGGCGTCCTAGACGCCCCGCTGTGCCTCCACGTCGTCGAAGGTACCGACGAAGCCGCCGCGCTCTTCTCGCCATTCCGGCACCGGCGGATCCTCGACCCAGGCGGCACAGTCGCCGTTGAAGACACCGCACTGATCATCACCCACGCCATGCGAGGTGTAGCCGAGCAGCGCGCGCAGCCGCGGCGAGAACTTTTCGACAACCTCAGGCGGGTGGTAGAGGTACTGGTTCACCTCCTGTCGCAGCCAGCCGAGGTTGTAGACGTTGATCAGGCCCATGCGGGCTGCGTTGCTGTTGTTCGCCCCGCCGCCGTGCCACATGGAACCGAGGTAGAAGAGCGCTGAGCCCTTCGGCATGACCGCCGACTCCCAGCGCTGCAGATGCGGCAGGTGCCAGGCACGCAGAAAGCGGTGACTGCCCGGGACGACGCGGGTGCCGCCGTTCTCCTCAGTGAAGTCGTCCAGCGACCACATGACACCGATCTGAACCTCCATCCCGGCGTGGTCGAAGGGAAAGGGGGTGTCGTCGCGATGCAACGCCTGTGCCCCTTCGCCCGGCATGATCTCAATCGCCGTCAGGCTGCTGACGTGATAGTTGGCGCAGTGCGGCAGCAGGATCTCGTTGCCGACGGCGACCACCATGTCATGATCAACCAGCGCCGCAGCACTGGGCGCCACCGCCAGCACGTTGCTGATGCGGTTGGTCAGCGAGCCATTGAAGGCGCCGGCTGAGCGCAGACCCTTTGCATCCAGCTCCGGGCGCAGTTCGGCGCGGACAGCGGCAACGGTATCGGCATCGACAAGATTCTCGACGATGACCGCACCTTCGCGGCGCAGCGCCGCGGCAACCGCGACCCCATCAGCGTCTTTGTCGAAAGAGACGATTGGCATGCAGACCCTCCAGGAGAACAAGTCACCCCAGCCGCGCTGGACAGCACTACGCTCGCTTCCAGTCCTTAAAGCGTGACTGCCGGACTTAGTAACCGGCTTTGATTTCTGAGAACAAGGTCGCGATCTTGCTCTGGAACTCGGCCGGCATCGGAATTTGATACTTACCCGACCCAAGCAGCACATTGGGGTCGCGGCTTAGCCCCAGTTCCGCGAGCCGTTCCTCGCTGACCAGGTCGAAGGCCTTGGCGTTCGAGTGCCCATAGCCGTAGTCATCGATCAGGAAGCGGCCCGATTCCGGGCTGATCAGAGAGTTGAGGACATCGTGGGCCTTGTCGACGTTCTTGGCATCGGCGTGGATGACGGCGCCACAGACCCAGGTCAGCGCACCTTCCTTCGGGTTGGCGAACTTGATGGGCACGCCTTCCTTCTTCAGGCGGGTCGGCGTCTCGTTCCAGGTCATCGCCGCGACCAGCTCGCCGGAGGCCAGGGCCTGCTCCATCGTGGTCACATCGTCGTAGTAGGCCAGCACCATCGGCTGCTGCTTGCGCAAGAGCTCAGCGACCTTCTCGATGCTCTCGTCCGTTCCGATCTCTTCGAAGGGAATGCCGGCGTAGATCGCAGCACACCACCAGGAATCGCCCTCGTTAGCCAGCATACCGATCCGGCCAGCATAGCGCTCATCCCAGAGGATCCCCCAGGATTCTTCCTCGCCTTGCAGGTCTACCAGGTCCGTGCGGTAGGCGACTGAGTTCTGACCCCAGTCCATCGCCGCGAAGTAATGCTCGCCGTCTCGCATACCGATTTCTTGCAGCGAGGGGATCATATCGTTCCAGTTGGAAAGCTTGGAGGTGTCGATCGGCTGCAGTGCACCTGCGTCGATCCAGGTGCCGACGTTGGTGTTGCAGGGATGCAGGACGTCCACTTCGAAGCCCGCCTGGACCTTGGTCAAGGCCTCGTTGCTGCTGGCGTAGGGCGCCGTGTCCGGCATGGACCCATGCTTCTCGGTATAGTATCCCAGAAGTTCAGGAACGTCGTAGCCGCCCCAGGTAAAGTAGAAAGCCTGCTCCCCCTCCGCGCTTGCACGCCGGGTCAGGACGGGCGTTGCCAGCAATGACACGCCAGCCGCGCCAAGCAAGCGGTTGAACTGCCGGCGCGTCGGCCTGGCCGCTGCCGATAAGCCGCCCGCCCGCGCGATCTTCTTCGAACCCTCAGACATATCTTGCCATCCCTTTTTTGTTCATAAGCGTCTGTTCATAAGCGACAGATTTCCATTGTCGAAAGCCTATCCACAGGGCGCAGAGAGGGTCAAATTGTTTTTTCGAACGGACGCACATAAAAAATGGAGTAGGCTCTGCCAGGCCCTCTGGTGTTGACATGGCCTGGCCCGAGGGGTGGGTTCGACCAAGCAAGCGGTGGTTACGATTGGAGGATGACAGGTCTGGTGGTGCAGCAGAAAAGCGCGTCCCGGGTTGGGCGACCAAGAGGCGAGAATGTCGAGAACACCAAGCGCCGCCGCAAACAGCTGATCGATGCGGCGATCCAGTCCATTGTCGAGCACGGGCTCTCGTCCACGACTTTGGCCACTGTCGCCAGAGCATCGGGTATGTCCCAAAGCGCCGCCGTCTTTTATTTCAAAAGCAAGGAAACGCTGCTCAACGAGGCCTTTCTCTATAGCCTCGATGAGTATCGATCGGCCTGGCAAGAAGCCCTGGCTGCAGCCGGTCCCGACCCCGTCGACCGGCTGGTCGCGATGGTTTTCGCCTCCCTAGACCCGCGGCTGCTCACCAAGCAGAACCTGGCCTTTTGGAACTCCTTCTGGCCGGAAGCCTCCCGGAACGAGAGTCTGAACGCGATTTGCGAGCGCTATGATGCCGAGGAGCAGGAGGTGCAGCTCTCCCTCTGCAGGGAATCAGAGCCCTTCATCTCCGGTGATGCCTGGACACCCACCTTGGCTGCCCGTGCGATTGAGATCATGGGCGACGGGATCTGGAGCAGGCTGCACTACTCACCCGACTATATGTCTAACGAAGACTCGGTCGAGGTGGCAGCCACTCTGCTCTCGACCATCTTTCCCTCCCGCGCCGCAGACATCGCCAAGCGAGCAAGCGCGCTCGTGAAAGCCAGCCAAGAGCCGAGGTAGCATGTCCAGAGATCCCCGCTACGACATCCTCTTCGAGCCGGTGCAGATCGGGCCGGTCACGACGAAAAACCGCTTCTATCAGGTCCCCCATTGCAACGGCATGGGGCGCCTGCACCCCGACAGCATGATTGCGATGCGCGGCACCAAGGCGGAAGGCGGCTGGGGGATCGTCTCGACCGAGCAGTGCGACTTTCACCCCACGGCCGATACCACCGCCTATTGCGAAACCCGGCTGTGGGGCGACATGGATGTCCCCTATCTGGCCGGCATGTGCGATGCCGTGCACGAACATGGCGCGCTGGCTGCCATTGAGCTGGTGCACAACGGACAGGACACAGGCAATCTCTACAGCCGCGAGGTGCCGATCGGACCGATGCATCGGCCGGTCACTTGGCTCAGCGCCCCTGTCCAGGCGCGTGCCATGGACCTGGAGGACATCCGCGCCTATCGCCGCTGGCACCGCGAGGCGGCGCTGCGTGCGCGCAAGGCCGCCTTCGACATCGTCGTGGTCTACGCCGGGCACGACGGCGCCATGCCATCCCACTTCCTCGCCCGCCGCCACAACCAGCGCAGCGACTGCTACGGCGGTAGCTTGGAGAACCGGCTGCGCTTCTACCGCGAACTCTTGGAGGACACCCTCGAGGCTGTCGGCGATAGCATGGGCGTGGTCGCGCGCTTTGCCGTTGACGAGATGATGGGCCCTGATGGCCTGGAGTGGCACGACGAGGGCCGTGACGCTATCGAGATGCTGGCCGAGCTGCCGCACATGTGGGACGTCCACGTCAGCGATTGGGACAACGATTCCATGACCTCACGCTTCGCGCCGGAGGGCTATCAGGAGGAGTACGTCGCCTTCGTGAAACAGGTGACCTCAAAGCCTGTTGCGACGGTCGGCCGTTACACCTCTCCCGACGCCATGGTCTCGGCGATCCGCCGCGGCATCGTCGACCTGATTGGCGCCGCACGTCCCTCCATCGCCGATCCCTTCCTGCCAAAAAAGATCGAGGAAGGCCGCCTGGAGGACATCCGCGAGTGCATCGGCTGCAACATCTGTGCGGCCTGGAACAACGTCTCCGCACCCAGCCGCTGCACGCAGAACCCAGCCTTTGGCGACGAGTGGCGCAAGTCTTGGCATCCTGAGCGGATTGCTAAAAAGGAGTCTGATGCGCACATCTTAATTGTCGGGGCGGGGCCAGCTGGCTTGGAAGCCGCCCGGTCTTTGGGTTTGCGCGGCTACAAGGTGACGCTGGTGGAGGCTCGGGACGTGGCGGGCGGACGCGTCACCAGAGAGAGCGCCTTGCTAAACTTGAACGCCTGGGCGCGGGTGCGTGATTACCGCTTGGGGCAGATCGCCCCGATGACCAACGTGGAGCTCTTCCTTGAGAGCGAGCTCAACGTCGAGCAGGTGCTTGAGTTCGGGGCCGACCACGTCGCGATCGCGACCGGTTCGACCTGGCGTCGTGATGGTGTCGGGCGCGCGCTCCGCGCTCCGGTCCCAGGGTCCGAGACGGCGCTCAGCCCTGACGACATCATGGACGGCAAGCGCCCGCCCAAGGGACCCGTCGTGGTCTTCGACGATGATCGCTACTACATGGGCAGCATGATGGCCGACCTGCTGGCTGGCGAAGGCCATCTGGTGACCCTCGCCACCCCTGCGCTCTGCGTCGGCAGTTGGACCGAATACACCTTGGAGCAGGGGCATATCGAGAAGCGGCTGCTCGGCCTCGGCGTCGAGATCCTCGCCCGCCACTCAGTCACGGAGGTCGCTGCGGGTGGCGTGCGGCTGGTCAACGGCCTGACCGGTGACGCGCTTGAGCGGGCTGGCACCTTGGTCTCGGTTACCATGCGTCTTCCCAAGGCCGATCTCTACGATGCCCTGATGGCTGCGCCTCAGCGCGTGGCTGCTGCGGGGATCATGTCTGTGAAGCGGGTCGGCGATTGCTATGGCCCGGCCACCATCGCCGCCGCCGTTTATGAAGGCCATCGCTACGCACGCGAACTCGACAGCCAGGTCGATCCTGATGGGGTACCATTCAAGACGGTGAAGTACGACCTGGAACTGGGCGGCGTTCGCGCTGTCCCTTAGGGCGCCAGAGCGATGAGGGCCTCCTCATCCATCTCGACGCCCAGCCCCGGCTTCTGCGGCAGGCTGGCGTAGCCGTCTTTGATCTCATAGTCGCAGTCGGCGAACCGGCACCCAAGCTCCAAGTAATCGTAGTAGAGCTCCGCGTGAATTGAGTTCCGCATCACCGCGCAGACATGCAGCATGGCGAGAAAGGCCACGGTGGTGCTGTTCCAGTTGTGCGGTGAGATCTTCACGGAATGCGCATCGGCCATAGCGCCGATCTCCAGCATCTCCAAGATCCCGCCGGCTCCGGCAATGTCCGGGTTCACCACGTCGGCGGCGCGTTTCATCACCACGTTCCGGAAGTGCCGAAGGCCCGCCTGGCGCTCGCCCGTTGTGACGCGGCTGTTGATCTTGGCCCGAAACTCAGCCATCGCGTCCAGATCGTCGCCGGCCACCGGCTCCTCGATCCAATAGGGATTGTAGGCCTCGAAACGCCGTGCGGCCTGAAGCGCGCAACGCGGATCCTTCTGCACCGAGAAGTCCAGCATGATGTCGGTGTCAGGGCCGACCGCCTCGCGCGTTAGACGCAGACAGGTCTCAGCCTTGTCCAGGGTGGCGCGGCGCAGGGGATAGATCTTGACGGCCCGGTAGCCCTCAGCGTGCAGCCGGGCACAGCGCGCGGCGACGGCCTCGCCTGTCTGGACGGGAAAGTCCCAGGCATTGGCGTAGACCGGGATCTTATCGAGGTAGGCACCGCCAAGAAGCGCATGAAGGGGCTGGCCGGTGGCCTTACCCAGCAGGTCCCACAGCGCGATCTCGACGGCGCTCACCGCAGAGGCGAAGTCGATGCTGGGATGCTTGCTCTCCATCGGCTTGGCCACGTTATAGAGGAAAGGCCGAGGCAGAGCCTCGGGCAGCTGCTTCAGGGCCTCACCCAGCGCCTGCATGATGGAGCGGCAGGCCGTCTGCCTATGAGTTAAGGCGTAGGCCTCGCCCCAGCCGACCAGACCATTATCCGCCTCGAGCTTCACGAAGATGACGACTTGCCCTTGCGACCAGCCGTCCGCGCTTGGCTGAGGGCCGACCATGAAGGGCGTAAGCTTGGTCACTCTCATCTCGTCATTCTCTCCCGTCCCTTGTGCCCAATACCTTTGCGCTGTTGCGCGGCCCCATAAGGCCATGGCCGCCCGTCTCCTCCAACAACGACGGATCACCTCTGATTTTCAACACCACTCCGGCGCCGATGCTCAATGGCAGCGCCATACCCCATACTGCCTCTCCTCTCATCACAACAAGAACCGCGCAGGAGCTATCGCGCGTGAGAGATCCCGGCTAGGCAAGAGGCAACAGCGGTGCAGGCAGGCGAGTCTTGATTATCTAACATATGTGTTAGATAATGGCCTCGCTTTCGGCCGCCGCGGCGGCATCTGAAGAGGGAGGTCGCCATGGCCACGAGGAGAAAAACGCGCCTGAAACACCTGGCCGAGAAGGCTCGGAAAGGCGAGCGCATTGTCGGGATGGAGTGCCACGATACGCCGAGCGCGATGATGGCGGAGCAACTGGGCATGGACCTGCTCTGCTGCGGCAGCCCCGGCCCGATGGGCCTGATGGGGCACAAGTCGATGGCCACCGTCGATTTCGAAGAGCAGCTCTACATGCTGGAGGGCGTGCTGCGCGGTGCCTCTTCGCCCTTCATCATCTGCAACATGCCGAACACCACAGCCTCGATCTCCATTGAGGAGTCGGTGAGAAACGCTGCGCGGGTGGTGAAGCTGGGCGCCGATGGCGTCCACATCGAGCCGTCGCTGGGGACGGTCGAGCATATCCGTGCCATCGTCGCCGCCGGCATTCCTGTGGTCGGTCACTTCGGAGTTCAAGGCGAGCGTGCCGTGATGAACTCCGGCCATGCGCCCGCCGGACGCACCGCCGAAGAGGCCTGCCAGATCGTGGCCCTGGTCAAGGCCTCGATCGACGCCGGCATCTTCGCCGCCCTCTTCGAGCATACGGCGGTCGAGCTGACGAAGTGGTGTTACGAGAACCTGCCGGTAGCCGTCGCCAGTCTGGGATCGGGTCCCTACGCCCATGGGATCTTTCATGTCTCCAGCGATATCATCGGCTGCTCGGTCTTCCCGATCCCACCGAAGCGAGAGGTCTTCGGCGATGTTTGGGGCGAGATGGAGAGGGCTTACAGCGCCTACTTCGAGGCCGCCCATGCCGGGCAGTTCCCCAATCCCGAGCTGTCGCACAGGATGAAACCGGGCGAGTTCGAGGCTTTCAGTGCCACCATGCAATGAGATGCGCGATCGCTGGCTCTCGCCGCCGGCACTGATGGGCTGGCTCGCTCGACAGGCCAGGCGGCGCGGGCTTTGCCTGGAATGCGGTGCCGGCCGCGGCGAGATCGGACACTTCATGGCCGGCTGCTTCGACCAGGTGCTGCTGCTGGACCAGCGATCTAAGGTATGGCGGCCTGATGATCCGAAGGTGTGGCGCCTTCGGGGCCAGGCCGAGGCGATCCCGCTCACGTCGGGAAGCGTCGATCTGCTGGTCTCCATGCAGGCGCTGCACCATTTCCGGCTCGAAGACCATCTGCAGGAGGCCGCGCGGGTGCTGCGCTCTGGCGGGGTCTTCGCCGCACTATCCTGGGGTGCGCTCCGCCTGCCTCAAGCCATCGCCCGTGCCTATGCGCCGACCTTTCGCTCCCTCGACGCCTTCTGGGAGGATCAACGCCCCTGGGTGCTGTCCGGCTATGCCGGGACCGCCTTCCCGGGCCGGGCGATCACCTTGCCCCGCGCGGCTTTGCGTAAGCGCTTGCGCTTGGCCGATCTCGAGCTCGAGATCGCGCGCTGGTCGGCGATGCAGACAGCCTTGAAGCTAGGTGCGGAGATCGCAGATCCCGATTCGACCCTGCCTGCCTTCAACTCTACAGAGAGATTCGAGGCCATCTGGCCGATCGTCGGCCTTGTCTACAGCCGATCTTGATAGCGTTTCGACCTAGGCTTTTTCCCGTTCTTGCCAGATCATTGCGGCTACCGGGTTGTCTTCGACCGCGTCGTTCATGGGGCAGTCCGGGCAGGTCGAGTGTCCGGGTTCGTTCTCACAGCCGCGACAGCTTCGGACCACCCTCGAGGCCTCGCAGATGACCCGATGCAGGGCCAGCGATTTCTCGGCTTTCTCTGCCAAGTGCTGCGCCAGCTGCTCCAGCAGTTCGCCGACTGCCGCTCCTGAGGCGTCTCCGGTGCTGTGGGCGCGACGCTCCACCGCGATGGCTGAGATCGTGTCCAGCGGAACGTCCAGCTCTCGCAAGTGGTGGGCTAGCCGCGCGATCTCCACGTCCTGGCTAGAGTAATGGCGCGTGCCCTTGGAGGAGCGGCGTGGCACGATGATGCCGAGCTCTTCATAGTGGCGCAGCATCCTTTCGGTCAGGCCGGACTCCCTTGCCAGATCGCCAATCTTCATCGCTGCAAGTGCCCGCTCACGCCCTATCCTCAGTCGCTATCCGCAGCCCGCCCGCCGCATAGGCGCCATAGGTCGCCACACAGAAGGGAACGAGATAGGTCAGGACCAGCTTGAAGAGATCCAAAGGCATCTCACCCAGCAGTGCGTCAGGCTGATTGATTAGGTTTAGCATCGTGCCGACCAGCAAGGCTACGATCGCAGAGCGCCGCAATACGGCTCTCAAGCCGGGTCTGTTCCTACTCCTCATATCTAACATGATGTCAGATAGTCTCGTGCAATGCCAATCAAATCGAGGGCACTGCGTCAGGAGCACCGCGGGTCACGTCCCGGCGCGCAGTCTAGAAGGTCCCGCGGCAGTCGGTATGAGGGACGGCCCCGTTCAAGACGTCAGCTCCCAAAGCCTGGTGCAGGCTGGCGGAATCTCCGCTTCAATCGCCTGCATGGCGTCTACGATCAGGTCTTCGCGCCAGCGTCGGCCCACAACCTGTACACCGATAGGCTGGGGACCCTCCGGCAGTGTGGCGATATGGGTCGGCAGGTTCCCAGCGGGCAGGCCGGTGAAGTTGACCACAAACGACCAGAGCGCGTGACCTAGGGCGTCGCGCACGCCTGCGGCTCCTTCGGCGTCACGTCCAGCCGAGAAAAAAGGCTTCAGCAAGAAGGGGGTCAAGACCAAAGGATAGTCTTCAAGGAAGAGAGACCATTGCCGCGCGTAGTGTGTGCGCTGCGCCATCCTGCGCAGCAACTCTGTACCCTCGAAAGGTGGGAATTGCCGATAATACTCCTCGAAAATGGACTGTAGCGTGTCAGAACCGTAGGTGTGTATGTCGGGCCCCATCAGTTCCTTCACTTCACCCATCAGCGTGCGGTATCCGATCTCGCCGGCTTCGCGCGCCAAGGGAGGCTCCACCTCCTCGACGGCATAGCCGGCGTCGGACAGCGCAGCAGCAGCTGCGTCGAGTGCTGTGGCGACCGCTGGGTGCAGCCCAAAGCCGAAATCGTCGCGAGTGACGGCAACGCGGATAGGAGCCGCCAGCGCTGCACCACGCCATGGGAAGGGAAGGTGGAAAGGGTCCCGCGGGTCCGCCTGGATCATACTTGGCATCGAGAGGTGGAGGTCAGCTGCCGTGCGTGCGATCAAGCCCTGAACGGACATCGACTGCGCGAGCAGGCCTCGTTCCGCCTGCTGGCTGGGGTTCCAGGCTGGGACCCGGCCAAGCCCAGGCTTCACGGTTACCGCACCATTGGCAGACGCCGGAAAGCGCAGAGACCCGCCGATATCGTTGCCGTGGGCCAGCGCACCGATACCCGCCATGACGGCCGACCCGGCGCCGCCCGAAGACCCGCCGGCAGACAGATGCCGGCCCCAGGGGTTGAAAGTTCGCCCGTAGAGCGGGTTGTCCGTGTCGGCCCGAAAGGAGAACTCGGGCGTGTTGGTTCGCCCGATGACCACCGCGCCCGCAGCTTTCAGGTTTCGGACCACAGGCGCGTCATCCTCCGCGATCTTATCCTTCCAGGCGGCCACGCCGTTGGTCGTGGCATGGCCCCGCTGGTCGACATTCACTTTGATCGTTACCGGAACACCATGGAGGGGACCTCTTGGTGCATCACTGGCATCCAGGGCTGACGCATCTGCGCGGGCTTCCTGGGCAAGGCTCTCAACCACTGCGTTGAGCGCCGGATTGGCGGCCTCCATGCGCGTGATCGCGGCCTCTGTCACCTCACGGGCAGAAATCTGACCGGACCGCGTCGCATTGGCGATCTGGGTGGCGTTCCACCTCCAAAGAGCGGGGTTGTCGGTCATCGCGGTCTCCTCTTGGCCGGTTTCACTCACTGTGTGAGGGGGAGGGGCCATTGTTTCATGAGAATTTTCCAGATCTTTTCGGAGGTGATTGGCATGTCGATATGACCGACGCCGCTGAATGAGATCGCATCAACGACAGCAGACACAATGGCAGGGGGCGCGCCGACGGCGCCGCTCTCGCCGGCGCCTTTCGCGCCAAGGCAATTTTTGCTGGTAGGCCAACTCTCGTCGTGAACACAGACCATAGGCGGCACGAGATCTGCGCGCGGAAGGGCATAGTCCATCAGGCTTCCAGTATGGAGCTGGCCGCTGTCCCGATCGTAGATCGTGCCTTCCAACAGAGCCTGACCCAGGCCCTGGACAAGACCACCGTGCATCTGGCCCGCGACGAGAAGAGGATTCACGACCCGACCGACGTCGTCCAGCGTAACCAGCCGATCGAGCGTCACGCTGCCTGTTTGCGGATCGACCTCAGCCTCAGCGATGCAGCAGCCGTTTGGGAAGCAGTAGGGGGCTTCTGTTGACGCACTTGCAACGATGGCGCGCCCGGGGCTACGCGCCGCGATCTCGGACAGCGAGACCTGATGATCGCTTCCGGCGACGCAAACGGCATTGTCTTGCAGGATCAAGTCGCCCACCTCCGCCTCAAGAAGCACACTTGCACCGGCGCGCAGTTTGGCGGCGAGCGCGCTAGCGGCGGCCAGGACAGCGCTGCCGCCCAGATAGAGCGAGCGCGACCCGTAGGTTCCACCGCCCCTGGAGACGCTGTCAGTTCGGCCCTGGATCAGGCGCACGCGGTCAAGACCTATAGCCAGCTCTTGGGCCAGGATCTGGGCGTAGGCGGTGTGGAGGCCCTGCCCGATTGCTTGGGTTCCGCTTGTCAGCGTGACGAAGCCTTGGTCATCCAGCTTGAGGCCTGCTTCTTCTTCAAGGCTGATGCCGCTGGTGGTGTCGATGTGGCATGCGAGCCCCCGGCCTCTCAGCTGACCGCGCGCGCGGCTTGCCGCTTGGCGGCCACTAAATCCTGCCCAATCTGCCAGCTGAAGGCTCTTCTCCAAGAGCGCTGGAAAGTTCCCTGAATCGTAGGTCCAGCCGGCTGCGTTCGTGTAAGGCATCTGCCGTGCCCGGATCAGGTTGCGTCGTCTGATCGAGACCGGGTCTAGGCCGAGCCTCTTCGCTGCGACATCAAGAGCGCGCTCCAGACGGTGGATTGTCTCTGGCCGGCCAGCACCCCGGTAAGGCCCGGTGGGAACAGAGTTGGTCAAGACGCAGCGCAGACGCAGATAGACGTTCTGGATGTCGTAAACACCGGTCACCACCCGATGGCCTGTGGTCGAGACGATCGGCAACCCGAAGGGCGAGGGCGTTGCGCCAAGGTTGGCCAGGATGTCGGCGCGGTAGGCCTTGATGCGCCCCTCTTGGGTGAGTGCAAGGGTGACCTGGCTCACCTGGTCGCGGCCTTGAGTGTCGGAAAGGAAAGCCTCGCTTCTCTCGGCACGCCACCGCACCGAACCGCCGAGGCGGCGTGCGGCCGCTAGCAGAACGAGTTCTTCCCGGTAGGGGGTGATACGCGCGCCGAAGCCACCGCCCACATCGGGTACCTCCAGCACCAGTTGGTCCCTCTCCATACCGAGTGCTTGGGCGAGCAGGTCGCGGGTGAGGTGTGCTGCTTGGCTTCCGCAGACCAGTTTCAGACCAGAGGAGTCTTGGTTCACTGAGGCGATGGCGCAACGCGGCTCCATCGGGTGTACGATCACGCGATTGTTTTGCAGTGTCAGCGTGACGACGTGATCGGCAGCAGCGATGGCTGCGTCACAGCGAGCGCGGTCACCGATCTCATAGAGAGCGGCAACGTTCCCGGGCGCGTCCGGCCACAGCTGGACGGCACCCTCGCGCACAGCCTCTGCGCTATCCACCAAGTGATCGAGGGGCTGGATCTCCATCTCTATGGCCTCGACCGCGTCCAAGGCGAGATCACGCGTGGTGGCCACCACACAGGCGATCGCTTCGCCGACATGACGAACTCTGTCTCTGGCCAAGCCCTCACAGGGAGGAACGGAAACCTGGCTGCCCGTCGGTCCGTCGATCGTACAGAAATAGGGGATAGGGCCGACCTGGTCTTCGACCAAGTCGGCGGCGGTTATCACTGCCGCGACGCCCGCTTGTTTCGCAGCCCGGCCGACGTCCAGCTTGGCAATGGTTCCGTGGGGAACCGGAGACCTGAGAAAAGCGGCGTGCCAGGCGCCCGGTGACTTCAGGTCGTCGGTGAAGCAGGCTTGCCCGCGTAGCAGTCTCTCGTCTTCCAAACGCCGAACCGGCTGGCCGATGCCAGGGTGATCTGCGTTGCTGGAATCCTTCATAGCGTTGCTACGCACAGCTTTGTGGGCGGATCCTTTAACGGGAGACCGCAATTCTCAAGCTGGGCCTACCCTCTTGGCTGTATTGCCAGCCGCCATGCGCCACCTTGTAGGCTTCCAAGGCAGGCCAGATGTGTTCCGCGCATAGCGCGATCAGCTTGGTCCGGTCCCCCGCCCTTAAGGCATCCAGCATCTGCCGGTGGTCTTGCCGTGACCGCTCCAGAAGCTGGGGATCTCCGATAGCATAACAGCGAATCCCCAGCGTTTCGATCCAGGCGCGATGGATAAGCTCTGTGAGGTAGTGGTTGTTGCTGGCGCTAAAGAGGGTGTGGTGAAAGTCATTGTTCAACGCGCACACCTGCTTCAAATCGTGCGCTTCGATGGCTGCCTCGTAAGCCGCGTGCGTCTCCTCCAACTGATCGATCAATGCCTGCTCAACTGGAAAGGCGATGCGCCTTATGGCTTCGCTCTGAAGCAAAGCCCGCATTTCATATACCTCATCAACCTCTTTAGGCGCAAAGTCTCGGACGATGACGCCTTTGTTCGGTCGGCGCGTCACCAATCCCATCTGCTGCAATTCGGCAAAAGCGCTTCTCACCAGATGCCGCGACACGTCAAAGCGCCGGATCAGGTCATCCTCGACCAAGCGTTCACGCGGCCGGAGGCGCCCGAAGATGATCTCCTGCTTGATGCTCTCTACCAGGGCACGGATCTGCTTGATGCCATCTCGGTTTGGCAAACTCGTCTTCCTCACGCCGTGTGATCTTTGGGACGCGAAGGTTGCTTCGCTGACCAAGAGAGCTAAGGCGTCCACTCACAAGAGTCACCTGGCCACAGCCATCTCGTTTGCCGCAGCTGCCAGCGCCATCCCTTTGCACGACCTATCACGCGACAGTAGCGGGTTCGGTGCGCGCGGGCAATTCCCGACAAAATTATTGACAATCGTGTCGACCAGAAGTGAGGCTTGAGGGCAAGGAAAGTGACGATGCGCAAGACGTGATCACCACGATCAGCAAGTGATGCGATTTGTGGAAGAGACACGCAGAGGCATCGTGGGCTTGGCAGGGGAGGCCAGCTATGGAGTTTGCGCAGGGCGATGGCGCTCGCATTGCTTGCCGGCTGGATGGTCAGGCTGGGCGACCCATTGTCATCTTGAGCAACAGCTTGGCGAGCGATCACCGTATGTGGGATCCGCAGCTGTCGCTCTTAACCGAATCCTTCCGTGTGCTGCGCTATGACACGCGCGGTCACGGCTCCAGCGAGGCGCCGGACGGTCCCTACACAATCGCCATGCTGGGCCGCGACTGCTTGGCGGTCATGGACCATTTCGGCATCGAGACGGCGCACTTCATTGGGCTGTCGCTGGGCGGCATGACCGGCCAGTGGCTGGGTGCCGAGGCAGCGTCGCGTTTTCTCTCTCTCACACTTTGCGATACTGCCAGTGAGATGCCGCGCGCCGTCTGGGACGAACGCATCGCGACCGTTTCTGAAAAGGGCATGGATGCCGTGGTCGAGCCGACCTTAGAGCGCTGGTTCACGCCTGCCTTTGCTGGCCGGGCGCCCCAGGACTTGGCCAAAGTCAGAGCCATGGTCGAGGGCACGCCAGCTAAGGGCTACATCGGCTGCTCGCAGGCGATCCGAGAGATGGCACTATCCCCCCTCTTGCCGCGCATTGCGCTCCCGACCTGTATCATCGTGGGCGAGCAAGACATCTCGACGCCCCCGGCCGCGGCCGAGCAGCTCCATAAGGCGATTGCAGGCTCTGAACTGCATAGAATCGCCGAGGCCGCACATCTGCCGAACATCGAACAATGCGAGCGTTTCAACCACGCTCTGCGGTCCTTTCTGCAACGCCAGATCGCTGCGACTGCCGCCTGACGGTCGGTAGCGCAGGCAAACCGCCAAAGGGCTGAAAGCACCTTCGGTTAACCAAGTAAAAAGGGAGAACAAGCCATGATCGACGAGAAAGCACGTAAGAGGCTATTGGAAGAGGCCAAGGAGTTCTCATCCGTCTCAAGGCGCAGTTTTTTGGCGGCTGCTGGGGCGGGCAGTGCAGCGTTGGCGGCCGGTTCAATGTTGAACCCGCTGGAAGCCAGCGAGATCCAGGTCGCAGAGGCTGGGAAGAAAGTGCGGGTTGGCATTCCGCTGACCTATGGCCCCTTCAATCAACCCTGGCGGCGTGGCTGCTGGCAACTGGTCAAGACCGTCCTCGAAATGGGCGGTGAGCCCGTGACCGTGCGCGGCAAGCCCACCAAGGCCAGCGAGCAGGAGGCCGAGCGGACCTTGATGGACCGCGATATCGACGTGCTCTGCATGGGCATCTACTCGCTAGAATCGGAGACGGCCTACATCGCCGATGAGGCCAAGGAGCGAGGCATCCCGACGGTGGGCTTTGCGGTCCCGGTCAAGGACTCGCCAGCTGTCGTGGAGGATACCTGGGCGACAGCCATGACGCTCGGCTATTTCGTCCAGAACGATCTGCAGCGCCAAGGCACCTTGGTGCAAACCGCTGAGGACAAGGGCTTCTACACCCCCTTCGACATGGAGGCCGACATGCTCGACCTCATGACGAAGTACGAGCCGCGCATGAACATGCTGCCCTTCATGCCGGGCTCCGTCTCGACCCAGGACCAGATCTCCAAAGGGCGAGAGAACATGCTGTCCTTGCTGCAGGCCAACCCTGAGCCCGGCTCGGTCTCCGGCCTGATCTCCTGGTGGTGGCCCCTGACCATCGGTGCAGGGCAGGGGATGCGGCAGATGGGGCGGACCGACGTTACGCTCTACAACCACTATTTCTCTGATCAGCTGCTGCAGGCGATGGCGGCGGAGGCCTATCCGATTATCTTCTCCACCGATGTGCCCTGGCACACCTTGGGGCAGAAGACCGCGGAACTGGCCATGGCGTTGGGGCGCGGCGAGGATGTGCCGAACTACGTCTATCAGGTTCCGGTCACCGCCATCGTTCAACCGGAAGCGGCAGCGGCTCTTGCCGAGGTGCAAGAGATGGACAAGCAGGCGATCGCACTTCTGAAGGAGTACGGCGGCTAGCCCGTAGCGACTGAAACGGGGGCTGCGCCACGTTTCGCCGCGCAGTCCCTTGTCAGCGATGGTAGCGTGCAAGGCCTGTCTGCTTAGCAAGGAGGAGCGCGATGCCGGTTGTGCAGGTCCACACCAAAGAGGGCCGTAGTCTTGACCAGCGGCGCGAGTTGGTTCGCCGCATTACCAATGACTTGGTGGAGGTCTGTGGCGCCGTTGAAGACCGGGTTCACGTGATCATCAACGAGGTGCCCATGGACCAGTGGGGACGCGGCGGGGCGCTCCTGTCCGATGCGAATAGCGGCAAGCAAAGCAGTGGTACCTGACGCGGGGCATGACGGTGCGATGAAGCGCTACCGACCCGCTTGGCGCGATCGCCTTGGTCATGACCCTCAACGGTGGGATCGACAAAGAGGCCGCTGATGAGCGGCCAGACAGGAGCAGAAACCTTGTCCGCAGCAGACACCGATGCATCGGCCACGCCCCTAGCCAAAGAGGGAAAGCAAGCGGACCAACCTGCTGAGAGCCTGACGATCAGGTTGCTGAGGCGCTGGGGGACGATCGCGGTCATCGTGTTGGTTGGGATCGGCTTTTCCTTCGCGTCGCCGTGGTTTCTGACCTTCTCCAACTTCAACAACATTCTCTTCTCGATGATCGTGAGTTGCCTGGTTTCCATTGGGCTCACCTATGTCGTCATCTCCGGCAGTTTCGACCTCTCCGTCGGCCTCTGCGTCACCACGACCTCAATCGTCTGTGCCTACATGATCCCCTGGGTAGGCCCCTGGGCGGCGATCCTCATAGCGCTCTCCGTCGCGCTCTTGATCGGCTTTATCAACGGCGTCTTGGTTACCTATGGCCGCCTGTCGGGCATTGTGGTCACCTTGGGCATGATGTTCGTCCTAGGCGGGCTGAACATCTACATGACCGGCGGCTATCAGGTGCCGGTGGACTATCAAGAGACCGCCTTTCGCTTCATCGGTCAGGGCAAGGTGCCGATCTTCGATTTCAGTCTGGCGGTGCCGGTCATCGTGCTGCTGGTCGTATTCCTGATGGCGCACATTCTGGCGACCAAGACCAAGGTCGGTCACTACATCGTCGCTGTCGGCGACAATCCCTGGGCCGCCTTCTATTCCGGCATCAAGGTCTACCATTGGGTGATTGTCGCCTTCATGCTCTCGGCCCTGATCGCTGGTACCGGCGGCATCATCTTGACCTCAATCTCCTCCTCGGCCCAACCGGTTGGGGGCGAGGGCTACCTGCTGGAAGCCTTTGCTGCCGTCTTCCTGGGCGCCACAGTTCTGGGTAAGGGCAAGCCGCATGTCTTGGGCACCCTGTTGGGGGTGTTTTTCCTCTACATGGTGAACTCGGGCATGAACATGGTTGGCTTCCCCTATGCCTTCCGTCAGCTCTTCGCTGGATTGGTCCTAATCCTCGCCGTGGGCGCGAACGCGATCCTGAACCGCGAGGAAATCCACTTGAAGTTCATCTAGCAAGGCGAGGTGCTGGCGATGCGTGAAGAGCCTCTCGTCGACCTGAGGGACATCAAGAAGTCCTTCAGTGGGACACCTGTCCTCCGCGGTGTCTCCCTCTCGTTCCGCCGCGCCGAGGTGCACGGGCTCCTCGGCGGTAACGGGGCCGGCAAGTCGACCTTGATCAAGATTCTGACCGGCGTCTATTCGCTGACCGCTGGTCAAATCTATCTCGAAGGACAGCCCGTCAAGATCGGCTCACCGGAAGATGCGCACCTGCATGGTCTGGGGGCGGTCTACCAGGATGCTGAGCTCTGCAACGGCTTTACGGTGGGCGAGAACGTCGTTCTGGGGAACGAACCCCGCGGGCTTCTTCTCAGTCAACGCGCGATACACCAGGAAGCGCAATCGATCTTCGACGAGATCGGCATCACCATCGACGTCAGGCGCCCTGCTTCCTCACTCTCTGCTGCAGAAATGCAACTGGTCACGCTGGCGACCCTGTTCCACCGGCGCTACAAGCTGATCGTCCTGGACGAGCCGACAGCGCGCCTCTCGGCCAACGAAGTCGATCTTCTGTTCAAGCTGATTCACCGCTTCAAGGCGGAAGGCATCACCATCGTTTACATTTCGCACCGCTTGGGCGAGATCAAGCAGATCTGCGAACGCATCACCATCCTGAAAGGTGGCTTGGTCGCTGCCACCCTGAACCATGAAGAGATCACCGAAGAGCGGGTGACAGAGCTAATGGTCGATCGGACCAAGAAGGACCTAGAGACGGTCAATCTGGGTCATGCGACCGACCGGCCCTGCCTGGCGGTGGACGGGCTAGCGGCACATCACCTCGCCCCCCTGTCGTTCACTGTGCATCACGGTGAAGTGCTAGGCATAACCGGCCCCGTCGGTGGCGGCATGGAGCAGATTGAACGTGCGCTGGGCGGGATCGTTCAGCACAGCGGTAAGATCTCGATCGACGGAAAGCAGGTGAAGATCGCCAGCCCGGCCGACGCGCGCAAGGCTGGGATCGCGCTCATCCCGGAAGACCGCCGCAAGCAAGCGCTCTTTCCAAATCTCTCAATCGCCACCAACGTTTGTTTGCCGGTGCTCGACTCGCTCTCTCGGTTAGGTCTGATCCGCGAAAGCCTTCAGATGGGCTATGCTGACAGCGTCATGTCGCGGCTGAAGGTGCATCCCCATCAACCCGACAAGCCGGTGAAGCTCTTCTCGGGCGGTAACCAACAGAAGGCGGTGATCGGGAAGTGGCTGAAAGCGGAGGCCAAGGTCTTCATCTTCGTCGAGCCGACCTCTGGCGTGGATGTGGGCGCGATCAAGGAGATCTACGACATCATCTTGACGGCGGCGAAGGAGGGGGCGGCGGTGATCGTCATCAGCTCCTCCGTCGACGAAATCCTGTCCTTATCGGAACGGGTCCTGGTGGTCCACGACGGCCTGGTGGTGCACCGCGGGCCGACAAGAGAGTGCAGCGAAGATCAGCTTATCTCCTTGTCTCTCGGCGGTCGCTCACGTGAAGCAGCCGAGTAGATGGCAGTCTGTATGGGCTGGCGGCGAAAGGAAGAGACGCCTTGCAGACCTTGTGCCCTAGCTTGGGATCTCGTCCCCTTCTGTAACCAACTCAATGAGGTCTAGGACAGCGAGGCGGTCTGCGACGCCTAAGGCTTCAACCGCAGCGCTGTACATGACCTTGTCCTTCGGACAGGCGACCACAAATGCGTCGATCTCGCCGAGGTCCAGTGCCTCCTTTATCCGGTTCTCGCTTGGGCGCTCTACCATCGCGCTGTCATCCATCCAAATGCGGCCGCCGCCAGCCCCACAGCAGAAGGACTTCTCTCGTGAGCGTTCCATCTCGATCAGGCTGTGGCCAAGGTGGCGGATGATGGCACGCGGCGCCTCGTACTCGCCGTTGTAGCGTCCCAGGTAGCAGGGATCGTGATAGGTGACCCGGCGCGTCTCAGTCTGGCTGGGAGCCAGGCTGCCGTCCTCCAAGAGGCCCAGGAGCAGTTGACTGTGGTGGAGGACGGTCCAGTCGGCGCCCAGGCGGCGATACTCTTGTTTGAGCGCATTGAGACTGTGGGGGTCGCTGGTCATGATCCGTTGGAAATCACAGCTGGCGATCTCGGACAGGTTGTGCTCCGCCAAGAGCTCGAAGAGGCCTTCTTCGCCTGCGCGCCGCACGTCGTTGCCGCTGTTGCGCTCGCTGTCATAGAGCAGTCCGAAGTCCACGCCTGCGCGGTTCAGCAAGCGGGCGAGGGCCAGGGTCAGCGGCTGCACACGCGGGTCGAAGGAGGCGTAGTCGCCGACGAACCAGAGCAAATCGACGGGCTCTTTGCGCGCATCCTTCACCGTGATGCCGCTCGCTTTGGTCCAGCGCGCCCGCTGGCGTGGCGCCTTGCCGAAGGAGTTGCCCTGCTGCTGCAGCTTGGCGAAAGCATCCTGTAGCTGCGGCTCGACCTTGGTGTCCTCCACCAGGTAGCGCCTGAGGTCGATGATCTTGGGCACATGTTCGATGTGCAGCGGACAGACCTCCATGCAGGCACGGCAGGTGGTGCAGGCCCAAATCGTCTCCTCGGCGATGGCGTTTGCCAGAAGGGGCGCGTTGGGATCCTCCTGCATGCTGTCGCGCAGATCCATGATCAGCAGCTTCGGGTTTAGCGGTTGGCCTGCCGCGTAAGCGGGGCAGGCCGCCTGACAGCGACCGCATTCGGTACAAGACAAGAGGTCGAGCTGATGCTTCCAGGAAAGATCGGCGGCCCGGTTTATACCTGGCGCGTCAATCCCCGGCCCAGCCAATTGGCCCATGGGTCCGATGTTGCGGAAGAAGAGGTTGGGCAGGGCCGTGAACATGTGCCGGTGCTTGGAGCCCGGGATGTAGACGAGGAAGGCCAGAATCGCCAGAAGATGGAGCCAGTAGAAGGCTGCTTCGGCGCCTGCAGCGCTGCTCCCCCCGACGCCAAGCGCTGTCATCCCCTCCGCTAGCAGACTGCTGACCGGGCGCCAGGCTGCCGGCACGGTGCCGGCTGCGATCCCGCCCGCGAACTCCAGGAGCATGAAAAGTACGATGGCGGCGATGAGAAGATAGATGAGGATAGCATCTTTTCGGTTGGAACCCTCGAAACGGGCTGGCTTAGTGACCAAGCGCTGATAGGCTGCCAGGCCGACAGTGGCCAGCATCACCAGTGCGAAGACGTCTTGCAACAGGGCGATCCAGGTATCGCCACCGATCGGCGCGAGGCTGAAGCCAGGGTCTATGCCCTTCCCGAAGGTCTGCACGATCGCGGTGAACAAGACGAAGAAGGAGACGAAGATCATCGCGTGCAAAATGCCGGAGGGCTGCCTTTGCAGAAGACGGCGGTGCAGGCCGACGTCGCGGAGAAGGCCTGTCAGCCTCTCGCGCGGCTGGCTCCATCGTGGGTCTGGCGGCGCCTTGGTCAGTGGCGCAAAGGTCTGCCAGAACCGCCGGCCGGCGAGGCCCAGTGCAAAGAGAACAACCAGCCAAAAGAGCAGCTGGTTCATCTACTGACCTCGCTGCCGCAGTTGCTCCGCCAGGCTATCCATAAGGTCGAAGAGATCGCAGGTGCTGCCTAAGTGCGCCGTCTCGAAGATGGGTGCGGAGGGGTCCTTGTTGATCGCGACGATAAAGCCGGCCTTACTCATGCCTTCCAGATGCTCAGGAGCACCGGAGACACCGAGGCTGACGTAAAGCTTGGGCGCGACGCGTTGTCCCGACTTCCCGACCTGGCGGCTTTTCGGTAGCCAGCCGGCGTCAATGACCGGCCGGCTGCCGACGACCTCCGCACCCAGAAGCTCGGCCAGTTCCTCTGCCTCTGCTATGCTGTCTTGATCGCCTATTCCCCGGCCGACGCAAAGCAGCGACGGGGCTGTGGTGATATCGACGTCGTCCCCCTCCGGCGCCATGACCTCTACCAGACGCATGCGCGCGTGGCTCGTGTCTACGGCCGCCGACAGATCGATCATCTCGGGATTGCCCTGGATCTGGCCCGCTGCCTCTTCAAAGGTGCCGGGTACAACAGACAGGACCGCGGGCAGGGTAACGCGGCTTGTGGCAAGGAGGCGACCGGCATAGAGCTGGCTGGTGACCAACAGCTCTTCCCCGTCGCGCTCGACACCTTGACAGTAGGCAACCAGCGGGAGGTCGTCGCTGACCGCTGTCGCTGCGGCCAGGTCGAGGCCGGCGCTGCTGTAGGCCACCAGAGTGAGCTCCGGCTGACTTGCTTCGCGCGCAGCCTGCAGCGCCTTAAAATGGGTTTCCGGCAGATAGCCTGCAGCCACCGCGCCGCCCAGACAGAACACCCGATCCGCGGCACCGAGCTGCGGCAGTTGTCCTTCGGCCGCTTCAGCGACAAGCAGGGCATCAACCCGCCCATGATCGCCCGCCAGGGTCCTGGCCAACCCCAAGAGCTGAAAGCTGACGGGGGCGATGGCCTCGCCTTCAAGCTCGATATGGACCAGCACAGCGGTCATTGCTCGTCTCGCTTCATGTCCCAAGCAGGCCGCGCGCGTCGAGCGCCCCTAGGATTCCTGCGGCGGCACTGTCGGGATCGTCGCCCAGCATCTCAGCGCCGGCGGACCTTTCTGGTGGTACCAGGCGCTCGATCCTTGCCGCATTGGCCAGCCGCCCGGCGCCAGCCGGCTGGCGTGAGAGCCGGTCGCTCTTCATCGCCTCCTTGAGCTTGCTTGCCGAGACGTAGCGTGGCGGCTTGCTCGCGGTCTGTAGGCCGATTACGGCTGGTAGGGCGACCTCTATCAGTGCCTGTCTGCCACCGCTGTACTCCTGTCGGACCTGACAGTGGCCCGCGTCCAGGGTGATGCCGCTGACCGCACTCACTTGCGGCCAATCCAGAAGGCGGCCGAGATAGGGGGCCAGTTGCCCGAAGAGATCCTCAATGGTTTGCACGCCGGTCAAGACCAGATCGGGCGCAAGAGCACGGATCGCCTCGGCATAGATCGGCGCGGCCGTCCGGGAAGGCAGTGGGTCGTCTCCGCTGCCCTCAAGCAGGATTGCCGCGCTGGCGCCGCGGGCCAAGGCGCCTTGCAGCATACGCTCCACCCCTTCGCCGGCCAGAGCGAGTGCCGTTACGGTGGCGCCGCTCGCTTCGCTCAGCAGCACGGCCTCTTCAAGCGCCTGTTCGTCGAATTCATTGAGAGCTAGGCCGACCCACTCCCGGTCGATGCTCTTGCCGCCCTCGGCGAGGTCGAGGTCGTCGGCGAGGTCCGGTACCAGACGCAAGATCACGACGATATGCATGGCCTTTCCGCCCCCTTCTTCACCGCTGTTCACCCGGCGTTTCAGGCAGTCAAGAAGCCACGTTGGCAAACTGTCAATAATTTTGTCGGTAATCTTGCCGCTGGCTTTTTGCCTGTGGCATGCTGTGATGAAAGAGGCAGGCGGGTCCCAACCCGCCGAACTTGAGAGGGCTGGGAGGAACATCTATGGCCAACGTCGCCCAGAATGGCGAGATCGTGGACGTACTGATCATCGGTGCTGGGGCCTCGGGCTCTGCTGCCGCGCGTCACTTGGCCGGTGCCGGCTTCAAGGTCATCTGCCTGGAACAGGGCACCTGGGTCGATAACTCGGAGTTCTGGGGTGACAAGCCGGAGTGGGAGCTGATGGCGCAAAAGCGCTGGCACCCAAATCCAAATGTCCGCGAGCTGGGTGACGACTATCCGATCAACACTGAAGAGTCCGACGTCAATCCGTTGATGTATGCCGGCGTTGGCGGCAGTACGATCCTTTGGGCGGCGCATTGGCAGCGCTTCATGCCTTCAGACTTTAGGGTCAAGACCTTAGACGGCGTTGCCGACGACTGGCCCTTCACCTATGAGGATCTGGAGCCCTTCTACGAGCAGGCAGAGATCGAGATGGGCGTCTCCGGTCTGGCGGGGGATCCGGCCTTTCCGCCGATGAAACCGCCACCGCTGCCGCCCCTACCGATCGGCAAGATCGGCATGAAGGCAGCTGAAGGGATGAACAAGCTCGGTTGGCACTGGTGGCCGGGACCCAATGCCATTCCCTCGCGTGCTTATCGGGGACGGAACCCCTGCGTGCGCCGTGGGACCTGCCTGACCGGCTGTCCAGAGAAGTCCAAGGCCTCGATGGACCACACCCACTGGCCGGACGCGATCGAAGACGGAGCGACGGTGATCACCGGCGCGCGGGTGCGCGAGATAACGGTCAATGCAGACGGGCTGGCCGATGGCGCCATCTACGTCGACCGCAGCGAGCAGGAGCACCACCAGCGCGCAAGGATGGTCATCATCTGCTGCAACGGGGTGGGGACGCCGCGGCTGCTGCTGAACTCCACGTCCAATCTCTTTCCCGACGGCTTGGCCAACAGCTCCGGCTTGGTCGGGCGCAACTTGATGATGCACCCCTATGCAGCTGTCAGCGGGCACTTCGATGAGCCGCTAGAGAGCTGGCTGGGGCCGGCCGGTCAAACGATCCAATCCATGCAGTGGTACGAGACCGACGAGAAGCGTGGCTTCGTGCGCGGCGCGAAGTGGAACTGCATGCCCTCCGGCGGCCCGCTTGGCATGCGTGCCGCCTATGGCGGCAAGGCTCTCGATGAGGCCTGGGGTGCCAACCTGCACCGCAACACCCGCAAGGTCTTTGGCCGCTCCTTCGAGTGGGGGATCATCGTCGAGGATCTGCCCGATGAAGACAACCGCGTGATCCTGGACGGCGAGTTGACCGACAGCGACGGTATTCCGGCGCCCAAGCTGATCTACAAGAACTCGGAAAACACCGAGCGGCTGATCGACTTCCACCTCGCCCGCGCCAAGGAGGCGATGGAGGCATCGGGCGCGGTCGAGATGGCGGAAACCCGCCTGATGCGCGACTGCGGCTGGCACCTGATGGGCACGGCGCGGATGGGCGAAGATCCTGCACGGTCGGTCATCGACCAGTGGGGCCGGGCGCATGACGTGCCCAACCTCTACATCTTTGACGGCAGCACCTTCGTCACCTCGTCTGGCTTCAATCCGACAGCGACGATCATCGCCATCGCGCTGCGCTGCACACACCACATGATCGAGAACCGTAGAGACCTGCAGGTGGCATCATGAGCCTGGTTAGCGACAAGCACCGCAGCACCTTCGCCGGCATCGCCGATGTGCTCATCCCGGAAGCGGAGGGCATGCCGTCCGCCACCCAGGCGGAGGTTCATGGCGCGATCCTGGACCGGGCCGTCGAACTGCGGCCGGACCTGCGAGAGGCCTTTTTCCGCGGCTTGAACAAGGCTGCCGATCAGGACCCGCAAGCGGCCGCCGAAACGCTCAACAAGGAGGATCCGGAAGCCTTGGGGGCGATCGGCCTGCTTGCCTCTGCTGGCTACTACATGCAGCCGCAGGTGCGTGACCTCATCGGCTATCCGGGGCAGGAGAACCGCCCGGTCGATGCGGATAGCGAGCCGGACTACGTCACCAACGGCATGCTGCAAGCCGTGATCGACCGCGGACCCATCTACCGACCGACGCCGAAGAAGGCGTGACGTCCAACAAGAGAAAACAAGATCGGCATGGCATCGGTCTTCTTGCAGGGAGGAGTAGATGGCAAAACAGGCGGCCCCGCGGCGGGGCGAGGAAGTCGACGTTCTGATCGTCGGCGCCGGTCCATCCGGCGCTGTGGTAGCAAAGGAGTTGAGCGGCGCGGGCCTCTCGGTCGTCTGCCTGGAGCAGGGCTACAACCCGGATGCAAGCGATTTCCCGGGCAAGGATCCGGCCTTCGAACTCTTGAGCCAGAAGAACTGGCATCCCAACCCCAACGTCCGCGACATGCCACGGGACTATCCCGTTAACACCGATGACTCTGACATCAACCCGCTGATGTTCGCCGGGGTCGGCGGCAGCACAACGCTCTATGCTGGGCACTGGACGCCTTTTCTCCCTTCCGATTTCCAGGTCCGCAGCCAAGATGGTGTCGCCGAGGACTGGCCGTTCACCTACGAGGACCTGCTGCCTTATCTCGAGGAAGTCGAGTACGCGGTCGGAGTTTCGGGCCTGCCAGGGAACCCAGCCTACCCGCCGCAGCGCGCCTTCCCGACCCCGGCTCTACCAATTGGCAAGGCAGGCATGAAGGCCGCTGAAGGCATGGACAAACTGGGCTGGCATTGGTGGCCGGGCACCAACGCCATTCCCTCGCTTGCTTGGAATGGTCTTAACCCTTGCGTGCGCACCGGCACCTGCATGACCGGCTGCCCAGAGGGCGCCAAGTCAACGGCAAACATCACCTATTGGCCACAGGCCATGCGCCAAGGTGCGCGTCTGGTGACCGGTGCCCGGGTCCGCGAGATCGAAGTCGATGACCGCGGCTTGGCAACTGGTGCGGTCTACATCGACGACAATGGCCGGGAGCGACGCCAGAAGGCCAGGGTCGTCATTCTCTGCGCCAACGGCATCGGCACGCCGCGGCTGCTTTTGCTGTCGAAGTCAAAGCAGTTTCCAGACGGCCTCGCCAACGGCTCTGGCCTGGTCGGCAAGCGGCTGATGATGCATCCCTTCTCAGCCGTCATGGGCGTCTACGAGGACCCGCTGGATTCCTGGATCGGTCCCTTCGGACAGCTGATCGAGTCTTTCGAGTTTTACGAGACGGACGAGAAGCGCGGCTTCCTGCGCGGCGCCAAGTGGGGCGCCATGCCTGGGGGCGGTCCGCTGGGCGCGACCAGCTTCGTCGGCAGTCAGATCTTCAAGGGGGATGAGCCGACGGTCGAGGATCTTTGGGGCGAGAACCTGCACCAGATGGTCGAACGCCGCTTCGGGCACAGCCTGATCTGGGGCATCATCGGCGAGGATCTGCCGGAAGAGGATAACCGCGTGGAGTTGGATCCAGAGGTCACCGACACCGATGGGATCGCAGCCCCCAAGCTGATCTACAAGGTCTCGCAGAACTCGCACGACATGCTGCGCTTCCATGTTGCGCGCTTGTTGGAGGCGGTGGAGGCGGCCGGTGCCATCGAAACCAATGTCGTCCATCAGGTGCCCGATACCGGTTGGCATTTGATCGGCAGCTGCACCATGGGGAACGACCCCAAACGCTCCGTCGTCAATCAATGGGGCCAAGCCCACGAGGTACCGAACCTCTATCTCATGGATGCCAGTACCTTCCCAACCTCTGGCGGGGTCAACCCGACGGCAACGATCATGAGCGTCGCCCTGCGCCAGGCACGTCAGCTGGTTGCCGAACGGCGAAATCAGGAGGCCGCATGATGGGCACTCCCCTATCCCAGGACGAACGGCAGCTATTCAAGTCACTGGCGGATTATCTCATTCCTGCGTCCGGTAAGATGCCGTCCGCCAGTGCTGTCGGCGTGCATGAGGCTCTCTTGGACAGCGTACTCGCCGCTAGGCCTGATTTGGTCGATGACCTTAGACGCGGCTTGGACGCCTGCCGCGGGAGTACGGCGAGCGAGGCTCTAAACGCTCTCATGAAGGCAGATGGCGGCGCCTTTCAGGCGATCAGTCTCGCGGCTTCCGGCGGCTACTACATGGCGGCGGAGGTGCGTTCGGCGCTCGGCTATCCAGGCCAAGGCGAGGCCGCTTACGATCCACACGACACGCCGACCTACCTTACCAACGGCATGATCGAACGGGTCGTCCGTCGCGGCACGCTGTATCGGCCGACAATCAGAACCACCTAGACGTCTCAAGTCTCAGTTGCGGTACCCAGCCTTGAATTGCTGAGGCGCTCAAAGCACGGTCTCTGCGCGAGAGAGCAATGGCCTACGCGCAAGAGACTGCTTAGACGATCTTGATGGGGAGGGGACCAGCAAGCCACCAAGACACAGCAGTGCACAGAGCCCTAGTCCTACCCCCGCAACCAGAACCTCCTCCTCTATCTCGCATGCTCAGCCAATCGGCGCGGGCTTGCTATCGGCTTTACTATTGTCGTTCCAGCAGTTTCTTCGGGCGCTGCGCGGCCTCCAGACGGCGACCGACAGCAAAGAGACCAGGCTCGCCGTACCAGGGCCCAACCAGTTGAACGGAGAGCGGCAGCCCGGTGGCGGTGGAGCCGAATGGCACGGCCAAGGCTGGGTGGCCGGTCAGGTTGAAGGGATAGGCGTAAGGGTACCAGGCACCTCGAATGGAGCCGGCGGTTTCACCGGCTATGGTCACTGCGGCATTGGGGTCCTGGTCGGCTGCTAGGGGTGGGGCCGCCAAGGTCGGGCTCAAGAGCAGGTCGACCTTCTCGAAGAGCGCCTGGATCGCGCGGAAGCAGGCCGAGCGCGCAGCGTTGGCCTTCTGCAGGTCCACCGCCGTGAGACTGCGGCCTGCCTCCAGCGCGGCTTTGAGACTGGCATCGATCAAGAACCGGCGCTCCTCCAAGTCATGCTCCAGACGTGCCAGGAGGGCGGAGCGCAGCAGAGTGAGGAAGGCTGGTTCGAGCGCGACCGCATCGAAGGAGACCTCTTCGACTGCGGCACCTTCGCCTTCCAGCAGGGCGCAGGCGGCTTCAGCTGCTGCGAGGCATTCCGGGTCGAGCATGCGGTTGCCCACGCGGGGCATCCAGCCGATGCGCAAGCTCGAGATCGGCTTTGGCGGTGGGGCCATGGGATGCGCCAAGCCATAGGGGTCCAAGTGGCTGCCGCCGGCAATAGCAGCATAGAGCGGCTCCAAATCATCCAGGCGGCGCGCCATGGGCCCGATGTAGGAATTGGCGGAGAAGAGATCGGGGGCCGCCAGATTGGGGATCACGCCCAGGGTCGCCTTCAAGCCAACGACGCCGCAGCAAGCGGCCGGGATGCGGATGGACCCGCCGCCGTCGCTGCCCAACGCCAGAGGCCCCTGTCCGCTGGCCACGGCCACCGCGGCACCACCGCTGGAGCCGCCGCAGGTGCGCGCGGCGTCATAGGGATTGAGCGTGCGCCCGAAGAGCTCGCCTTCGGTCAGGGGCTTGTGGCCGAAGGCCGGAGTCGTGGTCTTGCCGATTAGAATGGCGCCCACCTGCTTCAGCCGTGCCACCGGAACGGCATCGGTTTTCGGCACGAAGTCGTCGAACAACCTTGAGCCATAGGTCGTGCGGAGGCCGGCCGTCGGCGTCAGGTCCTTGACGCTGAAGGGAACACCATGCAGTGGACCACGGTTGTGGCCAGCGGCGATGTCCGCTTCGGCCTGACGGGCGGCTGCCATGGCCTCGTCCGGACAGAGGGTGATGAAGGCGTTCAATCGCGGTTGCAGCGCATCGATCCGGGTCAGCACTGCCTGCATCAGCTCGACGGGCGACAGCTGCCGGTCGGCGATCAGGCGCGAGAGCGTGGCAAGCGGTAGGGCCGTGAGGTCGTCGGCGGCCGGAAAGGTCTCCGTCATAGAAACCACCGCCCGCCATTGACGGCGATGGTCTGGCCGGTGATGTAGGCACCGCCGGGTCCTGCCAGAAAGCCGACGAGGGGCACGGCCTCCTCAGGCTCAGCGATGTAGCCCATAGGCACGCTCGCCTTGACGCGATCCAGCACTGCCGGGTCCAGGTGCTCATGCGCCCGCGTTGCGACCGTGCCGAAGCAGATGGCGTTCACGGTCACACGCGCCGGAGCAAGTTCTCGCGCCAGCGAGCGGGTGAAACCCAGCAAGCCGGCCTTGGCAGCGGCATAGTCGGCCAGCCCGACGTCACCGACCAGTGCGGCGTCTGAGGAGATGCAGAGGATCCGGCCCCACTTGCGCGTCTGCATGCCAGGCGCCAGCAGCCGCGTCGTCCGCAAGGCTGTCATGAGCGAGATATCGAGGACGAAGCGCCAGGTCTCCTCTCCGCTCTCCAGGAAGGGGCCCGCCTTTTCGCGCGCGCTCTGGCCGACGTTGTTGACCAGGATATCGATGCCGCCCAGGACCGCCTCGGCCGAGGCAACAAAGTCGGCCATGACCGCGGCGGAGCGGCAATCGCCAGGCCGCAGGTGACAGCGGAGACCTAGAGGGTCGAGCGCGGCGCCAAGGCTCTCAAGACCCGCAGCGTCCAGGTCGATCCCGGCGACATCGGCTCCTAGGCGGCCAAGTTCCAGCGCGGCTGCACGCCCCAGTCCGCCGGCAGCTCCGGTGACCAGCGCTCGCCGCCCAGCGAGCGGGCCGTCAGTGGTAGACGCGGCCGCCATCTACCGCCAGCGCCGAGCCGGTGATGAAAGAGGCCTCGGGCGAGGCCAGGAAGAGGATCGCGGCAGCCACCTCCTCGATAGTGCCGATCCGGCCCAGGGCATATCTCGAAACCACCTCGCTGCGCGTCAAGTCCGGACCCAAGGTTTGCCGGAACAGCCCCGTCTCGACAGCGCCCGGGCAGACGCAGTTGGCGCGGATGCCAAAGGCGGCCAGGTCCATGGCCATGGCCTTTGTCGCCATGATCAGGCCTGCCTTGCTGGCGCAGTAGGCGACACGGTTAGGGATCGGCAGCAGGCCCGCGCCTGAGGCGACGTTCACGATCGCCGCGTCCTTGCCTTGCTTCAGAAGCGGGAGCGCTGCCTGGCAAAGGGCCACAGGTCCCTCCAGGTTCACCCGCTGCACCTCCTGGAAATCACCCAGCTGCATGGTCTCGAAGGGTTGATAGAGGTCGATACCGACGCTGTTCACCACGGCATCCAGGCCACCCAGCCAGTCGCCGGCCTTTGCAACCGCGGCGTCAACCGAGGCCGGATCGGCGATCTCGAAGGCGCGTGCGAAGAGTCCCTCCTGTTCCGGCAGCGCGCGTAAGGCAGCCGCGTCACGATCCAGGGCAAGGACCTTGGCGCCGGCGGCCAAGAGTGCCTTAACGACCGCGCCGCCGATACCGCCAGCGGCTCCGGTCACCATAGCCCGCCGGCCCTGGAAGGCCTGGTTCATTGTGCCGCCTGGCTGACCTGCCGGCGCAATCGTGGCCGCAGGTCCTCCGCGATCTCATCGCAGCGACCGAACCAGATCCCTTCATGCGTCGTGATGTAGTCGATCAGCCCCTCCAGAGCCACCAGGCGCGAGCCGCGGCCGATGATCTGGGGATGGAGCGCCAAGGTGAAGGCACGATCCTCGGCGTAGAGCGTATCGAACTCCAGCTTCCAGGCCTCCAGCACGGCCGAGGGAGCCTGCATGGTGCGTCCCGGCAGGGTGAGCGAGTAATTGAAGAAGGGCGCGTCATCCAGCACCCAGTGGAAGGGAAACTCCACCAGGTCGGTCTCGATCCCCTCCACCACATGCAGATAGGGTGAATCGTCGTCGAAGTAGTTGGAGGAGTAGCTGAAGCCGTAGTCCAAGAGCAGCTGCAGCGTGATGGCGCTAAACTCGGCCGCCGGCGAGCGGTATCCGGCTGGCGGGCGGCCGGTCACGCGCTTGATGATCTCGAAGCCCTTCTCCATCTCCTCGCGTTCTTCGGCATCGGAGAGGCCAAGGATCCAGGCATGGGACCAGCTGTGATGCGCGATCTCATGGCCGGCGTTGAGAATACGCTCGATGACCGCCGGCCGCTGTTCGATCACCAGCCCAGGCACGAAGAAGGTAACCTTGATCCCGTAACGCGCCATCAATGCCAGGATCCGGTCTACCCCGACTTTCCAGCCATAGGCGCCCTGGGACATCATAATCGGCCGCTCCGCATTCTTGGGATCGCGGCTGGTCCACATGGTCTCTGCGTCTAGGTCGAAGGTCAGCTGGACTGGAAAGCCCTTGGACGTCATCGGCATGGCGGTGGTAACTCCAGGACAGGGGGGATCATTGCCGAGCAGTATATCTTTCGGCAAAGTAGCTTTCAATGAAGAGGCTTTCTGTCGCCTGGGCTTGGCAGTTGGCCCGCGCGGCATCTGGAGCGCTAGAGGGTCATGGACAGGACAGAGCAGAGGGACCGCGACGCCAGCCCTGAAGAGGCTGCACTCAGCGAGCACGAGGATGGCCTAGCGCGCATCGACATCGTCGAGGCCGGGATGCAGCTCTGGCAGCGAGAGAGGCCCGATCTGGATTGCTCCGGCAAGGCCGTGGTCGGGCGGATTCTGCGCCTCCAGGGCGTGATCTTGAGAGCGGTCGACAAGGCGCTGAAGCCCTTCGGCCTCAAGTACCCGGCCTATGCCGTCTTGGCGACCTTGCGTGTGCAGGCAGACCGGCAGGGGATGACGCCAGGGGAGCTGACGCAAGCCCTCTTGCTCAGCTCCGGCGGCACCTCCAACCTGCTGGCCCGCCTGGAACGGGACGATCTCATCACCCGGACGAACTCCACCCGCGACCGGCGTGCCGTTTTTGTGCATTTGACCCCGGCCGGTCTGGCGCTGGTCGATCAGGCCATGGAAGCCCACGCCGGCGCCGAGCGGGAGTTGATTGCCTGCCTTTCAAAGGAGGAGGCAGATTTGGCGGCTGGGCTGCTCAGCCAGGTCATCCTCGCGCATGAGGCGGCGGTTCAGCGATAAATCACGATCTTGGATCCAGCTCTACACAGACCCAACGTGCTCCGGTGTCCGGGTGGAGAAGTAGCCTGGGAAGCGTCGCACAGCCTCCAGATCGACCTCGACCGTCAAAAGGCCCTCCTGCGGTCCCAAGGTCTGGACGAAGCCTTCGGTCGAATCGATGCCGCCCGGCTTGCTGTTGAACCAACCCCATAGCTGGTCCAGGTCGGTCACCGGCGGCGGAATGCAAAGCGTTGTGTAACCCCCGGCCGGCGGAAAGCGCGCGTCTCTGCTGGCCTCGTCTGGGCGGGCCAGGTTCACGCCGATGACCGGTAGGGAGTATTCCATGTGCCGGCCGATCACCGTGTGTGGAAAGGCCTCGGCCAGGGCGAACCAAACGGCGGGATTGAGGATCATGTCGGCTCCGCCCTCACGGCAGGCGGCAGCGCCGTCGTTGAAGAATGCAAAGTCAGCGCAGATGACGATCCCAAGCCTGCCGACGGGCGTATCGAAGACCTGGAAACGCTCCCCTGGGACCACGCCGCGCTCGATCTCGATGGCCGTCGGGTAGTTCTTCGTCTGCCGGCCGATGACCTGCCCCTCAGGCGAGATGATGCTGCTGGTATTGTACCAGCGCTCACGGCTGCCATCGGCCAGTCCGGCCACCACGGTCATCCCGTGTTGCTTCGCCCTGGCTGCGATCTCGGCTTCGCCGACCAGCGGGTAGAGTTCCGGGAAGCAAGCCAAGGTCGCCCCTTGCGCCGCTGCCGCGTCGAGAAGCGCCAAGGCGTGGGGCAGGTCGGCCCCCTCCCACTTCTCCTCCCACGAAGCTGCGCGCGAGGCTGCTTGGATGGCTGTGACTGTTACCTTGGTCACGGGTCCGCTCCTCCTAGCGTTGGCGGCGAATGCGCGGGTCGAAGAAGTCGCGCAGGCCGTCGCCCAAGAGATTGAAGCCCATCACGGCCACCATGATCATCACGCCGGGGAAGATCACCTGATGCATCCCCAGTTCCATGAACTGCCGGCCGCGCCCCAGGTCAGCGCCCCAGCTGGGATTGGGCGGCTGCACGCCCAGCCCCAGGAAGCTGAGTGCCGCCTCCGTCAGCAAGGCCGTTGATAGCAGCAGCGACCCTTCGACCAAGACCGGTGCCATGATGTTGGGCAGCAGGTGCCGGCGCAGGATACGCCAAGTGCTGGATCCATAGCTGCGCGCCGCCAGCACGAACTCGCGGCTCTTCAAGGACAAGGTGGGGCCGCGTGCCACCATCGCCACGCGCGGTATGTAGAGAATGGCAATGGTCATGATCAGGTTCTGCAGACTGGGGCCCAGGTAGGCCACCAGGGCAATGGCGAAGAGGATCGTCGGCAGCGCGAACATGATGTCGAAGAGGCGCATCACCAGACTGTCGAACCAGCCACCGAGGAAGCCGGCCAGCAGGCCGATCGGCAAGCCGACGGCGATCGCCAGCAAAACCGATGGCAGGGCCACGCCCAGTGAGTTCTGACTGCCCAGCACCACGCGGCTGAAGAGGTCGCGCCCCTGGATGTTGGTGCCGAAGGGATGGTCCCAGCTTGGTGGCGCCAGGATCGTCCCGGTGGACTCGTTGGCACCGTAGGGGGCAATCCAGGGCGCGAAGAGCGCCATGGCCAAGAGGACCAGCACGATGACCAGGCCCGCCAGGGTCGCCGGATCCCGCAGGATATGACGACGCAGGCGCGACCAGCCTGAGATCTCCGGCGGCAGGGCATCGCTCTCCGGGCTCCTCTGGGCGATCAGCGAGGGCTCCATCAGTCGAGCGCCACGCGCGGATCGACGGCGGCGACCAGCAGGTCGCTTGCCAGCATGACCAGTGCTACCGCCAGCGACAGGAAGAGGACCGTTCCTTGGATGATCGGGTAGTCACGGTTCTCGATGGCGCTGAGAATCAGACGCCCCAGGCCAGGGATTGCGAAGACCTCCTCCAGCACCACAGCGCCGCTGATGAGGAAGGCGGACCAGATGCCAATGGCGGTGATGACTGGGATGAGTGCGCTCTTCAAGGCATGGACGAAGACCACGCGCTCTTCGCCCAGACCCTTGGCGCGGGCCGTGCGCACGTAGTCCTCTCCCAGCACCTCCAGGACACTGGAGCGGGTATAGCGCAGGATGATGGCGGCAACGCCGAGGCCCAGGCTAAGCGCGGGCCAGATCATCCGGCCGAGGCTCGCCAGCGGATCCTCGTGAAAGGGGACATAGCCAAGCGTTGTGATGCCGGGGAAGTAGATGGCCCCCAGGACGACGATCAGGGTGCCGGTGAAGAAGCTGGGTGTGGAGATTCCCATCAAGGCGAAGACCCGGGCGCCGAGGTCCGGCAGGCCACCGCGGCGCACAGCGCTCAGCACGCCCAAGGGCACGCCGATCAGAATGGCGATCGCCATCGACATGGTCGCCAGCTGCAGCGTGATCGGCAGGCGCCGCAGGATCTCGTCGATGACCGGGCCGCCGTGAATGAAGGAGTGGCCGAAGTCGCCCTGAACAATGCGGCCCAGCCACCAGGCGTACTGCTCCAGCAGTGGCCGATCGAGACCCAGCTCTTGCAGGATCTGCTGACGCAGCGCTTCGTCGTTCGCTGCCGTAACGCCCATCATGCTGGTGACGATGTCGCCCGGCACCAGGCGCATGAGCGTGAAGGTCAGAAAGGTGACGCCGAGAACGACCGGGATCAGCAGCAAGAGCCGCCGTAGCAGATAGCGCCCCATGACCGTCCGCGACTAGACGCTAGTCCCCCTGCTTGTCCAGCCAGAGGTAGCGCAGATCATTGTAGGCACCGCTGGGCATGGCCTCGTAGTTCTTCACGTGGTCGCGCACGAACTGCCAGTTGGCTGGCTTGGTAAAGGGATAGAGCATGTAGACCTGATCGGCCACCAAGCGCTGGACGTCCTTGTAGATCTGGATCCGCCGGTCGATGTCCAGCTCCACCTTGCCTTGATCCAGCAGTGCGTCGAGCTCCGGATCCTTGAACTTGCCGAGGTTGATGGGCGAGTCGGAGTAGTAGATCTGGTAGACGTCGGCGTGCGGGTCCGGCTGCCAGACCAGCGAGACGATCGAGAGCTGGTGGTTCACGTTGATGTAGTTGTCGAGCTGCTGATTGAAGTCGGCAATCTGCTGGACCGTAAGGTCGACACCGATCTTCTCCCACTGCTCGGCCAGGATCTCCGCCGTTTGCACGTCCAGCGGTAGGCTGGTCTGGACCGTCAGCGCAAGGCCGTCCGGATAGCCGGCCTCGGCCAAGAGGGCGCGGGCCTGCTCCACATCGTAGTCGTGGAAGGGCAGGGCAGCGTCCTCACCGGCGCACCAACCGTAGGGAACCTTGCCGCAGGAGATCTTGGTGCCGATCTCGCCTTGCCCGAAGAGGATGGTGTCGATCAGCGCCTGCCGGTCGGTGCCGAGGCTGAGTGCCCGACGCACGCGCAGGTCACTCGTCGGACCTTCGGCGGTGTTGATCCCAAGGCCTGATTCGTTGACGGCACCTGCCGGCGCGATCAGGCGGACCTTGTCCTCGCGCTGCAGGATCGGGATGAACTTCGGATCGCTCAGTGCGACCAGGTCGGCTCTGCCCTGGCGGAAGGCCGAGATCTGCGCTTGCGGATCCGGCAGAATCTCGAAGCGAACCTCGTCGACACAAGGGTAGCCCGCCTCCCAGTAGTCCGGGTTAGCCTTCAAGGTGACGTGGTCGTCAGGCACGTATTCGACCAGGGAGAAGGGGCCGGTGCCCGATGCCGCCTCGTTCGCATTGTTCTCTGGTGCGAAGTCGTAAGGGACGATTGCCGTGTACCAGGGCGTGGCGACCAGGCTCAGGATCGGAGCGAAGGGCTCCGACAGGTTCATCTTGACGGTGTGGCTGTCCACCGCCTCTAAAGACTCGATAGAGGCGAGCTGCTTCGCCCAGGGCGAGGCGAAGGCAGGGTCGAGCAGTCGCTCGAAGGTGTAGACGACGTCCTGGGCTTCGAACTCACGGCCATGGTGGAAGGTCACGCCTTCGCGCAGATGGAAAGTGATGGAGCGGTTGTCGTCCGCCACCTCATAGCTGGTCGCCAGACCGGGCCTCAAAGTGCCGTCACGGTCTAGGATCAGGAGCGTGTCGTAGATCTGATCGAAGATCAGGCTCGGTGCGAACTGGGCCGTCTTGCCGGGCGTCAAGTCACCGGGATCGACCGCGAAGGCGATGGTGAAGCTGCCGCCCCGCACCGGGCAGACCTCGTCCGCCTGCGCCGTCGCAGGCGCTGTGAGAGCCAGGGTGCCTGCCAAGAGGGCGACACCGGCAAGTCCTTTGTGGAAGCGTGGTCCAGGCATCATTGAAGCATCCCCTTGTTTCGCCGCTGCGCGCGGAGGTGTCTTTGGAAAAAGGCTAAGCGGCACCACTCTGAAGGGTCAAGGATTATGACGCACGAAAGATACTTTTTGAAAAGGTAATTTTCGCAGGCTATGCTTCCGCGCGCTCCACGGCACCGGCATAGTGCGATCGATGACCCCCCTTCTCGAGGTCCGCGACCTCACCGTCCGCTTCCGCCGGGAGGAGGGCGAGGTCATGGCGGTCAACCACCTGAGCTACGGCATCGAGCGGGGCGAGACCTTGGGCGTTGTCGGCGAAAGCGGCTCGGGCAAGAGCGTGCACGCTCTCTCCGTTCTGGGGTTGGTGCCGCAGCCGCCGGGCCGGATCGCCGGCGGGCAGGTGCTTTTCGAGGGACGCGATCTCCTGACCCTGCCGCCTGCAGAGCTGCGCAACCTGCGCGGCGGTAAGATCGCCATGGTCTTTCAGGATCCGATTTCGTCCCTGAACCCCGTCTACAGCGTCGGCTTTCAGATCGTGGAGAGCCTGAGGTGCCATCTAGGCCTGCGGTCCGGCCCGGCAAAACGCAGGGCGGCTGAGCTCTTGGACTTGGTGGGCATTCCGGATCCGAAGCTGCGCTTGCGCGCCTTTCCGCACCAGCTCTCTGGCGGCATGCGCCAGCGCGTGATGATCGCGATGGCGCTGGCCTGCGAGCCGAAACTGCTGATTGCCGACGAGCCGACGACAGCCTTGGACGTTACCATCCAGGCTCAAATCGTCGAGCTGGTGAAGCGTCTCAGCCGCGAGCTACAGCTGACGGTCATGTGGATTTCCCACGACCTGGGCTTGGTGGCCGGCCTGGCGCAGCGGGTGAACGTCATGTACGCCGGGTTCCTGGTAGAACGCGGGCCGGTGGCGGCTCTCTATGAGCGTCCGCTGCACCCCTACATGGCGGGGCTCTTGGCCTCCATGCCACGCATGGACCGGCGCACGGAAGAAAGCCTTTCGGCGATTGCCGGCCGGCCGCCTGACTTGACCAGGCTCGGCAGTGGCTGTCCCTTCGCCGCGCGCTGCGGCCTGGCGGACCAGCGCTGCCGTGAGGAGATGCCGCCCTTGCAGGAGCCTGCGGAGGCCGGGCGGCTGGTGCGCTGCTGGCACTGGCAGCGGATGGCCGAGGGGGCGGCGGGACATGCCTGAGCGCCGCGTCTTGCTGCAGGTTCGCGATCTCAAGACCTACTTTCCGATTACCCGCGGTCTGCTGCTGCGCCGCGCCGTCGGGCAGGTACGGGCGGTGGACGGCGTCAGCTTCGACCTCTACCGCGGCGAGACCTTGGGCCTGGTCGGCGAGAGTGGTAGCGGCAAGACCACCGTCGGCCGGAGCCTGATCCGCCTGCAGGAGCCGACCTCCGGCGCGATCCTGTTGGATGGGGAAGACGACCTGACGCAGCTCTCCGGCCAGGCACTCAAGCAGGCGCGCCAGCGTTTGCAGATGGTCTTTCAAGACCCCTATGCAGCACTCAATCCGCGCATGGCCGTGGGCGCTATCGTCGCCGAGCCCTTGGAGGTGCTCGGGCAGCTCGGGCGGGCCGAGCGGCGGCAGAGGGTGGCCGAACTCTTGGACCTCGTCGGCTTGGACCCTGCCTTTGCCAGCCGCTATCCGCACGAGTTCTCCGGCGGGCAGCGCCAGCGCGTCGGCATCGCCCGGGCTCTGGCGCCAGAGCCTGACCTCATCGTCTGCGACGAGGCAATCGCCTCGCTCGACGTCTCGATCCAGGCGCAGGTGGTGAACCTGCTAGAGGGGCTGCAGAAGCGTCTGGGGATCGCCTACCTCTTCATCGCGCACGACCTCTCGATGGTGCGCCACATCAGCAACCGTGTCGCTGTCATGTATCTCGGCCATATCATGGAGCTTGCCGATAAGGCGGCGCTGCATGACGACCCGCAGCATCCCTATACCCAAGCCCTGATCTCCGCTGTGCCGATCCCCGATCCCAAGGTGGAGAAGGAGAGGCGCCGTATTGTGCTCTCAGGGGACATTCCAAGTCCCGCCAACCCGCCCTCGGGCTGCGTCTTCCACACGCGCTGCGCCCGCCGCAGCGCGCTGTGTCAGGCCCAAGTCCCCGAGCTGCGCGCCTTGGCAAGCGGCCACTACGTCGCCTGTCACCACCCGGGACCGCCGACCTCAGCGGGATGATCTCAATGCACTCTGCGCTCACCCAACCTAACGCCGGCGAGACACCTGCAGGCGTCACAAGGAATCTCTCCTGAACGCAGGTCGGTTTGGCATCCTGTTGTTCGCCTGAGGTCCCGCGTTGCGTGATACCAAGAACTGGGTTTTTAACCTCTGTGGTCGCAGGTTTGGATCTCAGCAGTGTTCATGTCAGTTCACAGCGCGGTCGGCCTTCTGCCAGAAGCGGGCGCGCATCGCCTTCTTGTCGGGCTTGCCATAGGCCGTCAGGGGCAGGTCCGTTACGAACGCGATGGATTTCGGCACCTTGTAGCGGGCCAACCGCAGCTTGCAGTGGGCCAGGAGATCGGCTTCCGGTACCTCCTGTGTCGCGACAACGAAGGCGGTGACGGCCTCGCCCCAATCTGCATCGGGCACCCCAATCACCATGGCTTGTTTGACGGCCGGGTGTTCAGCCAGCGCGTTCTCAACCTCGCTCGAATAGACGTTCATGCCGCCTGTGATGATCATGTCCTTCGCGCGGTCGACCAAGAAGAGATGGCCGGAGGGGCCGAGATACCCGACGTCTCCGGTCAGCAATCAGCCTTGATGATAGGCTTCCGCCGTCCGTTCCGGATCGTCATGGTATCGCGCCAGGGTGTAGGGCGCACGGACCGCGACCTCACCGACTTCCCCAGCAGCGCAAGGACCACGGGATGGGTTGAGGATCGCCACATCGCAGAACACCGTCGGCCGACCGCAGGCGGACTGATAGTCATCGACAAGGTGATCGCGACGGGGCAAAGCCGCGACAAAATCCGGTGCCTCGGTCAGTCCGTAGAGTTGAACGAAGACCGGGCCAAGAGTGTCGATGGCTTCCGCTAAGCGTGCCTTACTGATGGGAAAAGCCCCATAGAGAATCGTCCGCAGGTTCGATAGGTCAGCGTCCATTGCCGCCTTTTGATCCAGCAGCCGGTAGATCATGGTCGGAACCAGAAAGAGGTAGGTGATGCCATGGGCGCTGATGCGCTGGCAGAGGTCTTCTGGATCGAAACCCGCAGTGATCTCAATGCAGGCCCCCCGAACGAGGGCCGTTTCCAGGATGAGGTGCGCTGCGTGCGGCAGTGGTGTACAGAGGCAGAGCAGATCGTCTTCGCGGATCTCGCTGTACATCAAATGCGCCATCAGGTTCACGCTGAGGCCCCCTTGGGTGTGCACAACACCCTTGGAGCGCCCCGTCGTGCCGCCCGTATAGAGGATCATGGCCGCGTCGGAGCCTGTTAGCCTTGGCTCGGGCGCCGCAGCGTCGCCGCCCGATGCCAGCACATCGGCGTAGGCCTCGAACCCCGGCAAAGAGCGTTCAGTCTGATCATTGACGCAGATGCGCACGGGACGGGCGGCAAAGACATCAGGCTCGGCGGAGACATGGTCGGAGAAGCCCGCGTGCGCCAAGACGGCCTTTGCGCCCGAATGCGCGATCATGTAGGCGACCTCTGAGGCGGAGAGCATCTCGTTCAGCGGTACTCTGACGGCTCCCATCTTGGCGATGGCCAGATGAGCGACAACGAACTCCGGCGCGTTCTTGAGAAGCAAGGCGACACGATCTCCCTGCGCGACCCCGCGTTTGGCGAGGCCTACGGCCAACTGGTCAGACAGCCGATCAAGGTCGGCATAGCTCAGCTCTCGCCCCTCGAAACGCAGTGCGACCCGCTCACGATGGCGGCGCAGGCTTCGCGCCAACATATCGCGGGGAAAGGCAGTGGTCTGCTCGGGGCCAGAGGGCTCTTCAGCTGTACCTGATCTGCTGTGGCCCAATGCTGGTCCAGACACCTCCATCCAGCTATACTCCTCTCGCCCTTGAGTGGGTACCAAATCGTGATCTTCCGTACCGTCCAGATCGCGCGCGCTGTTGTCAAGGGAATGCGCCGAATGAGTGACTCGAAGCCGAGACGTCTGGCAGGTGCGATGCCGGCGGCTCTCACCGGCCTCTCTGACCATGCCTTGTTCCAAGACAGCCGCTTTGATCAGGCGTTTCTCGACCGTGTTGAGGCCTTGATCCTATCCTCTGGGTTTCGGCATCTCTCGTCGGCGAAGTTGGCGGAGGCGCTGGGCTGCTCCAAGCGCAAGCTCTACCAGACCGCCGCCACCAAAGACGATCTCATTGCCCTGGTGATCGCACGCTTCTTTGCCGGTGTGCGCTTGGCTGGCTGGGCGGCGATTGATGACGCTATGCCAGTCGATGAGCGTATTCGTGTCTATTTGATCCCCGGGGAGGAGGGCGCCAAGCGCCTGAGCACGGCCTTCCAGATCGACATTGAGCGCACTGAGATCGGGCGGGAGATTTACACCGCCCACCAGCAGGAGCGAGTCGCCGGACTGGAGCGCCTCATCCAAAATGGCGTAGACGACGGCCTTATCGAAGGGGTCAACCCCCGGATTCTTGCAGAGATGATCCTGCTTACCGTCCAACGCGTCCGGGATCCGGACTTCCAAGCGCAGACCCGCATGACCTATGCCGAAGGTGTTTCCCATACCTACGGGATCCTGCGTCGCGCCTTGCGGTCAGGTTCCAGCTAGCCACCGATGATGCCGACGCCCTCGGGGGGCGCCCTGCGATTTCTCTTTCAATGGTACCATTTTTGCAGATATGGTACCAAATCACTGAAGAATGGAGGCCCGCCACTAAGGCGGCCTAGGGAGGAGAAGGCATGACCTACGCGAAACTCGGCGCCGCAGTCTTGTTCGGTTTTGCAACCTTGCTGTCGCCGGCTGCTGCACAAGAGGTGACCTGGCGGGCAACGACGATCTACCCAGAGGCCTCCAACTCAGGCGCAGCCTTTGAAGCTATGGCGGCAAAGCTCGCCGAAGCATCCGGCGGCCGGATGGAGCTTCAACTGAACCCGGGTGGCGCCTTGGGCTTCTCAAACGGCGATAACTTCGAGATCGTCGGTACTGGCGTTATTGAGGTTGCTGAAACGCTGACAGGTGCCCTGGTCGGTGTGAACCCGCTCTTCGGTGCAACATCCTTGCCCTTCCTCGTGTCTGGCGACGCCGACACGCAAGCGATGATGGTTGCGGTGACCCCGACCTTCGATGCGATCTTCGAGGGCTCCGATCAGCTGATGCTGGGGTGGGGTGCCTTTCCCGCCGTCGGCGTCTTTGCCGATCGCCCGATCGCGACCACTGGCGACTTCGCGAACCTCAAGCTACGCACCTTCGACTCCTTTTCGGCCGAAGCCATGCAGACCCTTGGCGCCACGCCCGTGCAGCTGCCCTTTTCAGAAGCAGTGACCGCCCTGTCTTCTGGCGTGGTGGACGGGCTCTTGACATCGACGGAAGGTGGCAAGGTCATCTCGATCTGGGATCTGGGGATTAGCGATTTCACGCAGATCGTCTACTCCACCCCCGTTACGGTTCTTCATATCAACCGCTCGGCGTTTGAAGGACTGGATGCAGACCTTCAAGCGGCGGTCCTGGCCGCCGGAGACGCCTTTACGCAGACCCACTGGAATGAGGGCCGTGAGCGCGTTGCTGAAAACCTCACGCTCCTGTCCGAGAACGGTGTCGCCGTGCATGAGTCTGTGTCAGCTGAGCTTCAGGCTGCCTTTGAGCAGATCCGTAGCGAAACAGCCGCGTCCTGGGCGCAGGAAAACGGTCCAGACGCTGCCGCCCTCTTGACGACGATCAATGCCGCGCTGGCGGAATGACCCTGGCTCTCGGGCGGATCGCTGATGGCCTGGCGTCGCTCGGCTTGCGGGTTGCGATGGCCGCTGTTGCGGCCATCGTTGCTCTGATTCTCACAGAGATTGTCCTGCGATCCGGCTTTGGCACATCGCTGCTGATTGTGGAAGAGATGGTCGGATACTTGATGTCGACCGTCGTCTTTGCCGGTTTAGCACCAGCGGCGCGGTCCGGCGCTATGATCCGGGTTGACGCGCTGGTGGCCCAGGCACCGGCGCGAGCCAGGCCTATCCTGACCGTTGCCATGCAAGTCATGACGCTGCTGCTCGCAGGCGCGCTTGGCCTCTTTGTTCTCAGATCCCTTCTGCGCTTCGAGGAACGCGGCACCCTATCGAGTGGGGTTTGGCCAATACCCCTCTGGGTCCCTGAGGCCGCCGCGCTCTTTGGGCTCTTGTTGTTCGCCACCGTTTTGGCGCTCGGTGTCATCGCGCCCGCCAAGGCAGAAGAAACACGAGACGGCTGAATGGACCTATCGCTGATCATTCCGCTGCTCGCGCTTCTGGTGTTTCTCGCTGGCGGTATGTGGATTTTCTCTGCGCTCTTGATCACGGCCATCCTCCTCTTGACCGTGAGCGCAGGCCTTGACCCCGAACGTGCGGGCATCTTGGGCAGCACAGTGCTTGTCCGGGCATCTCGGTCTTGGGAGTTGTCCGCCATCCCGCTCTTCCTCTTCATGGGGGAGCTCTTGTTGCGGGGCGGCACGGCGGCGCGCCTCTTCACCGGCCTGGTGCCCGTCGTGGGTCGGCTCCCGGGCGGGCTGCTCCACATCAACGTGGTTGGCTGCACCCTTTTCGCCGCGGTTTCTGGATCATCGACGGCAACCACCGCCACGGTTGGCCGTGTCAGCCTGCCGCAACTCGATCAGATGGGATATCCACGCATGCTGGCGATCGGCTCGCTCGCCGGTGCCGGGTCCTTCGGTCTCCTCATCCCGCCGTCGATTGCGATGATCATTTATGGCGTCCTCTCCGAGACATCGGTGGCGCGGCTCTTTGCGGCGGGGCTTGTTCCCGGGCTTGTCGTCGCCGCGCTCTACTCACTCTACGTCGCTTTCCGGCATCCGCGAGCCTCGGATCATTCAGGCACGTGGCGTGATACGCTTGGTCTGCTGCCGGTCGCTGGCTTGGTGGCGCTGGTTCTGGGGGCGATCTATCTGGGCTTTGCCTCCCCGACCGAGGCGGCCGCCGTGGGGGTGGCTGGCGCCCTGGCGCTCATTGCGCTGGAGGGCAGGCTGAACCGCGCCGTGATCTACGACAGTTTGGCAGCGGCCGCCCGGCTCACGGCGGTGCTTGGAGCCGTGGTGATCGCTGCCTCCGTCCTAGCCTCCGCCGCAGGCATGGTCGCTTTGCCGAGGAGCTTTGCCGCCTGGGTTACCGGTTTTGAGCTTTCTGCCGGGATGCTGCTCTTGGCCCTGGCCGTCTTCTATATTGTCCTGGGGCTGTTCCTCGACGGTGTTTCGATCCTGGTCTTGACCTTGCCTGTGGTCCTGCCTGTGGTGCAGGCGGCCGGCATTGACCTGGTCTGGTTCGGCGTCTTCCTGGTCTTGATGATCGAGATGGGACTGATGACGCCCCCGGTTGGGTTCAACCTCTTCGTCCTGCAATCCATATCCGGCGAGCCCGTCTTACGCATCGCCAAGGCCGCCCTACCCTTCTTTGTGATCATGGGCGTGGCCGTGCTGCTCTTCACGCTCTTTCCGCAGATCGTCTTGTTCCTTCCCGACCTGCTCTACAACTAAGGCGTCGCCAGTGCGTCGCCTGTAAATTGTGATGGGTCCACCCAACAGAAAGGCGGTTTCGGCAAGACAGCCGGCCGCGTTCTGATCGTTCAAGACCGGCCTTAAAGCTCTCTCCTAGCTTTCCAAGACGCGTGGCCCGATTGGTGATCTGCGCGACACAGGGAGGAACGAGAAATGCTTGATGACCATACATCAGCCAGTCGTGCGCAAAGAGAAAGCGGCACGGTGGTGCTGGACGCGCTCGTGATCGGGGCGGGCGTCGGCGGGCTCTACCAGCTCTACCAACTGCGCGAGCAGGGCTTGCGGGTCCGCGGTGTCGATGCGGCCGGGGATGTCGGCGGCACCTGGTACTGGAACAGATATCCTGGCGCGCGCTTCGATTCCGAAGGCTACATCTACCAGTACTTCTTCGATGAGACGCTCTTCAAAGACTGGACCTGGAGCGAGCGTTTTCCAGGCCAGCCTGAGATTGAGCGGTGGATGCACTACATTGCCGACAGGCTGCAGTTGCGGGATGATCTGCGCTTCAATACGACGGTGACCGCGGCTCACTACAATGAAGAGACCGCGCGCTGGAGGATCGAAACGGATGCCGGCGTGACCTATGACGCGCAGTACCTCGTCGCCTGCTCCGGCGTTCTGTCGATCCCGCTGAAAGGGCTCTTTCCGGGCGAAGACAGCTTCAAAGGCGACATCCTACATACCTCTCGCTGGCCGGAAGGCGGGATCGACGTGGCGGGAAAGCGGGTTGGTGTGATCGGGACCGGGGCTACCGGTGTCCAGGTGATCCAGACCGTTGCGCCTCTCGTTGAAGAACTCACGGTCTTCGTGCGAACCCCGCAGTACGTGCTGCCGATGAAGAACCCCAAGTACGGACCGGCGGACGTGAAAGCCTACAAGGACCGCTTTGAGGAGCTGAAGACAGGGCTCTTCAGCACCTTTACCGGCTTTGAGTACGACTTTGAAGTTGCCTGGGCAGACCTAACGCCCGAGCAGAGGCATGAGCGTCTCGAGGCGCTCTACCAAGACGGCTCGCTCAAGATGTGGCTCGCCGGTTTCGGTGAGATCTTCTTCATAGAAGAGATATCCGAGGCGGTGTCGGAGTTCGTACGCAACAAGATGCGCGAGCGCTTACAGGACCCTGCGTTGATCGAGACGCTTGTGCCGACTGAGTATGGGTTCGGTACGCGCCGGGTACCGCTGGACAGCGGCTACCTCGAGACCTATCGGCGCGATAACGTCAGGGCCGTCAACATCCGCAAGACCGCGATCGCAGGAATTGAGCCTGCGGGCATTCGGATGGCCGATGGGACCCTGCATGAACTGGATGTCATCGTCCTGGCGGTGGGGTTTGACGGGTCGAGCGGTGCGCTTAGCCGGATCGACGTTCGCGGTCGGGGCGGGCGTAGCCTGCGTGAAGAGTGGGCGGAGGAGATTCGGACCACGATGGGGCTGCAGAAGCACGGCTACCCGAACCTCTTTCTCACTGCAGCGCCTCTCGCGCCCTCGGCGGCGCTTTGCAACGTGCCGACCTGTCTTCAGCAGCAGACAGAGTGGATCTCGAACTGTATTGCCCATCTCACGAAGATGGGACGCGCCTCCATCGAGCCCTTGAAAGAGACCGAAGACGCCTGGGTCGCGCATCATGACGAAACCGCGGCGGCGACGCTGATCGGGAAGACCGATAGCTGGTGGGTTGGGTCCAACGTCGCGGGTAAGCCGCGCCGGGTGCTGGCCTACACGGGCGGTGCTCCTGCCTACAAGCAAAAGTGCGAAGAGGTAGCAGCAGCCGGGTATGAGGGCTTCAAGATCGCTTGAGACGGCTGTCGCTAAGTGTGAGCATGCCGCCTGAACTTCCCAGGCGGCATGCCGAAGCGGCGCCTGAAGAGTCTGGTCAGGTGAGACTGATCGGAGAAGCCGCAAAGTGCGGCGATCTCGCTGATGGAGAGCGCGCTTTCGGTGAGCAAGCGTCCGGCTCTCTCGACACGAAGCCTTTGAACGTATCCGTAGGGCGGCAATCCGAAGCTGGCCTTGAATCGCCGGGTAAAGGCCCAGGGCGGCAAGCCGACCTCGACGGCCAAGTCGTCCAAGGTAATCGTGTCGGCCAGATGCTCCTCGATGTAGTCACAGAGATGGCGCCGCATTGGCGCTGACAACTCACCCTGTGCCACTGCCTGCGCGGGGGTCCGCGGGTTGAAGCCCCGCAAGAGGTGCAGGATCAGCGAGCGAGCGAGTTCATCTGCGTAGAGAGAGCCGCCAATGCCGCCGGATGCCACTTCGCGCGTCAGCGAGACGATGGTCGCCCGGACCAGTGGGTCGTTTGTGCAGAGGATATCATTCAGCACTGCCTCGCCGGAGCGGCCATCGAGCACCTCGCAGGCCACAGCATCCACAAGCGGTTTGGAGAGATAGAGATGCGTGACAAAGGCCGTCTGGTTCCAATCCCAGCGGGAGGTCTGCTTTCGGGACAAAAGCGACGTCGAGCCGCGCTCCAGCAAGGCGGTCTTCCAGGCGCCGCCGAAACTCCGGCGCAAGGGAAAGGCGCCACCGTCGTTGGAGACAAACAGATAGTCCAGCATCTCCGGCACTTCGACGTACTGACCCTCGTAGCGATAGGACCGCAGTCCCAGGCCGTTCCAGCCGAGCCCCTCGCTGGACCGCCGTGTTTCACCGGGCACCCACTGCACCAAGGATTGCCATTGGATCGGGGAAAGGGGGGTGGGCTCCATCGTCAGAGATCTCGTTGCTTATCTAGGCCGCAGCTTCTTTGGCGAGGTCGCTGTGCAGGATAAGATAGCACGGAGATGATGTCGCGTCTGCAATGGGCAGGATTTGCCTAGCCCAAGAGCCGTTGTGCGATGCAAGCACTGTTGCTGTCCTCCCCGACATGCAAACTTCGGTTTTTGGGAGCAGTCTGTGGTGCTGACTGCCGGCGGTCTTGAACGATACGAACAGCAAGGCCTTGCGATGCGGGAGGGTAGGGGACTTGGAAGTCAGGCTCCTCTATGCTCGGTCCCTACAGTAAACCAGGCAGGCGACCGATGCTGGACGGTGGCATTTGAGTTGGTCAGCGGGTGGTCGCGTTGCCGAGTTTGTCAGGTCTCGGCAACCACCAGCGCTCCCCCCGTGCGTGCAACGCGGCAGGTCCGAAGCAGCCTGGGGAGAGCGAGTAAGTCGGGGCCATCCTCCCACTGGCTCAAGAAGGCCAGGATGGGCGCTTGGCCGGACTGTGCGATGGCTGCCTGCAGTCTGTTCTCCAGCCGTTGCAGCATCCAGATGTGGTTGGGGACCAGCATCCGGCGGCTCGAGATGCCGCCAATCTCGAAGGGGATGGTTAGGGGGCCCGCATCCCGCTGCTGTGACTCGAAACCAGGGCTCGCCATGAAGGACTTGCTGGGCAGAGGGTCGCCTGGACCCAAGCCCGCGTCCCGGTAGTAGGCGCCCAGGACGTCCATCGAGCGGCGTAGGACCGGCCAGCATTCCTCAAAGAAGACGCCCAGCAGCGGCAAGAGGCTGTCTGGGACCGCATCGTCGGCCAGAAGCTTGGCCTGGTCCGAGGTCGCTGGCACAGGAACGAGCTCCCCGGACTCGTCGACGCGATAGAGCGTCTGCGCATAGCCGCGGGCGTTGAGGTCGTTGGTGCCATAGCTCCGCTCAATCCACTCGGTGACCAGGGGGAAGTCGCAGCGCAGCTCCAAACCGGAGATGGGGTCGCGGTAGATGTGGGCGTACAAGGGCCCTAAGAGCCCGAAATCTCCCAGGCTGGGCGCGCCGCCGAGGGTGAAGTCGTGATGATCCAGATGCGCCTCGAAGGCCGCCATCATGCGCCGGTAGCTCTCGTGGAAGGCACTCTGCGTCATCTCGTTGACGCCCAGATCGCGCAGACCGGCAAAGGGGCCGCGGGTGACCTCCTGCGGGCGCTCGATGCCCATGACCCGCTTGAACAGAGCTTCGGCGACCTTGCGGCGCCGCAGCGGCCTGTGCTGCGGGCGGAAGAGCGGGCTCCACTGCTGCGCGTTGAAGGCGTAGTGGTTGGGGGTGACCTGCTTGCGGCCGAAGTGCCAGCGCGTCCAGAAGGCGACGTTGATCAGCCATTCATCGCCCAGGAACTCCAGCAGCAGCGAGGCCAGCATCTGGCGGGGCGCTGTCGGCGGCGGGGTGATTGCACGCGTCGGGTGCTGTTGGTCCAGGTGATCCAGGATCTCGCTGGAATCCTGCAGCCAGGTGCCATCCGGACAGAGCAGCTGCGGCAGCAGCGGGGTGCCGGTCTTCGGCAGCAGGTAGCTATGCACGATATCAGCCGTCGCCAGGATGTCCTCATAGCCCTCCGGCAGGGAGCCCATCCGCTCTTTGTAACGAAGCGCGGCCCGGACCTTGCCGGAGAAGTAGCTGATTTCGCGGGAGAAGAGGCGATACACTTCTAGAGACCCTAGCGCGCCGGCTGTGCGTCGGCTGGAAAGGGCCGGTTCACAGGGGGCTGCGGCAGCTGGTGCGGGTCGGGCAGAGGCAGTGCTTGATTGAGGTCGTCAGAGAAAAAGCGCAGCAGGCCGGCCGCCGCCAGGATCTCATCCAGCTGCGGGTTGCGCAGCTGCGCGTAGCGGCCGAGCAACAGGCCGCGTGATCGCCGCGTGAAAGGAGAGACGGCAACTGGCTCTCCACCTGGGAAGATCGGCGCGCTGCCCTTTTCGCAGGCCGCGGTCACCCATGGCAGGTAGTGCAGCCCAAGCGGCTTCAGAAGCGCCACCAGGGCCTCGGCGTTCGGCTCAATCGGCGCCCAATCGCCGAAGGTGTCGAACTCCGGCTCCTGCAGGCGATGGGTGTAGGCCACGATCTCCGGCCCCTGGGCATCAAGGTAGGCGCGGCAGGAGATGTCGCCGATGAAATGCGCGGCGTTGGCTCCGAAGAGTGCAAAGTCGGCCAGGGCGGGCCGAGCGCCGAAGAGGAAGCGCCGCGTGGCGACGTAGGTCGAGAGCGCCGCGATCCAGGGCCCCAGATCCTCGTCGATCCAGCGTGGCAAGAGCGGTGCGGGCAGGCCGAAGGCAGCGCAGGAGCGGCCGACGCGCGCCTCGATCGCAGCACGGATCTTGCCCCCGACGCCGGGCGTGAAGAAGGAATACTCGCGCGCCAGATCCCAGCCGGCCTGCAGCGCGTTATCGCGGTCGAACCAGCGCCAGGCCACGGCCGGCCGGTAGAGCCATTCGTCGTTGTAGTCCTCGATCAGAAAGCTAAGGAAGGCTGCTGTCTTGCAGGGCGGCAGGATGGAGCGGTCCGGATGCTTGGTCTCCAGGTGCAGGATGACCGAGGTCGAATCCCAGATCACCTGCCCATCCGGCAGCACGACTGCTGGGATACCGCCGGGCCACCCAGCTTCCTTCAAGGCGGGCGCAGAGGTGTCGCGCCGATGGAGCCAGGGGATGGTCTTGTAGGAGAGATAGCCCATCACCTTGCGGGTGAAGAAGGACTGGCTGCGGCCGTAGACTTTCAGGCTCTTCTGCATGCCGTCGCTGCCCAGCCGTCAAAACTGACAGACGATCTTGCCGAAGTGCTTGCCCAAGGCGAGGCGATCCAGCGCCGCGCCCACCGCGTCGAAGGCGAAGCGCGTCTCGTCGATGACGGGGTGGATCTGGTTGGCCTCCAGGGCGCGGGCCAGGTTGTCCAGCATTTCGCGGCTGCCGACCGTAACGCCTTGCAGCCGCACATTGCGTGTCACCACACGGGCCAGCTCCAAGCTCGGCAGCGCGCCGCCCAGGATGCCGATCAGGCTGATGGTTCCACTGGGGCGGATGGCGCGCAGCGACTTGGCAAAGGTCTCCGCGCCGCCGATTTCGATGATGTGGTCCAGCAGCTGGCCGCCCAGACGCTCGCGCGCGGCCTCGTGCCACTCAGGCTCAGTCCGATAGTTGATCGTGTGGTCGGCGCCCAGCGCCCGCGCCTGGTCCAGCTTCTCGTCCGAGGAGGAGGTGATCACCACTGTGGCACCCAGCATCTTCGCGATCTGCAGGGCGAAGAGCGATACGCCGCCGGTGCCCTGCAGCAAGACCGACTGGCCGGGTTGCACGCCGCCCTGGACGATGAGGGCGTTCCAGGCCGTCACCGCCGCGCAAGGCAAGGTGGCGGCCTCCCGGGCGCTCAAGTGCTTTGGGGCTTTCACGACGGCTTGCGCTGGGATTGCGATCTTCTCCTGCATCATCCCGTCCAGCGGGCCGCCATGAGCGCCGGAGAAACTCTCGGAGCGGAAGGTGCCCGACAGCCAGGTGCGGGAGTAAGCTGGGATCACCAGATCACCAAGCGCGAAACCTGTTACGCCCTCGCCGATCTGAGACACGCGCCCAGCACCATCGCAGAGCGGAACCAGCGGCAGGCTGCCGCCCCGCCGGCCATAGCCGCCCTCGGTCATCACCTTGTCGCGCGGGTTGATGGAGACAGCTTCGATGTCGATCACCACCGCGCCCGGGCCCGCCGTCGGATCGGGCCGCGTTGCTGGCTTGATGTTCCCGGTGCCCCAGGCACCTTCGATCTGCATCACCTTCATGCGTCGGGCCTCTTCTGCACGGCCAGGATCTCGGCAATGGCGGTTTCATCCAAACCGGCTTCCGTCAGCACGGCTTCGGTATCGTCACCCAGCCGTGGCTGACCGTGCCGGACGGGCAGGGGGGTCTGGTCGAAGCGGTAGGGCATATCAGGCATCTCCAACGCCCCTTCTGTCTCGTGCGCGAAGCTGCGGAAGAAGCCGACGGCATTGAGATGCGGGTCCTCACGGACCTCTTCCAGGGTCTTGGCTGCACCGGCAGGGATGTCATGGCGCTTCAAGAGCTCCAGCCAGGCGTCGGTCGATCGCAAGGCCAGTTCCTTGCCGGCCTCTTCATAGACCGCGCCAATGTGGGCACTGCGCGCGGCCATGGTCGCGAAGCGCTCGTCCTTGGCCAGTTCCGGCCGAGAGGTGAGGCTCCAGAAGAGTGCCCACTGCTTGTCGGTGTAGGCCAGCATGCAGAGGTAGCCGTCCGCCGTGCGGTGCGGCCGCCGGAAGGCGGAGAGCATGCGCGGGTAGCCATAGTCACTGAGCGGCGGCTGGAAGATGCCGCCGTACTGATGCTCGACGAAGGTGAAGGCCACCATAGCCTCGAACATGGGGATCTCGACGAAGCCGCCTTGGCCGCTCCGCAAACGCTTGATATAGGCGGCGAGGATGCCGCCGACCGCCAGCGTCGCCGCGCCCTTGTCGACGGAGATCGAGGGCATCAGGGCCGGTGCGCCGTCGCGCCGCCTGAAGAGATCTGCGATCCCGGCCTCGCCTTGTATCACGTCGTCGTAGGCCGGGCGGTCGGCATAGAGGCCGGCCTCGCCATAGCCATGCAGGCCGGCGTAGACCAGGTCTGGCCGCCGCGCGAGCAGCGCGCGGGGGCCGAAGCCCAATTCCTCGATCTTGGCGGCACGCATGTTGTGCACGAAGATGTCGGCGGTTTCGATCAGCGCCCAGAGCGCTTGCTTGTGGGCCTCTTGCTTCAGGTCCAGGACGATGCCGCGTTTGTTGCGGTTGGCGCCGAGGAAGAGGGCGCCCATGCCGGGATTGCGGGCCGGCCCCACCTGGCGCACCGGGTCGCCGGCGGGGGCTTCGATCTTGATCACGTCGGCGCCCAGATCGCCCAGCATCTGCGTTGCATAGGGACCGAAGATCGTCGTGGTGAGGTCCAGCACCCGGACGGAGTCAAGCGGCAAGGTCATGGGCCTAGCTGGCCCGCTGGTTGAAACGGCGTCCGACCAAGGCTGCGGCGATATTGGTCTTCTGCACGTCGATGGCGCCGCCGGCGATGCCCCAGCCCCAGGAATCGCGCAGCTTCTGCTCGATGGGATAGGCTGTGGAATAGCCATAGCCGCCCATCAGCTGCATGGCCTTGCCGGTGACCTCTCGCGTCATCTCGTTGGCAAAGCACTTGGCGATGGAACTCTCACCAACGGAGGGCAGGCCGCTCTCGGCATTGGTCACCGCGCGGTAGAGCAGCAAGCGCGCGGCATCCAGCTTCATCTTCATCTCGGCCAGCGCCAGCTGCACCGCCTGGAACTCGACCAGCTCCTTGCCGAACTGCTTGCGCTCTTGGACATAGTCCAGGACGTAGTCGAAGGCCGACTGGGCGCAGGCCAGGCTCATCGTCGTGTTGCCGCAGCGCTCCAGGTCGAAGGCTTCCATCAGTTTGCGGAAGCCACCGGCCGGCACGACAATGTTCTCCAGCGGCACCTCGACGCCGTCGAAGTACATGTCCGCACTGCTGACGCCGCGGAAGCCCAGGTGCTGCTCCGGCTTGCCGAAGGTAAAGCCCTCGCGCCCCTTCTCGACCAGCACTGCGCCGATCCCCTTGGCGCCAGGCGCGTCCGATAGGCGGCAGTAAACGACATAGGCGTCGGCATGGCCGGCCCCCGAACACCAGCGTTTCGTACCGTTCAAGACGACCTTCTTGTCACCGACCTGGCCGCGGGTCGTCAGGTCGGTCAAGGCGGTACCGGCCCCGGGTTCCGACATGGAAACGGCGACGATCATCTCGCCGGCGCAGACCTTCGGCAAGATGCGCTGGCGCAACTCTTCAGGCGCGAAGTTGGCAATGGCCAAGGCAGGTCCGAAGCAGCTCTCAAAGATCGGGAAGGCGACGCCGATGGAGATCTTGGCGACCTCCTCCAGCACCAGCACCGCTTCGAAATGGCTCATGCCGCCGCCGCCGTAGGCTGCCGGCAGGTTGACGCCCAGCAGGCCAAGCTCGGCATACTGGCGCATCACCGCCGGCCCAGGGGCATGATCCTTGGCTTCTACTTCGGCCGCGACAGCGGGCAGTTCCGTTTGCGCGAAACGGCGAACGGTCTGCTGCAGGGCGGATTGCTCCTCGCTCAGACTGAAATCCATGGCTTTCTTCACCTGGTCTGCTGCTTTGGCATCATCTGCTGTGGCAGCTCTTGATTTTCTGACTTTCCAAGCATCGCGCCAACGGGCTAAGCTGTAAATGAAATATCGTTTCAATATATGAAATGGGTGGATCGCTATGGGGCAGACTGACCAGGCAGGCGCGCTCGACGGCATTCGCGTCTTGGACCTCAGCCGCATTCTCGCCGGCCCCTGGTGCACCCAGATCCTAGGCGATCTTGGCGCCGATGTGGTCAAGGTGGAATCCCCAAAGGGCGGGGACGACACCCGCACCTGGGGCCCGCCCTTCATGACGGCTGCCGACGGCGCGCGCCGGGATGCCGCCTACTTCGCCTGCTGCAATCGGAACAAGCGCTCGCTGGCGATCGACTTTGCCACGCCAGAGGGGGCGGCGCAGGTGCGAAAGCTGGCGGCCAAGGCCGACATTCTGGTGGAGAACTTCAAGCGCGGCGGACTTCGCAAGTACGGCCTGGACTATGAGAGCCTGCGCCAGGTGAATCCGAAGATGATCTACTGCTCGATCACCGGCTTCGGACAGGATGGCCCCTATGCCGACAGGCCGGGCTACGATTTCCTGATCCAAGGCATGGGCGGCCTGATGAGCATCACCGGGGCACCCGACCAGGCACCAGGCGGGGAGCCGACGAAGGTCGGCGTGGCCGTCTGCGATCTCTTCACCGGCATGAACGCGGTCTGCGCGATCCTCGCGGCGCTGAACCACCGCCATGCCAGCGGCGAGGGCCAGCACATCGATTGCGCGTTGCTGGACAGCCAAGTGGCCATGCTGGCCAACCAGGCCTCGAACTGGCTGAACGGCGGGGTGGAGCCAGGGCGGCTGGGGAACAGCCACCCCAACGTGGTGCCCTACCGCGTCTATCAGACCAAGGATGGGCATGTGATTGTCAGCTGCGGCAACGATCGCCAGTTCGCCCGTCTCTGCGCGGCGCTCGGGCGGCCGGAGCTGGCCGACGACCCCAGGTTCGCCAGCAATGAGGCACGCATCCACAATCGCGCGCTCATCGATTCCCTGCTGTCCGACGCGCTGACGAAGCTGGAGAAGCAGGAGGTCATCGACCGCCTTGAAGCCGCCGGCGTGCCTTGCGGGCCGATCAACAGCATTCCCGACGTCTATGCTGACCCCCACGTCCAGGCCCGCGCGCTTGAGGTCCAGCAGGAAGCCGCTGACGGATCGCTGTTTCGCACCAGCGCCTTTCCCGCCAAGCTGTCGCGGACCCCGGCCCGCTATCGCCGCACGCCGCCAGGGTTGGGCGAGCACTCGAAGGACGTGCTAGAAGACTGGGGTGTGGACCCCTAAGGCTCCACCTCATCTGTCGAGAGGCGCGCAAGCGGACCCCATGCCATCCTACAAGCCAGTGACTGCAGCGCTGCGTGTCTTGGAGGTTCTGGCCGCCGTGAACCGTTTGGGCGGGCGCGGCAGCATCGGCGACATCCACTATCAAACCGGCATCGACAAATCGACCATCGTGCGCATGCTGGAGACCTTGATCAGCGCCGGCTACGTCATCCGCAGCGTCGAGGGTCCGGCCTACCGCGTGACCGGCAAGACGCTGGCCTTGAGCGCCTCTTTCGACCGCCACTTGGCCTTCGTGGATATCCTCTCGCCGATCTTGAGCGCCTTTCGTGATGAGATCGGCTGGCCTTCGGACGTCGCTCTCTTCGACCACGACGCCATGCTGGTGATCGAGACTTCGCGCGCGCTGGGACCGCTCTCCTTCAACCGCTCCACAGGCTATCGTGCGCCCGTCCTGGGCACCAGCCTGGGCCTTGCCTATCTCGCCCACTCAGCCCAGGAAGAGCAGGAGCGCTTCCTTGAGGCGGCACGCGAGGATCCAGCACCTTGGAATGAGATCGCGCAGGACCGCGAGGCCTTTGAGCAGCGGATGGCGGAGGTGAGGCGCCAGGGCTTTGCCACCATGGACCCAGCCTACTCTCAGCAGGAGTATGCCAACCGTATCTTCAGCATTGGTGTCCCCATCCTGCATGACGCTGAGGTCTTCGCCTCGCTCAACATCATCTACCTGCGTCAAGCGCTGACGCCAGCCAAGGCCCGGCAGGACCTGCTGCCACGCCTGACCGAGGTGGCCGCTGAGATGGGGAAGGCTTTGGCGGAGCGCATGTCGCCCCAGTGAGACTCTCGCATGCAGGCGGGTACTGCATGAGTTTCCACCCACGTAGACCTCGTCCTGAGCAGCGGGCGAAGCCCGCACCTGTCGAAGGGCGGGCCCCAGGCTCGGTGCTAACGGCCCGCCTTTCGACGGACGCTCGCTTCCGCTCGCTGCTCAAGACGAGGGAGTGCCTTTGGATAGATCACCATCGATCACAGATAGACAGAGACTAAACTTCTTTGCCTATAGCTTTCGTCTCACCCAGCCGAATGCGCCCCAGGCCGGCCAGCTCGGCGGCGTAGTCCAGCAGCGCAGAGAAGTCGCGGCCGGCGAAGGCGCTGCCCCGCGCGCTGCCGTAGACGCTGTGGGCTGCCGCGCCGACCGGTAGCCCTAGACGTGCCTGCGCCGCGGCCTCTAGCGCTAGGCCCATGTCCTTATGCGCCAGGTCGATGGTGAAGCCGGGCTCCGTGTCGCCGGCCAGCACCTTGGAGGCGAAGTTCACCTGCATCTGTCCGTTTGCAGCAGTCGTCGCCGCGTTGATCTCTTTGACCGTGGCGATCTCGAGACCGAGCCGTTCGGCCAGCACCAAGGCTTCCGCCGTCACCTGCGCGATGGTCAAGAGCTGAAAGTTGTTCACCAGCTTGGCCCGGACACCGGACCCGGCTCCACCGCAGCGGATTATCGTCGTTCCCATGGCATCCAGGTAGGGCTGCACCAACGCGAAGAGGGCTTCACAACTGCAGCCGACCATGAAGAGCGACTCGCCGGCGATGGCGTGTGAGACCAGCCGCCCGACCGGGGCATCCAGGAAGCGTACGCCGGCCTCAGCGCAGGCTGCTGCGACCTGGTCGCTGCCTTCCGGTGCGATGGTGCTCATCTCCATGATCGCTGCTCCGGGCTGGAGATGGCGCAGCAATCCCTCGGGGCCGGTGATGACCTCCAGCACCTGGGCCGTGGCCGGCAGCATGGTGATGACCAGATCGCTGCCGGACGCCGCCTCGGCGAGAGAGGCGGCGGTCGCTGCTCCTTCGGCGCGCAGCCTCTCCACCGGCTCGGGATTGATGTCGAAGACGGTCAAGGCCAGGCCCGCACGCAGGCAGTTGCTGGCCATAGGCGCGCCCATGGCGCCCAAACCGACGAAGCTGGCGTTCATGGATTTGCCTCCTTTCATTCAATGAAATGATATTTCATTCAAGATAGCAAGCGCGGGTCTTAGCGCAAAGGACATTCACGCCATCAGCCGCTGCGATCAGATCGTTTCAACAGTTGAAATATAATTTCATTTACAAAAAGAGGCTTCCTCACTCATGGCGTCCTCCCTTACGTGTCTTCCCTGTCCTGCCCTCTTTGTCGGAGCAGCTGAGACCCGATGCGA
>JBCBSF010000009.1:0-83042 GCA_039819325.1 Pseudomonadota bacterium | reverse complement strand
TCTGCCCTCCCCGGTTTTTGACAGTCTAGGCGGGGACTTTGGCGAACAGAAGTCGGGAAAGCGACGGCCGGCTAGAGCAAATCCAAAGCGAGGTGACCCACCTCGCGACGACGATTTGCTTCAACATCAAGAGGCTAGAGCCGGTGCAGTGAGCCATAGCGAACGGAGGCCGGCTCTAGTCCCGGGGGGCGTACTTGGCCAAGATGCGCTGCAGGGTGCGGCGGTGCATCCGCAGGCGGCGCGCAGTCTCCGAGACATTGCGGTTGCACTGCTCGTAGACCCGCTGGATGTGTTCCCAGCGCACCCGATCGGCCGTCATCGGCAGCTCCGGCGGCGGCGGTGCATCCTCGTCGCCCTGCTTCAGGGCCGCCAGGATCTGGTCGGCATCGGCAGGCTTCGGCAGGTAGTCGATGGCACCCAGCTTCACCGCGGCGACAGCGGTGGCGATGTTGCCATAGCCGGTCAAGATGACGGCCTTGGCGCTGGGCCGCAGCTCGTGCAGGCGCTTCACCACTTCCAGGCCGCTGCCGTCGCCCAAACGCAAGTCCACGACAGCGAAAGAGGGTTGAGCCCCCTCGACCGAGGCAACGCCGTCGGCGACGCTGTTGGCGGTGGTCACAGCGAAGCCGCGCTTCTCCATGGCCTGAGCCAGACGATTACAGAGCCGCTCGTCGTCGTCGACCAAGAGCAGGCTTTGGGGCGTGTTCATGAGGTACCTTCCTGTTCTGTCATTTGTAACTGGTTCAATTGCCACGAAAGAGCAACCTCTGCCCCGCCCGAGGCGCGGTTGCGAAAGGTTATGCTGGCACCAGAATGCCCTAGCAGGGTTTTCGCTATAAAGATGCCAAGACCCATATGCGCGCCGCCAGTCCCTGCGTGATCGCGCGGATCGGGCCGGTCGCTGGCCAGGTAGGGTTCACCCAAACGATCCAGCACGGTCGGGTCAAATCCGGGGCCGTCGTCGGCGATGACGATCGAAAGACGCCGGCTGGTCCAGGTGCAGGTGATCAGAACCGCCTCTTTGGCAAACTGCGTGGCATTCTGCACGATGGTGCCGATGCCGTGCAGCAGGGCCGGATCGCGTGGCAGGTAGGGCATCTCCACCTCGTCCTGCAGACGGATGTCGATACGCGCGCCCTCCCGCCGGTAGGGCTCTACCAAGAGATCGACCAAGGTTGCCACGGGCAGCAGGTTGTAGGCCTCGCCGCTATCGGCGTGCGGGGAGGCTGCCAGTTCCGCCAAGAGCTCGGCGCAGCGGTCGACCTCTTCCGCCAGCAGGTCCAGGTCTTCGCGCCAGGGTGTGTCTTGCGGCACGTCGCGCTGCAGCTCCTTGGCGACCAGCTTCACCGTGCTGAGCGGAGAGCCCAGCTCGTGCGCCAAGGCGGCCGCCAGCCCGCCGAGCGAGGCCAAGCGTTGCTCGCGTGCGAGTGCAGCCTGGGTCGCGGCCAGGGCCTGGCCGACCGCGCGGCTCTCCGACGCGACGGAGGCGACATAGACGGCGATGAAGACCGTTGCCAGCACCAAACCGGCCCAGATCGAGCCTACGAAGAGCGGGTCGAGATGCAGATCGCCCTGGAACCAGGGCATGGGCCAATGCCAAATCGCCAGCGCCGTCTGCAGGATGACCGCCAGGGCCGCCAGCAGGGCCGTGGAGCGGGCCGGCAATGCAGATGCGGACACGATCACGGGCGCGAGGATCAGCACCGAGAAGGGGTTCGCCAGCCCACCGGTCAGCGCCAGCAAGGCGCCCAACTGCAAGAGATCGAAGCCCAGAAGGGAGGTCGCTGCCCGCTCGCTCAGCCAGAGGCCGCGGCCGACCATGGCAGGCGTGAGCAGGTTCACCAGAGCTGAGCCTGCCACCAGCAAACCCAGCGGCAGCAGCGGGATCGCCAGGTTCAGCCAGTAGTCTGCAACGAAAAGCGCCACGGCCTGCCCGGCGATGGCGATCCAACGGATAAGGGTCAGAGTCCGCCGGCGAATCGGGCCCTGACCGATGCCCTCTTCACCGGCAGCGCCGTCTGTCACTACCCCGAGCTGTTCAAAGCCAGGGGTCTGGCCTTGCAAGGTAACGATGCTGCTGGGGGCTGAGTTTAGGCCTGACGGCGATTTTGCCTCCATAGAGGCCGGTATCAGGCTGCGTGCAGCGCTTCAGCGCCGTCGCGGTTGGCGGCGCGCTCCATACGCTTCTGCCGGAACTTCAAAAGGCGGAAGGCCACAGAAGAGGTGTACTCGGCCAGCCGGCTGTGTGGCTTGAGGCCAGCAGCCTTGAAGGACATGGCAACAGCACGCTGGCAGTGATCGCGGCGATAGAGGCGATAGGCACGCAGCAGGTAGTCGCGGCCATCGCTTTCGCGGTCGAAGGGGCGGGAGAGATCGCCGTTGGCCGCGTAGTTGGCATAGGCCAACTCGTCGTCCTCGGTCTCCTGAATCCGTCCGGCAGCGATCATCAAGCGGCGCATGCGGCCGATCTGATCGCGCTCCAGATAGCGCTTCAGATGGGTGTAGAAGAGCTTGTAGTGGCGGAACTCATCAGCCGCGATGCGCTGACAGATGCGGCGCAGCACCGGCTCTTCGCTGGCCTGGCTGAAGGCCACGTAGAAGGAGGAGGTGCCGGTCTCCACAATGCAGCGGGCGACCAGCTCGCCGGCGCGGCTGCCACGCACCGAGCCCTCGACCTCGGTCGGCAGGGAGAAACCCTCGCGGAAGCGCGTAACGGCCCCGTCGAAATCGAAGGTCGGATCGACCGCCTGGGCCCAGCGCCCTAAGGCGCGCCCGTGCAGCACCTCTTCCTCCGCCCACTGGGCGATGGCGGTCTGGAAGTCCTTGTCGTCGGGGAAGACCTTGTAGATGTAGTCGGCGTAATCGTGCGCGTTGAACTCGACCAGGGCGGCGGCCTTCACCGTCTTCAGATGCTCGGGGTCAACCTTGCTCAGATCCAGTTCATCCCAGGGCAGTTTGTCTATCCAGCTTTCGGTCATTTTCTGCGCCCTCCGGTCCTCTCGCGTCTCCCTCGTGCCGTCGCCAAAGCACAAAGACGCCCTAGCGGGTTCGCGTTCACGCCTTAAACCCCTCTCGCTGTGCTTATTTAGCGACGGCGGTAGGCTTTCACCAGAGGCGAGAGACGGATTTCGCGACTTAAGCCTTTCTGCAACACCCAGAGGCTAAGCCCTTGATGCCGTTGCAGTCCTCGGACACGACAACGGCTGCTAGGAGGATTTCTTCCCAGCAGCCGTGCAAGAAATGAGACGAAGGGTCTAGCTGAGCGCCTAGCTGTCTGACTTAGCCAAGCGCCTTCAGCTTGGCCTGTTCGATGGCAATCCGCTGCTCGATCATCGCCTTCTCGGCGTCATCCTGCGCATCCAAGAGGTCGTCTTGCGCATTTTTTAGCGCCTGCTCAACCGTGGAGCGCTCCAGACCCTCCAGCCGCACGGCCTCTTCGGCCAGCACGGTCAGGCGCTCCGGCGTCACCTCGGCAAAGCCGCCGGCGACGAAGATACGCTCGCGGATCTGACGGTTCTCATAGACCGCCAGCACGCCGGTGCGCACCGTGGTGATCATCGGTGCGTGGCGCGGCAGTACACCATAGTCGCCGTCGCCACCAGGAACGGTCACCATCTCGGCTGCTTCGGAGAGGATGACCTCCTCCGGTGCGACCAGCTCGAACTGAAAGGTCTCGGCCATGTGCGTGGAGCTTTCCTTCTGCCTGGCTCGCCTTAGGCGTCCGCCGCCAGCTTCTTGGCCTTCTCCACTGCCGTCTCGATGGTGCCAACCATGTAGAAGGCAGCCTCCGGCAGGTGATCGTACTCGCCCGCGCAGATGCCCTTGAAGCCCTTGATGGTGTCTTCCAATGGCACCTGGACACCGGGGAAGCCGGTGAAGACCTGGGCCACGTCGAAGGGCTGCGAGAGGAAGCGCTGGATCTTACGCGCCCGGGCCACGGTCAGCTTGTCCTCTTCCGACAGCTCGTCCATGCCCAGAATGGCGATGATGTCCTGCAGCGACTTGTAGGACTGCAGGATCTCCTGCACGCGGCGCGCCACCTCGTAGTGCTCTTCACCCACCACCTGCGGGTCCAGGATACGGCTGTTGGAATCGAGCGGATCCACGGCCGGGTAGATGCCCAGCTCTGCAATGGAGCGCGACAGCACGGTGGTAGCGTCCAAGTGGGAGAAGGAGGTGGCCGGCGCCGGGTCGGTCAAGTCGTCAGCCGGCACGTAGATGGCCTGCACCGAGGTGATCGAGCCCTTCTTGGTAGAGGTAATGCGCTCTTGCATGGCGCCCATATCGGTCGCCAAGGTCGGCTGATAGCCCACGGCGGAGGGGATACGGCCCAGAAGTGCCGACACCTCGGAGCCCGCCTGAGTGAAGCGGAAGATGTTATCGACGAAGAAGAGCACGTCCTGGCCCTCCTCATCGCGGAAGTACTCGGCCAGGGTCAGCCCGGTCAGACCGACGCGGGCACGAGCCCCCGGAGGCTCGTTCATCTGACCGAAGACCAGCGCCACCTTGGAGGCATCGCCCTTCAAGTCGATAATCCCGGAGTCGACCATCTCGTGGTAGAGGTCGTTACCCTCACGGGTGCGCTCGCCCACGCCGGCGAAGACCGAGTAGCCGCCGTGCGTCTTGGCGATGTTGTTGATCAGCTCCTGAATCAGCACCGTCTTGCCCACGCCGGCGCCGCCGAAGAGGCCGATCTTACCGCCCTTGGAGTAAGGCGCCAGCAGGTCCACGACCTTAATGCCGGTGACCAGGATCTCGGCCTCGGTGGACTGCTCGGCGAACTCCGGTGCCGGGCGGTGGATGGGGGAGCGGTAGAGGCCGCCGACATCGCCGCGCTCATCGATCGGCTCGCCGATGACGTTGAGGATGCGGCCCAGGGTCTTCGGCCCGACGGGAACGGAGATGGCGTCGCCGGTGTCGCTCACCTTCTGGCCGCGGGTCAGGCCCTCGGTCGAGTCCATGGCAATCGCGCGCACGGCGTTCTCGCCGAGGTGCTGGGCGACCTCCAGAACCAGGCGGTTGCCGCCGTTGTCGGTCTCCAGAGCATTCAGGATCGGCGGCAGCTCGCCATCGAATTGCACATCGACCACGGGACCCATGACCTGGGTGATCTGGCCGGTGACGTTGCTCTGCTCGCTCATGTCTCTCGCCCTCGCTTCTTTCGTCTCGTGATCGTCCGCTGCGTTTTCCGCTGCCTGGCCTTAGGCCGCGCTTTGCATAGCTTCCTTGGCGGAAACGATCTCGATCAGTTCCTTGGTAATGATGGCCTGACGCGTGCGGTTGTAGGTCAGGGTCAGGCTGTTGATCATCTCGCCGGCGTTGCGGGTCGCGTTGTCCATCGCGGTCATCCGCGCGCCCTGCTCGCTGGCATTGTTCTCGAGGATACCCTTGTAGAGCTGCACCGCCAGATTGCGCGGCAGCAACTCGGCCAGGATGGCCTCCTCGTCGGGTTCGTAGTCGTAGACCGCCTTGCTGGTCTGCGGCCCTGCTGCCTCAGCCTCGCCCCCCTCTTCCGCCTCGTCATTGTGGAAGGGAACCAGCTGCTGCAGGGTGACGATTTGGCTGATCGCCGACTTGAAGCGCGCATAGACCAGGGTGCAGACGTCGAACTCACCGGCCTCGAAGAGCTGCGTCACCTTGGAGGCAATGGCCGAGGCCTTGTCGAAGGTGGGACGCGGGCGGGACACGTCTTCAATCGTCTCGATGATCAGGTGGCCGTAGTCCCGGCGCAGCTGGTCACGGCCCTTACGCCCGACGCAGAGCACCTTCACCGTCTTGCCCTCGCCTTCCAGCTTGGCGATGGTCCGCCGTGCCTCACGGGCGATGGAGGAGTTGAAGCCGCCGCATAGGCCGCGGTCAGCGGTAGCGACCACAAGCAAGTGCACGTCGCTCGACCCGGTACCCGACAAGAGCTTCGGCATGCCTGGCTGCCCCGCCACGCTGGCTGACAGGCGGGTCAAGATGCTCTCCATATGCTCGGCATAGGGGCGTGCAGCCTCCGCCTGCTCCTGCGCGCGGCGCAGCTTGGCAGCCGCCACCATCTTCATGGCCGACGTGATCTTGCGCGTGGCCTTGACGCTGTCGATGCGGACCCTGAGATCCTTCAAACTCGGCATAGTGGCCGCTCCGCTTTACTGGTTAACCCGCTCTCGTTAAGCCACGTAAGCTTCGGCGAATTTCTGCAACAGCGACTTCAGCTTGCCTTCTGCATCCTCGTCCATGGCCTTCTTCTCACGGATCGAGGCCAGGATGTCTTTGCCGCTGCCGCGCAGATCGACCAGCAGCTTCTTCTCGAAGTCCGGGACTTGGCGGGTATCGACCTTGTCGAGATAGCCATTCACTCCGGCGTAGATCACACAGACCTGCTCTTCCACCGGCAGCGGCTGGAACTGCGGCTGCTTCAAGAGCTGCGTCAGGCGCGCACCACGGGCCAGCAGGCGCTGGGTGGAGGCATCGAGGTCGGAAGCGAACTGCGAGAAGGCCTCCATCTCGCGGAACTGCGCCAGCTCCAGCTTGATCGAGCCGGCGACCTTCTTCATCGCCTTGGTCTGGGCGGCAGAGCCCACACGCGACACCGAGATACCGACGTTCAGCGCCGGGCGGATACCACGGTAGAAGAGGTTGGTCTCAAGGAAGATCTGACCGTCGGTGATAGAGATCACGTTGGTCGGAATGTAGGCGGAGACGTCACCGGCCTGGGTCTCGATGACCGGCAGCGCGGTCAAGGAGCCGCCGCCGTGCTCGTCACTCATCTTCGCAGCGCGCTCCAGCAGACGGGAGTGCAGGTAGAAGACGTCGCCCGGGAAGGCCTCGCGCCCCGGCGGGCGGCGCAGCAGCAAGGACATCTGACGGTAGGACACGGCCTGCTTGGAGAGGTCGTCGTAGGCAATCACGGCGTGCATGCCGTTATCGCGGAAGAACTCACCCATCGAGCAGCCGGTGTAGGGTGCCAGGAACTGCAGCGGTGCCGGGTCCGAGGCGGTGGCGGCGATGACGATGGAGTATTCCAGCGCGCCCTTGTCCTCCAGCACCTTCACGAATTGGGCGACCGTGGAGCGCTTCTGACCGACGGCGACGTAGATGCAGTAGAGCTTCTGGCTCTCGTCGTCGCCCTGGTTGATCGGCTTCTGATTGATGAAGGTGTCGAGCACGATGGCTGACTTGCCGGTCTGGCGGTCGCCGATGATCAGCTCACGCTGGCCGCGGCCGATCGGGATCAGCGCGTCGATGGCCTTGAGGCCGGTCTGCATCGGCTCGCTCACCGACTGGCGCGGGATGATGCCCGGCGCCTTCACCTCAACGCGGCGGCGCTCGACATTCTCGATCGGGCCCTTGCCGTCCAGCGGGTTGCCCAGGGCGTCAACGACGCGGCCCAGCAGACCCTTGCCGACCGGCACGTCCACGATGTCACCGGTGCGCTTGACGACGTCGCCTTCCTTGATCTGGCGGTCGTCGCCGAAGATCACGATGCCGACGTTGTCGGTCTCCAGGTTGAGCGCCATGCCGCGCACACCGCTGGAGAACTCGACCATCTCACCGGCCTGGACGTTATCCAAGCCATAGGCACGGGCCACGCCGTCACCGACGGAGAGCACCTGGCCAACCTCGGAGACGTCAGCCTCCGTGCCAAAGCCTTCGATCTGCTGCTTCAGAATTGCGGAAATTTCCGCAGCGCGGATGTCCATGGCCCTATGCCCCCTTCATCGCCTGCTGAAGTTTCATGAGCTTGGTTTTCAGCGACGCATCGACCATGCGGCTACCGACACGAACCACCAGCCCGCCTAAGAGATCGGCATCGACTGCCGTCTCGACCTTAACGTTCTTGCCGACACTGCCGCGCAAGGACTCTGTCAGCGTCTCGACCTGGCCATCGCTCAAGGGCTGGGCAGAGACGACATGAGCCGTCACCTCGCCGCGCCGGCGCGCCAGTTCGCTCAAGTAAGCCCCGATCATATCCGCCAGCGCGAAGAGGCGCCGGTTGCGGGCGACGACCAGCACGAATTTGCGGGTCAAGTCGCCGATGCCGGCTTTGTCCATGATGGCCGCCAGGGCCTTTTCCTGCTGCTCGCGGCTGAAGAGCGGGGAGCGCAGCAGGCTCACCAGATCATCGCTCTCGGCCATCAGGCCGCGCAGCCCGCGCAGGTCCTCGGCGACCGCGTCCAGGGCCTTTTGTTCATCGGCCAGTTCCAGCAGCGCTAGCGCGTAGCGTCCAGCGACGCCGCTGACACTGACTTCTGCGCTTTCGCTATCGCCTGCCACCGTTCCTCGCGCCCCCGAACTATCATTTCGCTCGTCATAACAAACTGCTTCGCGACGGCCAATCCAAGACTGCGCGTGCAGCTTTCGGAAAGGTCGTCGTCTGCCTGCCCGGCCTCCGCCTGGTTTCGCCGCCGAAACCACCGTCGCTCTTGTCGGAGAAGCCCTGCATTCGGTGATTTGAATACAGGTCTTATGCTGCAGCGCGTCAAGGCCGTCGTCACAGCGCTGGGGTTGGTAACATAGGCCCCTAGCCCTGGCAAGCCATCACCCAGTGCTGCGCGCGCGTCCTTTTCGAAGCCGCTTTTGCGGCTTCGAAAGCGGCACCGGCCCTCTCCCCCACCCGGCCACCCAACGGGAGTATCCTGGACTGGGTGGCCGGGTGGGGGAGAGGGCCGGTGCCGGGCGTCGGCAGACGCCAAGACTAGAGAAAGGACTGCGGATCGACATCGACCGACAGCCGCACGGCCGCCGGCAGCTTGAGTGGCTCCAGCCAGGCGCGGATGGCGGGCTGCAGCAGGCGTCCGCGCGGCCCTTGCACGAGAAAACGGCGGCGATGGCGGCCGCGCAGCAAGGCCAAGGGCGCCGGCGCGGGACCGAGCACCCGCAGGTTCTGCGATCGCGGTGCCGCCCGTGCTAGAAGCGCAGCGGCCGCGTCGGCCTGATCACCACTCGGGGCCGACAAGATGATCGCCACCAGCCGACCATAAGGCGGCATCCCAGCCGCTTGGCGGGCCTGTCGCTCGGCGGTGAGGAAGGCTTCTCGATCCTGGGCGGCCAAGGCCTGCATCACCGGATGCTCGGGATCGCTGGTCTGGATCAAGGCACGGCCTGGTCGATCCGCGCGTCCGGCGCGTCCAGCCACCTGCTGCAGCAGCTGGAAAGACCGCTCGCCAGCGCGCAGGTCGCCCCCGGCCAGGCCCAAGTCGCCATCGACCACCCCGACCAGGGTCAGGTGTGGGAAGTGATGTCCCTTGGCGACCAGCTGGGTGCCGATGATGAGATCCACCTCCCGGGCCGCGATCGCCGCCACCTGCTGTGCCGCCTCCCCAGGGCCGGTCAGCGCGTCGCTGGAGAAGATGAGGCGCCGGGCTTCAGGAAAGAGGAAGGCGGCCTCCTCCGCCAGGCGTTCCACGCCGGGACCACAGGCCGCCAAGCTATCCTCGGCACCGCACTCCGGGCAGGTCTCGGGCAGGCGCGCCCAGTATCCGCAGTGATGGCACTGAAGCCGGCCGGTGAGGCGATGCTCGACCAGCCAGGCACTGCAGTTGGGGCATTCCAGCCGGTGACCGCAGCGCCGGCAGAGGGTCAGCGGCGCATAGCCCCGGCGGTTCAGGAACAGCAGCGCTTGTTCGCCGCGCGCGAGAGTCTCGGCCACGGCCACGCGCAGCGGCGGAGAGATCCAGGAGGGTCCCAAGCCCGGCAGCGGCGGCGGCGGCTCAGCGCGCAGGTCGATCAAGCTGGCGCTGGGCAAGGTGGCAGCGCCGTGCCGTTTCGGCAGCTGCAGCAGGCGGTAGCGTCCGGCCTCCACATTGGCCAGGCTCTCCAAGGACGGCGTGGCCGAAGCCAGCACCACCGGATAGCCGCCCTGATGCGCGCGGGCCACCGCCATATCGCGGGCGTGGTAGGTGACCCCGTCCTCCTGCTTGAAGGCGCCCTCATGCTCCTCGTCCACCACCACCAGGCCCAGGTTGGGAAAGGGTAGAAAGAGGGCAGAGCGCGCGCCGACCACCAGCTTGGCCTCGCCGCGCAGCACTGCACGCCAGCTGCGCCGCCGCAGCCCCTGCCCCAGCCCGGAATGCCAAGCAACGGGTGCCGCACCGAAGCGCGCGGCAAAGCGCTCCAGCAGCTGGGCGGAGAGTGCGATCTCGGGCAGCAGCACCAGGGCCTGGCGCCCGGCTCGCAGGGCGGCTGCCACTGCCTCCAGGTAGACCTCCGTCTTGCCGGACCCGGTCACGCCATCCAGCAAGGTGGCGCTGTAGCCACCAGTCTCGACGGCGGAGACCAAGGCAGCGGCGGCTTCCCGCTGCTGTGGGGAGAGGTCTGGGCCCGGTGCATCGGCGTCGGGCTGCGGCAGCGCCGGCTCCGGCAGCAAGACGCGTTCCAGATAGCCGGCCTCGGCCAAACCCTTGATCACGGCGGTGGAGACTCCGGCCTCTGCTGCCAAGGCGCTGGCAGCGCGGGCCAAGCCATCGGCGGCGATCGCCAAGACCCGATCGCGGGCGGCGGTCATCCGCAGGTACCCTGGCGGATCCTCAACCAGGCGCCAAGCCGGGCGCGGCTTGCTGGGCTCGCCCAGGCCGCTGCTGGAGAGCGTCATACGCAAGACGGCACCCGGTGGCGCCATGACATAGTCCGCCACCCAGGCGACCAGGCGGCGGCTCTCAGCCGGGATCACCACGTCACCGACCCGCGCGATGACCGGGCGCAGGCGCTTCTCCTCCGTCAGCGCTGCTCGAGTCTCGGGACCGTCCCAGACCACGCCCAGGATCTCGCGCTGGCCCAGCGGTACCCGCACCACCGCGCCGGCGGGCAGGTCCAGGCCATCCGGCACGGCATAGTCATAGGGACCCTTCAGCGGCAGCGGCAGCAAGACGCTGCATCTGGCAATCGGCGCGGACATGACCTAGGCTTCCACCCAGACGACAGCCAATCCCCGATGCCGCTTGAGCAGGCGCGGGGTGGAACCGGCAGACCAGCGGAATCGGACCGAGCGGGAGAGCGAAAGCAGCATGAAGTTCTTCATCGACAGCGCCGACGTGGCGGAGATCAAGGATCTGGCGGCGACCGGTCTGGTTGACGGGGTGACCACCAATCCCTCCCTCATCGCCAAGTCCGGACGCCCCTTCCTGGACGTCATCGCAGAGATCTGCGCCGCGGTCGATGGTCCGGTCTCAGCAGAGGTCACCGCCACCGACCACGTCACTATGCTGGCCGAGGGCCGGCACCTGGCGCAAGTCGCCAGCAACGTGGCGGTGAAGGTGCCGCTCACCATGGACGGCCTGAAGACCTGCAGGGTGCTGTCGGACGAGGGCACGCCGGTCAATGTCACACTCTGCTTCTCCGCCGGCCAGGCCTTGCTGGCGGCCAAGGCCGGTGCGGCCTTCATCTCCCCCTTTGTCGGGCGGCTGGATGACGTCGGCCAGAACGGCATGGACCTCATCGCTGAGATCGTCGAGATCTACTCCAACTATCCGGACCTGAAGACCGAGGTGCTGGTCGCCTCCATCCGCGGCGTGAAGCATGTGGTCGAATCCGCCCAGATCGGCGCCGATGTCGCCACGGTGCCCCCGGCGGTCCTGCGCGCGCTCTTCGCCCACCCGCTGACCGACAAGGGCCTGTCCGCCTTCCTCGCCGACTGGGAGAAGACGGGTCAGTCCATCCTGCCGGCCCAGGCGGCCGCGCAGTAAGACGGGCCAGAGGGAGAGTCTAAGGCATGGCCGGGGACGAGCAGCCCAAGGGAAACCGCTACTACCCCGCTCCGCCGACGGCTGAGGAGGTGGCGCGCTACCTGCGCCGCAACCCGGATTTCCTGCTGAGCCGCCCGGATGTCTGTGAGTCCATCCTACCTGCGCTGGACGCCGGCCCCGACGTCGTCGACCTGCGTGCTGCCCTGCTTGACCGGGCGCGCGATGCCAACGACGCGCTGCGCAGCGAGATCGCCAGCCTGGCCGGCACCACCCGCAGCCTGAAAGCCGAGCAAGAGCGCGTGCTCTGCGCCTGCCGCGCACTGCTGGCGGCCGATTCCTTCGAAGGTCTGGTCGGCAAGGTCTCGCAAGACCTGCCGGCGCTTCTCCAGGTCGAGCGGGTATCCTTGGCGATCGAGCAGCGCGACGAGATGCGCTGTGCCACCCGGCGCCCCACCCGCATGGAGTGCCTTGTGCAGCTGCCGCCCGGTGCCGTCGATGACCTCTTGGGCAGCAAAGCCGATCTTGAAGTGAGCACTTGCGAGGGCGGCAGTCCGGACGTCTTCGGCACCACCGCGGGCCTCATCCGCTCCCAGGCACTACTGCGGCTGACCGTCTCCACGCATACCCCGCCCGCCCTGCTGGCGCTGGGTGCGCGTGAAGCCGACCGCTTTGCGCTGGGCCGGGCGACGGAGACGGCCGGGCAGAGCCTGCTGCTCTTCCTGGCGGCCACCCTGGGCGAGCTGGTACGGACCTGGCTGATCCTGCCGCGATGAGCGATTGGGCCTTTCTGGTCGATAAGGACCTGGGGAAGGCGATTGCGGCCTGGCAGACCTGGCTGGCGCAAGAAAAGCGGGCCTCGGACCACACGCTCGACGCCTACCGCCGCGACTTCGGCGACTTTCTTTCCTTTATGAGCCAGCACAGCGGCGAGCGGCTGAGCATCGCGCTGATAGAGGGGCTGGCGGTGCGCGACTTCCGCGCCTGGCTGGCTGCCCGTGCCGCGCGGGGCATGGCTGCGACCTCACAAGCGCGCGCGCTCTCGGTCTTGCGCAGCTTCTACCGCTGGGCGGAGCGGCGGGAGATCTTAACCAACAGCCAAATCCAGGTCCTGCGCACGCCCAAGCGCCCTGCCCCCCTGCCCCGCGCCTTGAGCCAAGAGGCCGCCGGCCAGCTGCTGGAGGCACCGGATGAAGGAGAGCAGCCGGCCTGGATCGCCGCCCGCGACCGGGCCGTCTTGCTGCTGCTCTACGGTGCGGGCTTGCGGATCAGCGAGGCTTTGGGCCTCACCGCTGCCGATCTGCCGGGCGATGCCGCAGGCACCTTGCGGGTGGCCGGTAAGGGCGGCAAGACCCGCGCCCTGCCTCTTTTGCCAGAGATCAGCGCTGCAATCGAGGACTACCGCCGCCTCTGCCCCTACCGACCCGGCCCGGAGGAGCCGCTCTTCCGTGGTCTGCGCGGCGGACCGTTGCGGCCGCGCCTGGTCCAGCTGGCGATCCAGAACTTGCGGCGCAGCCTGGGCCTGCCGGAAAGCACCACACCGCACGCGCTGCGCCATTCCTTTGCCACGCATCTGCTGGCCGGCGGCGCCGACCTGCGCGGTATTCAAGAGCTCTTGGGCCACGCCTCGCTCTCCACCACGCAGCGCTATACGGCAGTTGACCCCACGGCGCTGATGAAGGCCTACGCCGCCCACCCGCGCGCCAAGCGTGGATGACCGACAAGGATCTGCCTCATGCCCTGGTTCCTGCTGGCCGTCGCGATCACCGGAGAGATCATCGGCACCACGGCGCTGAAGGCCTCTGATGGCTTCAGCCGACCGCTCTACGCGGTGCTGGCGGTCGTGGGCTATGGCGTCGCCTTCTACTTCCTGGCCATCGTGCTGAAGACCATACCGGTCGGCATCGCCTACGCCATCTGGGCCGGCGTCGGCGTCGCCGCTGTCTCCATTATCGGCGTGGTGGCCTTCGGGCAGAAGCTGGACCTGGCGGCCGTGATCGGCATCGGCCTCATCGTCGCCGGCGTGGTGGTGCTGAACACGCTGTCGGACTCGGTGCAGCACTAGCACCCAAGGCGCTGTCGGGCGGCGGCCAGCACGGCCTTTGGCGTGCCGCGCGCGTCGAGCCTGATCCAGTCCTCTGGCACCTGGCAGTCTTCCGCCTGCTTGGCTACCACCGCCGCCGTCGCGTCAGAGGCATCGCCGCTGCGCGCGGTCACCCTGGCTTGGAGGATGTCCAAAGGTGCTTCCAGCCAGATGCCCTGCGCCGGAAGGCCAAGACGGTGACCAAGGTCTGCCACCTCGGCGCGGACCCGCGCATCCGACTGCACGGCGTCGAGGACCACTGCTTGGCCAGACCGAAGAGCAGTTTCTGCCTGCTCCAGTAGGGCGGCCTGTACGCGTTCATGCCACGCAGGGCTGTAGGCCTCCGGCGGCAGGTGCTCCTCAGGCATCACGCCGAAGAGGCGCTTGCGCAGTACGTCGGAGCGCAGGACCAGGGCCCCGGGTGCGGCACCGAGGTCGGGCGCCAAGGCCTGGGCTAAGGTGGACTTGCCACTGCCAGAGAGACCGCCGACAGCGACCAAGCAGGGATTCGGTGGTTCCAGGTAGCGCAGTGCTAGATCCAGGTAGGCCTGGCCTCTTCTTGCCAGGTCCGTATGATCCGAGCGCTTGGGGTCCAGCCATTCCAGACCGGTGACCTTGGCGCGGATGGCGGCGCGCAGCGAGAGGAAACCGGGCAAGAGTGCCAGACCTGGAAGCTCCGCAAAGGGCGGGTCGGAGAGGGCGAGCCAGCGGTTCAGCACCAGGTTGGCCAGATCGCGCCGGCCCCGCTGCTCCAGATCCATAAGCAAGAAGGCCAGATCGTAGAGCGGATCGATGGCGCTGAAGGCCTCGTTGAACTCAATGCAGTCGAAGGGGAGCGCGCGGCCCTCCCACATGACAATGTTGGCCAGGTGCAGGTCGCCATGGCAGCGCCGCGTCTGGCCGGTCTCGGCACGTGCATCGGCCAGTGGTCCGTAACGGTCGAAGAAAGCCGTGGTCTTGTCCGTGAGCGCCGCGACGGCCTCGGCATCGAAGACGGTAGGGGCCCTGGCCAGGTCGGCGGCGTTCTCCGCCGTCACCTTTCGCGCTAAGGCGACACCGCCGCGCGCTGGCGTCGGCTCCGCGGTGGCGTGGAAGACAGCAAGATCATCGGCCAGTCTGCGCAGGTTAACGTCGGTCAGTTGGCCGCTCTCCAGCAAGCGGTCCAGGCGGTCTGCCTGGTGGAAACGCCGCATGCAGACCAGCCACTCCAATGGCTCTCCTTGCCCCTTCACTGCCAGACGACCATCAGCCTCTCGTGTGACTGGCTCGACGCCCAGGTAGAGATCGGGCGCCGTCCGACGGTTCAGTGCCAGCTCCTGCCGGCAGGCGGCCTCGCGCTTGGCCAAGGTAGAGAAATCCATCCAGCCGAAATCGACGGCGCGTTTCATCTTGTAGACGCGGGTCTTCGTCAGGAAGAGGCGGTTGCCGTGGGTAACCAGCAGCTCTGGCGCCACGCCCTCGAAGGCCACACCGCTTTTGAGGAAGCTGTGAACCTCCTCCTGAGCCTCTTCCAGATCGCTCTGCATCGCCGCCTCTTGCCTGGGATGCGGCGATAGAAGGCAGCTTAGCCAGACGCCGGCAAGCTATTCGGCTGCGGCCTCATGCGCCTGCGCGGCGTAGATCGAGGTGTAGCCGCCGGACCAGTCAGGCGGGATCAGGCAGGGGCGCGGGTCGTGGTGTGCCCAACGTGCCGGCTTGCCGCGGACGATGGTTCGGTCGTGCCGGCTGAAGGAGGGGTTCACCGTGTAAGGAAAGGCATCAGCCGAGCTGTAAGCATTCAACAACAGGGGCCGGCCGTTGGCCTCGCTCGCCGGCGAAGAATGCAGGGTCCGGCAGTTGTGCACGGTGACGGAGCCCGCCGGTCCGGGCAGCGAGACGGCACCGCTGGTGTCGAGGCTCGCCGCGTCCTCGGCGGTCAGTTCGCCGGTCCACACGCCCTTAGCGTCGTACTGATCATAGAGCGGCCCTTGGTGGCTCTTCGGCAGAACCGTCAGTGGCCCAGCACTCTGCGGCGTGTCGGCGAGATAGGTGCCGACCGTCAGCGGGCTATAGTTGGTGTGCGGATAGAACTGAATGTCCTGATGCCAGTGCACCGCGTCTTCCGAGCCCGGCCCATGCCATTTGAAGTTCAGTTTGGAGTGATGGAAGGCCACATCCGGTCCGACCAGATCGGCCACCAGGTCGGCGATCAGCCCGCAGGCATAGTCCCAATAGGCGGCGTGCTGATCGTCAGGCGTCTTGATCCGCCGCACCATCGGCCGCTCGGCTGTGTGGCCCGGCGCCAGGTCGAAGACATCGCCGGACTGCGTCTCGCCCCGTGAGCGCTCGATGAACTCTGCCGTGACGGAGTTGAGCGCCGCGATGGTCTCCTCCGGGATCAGGTTCTCGACCAGGAGGTAGCCTTCCTCCAGATAGAAAACCCGCTGATCTTGGGTCAGCAAGCGCGCTGGTTGCGCAAGGACTTCATCGGGCGTCATGGCGGTGTTTCTCCCTTGTGCCTTTGCGCGATAGTGCGCTGATATATCAGCATGGTCAAGTGGAGGAATTGAGCAGCTATGCTATCAAGGATCACTTGTGAGTGTCTGGTGGGGGCGGATGGTGAGCAGAGTTGAGGGACCCAGCATTCTCGCCAGCAGCGGACTGATCGATCAGCTTCTTGGTCCTGCAGTCGCCGCAGTGGCTGTAACATTCTTAGTCAAATTCGTTGCTTCACTATGGCAAGAAAAACAAAAACGCCGAGGCTTAGTCGTCGCCCTCGCTGCGGAAATCGGCGAGGGCATTATTGCTTCACAAGGATTCTTGGATGGGACCGATGTCGATGCCATAGAAAGCGCCATGGCCGATGATCCAGATTACATTCCTTTCACCACAGCCGACCCAAGTTTATCGCGCGCCTTGTACAATGATCTGCGGCGAGATTTGGGGGTCTTGAAGCCTGACGAGCTAAGGGCTGTCGTGCACTTTTATGTCGAAGAGAGCCTGACGCAAGCAATGATCACAGATCTGAGGACAGACGCCTTCGCCTCTCTAAAGCCAGAGCGCAAACAGGCCTACCTTAGGATCTTGATCAAGCAAGCTCAGGAAACGGTGGACGCAGGTCAAGGCGCACTAACCCTTTTGAGGTCCAATCATAGCGTGCTTCGCCTCGCATCCTACGAACGCGCGCTCTCTACGTCCGCACCCGGGGAGGCCGGCAACATCTAAACGATTGGCGTAGGCTCTCTGATCATCTCTTACCCCGTCACTCTACCTGTCTGCATTGCAGATGGTGGTCAGCATAGCGGAAACAAGGACATCAGGGTCACTCGCGATTTCATCCAGAGCCCAGGTTTGATCTCCACCACCTGCGCCCGCGCGACAAACCTGCTAGCGATACCTAGAGCCCCCGCTTGGTCTCATCGACCAGCCAGTCAACCACCGCCACCAGCGCCTCCTGCTCGCTGTGGCCCTGGGCCAGCGATTCGGCGTAGACGCTGCACTGACGGTGCGAGGAGGTTCCGCGGTTCAGGATCTCACGCGCTGCCATGACCTCTTGCGTACAGCCTAAGGCCTCGGCGTCTTCGGCGACCAGGGCGAAGATCTCCTCCAGCAGGTCGGCGAAGGGCAGGATCTCGCCGCGGCCGAAGTCGATCATGCCCTCGTCGACGCCATAGCGCTGGGCGCGCCAGCGGTTCTCCTCCACCAGCATCCGCGAATAGCGCCGCCAGCGCTGATTGCTGCGCTTCAGGCGATAGAGCATCCGCAAGAGGCTGCTGTAGAGCGCCGCCAGAGTGACGGTATCGCCCCAGTAGGTCGGGATGTCGGCGATCCGCATCTCCAAGGTCGGAAAGCGGGCAGAGGGGCGCACGTCCCACCAGATCTTCGAGCCGTCTTCGATGACACCGGCCCGCTCCAGCACCTCCAGATGGCGCTGATACTCGCCCCAGCTGTCGAAACTCTCCGGCAGGCCGGTGCGCGGCATCTCGTCGAAGACCGCAAGGCGGTAGGACTTGAGCCCGCTGTCGCGCCCCTTCCAAAAGGGCGACGAGGTGGAAAGCGCCAAGAGATGCGGCAGGAAGTAGGCCACCTGCCCCATCAAGTCGATCCGCAGCTCTTCATCGTCCAGCCCGACATGCACGTGCATGCCACAGGTCAGCAGGCGATGCGCCACCGCCTGCAGATCGCGGGAGATGTTGTCGTAGCGCTGGCCCTGGGTGCGGTGCTGCTGCGACCAGTTGGCGAAGGGATGTGTCGCCGCAGCGATGAGATGGAGGTCGAAGCGCTCCGCCACCTCCGACACCTGACGGCGCAGCAGTTTCAGATCCTCCGCCGCCTCGGCAATGGTCTGGCAAGGCTTGGTGGCGATCTCCACCTGGGCGCGCAGGAACTCCGGCACGGCACGGCCCTCGGTCTCGCGGTTCAAGACCTGCATCAGTTCCGCCGGCGGCTCCACGGCCAGGTCTCGGCTTTCGCGCTCGACCAGCAGGTACTCTTCTTCGATGCCGACGGTGAAGCTGGGTTCTGCCATGGCGCTATCCTTCAAAGGCTGTGGTGAGCGCCGGGTCATGGGCGCGTTTGAGCAGCACCTCGGCAATCAGATCGCCCCAGCGGGCAGCGCCGGCCGCGGTGTCGATCAGGTCCTGGCGTACCTCCAGCAAGACCTGCGGCAGGCCCAGGCTGCTGGCATGATGGCCCATGGTGAAGCCATAGGGCGAGCGCCCGCTGTAAGGCAGGTTGTCGCCCACCGCCATGCCGCGCGCTGCCAGATCGGCCAGCATGGGCTTGGCCAGGCGGTCGTCTTGGTCCCACAGCACCCCGATCTCCCAAGGCCGTTGGTAGCCCTCCATGACCGGGGTGAAGCTGTGCAGAGAAACTACGATCGGCAGCCGTCCCCTGCCCAAGGCTTGCTGGATCGCCGCCGCCACCGCTTGGTGATAGGGGCGAAAGCAAGCAGCTGCCCGCACCTCTTTCTCGGCCTCCGTCAGCCCCTGGTTACCAGGGACGCTGACCCGATCGCTCACCTCCGGAATTGACGTCGGCGCACCGACCGGCCGATTCGGATCGATCACCAAGCGGGAGAAGTGCGACAGCACCGCCGGCGCGCTTAGCTGTTCAGCAACGCGCCGCGTCATGGCGGCCGCACCGATATCGTAGGCAATGTGCTGCGCCAGCTGCGCCGGCTCCAGCCCAAGGCCTTGCAAGCTGCGGGGCACAAAGTTGCTGGCATGATCGCAGATCAGCAGAAAGGGCGAAGCGGTGCTGGCCGCAATCTGCTCGAAGGCAGGCGGCTCGTCCTCCGCGAGCAAGGGTGCGAGAGCAGCTGTTGCCAGATTCATTCAGCCGCCTTGCGGTGGTAGAGCGCGTCGAGGGTCGGCCCATAGGCCGCCTTGATGACGTGGCGGCGATTCTTCATCGTCGGGGTCATCATCTCGTTATCGATGCTGAAGGCCTCCGGCGCTACAGAAAAACGCCGCACACGCTCAATGACCGAGACCTTGGCGTTCATCCGCTCGACCGCTGCCTCCAGGCGCGCCTGAAAGGCCGGGTCTTTGGCCAGGGTCTCGCGGTCGCCAGCAGCGCCCGTCTCTTCCTTGTGGGCGTCCAGAGCCGCCTGGGACGCCACCAGAAGCGCCACCAGATGCGGCTGGCGATCGCCGGCGACATAGGCCTGCTCGATCTCCGGCTCCATGGTCAGCAGCGCCTCGATCCGCGCCGGGGAGACGTTGTCGCCGCCGGAGAGCACCAGGATGTCCTTCTTGCGGTCGGTGATGTGGATGCGCCCCTCGGCGTCAATGTGGCCGACATCGCCGGTGTGCAGCCAGCCGTCCTTAATGACCGCCGCCGTCGCTTGCGGATTGTTCCAATAGCCCAGCATGACGTTGTCGCCCTTGGCGAGAATCTCGCCATCCTCGGCGATCTTCACCTCCACACCCTCCAGCGGCGGGCCGACGCTGTCCATCTTCACGCTGTCCGGGCGGTTGCAGGAGATAACGGGCGAGGCCTCGGTCTGGCCATAGCCCTGCAGCATGACCAGCCCCAGCGCCTGGAAGACGCGCCCGATTTCGGGATTGAGCGCCGCACCGCCGGAGACCAGACAGTGCAGCCGGCCGCCGAAGCGCTGGCGCACCTTCTCGCGCACCAGCCGCTCCAAGACCTTGTCCTGCAGGCTGTCCAAGAGGCCCAAGCGTTCCCCGGCATGGCGCTTGGTGCCCAGGTCGACGGCCTTGTGGAACAGCTTCTGCTTTGTTGGCGACTGGCGCTTCAGGCCAGTCAAGATACGCTGGTACATGCTCTCATAGAGCCGCGGCACGGCGGTCATGAGGGTCGGCTTCACCTCCGCCATGTTAGCGGCCAAGAGCTCCACCGACTGGGCGTAGTAGATCTCCGCCCCGATAGAGAGGGCGAAGCAGAGGCCCGTCGCATGCTCATAGGAGTGGCTCAGCGGCAGGAAGGAGAGGAAGACCTGGCGCTCGTTCTCCAGCCCAAAGCTGCGCAGCAGGTCGAAGGCAGCAACGCAGTTGGCCAGGACGTTGGCGTGGCTCAGCATCACCCCTTTTGGCGTCCCGCCGGTGCCGGAAGTGTAGATGAAGACGCAGACCTCATCGCGCTTCAGGTTGGCGATGCGCTCATCGACGAGGGTCTGGTCGCCCACCTCGGTCGCCGGGTCCGGCCAGGGCAGGATCTTCACATCCCCGTCAGCCGGTGCCTCTTGCGGCTCCAAGGCCATGACGAAGTGGCAGTCCGGGGCGGCCGCAGCCTCGGGCAAGAAGACCTTGCCCAGGTTGGCGCTGGAGACGATGGCGGCCGAGGCGCCGGAGTCCTTCAGCAGGTGGCGATGGTCGCTCGCGGTGTTGGTGGTGTAGGCCGGCACGGAGACGGCACCGGCGGAGAGGATGGCGAAGTGGGCGATAACCCACTCCGGCCGATTCTCGCAGACCAGCAGCACGCGCTGGCCTGGCTCCAGGCCCTCAGCGATCAGGGCTGCCGCCATAGCGCGTACACGGCGGGCCAGGTCCGGCCAGGTGACGGGCAGCCAGGCATCGCCGGGTTTGGACCAGAGGACGGGGCGCTCGCCATTCGCTGCTGCTTGATCGAACAGCAGGGCCGGTAGTGATGCACAGGCTTTGTAATCCATTGATCCCCTCCACTTGGTCTCGCGGTCAGCACCTCACCCCAGTCTTGCTATGCCGGCTTATCATGAGGGCGCAGCTTGGCGGCGCTCTGGGCGGCGCCTATATCGGCTTGGTTTGGAAGGAGATTGTGGGATGAGCCAAGCGCTGCAAGCGGGCGAGCAGGAAAAGCCGACGGAAGATCTGGGTGCCTTGCCGGAATGGGACCTCTCCGATCTCTACGCCGGGCCGAAGGACCCGGCGCTGGAAAGCGACCTGAAGACGGCTGAAACGGAGGCCCAAGCCTTCCGTCAACGCTATGAGGGCAGCCTGGCGAAGCTGGATGGTCCAGGCATGGCCGAAGCGCTGGAGAGCTACCAGGGCCTGCAGGAGCGCCTGGGCCGGATTATGAGCTTCGCCCAGTTGCTGCACTCCGGCGACATGAACGACGCCGCCATCGGCCAGTTCTATCAGACCATGCAAGAGCGGGTGACGGTGATCTCCACCAACCTGCTCTTCCTGACCTTGGAGCTGAACCGCCTGGACGACACGGCGCTCGAGACGACGCTGGCTGCGCCCGCCATGGCGCACTGGCGCCCTTGGGTGCGCGACCAACGCGCCTTCCGCCCGCACCAGCTAAGCGATGAGCTGGAGCGCCTCTTACACGAGAAGTACGTCGTCGGCCGCGCTGCCTGGACCCGCCTCTTCGACGAGACCATGGCCAGCCTGCGCTTCCCCTTCGCCGGTAAGGAGATGACCTCCACCGAGATCCTGGACCGCCTGACCGACCGCGACGCCAAGGTGCGCGAGGGGGCGGCCAAGAGCTTCGCCACGGTCTTGGGCAAGAACACGCGGACCTTCGCGCTCATCACCAACACGCTCGCCAAGGACAAGGAGATCGAGGACAGCTGGCGCGGCTTTACGAGCCCGGTCGCCAGCCGCAACCTGGCCAATCTGGTGGAAGACGAGGTGGTGGAGGCCCTGGTGCAGGCCGTGGTCCAGGCCTACCCCAAGCTCTCCCACCGCTACTACGCGATGAAGGCCAAGTGGCTGGGTTATGAGCGCCTACCCTACTGGGAGCGCAATGCCCCGCTGCCCGATGACGACGACCGCCTGATCCCCTGGGAAGAGGCGCAGGCCACGGTGCTGGACGCCTATGGCCACTTCTCCCCGGACATGGCCGCCGTCGGCAAGCGTTTCTTCGACGCCAACTGGATCGACGCGCCGGCCCGCAGCGGTAAGGCGCCCGGCGCCTTCGCGCACCCAACGGTGCCAAGTGCACACCCCTACCTGCTGCTGAACTACCAAGGTCGCACCCGCGATGTCATGACCTTGGCGCACGAGCTGGGCCACGGCGTGCACCAGGTGCTGGCTGGCAAGCAAGGCCATCTGCTGGCCGACACGCCCCTGACCCTGGCCGAGACGGCCAGCGTCTTCGGCGAGATGCTGACCTTCCAGTCCCTGCTACGCGGCGCCGAGACGCCGGAGCGCCGGCGCTTGTTGCTGGCCGGCAAGGTGGAGGACATGCTGAACACGGTGGTCCGCCAGATCGCCTTCCACCGCTTTGAGACCAAGGTGCACGACGCCCGCCGCAAGGCCGAGCTGACCGCCGAGGAGCTGGGCGAGATCTGGATGGAGACGCAACGCGAGGCCCTGGGCCCGGTCTTCGATCTGCCGGACGACTACCGCAGCTTCTGGGCCTACATCCCGCACTTCGTGCATGTCCCCTTCTACGTTTACGCCTATGCCTTCGGCGACTGCTTGGTGAACTCGCTCTACGCGGTCTACCGCCAGGCCGAAGAGGGCTTTGCCGAGAAGTACCTCGCCATGCTGCAGGCCGGCGGCAGCAAGCACTATGACGAGCTGCTGGCGCCCTTCGGCCTGGACGCCAAGGACCCCGCTTTCTGGAGCCAAGGCCTCAGCCTGCTGACCGGCTTCATCGACGAGTTGGAAGAGGTGGCCTAAGCCATGGCAGCAGAGCGGTCGGCAGACATCGACAAGGACTCCATCGGCGACGAGGACTCCCGCTTTACCAAGCGGGGCAAGCGCTATGTCTCCGTCGGCCGACAGGTGGGCGGCTTCGCGGCCGGCTATGCCTTGCGCCGTCTGGTCGGCCGCAACGTCGACAAGGACGATCACGCCGAGGCCATCACCCAGGCGCTGGGTGGCCTCAAAGGGCCTTTGATGAAGGCTGCCCAGATCCTGGGCACCATCCCCGACGCGATCCCCAAGGAGTACGCCGAGGCGCTGCGCCAGCTGCAGGCCAACGCCCCGCCGATGGGTTGGGCCTTCGTGCGCCGCCGCATGCGCAGCGAGCTGGGGCCTGACTGGCAGAGCAAGTTCGCAAGCTTTAGCCGGGAAGCCATCCACGCAGCCTCGCTGGGTCAGGTGCATGCCGCCAAGGATCACGAGGGACGGGATCTCGCCTGCAAGCTGCAGTATCCGGAGATGGCCTCGGCCGTCGAAGCCGACATCCGGCAGCTTAAGCTCGCCTTCGGCATCTACCGCCAGTACGACCGGGCGATCGACACCAGCGACATCCATGCCGAGCTCAGCGCCCGGCTGAAGGAGGAGCTGGACTACCGCCGCGAGGCCAAGCACATGCTGCTCTATCGCGCCATGCTGGCCGAGGAGAGCGGCGTGGCGGTGCCGGAGCCGATCGACGCCCTCTCCACCGATCGCTTGTTGACCATGACCTGGCTTCAGGGCGAGGGCTTTATGAAGTTCCTCAAGGCTCACGAGGACCAGGAGATCCGCAAGCAGATCGCGGTCAACATGTTCCGCGCCTGGTACGTGCCCTTCTACTACTACGGGGTCATCCACGGCGACCCGCACCTCGGCAACTACACCCTGCAGCCGGACGGCAAGGTGAACCTGCTGGATTTCGGCTGCATCCGGGTTTTCCCGCCGCGCTTCGTCTGGGGCGTGATCGAGCTTTACAAGGCGCTGGCGGCCGATGATGAGGCACGCATGGTCGCCGCCTACGAGGCCTGGGGCTTTGAAGGTCTGTCGAAGGAGACCTTGGAGGTGCTGAACCTCTGGGCGCGTTTCCTCTACGACCCTATTCTGACCGACAAGCCGCAGAGCATCGTCGGCGACAAGGGCGCCTACGGCGCTGAGGTCGCGGCCAAGGTGCACAAGGAGCTGAAGCGCATCGGCGGCGTCCGCCCTCCACGCGAGTTCGTACTGATGGACCGGGCGGCCATCGGCCTGGGCTCGGTCTTCCTGCACACGGCGGCCGAGATCAACTGGTACCGCCTCTTCCACGACCTGATCAGCGACTTCGACGAGGCGACCTTGGCCAAGCGGCAGGCAGAGGCACTGGACGCCGTTGGCCTGTCGGTCGAGGCTTAGAGCAGGATGAGCTCAGATAGAAGCAGCGTTTCCTGAAGCACTCCCTCGTCTTGAGCAGCGAGCGCTAGCGAGCGTCCGTCGAAAGGCGGGCCGTTAGCACCGAGCGTGGGGCTCCACCCTTCGACAGGTGCGGGCTTTGCCCGCTGCTCAGGGTGAGGAGTGCGCGGGTGGACGAGTATTCAGTCCCAGCTTATCACGCTCTAGCCGGCCTCGTAGAAGGCAATCCCGCCCAGCGCCAGGTCGGCATCGAAAGCCCGTCCGATGGCGACCAGCCCGATGCGGCGCAGGCGGGTCAGATCCAGCGGCACATCGATCCGATGGGGCACGAATGTCGTGAAGGGCAAGCGGATCTGCCGCCAGGTCGGCGTGGCGACAAAGCTGTGCCGGTAGGACTGCCAAGGACGGAGACAATCCAGACTGCGCAGGTGCAGGCCATAGTCCTGGTCGTTGCCCCACACCCAGAGCTCGATACCGCCAAAGCCTGAGGCGTCGACGGCTCCCCCGCCGACGGAGAGGTCGAGGCTCATCTGCAGAAAGCCGCCCTGGTTCTCCAGGCTAACGGTCCCGCTAAGGCGCACCGCTGGGCGGCCGGCAACACGCTCCCACTGCAGCTCGCCGCGGGAGACGCCGCCCATGACCTGATCGCTGTAGAGGCGCCAGGAGGCCCCGTTGCTGGCCAGAGGCGGCAGACGGTTCAGCTTATCGATGATCATTGTCTGGCTCTCCCCAGCCCGCGTGCTTGTGCCGGCCATCGCGACCGCGCTAGCCGCGAAGGCTGCGGAAAAGCGGCGCCGCGTCATAGTCATGGGTCGGCAAGATGGCTGAAACCTCAGACAAGGGCCAGCGCCCTAAGAGACGCAGGGGGGTCAATTGGTCCATGAACCGTGAAGCTGACCGCGCCGCCCGTTTTGCGCTAGAAACGGGAGGCTGACTGGGATGGGTCTGCAGTTGAGAGGGACTTTCGGGGCATGCTGACCGTCTACCGGAAGAGCGAGACTGGAATCGAACGCTGCGATGGGGAGGCTGCCGCGGCGGGCCTGGACGAGGCGGTCTGGATCGACCTCATCAGTCCGACCCAGGTCGAGATCGAGCAGGTGCAGGCCAGCATGGGCATCGCCATCCCCGGCCGCGAGCAGATGCAGGAGATTGAAAGCTCCAGCCGTCTCAGGCGGGAAAGCCATGCCATCTACATGACGGTCACCGTGCTCTCCAACGTCTCCACGCCGAACCCACGCAATGGGGCCGTCACCTTTATCTTAAGCCGCCAGCGGTTGGTCACTTTACGCTACAGCGACCCCCTGCCCTTCAAGGTCTTCGGGCGGCTGGTGGAAACCCGCGAGCATGTCTGCGATAGCGGTACCATGGCGATGATCGGCCTCTTCGCCACCATCATCGACCGCCTGGCCGATGTGGTGGAGATGGCGGGGCAGGATGTCGAGGCACTCTCCGCCCAGATCTTCCGGCAGGCCGATCACTCGACCGGACATCAGCGCTATGACGGCATGATCCAGCGCATCGGGCGGGTCGCCGACGTCATGAGCAAGACCCGTGATAGCATGATGAGCCTCAGCCGGGCTTTGACCTTCCTCAGCCTGACCGCGGCCGAGATGGGCGCGACCAAGGATCTGCGCAATTTGCTGAAGAACGAGGCCCGCGACCTCAACTCCATTGCCGACTTCGCCCACCACATCGACGACAAGATCACCTTCCTGCTGGACGCCACCCTGGGCCTCATCGGTCAGCAGCAGAACACCATCATGATGATCTTCTCAGTGCTGGCCATGGTCTTCCTGCCGCCGACCCTGATCGGCTCCATCTACGGCATGAACTTCAAGGACATGCCAGAGCTGGACTGGCCCTTCGGCTATCCCCTGGCCCTAGGCCTCATGATCATGTCCGCCATCCTGCCCTACTGGTTCTTCAAACGGAAAGGCTGGTTGTAGGGGGTTTTCTTTCGGCGATGAGCTAGGCTCATCGCTGGCGGCGCCGGCCCTCTCCCCCCAGTGGCGTAAAGGGCCGGCCACCCATTCAAGCATACTGTCGTTGGGTGGCCGGGAGGGGGAGAGGGCCGGCGCCGCTGCATCGGCGAAAGCCGATGCCGCAACAATCAAAGGGAAGAGACATGGAGCATCAGGGACGACGGGTCATCATCACCGCGGGCGCGGACGGCATCGGCAAGGTGATCGCGGAGCGCTATCTGGCCGGCGGCGCCAAGGTCGCGATCTGCGATATCGCTGCAGACAAGATCGCAGCTTTCGCCGCACACCATCCGGAGGCAGACGCGCGCGTCTGCGACGTGGCCGACGAGCCGGCGCTTGCGGCCTGGATGGACCATGCGCTGTCGCATCTGGGCGGTTGCGACACGCTGGTGAACAACGCCGGCATTTCCGGGCCGACGACGCTGGTGGAGGAACTGGACATAGCCGATGTCCGCAGTTGCCTCGACATCGGGCTGCTGTCGCAGTTCATCTGCAGCGCCAAGGTGCTGCCGGGGATGAAGGCGCAAGGCAGCGGGTTGATCACCAACCTCTCCTCCGTCGCCGGTCTGCATGCCTATCCCCTGCGCACGCCCTATGCAGCGACCAAATGGGCCGTGGTCGGCTTTTCCAAGTCGCTGGCCGCCGAGGTCGGGCCAGACGGCATCAGGGTGAACGCCATCTGTCCGGGCCCCATCTCCGGCGACCGCATCGACCGGGTCATCGCCGCGCGTGCCAAGGCGGAGGGCATGAGCGAGGCCGAGGCCCGCGCGGAACTAACGTCGAAGACCTCTCTGCGCACCTTGATCCCGCCCGAGGACATCGCCGCCATGGCGCTTTATCTGGATTCCCCGGCCGGTCAGCGGATCAGCGGCCAGGCGCTGGCTATTGATGGGCACATAACGTCCCTCACCTAACCGCTTGCGCCAGGCGCCCCTTCTGCGCTGTCCTATACGGCCAAGGAGACGACAAACAGCGGAGGAAAGAGGCATGGATCTGGGTTTGAAGGGGCGCTGCGCTCTGGTCACCGGCGGCAGCAAGGGCATTGGCCAAAGAATCGTCGAGACGCTGGTGGCGGAGGGCTGCAACGTCGCCTTTTGCTCGCGCAACGGCGAGGAGGCTGCCGCGGCGGCTGAGGCCATGTCACAGGAAGGCGTGACGGTCTTGGGTTATGGCGTCGACGTCGGCGACAAGCAGGCGCTGGAGGCCTGGGTGGCCGAGGCAAGCGGCGCTCTGGGCGGCCTGGACATCGTCATCGCCAATGTCAGTGCCTTGGCCATCCCCGACGGCGAGGAAAGCTGGGCGCAGCAGGTGAACGTGGACCTGATGCACACCGTGCGTCTGGTGACCGCTGCCCTGCCCCAGCTGGAGGCCAGCGACGCCGGCGCCATCGTCGCCATCTCCAGCGTGTCGGGCCGCGAGATCGACTTCGCCGCCGGCCCTTACGGCACCATCAAGGCGGCCTTGAACCACTACATCCAGGGCCTGGCTTACCAGCTGGCGGGCAAGGAGATCCGCGCCAACTGCGTCTCCCCCGGCAACGTCTACTTCGAAGGCGGGGTCTGGAACATGATCAAGGACAACGACCGGGACCTCTACGACCGTGCGCTTGCCTTGAACCCCAGCGGCCGTATGGCCAAGCCTGAGGAGGTGGCACGAGCCACCGTCTTCCTGGCCAGCCCAGCCGCGGCCTACATCAGCGGCACCAATCTGGTGGTGGACGGTGCGCTGACGCGGGGGGTTCAGCTCTAGCACGGCTGACCATTCGCACAGTCGCCCTCTTCCATCCCTTTCGGACTCTAGACCGAAACCATAGGGCTCTCCCCTCATGCTGAGCCTGTCGAAGCATCTGCCGTGAAGACGTTCGTGTTTGGGGCACATCCTTCGACGGGCTCAGCCCTTCGACAAGCTTAGGAGAGGTCGGTGCAGGGGTGTATCGACACACCAGACTGTCCTCACCCTGCTCTAACAGACAGGACGTCGTCCTTGTCTGCGCCTGAGAGTGAGTTATGCTCGTGAGCGCGTGCGTTAAACGAGCGTCACTTGTCACAAAAGACTCAAAAAAGGAAACGCGCGCTTCGCGAGGGGACTACTGGCTTTTCCACTGTTTTTCTTTGAATGCCGAGCGTCAGCTTGAGAGCAGCTGGGAGAAGTCATCAGCAGGAGCGTGAGGCCTGGATGCAAGGGGGCATCCAGGTGGGGTGATCTTGCGCGGCTCCTCGACTGCAGCTTTGGGCGAAGGAGAGCAGAGCCATGGCAACGATCACCGGAACGAATGGACCTGATTCATTGGTCGGCACGCTCACCGCCGACGCGATTCTGGGGCTTGGCGGGGCGGACACGCTCTATGGCTTGGGCGGCGACGACCGCCTCTTCGGCGGACTCGGCGACGACTACGGCCTGGTGGGTGGGTCGGGTGAAGACCGCCTCTACGGTGAGAGCGGCAATGACATGGAGCTGCGCGGGAACAGCGGTGATGACCGTGTCTACGGAGGCAGTGGAACCGATGGCCTGATTGTCGGCGGTGCCGGCAACGACAGCCTCTTCGGTGGGCCCGGCATCGACGGCCTGTTCAACGCGGGCTCTGGGGCCGACCTGCTGGAAGGTGGCCTCGGCAACGAAGTTCAGCTCTACGGCGGCTCTGGTGACGACCGGGTCTTCGGTGGCAGCGGCGCGGACAGTCTGCTCTTCGGCGACGACGGAACGGATACCCTCTTTGGCGACAGCGGCGACGATTCCCTCTTCAGCGGTGGCTATGGCGACGACCTTGTCCAAGGTGACTATGGGAACGACGCCTCGCTCTTCGGCGGCCCGGGCAGCGACCAGATCCGGGGGGGCTATGGTAACGACAGCTTCCTGTCGGGTGACGGTGAAAACGACACCGTGGTGGGCGGTGCCGGAGAGGACGTCTCCCTCTTCGGCAAGGACGGGGACGACCTGCTCTTCGGCGGCGACGGGGCCGATTCCTTCCTTCTGGGCGGTCCGGGGCAAGACCTGCTCCAGGGCGACGTAGGCCCCGACCTCTTCCTCTATGGCGGCAGCGGGGCCGACACCGTCTCTGGTGGCAGCAACAACGACGGCTTTCTCTTCGGTGGCAGCGGCAAGGATTTGGTCTTCGGCTTCCAGGGTGATGACGGCAGTTTGGACGGCGGCGCCGGTGATGACATCGTCAGAGGCGACAGCGGCGCCGATACCGGGTTCAGCGGCGGCAGCGGGCAAGACAGTCTCTTCGGTGGCAGCGGCAACGACGCCTCGCTCTACGGCAACAGCGGCCAGGACCTGGTACGCGGCGACCAGGGCGACGACAGCTTCCTCGCCGGGGACGCCGGCGACGACACGCTTGACGGCGGCAGCGGCGCCGACTTGGTGCTCGTCGGCGAAGCAGGAGACGACAGCATCTCCGGCGGCAGCGGCGATGACTTTTATTTGACGGGTCGCTCGGGCCAGGACCGGGTTGCGGGCGATGCCGGCGCCGATCAAAGCCTCTTCGGTGGCAGCGGCAGCGATAGTCTCTTCGGCGGTGCCGGCGCCGATACCTTCCTCTTCGGCGCAGCCGGCGACGACCGGGTCACCGGCGGACCCGGGGCCGACTCCTTCCTGCTGGGCGCGGACGGCAGTGACAGCCTCTTCGGCGGCGATGACAACGATCTTACCCTGCTGGGAGGCAACGGCGACGACCGCATCGTCGGTGGAGATGGCAACGACAACTTCCTCTCCGGCGGGGCTGGTGACGACCGGATCGAGGGCGGCAGCGGCGCCGACGTCTACCTCTACGGCGGCAACGGCGACGACAGCCTCGACGGCGGCAGCGGCTTAAACAGTGGCTTCTTCGGGGGCTCGGGTCAGGACGGCCTCTTCGCGGGCAACAGCGGCTTTACCTTGAACGGGGGTAGCGCTGCCGACAGTCTCTTTGGCGGCGATGGCGGGAACGCCGGCTTCTACGGCGGTCAAGGCGACGACAGCCTCTTCGGCGGCAACAGCTTAGACATCACTTTCCTCGGCGGCTTAGGTGACGACTGGATCTATGGAGGCAACAGCACCGACGGCCTCTTCGCTGGCGGCTCCGGTAGCGACCGGATTTACGGCGGTGCTGGCGACGATATCAGCCTTGACGGCGGCAGTGGAGCGGACAGCCTCTTTGGCGGGAGCGGCAAGGACTTGGTGCTTCAGGGTGCCGCTGGCGACGACCGCGTCTTCGGTGGCAGCGGTACGGACAGCGTCCTCTTCGGTGGTTCGGGAGCCGATGCCCTCTATGGGGGCAGCGGCGACGACTACGGCTTGGTTGGCGACGCGGGCCCGGACAGTCTTTTCGGCGGTGACGGCGATGACGACTACCTTCTGGGTCAGGGCGGTGACGACAGCATCTTCGGCGGGAGCGGCGATGATGCGCGGCTCAGCGGCGGCGACGGCGACGACACCATCCGCGGTGACTCTGGCAGCGACGAGATCCTTGGCGGAACCGGCCGCGACTTCCTGCTAGGTCTCGTCGGGGACGACAGCATCTACGGTGAGGAAGACGCCGATCGGCTGGCCGGCGGCACTGGGATCGACACGCTCTTCGGTGGGCCTGGCTCTGACCGGCTAAACGGCGGCAGTGGGACCGACACAGCGACCGGCGGTCTGCAGAACGATACTTTCATCGTCGATACCGACAGTGACCGTCTGATCGAGCTGGCCGGCGGTGGCGGCGAGGATGTGATCCGCTCCAATGCGGCCACCTTCACGCTCACCAGCGGCGTCGAGGGCTTCCTAGACCGGGCCAACATCAACACGAATGTGGGCGACGCCCGTCTGCGCGGCAACGGAATCGAGAACACGCTGCTGGGCAATAGCGGTGATGACGTGCTGCAGGGGGCGAGTGCCAACGACATCCTGAACGGCCAGGGCGGTGCCGATATCATGACCGGCGGATCCGGCGACGATACCTTCGTGGTCGATACCACGACCGACCAGGTGCGGGAATTCAGTGGCCAGGGCGTTGACCTTGTTCGGGCGGAGAGCGACTTCACCTTGCCCAACGGCACCGCCAATGCCTTCATTGACAATCTGCGCATGCAGGCGAACCGAGGCGACATCGATGGGACCGGCAATTCTCTAGACAACACAGTTCAAGGCAACACGGGCGACAATCGCCTGGCCGGCAATCAGGGCGTCGATACCCTGCTGGGCGGCGACGGAGACGACGACCTCTTCGGCGGTGCCGACGCAGACAGGCTGGAGGGCGGCAGCGGAGCCGACACGCTGAACATGGGCCAGAACGACGTGGCCTTCGGCGGCTCCGGCCAGGACGCTTTCCGCTTCAACGGTGCGGCTCTTGGCTTCGGCGGGTCCGGCGGGCCGGTGATCCGCGATTTCGACGGAGTGATCACCGGCAACGGCGAGGACAAGCTTGTCTTCGCCACCGGGCTGGAGGTCGGCAGCTTCGCCTACATCGGCGCGGCGGCTTTCAACGGAGCCGGCGACAGCGAGGTGCGCTTTGAGAGCAACCGTCAGATCCAGGTCGACCAGGACGGTGACGGGACGGTCGATATCGCCTTCTTGGTCGATGGCATCTCAAACGCCGGCCAACTGACCGCGAGCGACTTCGTCTGGCTCTCGTAAGCGGCCGGACAGACAGAGAAGAGGGACTATTCATGGCAAACATCGTCGGCACCACCGGACCAGATCGCCTGCTGGGTACATCAGCTGCCGACCAAATGTTCGGACTCTCCAGCAGCGACACCCTCTACGGCTTCACTGGGTTTGATAGGCTGAACGGGGATGCCGGCAATGACAGCCTCTATGGCGGGGAAGGAGACGATAGCCTGATCGGCGGTGATGGGCGCGACCGGGTCTCAGCCGGCTCTGGCGACGACAGGGCCTTTGGCGGTGATGGGGACGACAGTCTGTTCTTCGGTGACGCCGGTAACGATTCCCTTATCGGCAGGTCTGGCCGCGAGTCGCTCTTCTACGGTGGCGATGGACAAGACAGTCTCTTCGGTGGCAGCGCGTCTGAATACAGCTTTTTCGGCGGATCTGGGTCTGACTACCTCTTCGGCAGGGATGATCGCGACTTGGGTTTCTTTGGAGAGACCGGTGTCGACCTGCTTTATGCAGGGTTCGGGAATGACGCCTTCTTCTTCGGCGGCGACGACCGAGATCAGCTCTTCGGATCCTTTGGGGATGATACCTCCTTCAACGGCGGGGATGGCAATGACTTCCTGCGAGGAGGGGACGGAGATGATGTCGGGTTTTCAGGCGCAACAGGGGATGATCGGATCCTCGGCGATAGCGGCATCGACACCTTCTTCGTAGGAGGCAGCGGCACCGACGTGCTGAGCGGTGATTCTGGGGACGACCAAGCTCTTTTCGGCAGCAGCGGTACCGACAGCGTGTTCGGCGGTGACGGCGACGACCGGTATCTCTTTGGCAGTGACGGCAATGATCGGGTTGCTGGCGACAGCGGTAAGGACGTCACCCTGTATGGTGGAACAGGCGACGATGTGCTCGAAGGCGGTTCTGGGAATGACAGTCTTCTCTATGGCGGCTTAGGTGGAGACTTTCTATTTGGCGGTGAAGGCAATGATGTTGGTTTAGAGGGTGGTAGCGGCGCGGACCGGCTCTTTGGCGGCAGCGGCTTCGATAGTTTCTTAGAGGGCAGAAGTGGCGACGATACGATCTTTGGGGGATCAGGAGTCGACCGTTTTCTCCGTGGACGCGACGGAGATGACCGGGTCAGCGGTAGTACCGGTGCAGATACTGTGCTTGAAGGTGGCGACGGTAACGACTCTGTCTTTGGCGGTAGCGGCAATGATTCCGTCCTGTTTGCAGGATCTGGTCAAGACTTCGTTGCAGGCGATGCTGGGGATGACCTGCGCTTGTTCGGCGGTAATGGGGCCGACAGCGTCTACGGCGGTGATGGCTCTGATGTATCCCTTATTGGCAACAACGGTGATGATACGCTTGATGGTGGGTCAGGCTCGGATAGTGCGCTGGTCGGAGAATCTGGAAACGATAGCCTCTTGGGAGCAAGCGGCGTCGACGCCTCCTTCTACGGCAATAGTGGCGATGACTATGTTTCAGGCGGCGTGGATGGCGACCAGGCTCTATTCGGTGGAAGCGGCGGCGACAGGATTTTTGGAGACAGTGGCAATGACCTCAGTCTGATCGGCGGCGACGGAGACGATCGCGTCTACGGCGGCAGCGGACTCGATATCGCTTTGGACGGCGGAACTGGTGCGGACGGCCTCTTCGGTGGCGCTGGCCTTGGTGCCTACCTCTATGGTGGAACCGGCAACGACAGTCTCTATGGGGCGGACGGACAGGGTGGCGGCTTCTACGGCGGTTCGGGTGACGACAGCCTCTTCGGCGGCGACAGTTTCGATGTCAGTTTCCTTGGCCGTGATGGCGATGACAGCATCTTTGGCGGCGATGGGGACGATAGCGGCCTCTTCGGCGGCTCGGGCGACGACGAAGTCCGCGGCGATTCTGGTAGTGACCTGCTCTATGGCGGGTCTGGCCGTGATTTTGTCCTTGGCTTGGTGGGTAACGACAGCATCTCCGGCGATGCGGGCGCTGACCGGCTGGCGGGTGGGACTGGCACAGATATCCTTTTCGGCGACGCTGGCTCCGACAGGCTGAACGGCGGCAGCGGCAGCGATACGGCGACCGGTGGGCTGCAGAACGACACCTTCATCGTCGACACCGAGGCCGACCGGCTGATCGAGTTCAATGGCGGCGGTGGAGAAGACGTGATCCGCTCCAACGCCGCCACCTTCACACTGACCAGCGGCGTCGAGGGCTTTTTGGACCGTGCCAACGTCAACTCAGGCGTCGGTGATGCGCGCCTCCGCGGCAACCAGATCGACAACACGCTGCTCGGCAACAGCGGCAATGACGTTCTGCAAGGGGCCAGCGGCAACGATATCCTGAATGGTCAAGGCGGTACTGACATCATGACCGGCGGCTCCGGCGATGACACCTTTGTGGTCGACAATGGTGGCGACCAGGTGCGGGAGTTCACCGGCCAAGGCGTCGACCTGGTACGCGCCGAGGTCGACTACACCCTGCCTAACGGCACAGCCAACGCCTTCATTGACAATCTGCGTATGCAGGCGAACCGGGGGGACATCGACGGCACCGGCAACAGCCTGGACAACAGCATCCAGGGCAACAGCGGCGACAATCGCCTCGCCGGCAATCAAGGCGCCGACACCATAGACGGTGGCGAGGGCGACGATGAACTCTTCGGCGGCGCCGACGCCGACCGGCTGGAGGGCGGCAGCGGTGCCGACACGGTCAACCTGGGCCAAGGCGACATCGCCTTCGGTGGCTCCGGCGCCGACTCCTTCCGCTTCAATGGGGCCGGTCTCGGCATCAACGGCTCGGGCGGACCGGTCATTCGGGACTTTGACGGCGAGATCTTGGGCAATGGCGACGACAAGCTGGTCTTCCGCAGCGGGCTGGAGGTCGGGACCTTCGCCTACATTGGCAACGGCGCCTTCAGCGGCGCCGGCGACAGCCAAGCCCGTTTCGATGGTTCGCGACAGGTGCAGGTGGATCGGGACGGCGACGGCACGGCCGATATCGCCTTCCTGGTGGATGGCCTGTCGAACGCCGGGCAGCTAACGGCAGCGGACTTCCTGTGGCTCTAGGGGCGTTGCGAGATGACCAGCATCGTTGGAACCAGCGCCGGCGAAAAGATCAACGCCTACAGCGGCAAGGATCAGATCTATGGCCTATCAGGCGACGACACGCTCTCCGGCGGTAGTGGGAACGACACGCTCTTCGGCGGCCCTGGTTCGGATTTCCTGCTTGGCCGCTACGGCGATGACAGCCTCTTCGGCGGGTCGGGCAATGACGTCACTCTGCAGGGGAACAGCGGTGACGATCAGGTCTTGGGTGAGACCGGCGACGACACGCGCCTTGAAGGCAATAGCGGCAGCGACCGGGTTTACGGGGGCTCTGGGGCGGACGTCTCTCTCTCGGGCGGCCTCGACTACGACGTGCTGTTCGGGGGTGACGGTAACGACTTTCTGCTGTTCGGCGGCTCCGGTCCGGATGCTCTACTCGGCGGTTCCGGCAAGGACTTCGGCCTGTTCGGCAACAGTGGCGACGATCGCCTCTATGGTGACGCAGGCGACGACACGGCCCTCTCAGGCGGCAGTGGTGACGATGTCGTCTCTGGCGGCCTTGGCGACGATGTCAGCCTCACTGGGGACAGCGGCGTCGACGTCGTGCTGGGGCGTGGTGGCGTGGATACCTCGCTCATCGGCGGGGCTGGCGATGACTACATCTACGGCGGCAGCGGCGGCGATGTCGGGCTCGATGGCCGCTCTGGTACTGACCAGGTCCGTGGCGACAGTGGTGACGATCTCAACCTGTCTGGCGCTAGCGGGGCCGATAGCGTCTTTGGCGGGTCCGGTGACGACACCTTCCTAGGCGGAGCCGATGGCGATGATCGGCTCTACGGAGATCTTGGTGATGACGAGGATCTTAGCGGTGGCCGGGGCAAGGATTACCTCTTCGGCGGCGGCGGGCAGGATTCTTTCCTCTATGGCGGCAGCGGCAGTGACAGGATCTACGGCGGCTCCGGTAGCGATCTGCTCTTCGGTGCGTCCCTTTACGACTACATCTATGGCGGCGACGGCGCGGATATCCTCCTTGGCGATTCTGGTGCTGACCGTCTGCGCGGCGGTAATGGCGACGATACGCTTTACGGCGGCGAGGGCTCTGATAGGAGCCTCTGGGGTGGCGAGGGCGACGACCGTGTCTATGGTGGTGATGGCAATGACGACTGGCTCAGCGGGGGAACCGGCGGGCAGGATTGGATCTACGGCGGCAGCGGCAGCGATCGGACACTGAGCGCAAGCGACAGCGGCGGCCCCGCCAGGATCTTCGGCGGCAGCGGCATTGATATCTCGCTCTTCGGCGGGCGGGCGGATGATGGGCTCTACGGCGGTGCCGGTGTTGACCTCCTCCTCTTCGGTGCCTCTGGCAAGGACAGCCTCTTCGGCGGCGGTGGGGAGGATGGTGTCATCGCCGGCGGCAGCGGCAGCGACCGGATTGAGGGAGGCGGCGGAGACGACTACGACCTCTACGGCGGCCTTGGGGACGACAGCCTCTTTGGTGGCAGCGGCAACGATGTAAGCCTGCGCGGTGATAGCGGTGACGACGAGCTCCGCGGCGATTCCGGTGCCGATCAGATCTTTGGCGGCTCCGGTCGTGACTTCCTGCTGGGCCTAGCCGGCGATGACAGCCTCTACGGCGGCAATGGCGCCGACCGGCTGGCCGGTGGAACTGGCGAGGACAGGCTCTACAGCGGTCCAGGCTCCGACCGTCTGAACGGCGGCAGCGGGGCCGACACGGCCTTTGGCGGGCTGCAGAATGACACCTTCATCATCGATACCGCGAGCGACCGCTTGGTCGAGTTGGCTGGCGGCGGCGCGGAAGACGTGATCCGCTCCAACGCCGCCACCTTTACACTGACCAGCGGCGCGGAGGGCTTTCTAGACCGCGCCAACATCAATGCGGGCGTCGGTGATGCGCGCCTGCGCGGCAGTCAAATCGATAACACGCTGCTCGGCAACAGCGGCAATGACGTCCTGCAAGGGGCCAGCGGTGACGACATTCTGAATGGTCAAGGCGGCGCCGATATCATGACTGGCGGCACCGGCGACGACACCTTTGTGGTCGATGATGCAGGCGACGAGGTGCGGGAGTTCAGTGGCCAAGGCGTTGACCTGGTGCGGGCAGAGGTGGACTACACCTTGCCCGACGGCGGAATCCGCGATTTCCTCGACGATCTCCGTATGCAGGCGAACCGCGGTGACATCGACGGCACCGGCAACAGCTTGGACAACAGCATCCAAGGCAACAGCGGTGACAATCGCCTGGCCGGTAACCAGGGTGAAGACACGATCCAAGGTGGCGAGGGGGACGACGACCTCTTCGGCGGCGCGGATGCCGATCGCTTGGAGGGCGAAAGCGGGGCCGACACTGTGAATCTGGGTCAGAACGACGTGGCTTTCGGCGGCTCCGGCGGAGATTCCTTCCGCTTCAACGGTGCCGCTTTGGGTTTCGGCGGGTCCGGCGGCCCGGTGATCCGGGACTTCGATGGGGAGATCCTGGGCAACGGCACGGACAAGCTGGTCTTCGCCACCGGGCTGGAGGTCGGGACCTTCGCCTACATCGGCGCTGCGGCCTTCAGCGGCGGCGGCAATAGTGAGGGACGCTTCGACGGCAGCCGTCAGCTGCAGATTGACCAGGACGGCGATGGCAGCAGCGACATTGCGGTTCTGGTCGACGACCTCACAGCTGGCAATCAGCTGACCGCCGGCGATTTCCTTTGGCTCTAAGCTGCGAAGAGATGAGGGCTAGCGGGGGATTGATAAGAAGAAAAAGGGGACGGAGACATGGCCACGCTTACGGGAACCAACGGTCCGGACACGCTTCTGGGCACCTCGCTCGACGACCTCATCCTCGGGCGCTCAGGCAACGATACGCTTGGCGGCGCATCCGGATCGGACAGGATCTATGGCGGTTCCGGCTTTGACGGTCCCCTGCTGGGCTACAGCGGCAACGACCGCGTCTACGGCGGTGATGAGATTGACTTTCGGATCTACGGCGGCGATGGCGACGACCGCCTCTTCGGCAGCAGCGGCGCGGACTTCGGCTTCCTTGGTGGCTCTGGACTAGATCTGCTCTTCGGCGGTCCCGGAGACGATACAGCCCTATACGGCGGCAGTGGTATCGACGTGCTCCGTGGCGACGGCGAGAATGACACGTCGCTCTACGGCAGGGACGGCAACGATGGCGTCTTCGGAGGGAACGGCGACGACACGCTCCTCAGCGGTAACTCAGGCGCGGACAGCATCTTCGGCGGCAGCGGCGCCGATGCGCAGCTGACTGGCGGCGAAGGCCCGGACCTCATCTACGGCGATTCTGGCCTGGATGGCGTGGTCAGAGGTGGCCCAGGTGACGACACTGTCGAGGGCGGCGACGGGAACGATACGCTCTTTTACGGCGACACGGGCGCAGACAGCATCTTCGGCGGCAGCGGCAGCGATACGCTCTTTTTCGGTGGCGATGGCGATGACCTCGTCTTCGGCGGTTCCGGCAACGACGATGGGTTGACTGGTCAAAGTGACCAAGACCGGGTCTATGGGGGCAGTGGGGCAGACAGGGTCCTCACCGGCGGCCATGGCGATGACAGCGTCTTCGGCGGCAGCGGCAATGACTATTCTCTCTATGGCGGGTCTGCCAACGACCGTGTCTACGGCGGTCCTGGTGATGACAAGGCGCTAAGCGGCGGCTATGGGGCCGACACGGTCTTCGGCGGTGACGGCGACGACGATGCTCTGATCGGCGGCTACGCCATCGACAGCCTCTTCGGCGGCAGCGGCGCTGACACCTATCTCTTCGGCGATGGCGGCCAGGATCTGCTGGATGGGGAGAGCGGCGCTGATCGCAATCTCTTCGGCGGGAGCAATCCAGACACCCTCGTCGGCCGCGACGGTGACGACGCCAGGCTCTTCGGCGGCTCGAGCAGTGACTTCATCCTCGGGGGAAGCGGCGAGGATAGCGACCTCTACGGCGGGGAGGGCGATGATCGGGTCTTTGGAGACTCCGGCAGTGATCAGAGTCTCACCGGTGGCAGCGGCTATGACCAGATCTATGGCGGCGAAGGGGACGATAGCCGGCTCTTCGGTGGAGAAGCGGAAGACAGGCTCTCTGGTGGCTCCGGCCGCGACGTCGGGCTCTATGGCGATGACGGCGCGGACAGTCTGGAGGGAGGCGCCGGTGGCGACTTCGGCCTCTTTGGTGGCCTCGATCCCGATGAGATCTTCGGCGGGAGCGGTGACGATGTTCTGATCAGCGGCGGCGGCGGGAATGACCGGATCTTCGGCGGTAGCGGCGATGATCGCCCGCTGGCCGGCGACGAGGGCGACGATCAGGTTCGCGGCGACGATGGCGATGACTGGATGAGCGGCGCCACTGGGCGCGACAGCCTCTTCGGCGGGGAAGGCGACGACACGGCCTTCGGCGAGGACGGCGGCGACCGCTTGGCCGGCGGCAGCGGCACGGACCTGCTCTATGGCGGGAGCTCGTCGGATCGTCTGAACGGCGCCAGCGGAACCGACACGGCCTTTGGCGGGCGCAACAACGACACCTTCATCGTTGATACCAGCAGCGATCTGCTGGTCGAAACGGCCGGCGGCGGTATCGAAGATGTCCTGCGCTCCAACGCGACCGACTACACGCTCGCCAGCGGGCCCGAGGGCTTCGTCGAGCGGGCGAACCTCAACAGCGATGCCGGGACCGGCAGCCTTGTCGGCAACGACCTGGACAACACGCTGCTGGGCAACCGCCAGGTCAACGTCCTAGAGGGCGGCAGCGGCAATGACATCCTGAACGGCAACAGCGGTGTCGATACGGCGAGCGGTGGCAGCGGTGACGACACCTTCGTGGTGGAGACGACCACAGACCAAGTGCGCGAATTCTCCGGTGGAGGCGTCGACCTGGTGCGGGCCGAGAGTGACTTCACCCTACCCGACGGTACCGCCACCGCCTTCATCGAGAACCTGCGGATGCAGGCCAACCGGGGCGACATCGACGGCACCGGCAACATCCTGGACAACAGCATCCAAGGCAACAGCGGCGATAATCGCTTGGCCGGCAATCAAGGTGTCGATACGGTCAATGGCGGTGACGGCGACGACGACCTCTTCGGCGGTGCCGAGGCAGACAGGATGGAGGGCGGCAGTGGCGCCGACACCTTGAACTTAGGCAAGGACGACGCCGTCTTTGGCGGCTCGGGCGGCGATTTCTTCCGCTTCAACGGGTCGGCCCTGGGTGAGGGCGGCTCCGGCGGCGCAGTGATCCGCGACTTCGACGGGGTCAGCCTCGGCACTGCCAACGGCGAAGACAAGCTGCTTTTCCGCACTGGGCTGGAGGTCGGGACCTTTGCCTACATCGGCGATGCGGCCTTCAGCGGCGGCGGCAACAGCGAGGCGCGCCTCGACGGCCCACGTCAGCTTCAAATCGATCAAGACGGTGACGGCAGCGTTGAGATCGCCGCACTTATCGACGGCCTAACCGCCGCCAATCAACTGACCGCAACAGACTTCATTTGGCTCTAAGGGGGAAGAACAGACAATGGCGACGATCACAGGGACCAACGGTCCCGATACACTGCTCGGTAGCTTGACCGCCGACCAGATCTTTGGCTTGTCGGCCAATGACCTGCTCTTCGGGCTTCCAGGCGATGACTCGCTCTTCGGAGCGTCGGGCAACGACACGATCTATGGTGCCAGTGGGAACGATCTCTTCGACGAATACTACGCCGCCGGCAACGGCGCCGATAGCTTCCTCGGCGGCACCGGCAGCGACACTGCCTATGGCGGGCTGGGCGATGATCGGCTCTTGGGAGAGCTGGGGGTCGATACGCTGATCGGCGATGGCGGCGCCGACAGCCTCTTCGGCGGTGCCGACAAGGACTATCTGGAAGGCCAGGGCGGTGCGGACCGTCTCTACGGCGGTGCGGGACCTGACAGCCTGGCCGGTCAGGCTGGTGACGACCAGCTCTTCGGCGGCGAAGATAACGACCGGGCCTACGGCGAGGGCGGCAGCGATACCTTTGACGAGACAGGGTCGAACGGCGATGACAGTTTCTTCGGCGGCGCCGGGAACGACACAGCCTTTGCCGGCTCGGGCGGGGATCAACTGATCGGTGCCAACGGCAGCGACAGCCTCTTTGGCGGCAGCGGTCAAGACAGCGAGATCAACGGTGGCTCCAGCAACGACCGTCTCTATGGCGACGAAGGCGACGACGAGCGTCTCTTCGGTGGCCCTGCAAGCGACCGGCTCTTCGGCGGCGCCGGGGTCGACAGTTCCCTCTTCGGCGGCACTGGGCTGGATCGTGTCTTTGGCGATGCGGGCGGCGACACCCTGCTCTATGGGGGCAGCGGTGACGATACCCTCTCCGGCGGGGATGGCAGCGATCGCACCCTTCTCGGCGACGAAGGTGACGACAGCCTGCTGGGCGACAGCGGCGGTGACGGCAACCTCTACGGCGGGTCGGGTGCGGACAGCCTATTCGGCGGCAGCTTCTCCGACAGCCTCTTCTACGGTGGCAGCGGCAGCGATCTTCTCTATGGCGGTGACGAAACCGATGCCTACTTCTATGGTGGCGTCGGCATCGACAGCATCCATGGCGACGAGGGCGACGACTATGGGCTCTTCGGCGCCGCCGGCAATGACTACCTCTATGGCGGCAGCGGTGCAGATTTCTCCCTTCTCGGCGGCAGTGAATTCAACCTCGTCTACGGCGGGTCCGGTAACGACACCCTGGCGAGCGAAGCCTCCGGCTTCGATCTCATCTTCGGAGGCGCCGGCGACGATAGCCTCGCCGGCGGTGACTTCGTCGGATTCCGCCTCTATGGCGATGATGGCAACGACAGTATCTCCGACGGCACCGGATTTGCCGTGGTCGCCGGCGGCAGTGGCGAGGATAGCATTGCCCTCGGCTCTGGTGTCGACACTGCTTCGGGCGGTTCAAGCCGTGACGTCATCCGTGGTGAAGGCGGCAACGATTTTCTCTTCGGCGAGGCTGGCGACGACGCCTTGGACGGCGGCATAAACAATGATTTTGTCTCCGGCGAAAGCGGTGATGACGCCTTGGACGGCGGCGACGGGGCGGACAGGCTCTATGGCGGCAGCGGTGGCGACGACATCGTGGGCGGCAGCGGGGAAGACCGTCTTTACGGCGGTGTCGGCGACGACTTCCTCTATGGTGAGCAGAGTAACGACGGCCTGGTTGGCGGCGAGGGGCAGGACTATGCCAATGGCGGCCCGGGGTCAGATACGATCCTGGGTCAAAGCGGCAAGGATACGCTCTTCGGCGGTGCCAGCAATGACACGGTCCGGGGCGACCAAGGTGCCGATACCCTCTACGGGGCCGCTGGCTTCGACCTGGTCGAGGGTGGCTCTGGGGCCGACTTCATCTATGGCGGCGCGGAAAGCGACCGTGTCTACGGCGGCAGCGGTGACGATACCCTGCTGGGCTTCTACACCGCCTCAAGCAGCAACGACGCCAACAGCCTCTTCGGCGCGGATGGCAACGATACCGCGACCGGCGCGCAGGGTGACGACAGTCTCTACGGCGGCACTGGAGGCGATAGCCTCCTCGGCCGCTCGGGCGAGGACAGGTTCAGCGGCGGTGACGGCGACGATGGCCTCTACGGGGGGAGCGGCAACGATAGCCTGCTTAACGGCGAGAGCGGTAACGACCTGATCCAAGGCGGCGATGGAGAGGACTACTCGCTTTCGGGCGCGGACGGCGACGACCGGCTCTTCGGGGACAGTGGCCTAGATAGCTACTTCTATGGCGGTGCGGGCCTCGATACGCTCAGCGGGGGTAGCGGGGTCGATCTCTTGTTCTTTGGCGGCGACGGGACAGATATCCTTTGGGGTGGCTCTGGCACTGATGTCCGCTTCTCCGGCGGTAGCGGCAGTGACTTGGTGCGGGGCGACCAGGGCGACGACGTCCTGCTCTCCGGCGGGTCCGGTGACGACCGGGTCGAAGGCGGCGATGGTAGCGATGACCGCCTCTTCGGATTCCACGGGGACGATAGCATCTTCGGCGGTAGCGGCGACGACTTGGACCTCTATGGCGGCAGCGGGGATGACGAAATCCGTGGCGATTCCGGCCATGATGAAGCCTTCGGTGATAGCGGCCGCGACTTCCTGCTGGGTCTGGCCGGCGACGACAGCCTCTTTGGCGATGCTGATGCCGACCGTCTAGCCGGTGGGACGGGGACCGACACGCTCTTCGGCGGTGCCGGTTCGGACCGGCTGAACGGTGCTAGCGGCAGCGATACCGCATCCGGTGGCCTACAGAACGATACCTTCATCGTCGATACCGAGACCGACCGCTTGATCGAGTTGGCTGGCGGCGGCGGGGAGGACGTCATCCGCTCCAACGCGGCCACTTTCACGCTCACCAGCGGCGTCGAGGGCTTCCTGGATCGCGCGAACCTGAACAGCGATGCCGGCGATGGGCGGCTCTTCGGCAATGCCATTGCCAACACCCTTATTGGCAACAGCGGGGACAACACCCTCTTGGGACGCAGCGGTGACGACATCCTGAACGGCCAAGGTGGCAGCGATATCCTGACTGGCGGCAGCGGCGACGACACCTTCGTGGTCGATACCGCGACCGACCAGGTGCGGGAGTTCTCCGGCGCCGGCACCGATCTGGTCCGCGCCGAGGTGGACTACACCCTCCCCGACGGCGGCATCCGCGATTTCCTGGATAATCTGCGCATGCAGGGTGGTCAGGGCGACATCAACGGCGCCGGCAACAGTCTGGACAACACCATCCAAGGCAACAGCGGCGACAACGCCCTGCGCGGAGAAGGCGGCGACGACACGATCGAGGCCGGCGAAGGCGACGATCAGCTCTTCGGCGGCGTCGGTGACGACCGGCTGGAGGGCGAGAGCGGATCCGACACGCTTTGGATGGCTTCAGGCGACGTGGCCTTCGGCGGCTCGGGCGCAGACAGCTTCCGCTTCACCGAAACGAGCTTGGGGGTCGGCAACTCCGGCGGCCCGGTGATCCGCGACTTCGTTGGGGAGGTCTTGGGCGACGGCGCAGACAAGCTGGTCTTCGCCACTGGGCTGGAAGTCGGCAGCTTCGCCTACATCGGCAGTGCTGCCTTCAGCGGCGCCGGCGATAGCCAAGCCCGCTTCGACGGCTCCCGACAAGTGCAGGTGGACCGCGACGGCGACGGCAGCACGGATATCGCCTTCCTGATCGACGGTGTCTCCAACGCCGGCCAGCTGACGGCAACGGACTTCGTCTGGCTTTAGAGCCGCCGGCGGGACGGGACCATGCAAAGGAACTGGCACATCTAGGGGGGACAAAGGCAATGGCAAACATCACAGGCACCAACGGACCGGACAGCCTGGTCGGTACCAGCTTGGACGACAGGATCTATGGGCTGGGCGACAGCGATCGGCTCTACGGTCTATCGGGCAGCGATACGCTCTTCGGCGGCGATGGAGACGATGCCGTTCTCTTCGGAGGTTCAGGCAAGGACACGATAAGCGGCGGTAGTGGTGCGGACGGTTCCTTCTACGGTGGCGAAGGGGCTGATGCACTCTTTGGCGATAGCGGGAAGGATCTGGGTTTTGCCGGCGATTCGGGTGATGACTTTATCGTCGGCGGCTTGGGGGATGACGGCATTCTTTTCGGCGGTGGCGGCAACGATGTCATCCTTGGCGATGCTGGCGAAGACGGCCTCTTACGAGGTGACGGCGGCGACGATCGCCTCTTCGGCGGCCCCGGTGACGATGGCGTCTTCTTCGGTGGAATGGGTGTCGACACGCTCTACGGAGGCAGCGACCAGGATGTCTCCTTCACCGGCGGTTCTGGTGACGACAGTATCTTCGGGGGAGATGGAACCGACGGCGTCCTCTTTGGCGATACGGGTAACGACAGCCTGAGCGGCGGCAGCGGCTCGGATGGCGTCATTCTGGGTGAAGATGGCGATGACAGAGTTTCCGGAGACAGCGGCAAGGACTTCGGGCTTGGAGGCGGCAGCGGCGACGACCAAATCTTCGGCGGCGCGGGCGACGATACCAGCCTCTTCGGCAACAGCGCAGAAGATCGTCTAGAGGGCGGCGACGGTAACGACGAGAGCCTTTACGGCGGCGATGGCGACGACAGTCTCTTCGGCGGCAGTGGCTTGGACAGACGGCTGTCCGGTAGCAGCGGCAATGACGCTGTCTATGGCGGAGCCGGGGCTGACGCTACCCTCCAAGGCGCAGACGGCGACGACACTATCGATGGCGGCCAGGGCGACGACACCTCCCTCTTCGGCGGCTCTGGCCAGGACCACCTCTCCGGCGGGAGCGGCGAAGACAATGAACTGCGCGGCGGTAGCGGCGATGACTTTGTCTACGGAGGCTCCGGAAACGACAGCGTGCTGGAGGGCGATCAAGGCTATGACCGCATCTTCGGCGGTGCCGGTGACGACGAGCGGCTGGAGGGCGACGAGAACGACGACGACCTCTTCGGCGGCGATGGCCGCGACAACGGCCTCTTCGGCGGCGGAGGTTATGATTTCCTCTACGGCGGTGATGGCGACGATCTCGGGCTCTTCGGCGACGAGGGCAAGGACGACATCTTCGGCGGCAGCGGGAACGACCTCTTCATCCTCGGCGGCGCAGGCGAAGACTATATCTTCGGCGGCAGCGGGCATGACAGCCTGCTGTCGGGCGACGACGGCGACGATCAGCTGCGTGGCAATGACGGCGACGACTGGATGACCGGCGCCAGCGGACGCGACGGCCTCTTCGGCGGCGACGGTGACGACACGGCCTTCGGCAATGACCAGGGCGACCGACTGGCCGGCGGTAGCGGCACCGATACGCTCTTCGGCGGTACGGGCTCCGACCGCTTGAACGGCGCCAGCGGTACCGACACCGCCTATGGCGGCAAGAACAACGATACCTTCATCATCGACACCAGCAGCGATGTCCTGGTGGAGACCGCCGATGGCGGCATCGAGGACGTCCTGCGTTCCAACGCCGCCGACTACACCATCGCCAGCGGCCCGGATGGCTTCATCGAGCGCGCCAACCTCAATACGGCGGCCGGCGACGGCCGTCTGCGCGGCAACGAGATCGACAACACGCTTCTGGGCAACCGTGGAGACAATGTCCTGCAGGGGGCCAGCGGGTCGGACATTTTGAACGGCAACAGCGGATCGGACATCATGACCGGTGGGTCTGGCGACGATACCTTCGTGGTCGACACCACCACCGACCAGGTGCGGGACTTTGCCGGCCAGGGCGTCGACTTGGTGCGGGCGGAGAGCGACTTCACCTTGCCCGACGGCACTGCCAACGCCTTCATCGACAATCTACGCATGCAGGGCGGACGCGGCGACATCGACGGTAGCGGCAACAGCCTGGACAATACGATCCAAGGTAACAGCGGCGCCAACAGCCTGGCCGGCGGCAGCGGCCTGGACCTGCTGCAGGGCCAAGGCGGTAACGACACCCTGCACCTGGCCTCTGGCGACACGGCCTTCGGCGGGGACGGCATGGACAGCTTCTTCTTCGACGGCACCACCATTCCACCCTCCAGCAATGCCGCCATCGGCGACTTCGATGGCGTCACCATCGGTGCGGGCAACGGCGCAGACAAGCTGGTCTTCGCCAGCGGGCTCGAGGCAGGGACCTTCGCCTACATCGGCGACAGCACTTTCTCTGCCTCCGGCAACAGCGAAGCCCGCTTCACCGGCTCCAACCAGAGGATCCAGGTGGATGTGGACGGCAACGGCAGCACGGACATCGCTTTCGAGGTCTCCGGACTGACAGCAGCCAACCAGCTAACGGCAACAGACTTCCTCTGGTTGTAGCCGCAGGGGAGGGCTATCCTGCAAGCTCAAGATATGTGATCACGGATTCTTGGATGTGACGCCTTGCCAAGGCGCGCGCTAGGTCACACACTTGTGGGTCTCAAGTGGGAAGCAGATGGCCGGGGCACGGTCGGCCGTCTGGCCTCAAACCAACAAGGATAGGGTGGCACAATGAGCAAGATGAATGCACGAGGCGGCGCGCGACGCCGCTTTCTGGCCGGGGTCGCCGGGGCAGGCCTGGCCGCTGCCAGCTTGGCGCTGGGTGGCACGCAGGTGGCGGCGCAAGAGGGCGAGCCCATCATCATCGCCAACATTCTGGATCAGTCGGGCGGCCTGAACATCTACAGCCTGAAGCAGATTCAGGGCGTTGAGCTGGCGGTAAAGGAGATCAACGAGGCTGGCGGCCTCTTGGGACGCCCGGTGGAGATCCGCTTCTACGACAGCCAGTCTGACGGCAAGTTCAACTCTCAGTACACGACCAGCGCGCTGCTGCGTGACAAGGCGCACGTCATCCACGGCGGCATCACCTCCTCCTCGCGGGAGATCATGCGGCCCATCGTGCAGCGCTTCGGCGGGCTCCTCTTCTACAACTCGCTCTACGAGGGCGGGGTTTGCGACCGGCGCCATGTCTCCACCGGCATGGTTCCGGCCCAGCAGCTGGAGGCGCTGATCCCCTATGTGATGGAAGAGCATGGCGGCAAGAAGGCCTACATCCTGGCTGCCGACTACAACTACGGCCACATCACCGCAAAATGGATGGAGAAGATAATCAAGGAGAACGGCGGCGAGGTCGAGGCGGTGGAGTTCTTCCCGCTAGACGTCACCAACTTCGCGCCGGTCTTGGCCCGCATCCAGGCCGCCAATCCCGACGTTGTCTATTCCGCCCTGGTCGGCGGCGCCCACATGGGCTTCTACCGTCAGTTCGAGTCGACCATCGGCAAGGACAACATGCTGCTGGCCTCCTCCACCTACGGCGTGGGCCGGGAGCAGACCGAGCTCTCCCCGCAAGAGGGCGAAGGCATCATCATCGCCACTTCCTTCGTCGATGACCTCGACACCCCGGCGGCCAAGGACTTCGTGGCCCGCTTCAAGGAGCATTCCGGCGAGGACGACTACATCGGCGAGTACGGCGAGTACGGCTACCGCGGCGTGAAGCTCTGGGCCGAGGCGGTGAAGAAGGCCGGCGACCCCTCCCCCGACGCGGTCATCGCCGCCCTGAAGTCGGGTGAGGTGAGCTACGACGGTCCCGGCGGCCTCTACTCGGTCGATGGCAAGACCAACCACACGACGATGGATATCCACATCGCTGTGGGCAACGACAGCGGCAGCTTCGACCTGCTGAAGTCCTTCCCGCAGCAGCCGCCGCTGGATACCCAGTTGGTCTGCGATCTGCACGCCAATCCGGACGACACCACCCAGTACGAGCCTGAGGTCGACTAGCACCTCCGCACTCTTGCAGCCGGGGGGTAGGGAGATCCTACCCCCCGGCATTTTATACGTGGTGGACCTGAAGGGAGCGGCCCCTTGCTTGAAGGCCTGCTGATCTATGGCTACCAGATCCTCTTTGCGGTCAGCATCTTCATCCTGATCAGCCTGGGTCTGGCCATCATCTTCGGCATGATGAAGGTGATCAATCTGGCGCATGGCGAGTTTATCATGCTGGGCGCCCTCTTCTGCGCACTCATCGCCGAGCAGGGCGTCAGTTTGATCCTGGCAATACCCCTGGCCGGTTTAGCCGTCGGCGTGGTGGGCATCATCGGCGAACGCTGCGTGATCCGCTTCCTCTATGGCCGAGTGCTGGACACGCTGCTGGCGACCTGGGGGATGAGCCTGCTGATCATCGGCATCATCACCACCATCTTCGGTCCGCAGACCTCCTCCACGCCGCAGAACCTAGGGAACGTCGCGCTGGGCAGCTTCACCGTCTCCATCTACAGCCTGGTGATGGTGGTGCTGGCCTTCTCTTTGCTCGCGGCCATCTACCTTCTGTGGCAGCGCACCAAGGTCGGCCTGGTCGTGCGCACCACCATGCAGAACAGCAACACAGCCCAGGCGCTCGGGATCGATACCGACCGCGTCTACATGCTGACCTTCGGCTTCGGTGCCTTTCTGGCGGGCCTGGCCGGCGCCATTCTGGTGCCGCTCTTCGGCGCCTCGCCCACCATGGGCGTCTTCTACATCGCCAAGGCCTTCATCACCGTCATTGCCGGCGGCCCACTGCCCTTGACCGGGACGCTCGCTGCCTCCGGCCTCTTTGGTAGCATCGACGGCGCGGTCGCCTATCTCACCACTTCGGTCCTGGGCGAGATCTCGGTCCTCTTCGTCGCCATCATCCTGCTGCGCGCCCTGCCCCAGGGCGTCACCGGCCGCTTGAAGCGGGGGGTCTAGAGCGCCGATGGGATCGCTCTTCGCGCTGAAAGCCGCCAGCGAGCGGCCGGGCTGGAGCTGGTGGGTCACCGTCGCCCTGGTGACGGCCGGGGTCATGGCGCTCCCCTCCTTCTACGACCTCTCCTTCCAGTACGACACCTCGCAGATCTTCGTGATGGCGCTCTTGGCGCTCTCTATGTCCTTCCTTTGGGGCTATGTCGGCATCTTGAGCCTGGGCCAGACCGCCTTCTTCGGCCTGGGCGGCTATGTCTACGCCGTCATGTCGATGAATACCGGCGACACCTCATCAGCGCTCCTGGCCGGTATCCTGATCCCGGCCCTCTTCTCGGCCCTCCTAGGCTACTTCCTCATCTGGGGCCGGATCAGCGACATCTACTTCTCTGTCATCACCCTGGTGGTGACGCTGATCCTGGAAAAGGCGATCCGCGCGACCTCCGGCGAGCAGTTCGTGGTCGGCGACGTGCGCCTCAATGGCCAGAACGGGATCCCAGGGGTTCCGGGCCTAGAGATCCCTTGGGAGGCGCCGGCAACCCTCTTCATCGACGGGGTCTTCTATCTGACCGCCGCGGTGTTGATGGCCGTCTACATCGGGCTGCGGCTGATCCTCACCACCCGCTTCGGCCGGGTCTTGGTGGGCCTGCGCGAAAACCCGCGGCGGGTTGAGCTTCTGGGCTACGACAGCCGGCGCTATCAGCTGGGCGCCTTCGTGCTCTGCGGCGCAATTGCCGGGCTGGCGGGCGTGCTCTTCGCCGTCTGGGGCAACTTCGTCGGCCCGTCCATGTTCGATCTGAACCAGGCCGCCCAGGTGGTGATTTGGGTCATCGTCGGCGGCCGCATGACCTTGGCCGGCCCGATCCTGGGCACCGTCCTGGTGGTCTCCCTCACCGCCTGGCTGGGGACCCAAGGCGTCGGCCAGGTGACCTTGGTCTTGGGCGCGGTGCTGATCCTCTTCGTGCTGCTTTTCAAGAACGGCCTGGTGCCCAGCATCTCGGACGCTCTGGCGGCGGTGGAAAGCCGGCTAAAGGCGGGGAGCCGACCATGAGAGACGCCTTGCTGGAAACAAAGGCCCTGGCCAAGTCCTTCGGCGGCGTGAAGGCCGTCGACCAGGTGGACTTCCGCTTGGAGATGGGCGAGCTGCGCTGCCTGATCGGCCCCAACGGCGCCGGCAAGAGCACCTTCTTCAAGATGCTGACCGGCCAGCACAAGCCCACCAGCGGCCAGATCCTCTTCCAAGGCCAGGACATCACTAAGGCGGAGAGCCAGGCCATCGGACGCTTGGGCATCGGCATCAAGAACCAGGTGCCCGACGTCTTCGACGGCCTCACCGCGCTGGAAAACCTGACCCTGGCCGCCCGCTTCGCACTCTCAAAGCCCGATGCCAAACGCAAGGTGGAAGAGGTGATGGAGCGTCTGCAGATCACCGAGGTCGCCCACCGCCTGGTCGGCGAGCTGGCGCACGGGCTGCGCCAGTGGGTAGAGATCGGCATGGTCGTGGCCCGCGAGCCCAAGCTGGTGCTGCTGGACGAGCCCTCGGCCGGGATGAGCGTGGAGGAGACCGCGCGCACCGCCGAACTGATCCGCGACATAAACCGCGAGGCCAGCGTCATCGTGGTGGAACACGACATGCAGTTCATCCGCTCCATCGCCACCTTGGTCACCGTCTTCCATCAAGGCCGGATCCTGGTGGAGGAGACGGTCGACAAGGCGCTGAGCGACCCACAGGTGCGCGATGTCTATCTGGGAAAGCGCGCGGCATGAGCTTTCTGGAGGCCAAGGATCTGCGCTCCGGCTATGGCCGCATCCAGGTGCTGGACAGCCTCTCCTTCGCCGTGGCGGAAGGCGAGTTCATCGGCATCCTGGGCCACAACGGCATGGGCAAGACCACGCTGATGCGCAGCCTCATGGGCTTTCTGCCCATCACCCAGGGCAGCGTCACCTTCGACGGCCAGACCATCACCCGCATGAAGCCCTTCCGGCGCAACCGCCTGCGTATGGGTTATGTCGCCCAGGGGCGCGAGATCCTGCCCGCGCTCTCGGTCATGGAAAACCTGCGCGCCGGCACGCTGGTGGACAGTCTCTCCAGCAGCGAGGAAGCAGCCCGGATTGCCGAGGTGCTGGAGCGCTTCCCGCGCCTGAAGCCGCTCTTGAAGCGGCCAGGCGGGGCGCTGAGCGGCGGCGAGCAGCAGCTGCTGGCCTTGGCCCGCTGCCTCTGCGGCAAGCCGCGCCTCATCCTCTTGGACGAGCCGACGGAAGGCATCCAGCCCTCCATCATCGATGAGATCGCCGAGCGCTTGCTGGAGTTGAAGGAGAGCGGCGACTTGACGGTCGTCCTGGTGGAGCAGAACCTGGACTTCATCCGCAGCCTGGCCGAGCGCGTGCTGATCATTCAGCGCGGCCGGATCCACCACGAACTGGCGCCGGAGCAGCTGGCCGATCCGGAGCTGGTAGCGGAGTTCGTTGGCCTGTAACCGCCGCTGAGCAGAGAGGAACGACCATGATCGCTTTGACCGCTATCATCACTGTGCAGCCGGGCCACGAAGAGACGGTGAAGGACGCCCTGATGACCGTCGCCCGGCATGCCGCCAGCGAGGCAGAACCTGGGACGCTTGGCTACCACGTGGGCCAAGATCCCGATAACCCGACCGTCTTCACGACCTATGAGCGCTTCCGCGACCGCGCGGCCATGGAGGCGCACAACGGGTCTGACTCCACGGCCGCCTTCTTCGCCATCGCCAAGCCGCTGTTGGCGGCCGATCCTATCATCCAGGTCTCGAGCGAGCTCTTCGCCGTTTGAGACCTCTCTCCCCCCTGATAAACACAAGAAAAGGAAAGCAGCCATGCCTGTCCGCGGACCTACCTACGAGCAGTTGGAAGACATCGTCGACGACCTCTACATGTCGATGAGCGGCGAGGAGATCGAGTTCTTCCACGAGGCCATGCAAGGCATCATCACCTCCTCCTATGATGTGGTCGAAGGCATGCCCGACTACATCCCGCCGGTGAAGTACCCCAGGACGCCGGGCTACAAGCCGACTGGCGAGGAGAACCCGAACAACGCCTGGTATGTGAAGACCGAGATCAAGGGCGCGCGCTCCGGCCCGCTGGCCGGAAAGACCATCGCGCTGAAAGACAATGTGCAGCTGGCCGGCGTGCCGATGCGCAACGGTGCCACGACCTTGGAGGGCTTTTCCCCCAACCTCGACGCCACCATCGTCACCCGCGTTTTGGACGCCGGCGGCACCATCAAGGGGAAGGCGGTCTGCGAGTACTTCTGCCTCTCCGGCGGTAGCCATACCTCCACCCCGCACCCGGTGGAGAACCCGCGCAAGGCCGGCTATTCGGCCGGCGGCTCCTCCTCGGGCAGTGGCGCATTGGTGGCGGCTGGAGAGGTCGATATGGCCATCGGCGGCGACCAGGGCGGCTCCATCCGCATGCCGGCGGCCTACTGCGGCATCTATGGCATGAAGCCGACACACGGCCTGGTGCCCTACACCGGCGTCATGCCGATCGAGAGCACCATCGATCACACCGGACCGATGACCGCGACGGTCGAGGACAACGCGCTCCTGCTGGAGGTCCTCGCCGGCGAGGACGGACTGGACCCGCGCCAGTACAAGGTGAAGACCCACAAGTACCGCAAGGCGCTGGACAAGGGCGTCAAGGGCCTGAAGATCGCCGTCCTGAAAGAGGGCTTTGGCCACGAGAACTCCGAGAAGGACGTCGACGCCAGCGTCAAGTCGGCGGCCAAGCGTCTGGCCAAGCTGGGCGCCGAGGTCACCGAGATCTCCATCCCCATGCACCTGAAGGGCCAAGCCATCTGGACCCCCATCGCGCTGGAGGGCCTGCAGTTGCAGATGATGCAGGGCAACGGCATGGGTATGAACTGGAAGGGCCTCTACTCCACCGCCCTTCTGGACACCCACGCCGCCTGGCGCACCCGTGCCGACGAGCTCTCGCACACGCTTAAGGTCTCCATGCTGGTGGGCGAGTACTTCATCAAGCACCACCGCGGTCACTACTACGCCAAGGCGCAGAACCTGGCGCGTTTGCTGACCGAGACCTACGACAAGGCGCTGAAGGACTGCGATCTCATCATGATGCCGACCTTGCCGATCAAGGCGACCAAGCTGCCGGAAGACGTGACCGACAAGGCCGAGGCGCTGGGCCGTGCCTTCGAGATGCTGCCGAACACCAGCCCCTTCGACATCACCGGCCACCCGGCCATGGCCATCCCCTGTGGCCAGACCGACGGCCTGCCGATCTCCATGATGCTGGTCGCCAAGCACTTCGACGAGCCCACCATCTACCGCGCCGCCCACGCCTTCGAGCAGAGCGGCGACTGGATGAAGTTCTAAAGCAAGTTCCGAGCGGGGTGACGAGCCCCGCTCGGGAGGCTCTCTGGAGCGTCAGCGGGTTGGTTTGCGGGATTGTGCCAAGAGCACTGCCTTCGATCCCGGCACAACTCATCACGCGCGACCATTCAGTTCTTCGCCTCGTCTAGAGCCTGATCAACAGCTTCCCCACATTCTCGCTCGCGTAAAGCCGAGCGATCGACCCAGGCGCTTCCTCGATCCCGTCGAGCACCTCCTCCCGGTAGGCGAGCTTCCCCTCCCGCAGCCAGCCGGCGAGTGCCGCGCGGGCCTCCGCGAAGCGTTCGGCGAAATCGAAGAGGAGAATGCCCTGGATTGAGGCGCGCTTGACCAGAAGGTGGCGCTCGATCCTGGGGCCTTCTGGCCAAGGGTCCCAGGAGGAGAGAGAGGCGGTGCCGCAGATGACACAGCGGGCGCCGAGGGCCAGCTGGCGGTAGACGGCGTCGGAGATCGCGCCGGCGGTGTTGTCGTAGTAGACGTTGACGCCATCGGGGCAGGCCGCCGCCAGGGCTGCGTCCAGATCGCCCTCGCGGTAGCTGAGGGCGGCGTCGAAGCCATAGACCTCTCGGCAAAGCGCCATCTTCTCTGGCGTGCTGGTGATGCCCACCGTGCGGCAGCCCTTAATCCTGGCTATCTGGCCGACGGCGGAGCCAACGGCGCCGGCAGCGGTTGAGACCACCACCGTGTCTCCCGCCTTGGGCCGGCCGGCGTCCAGCAGGCCGAAGTAGGCGGTGATGCCATTGATGCCTAGAAGGCCCAACGAGGTGGAGACCGGCAGGTCGTCATAGTGGTGCTTGAACCAGACGTTGGAGCCGTCAGACAGCGCATAGTCCTGCCAGCCGAAGAGGCCGCAGACCCACTCGCCCTCCCGGTAGTCCGGGTGGCGGGAGGCCACCACCTGGCCGACGGTGATGGCCCGCATGACGGCGCCCAGGGCCACCGGTTCGGAGTAGTTCGCGACCGCGCTGACCCAGCCGCGCATCGCCGGATCGACGGAGAGGAAGGCGTTGCGGAGCAGGAACTGCCCCTCTCCCGGCTCCGGCACAGCGCTCTCCGTCACCTCAAAGTGCTCAGCCTGCGGAATGCTCTCCGGCCGCGCCTTCAACAGCACCTGACGATTCTTCGCGTCGCTCATAAGAAACCTCTCCTCCAGGCAAAGAAATGGCGGCAGAGCCAAGACCCTACCGCCATCTCCAGGTAACGAAAAGGCCGCGACGGCGGCTAGAAGAGGCCTTCGATCTGGCCTTCTTCGTTCAGGTAGATCTTGTTGGCGGCCGGGACGCGGGGCAGGCCGGGCATGGTCATGATGTCACCGCAGACCACGACGATGAACTCGGCACCGGCGGAGAGGCGCACCTCTCGCACCGTCAGGGTGTGGCCGGAGGGGGCGCCCTTCAGGTTGGGGTCGGTGGAGAAGGAGTACTGCGTCTTGGCCATGCAGACCGGGAAGTGGCCGTAGCCCTGGTCCTGCAGGTCCTTGAAGCGGGTCATGACCGCTTTGTCAGCCTGCACGCCCTCGGCGCCGTAGAGCTTGGTGGCAATGGTCTGCACCTTCTCCCAGAGGCTGAGTTCGTCGGCATAAAGCGGGGCGAAGTCGGCGGTGCCTTCCTCGATCACCTTCACCACGTGGTTGGCCAGATCCTCGGTGCCCTTGCCGCCCTCAGCCCAGTGGTTGCAGCGGATGGCGGTGGCGCCGAGGCCGGCCGCCATCTCCTTCACCGCCTCCACCTCGGCATCGGTGTCGGTGATGAAGCGGTTGATGGCAACCACCACCGGCACGCCGAAGGACTTCACGTTGCGGATGTGGCGGGCCAGGTTCTCGCCGCCGGCCTTCACCGCCGCGACATTCTCAGCACCCAGATCCTCCTTGGCGACACCGCCGTGCATCTTCAGCGCGCGAATGGTAGCGACGATGACGGCTGCGTCGGGGCGCAGGCCGGCCTTGCGGCACTTGATGTCGAAGAACTTCTCCGCTCCCAGGTCGGCGCCGAAGCCGGCCTCGGTGACGACATAGTCGGCCAGCTTCAAGGCGGTCTCGGTGGCGATCACTGTGTTGCAGCCGTGCGCGATGTTAGCGAAGGGGCCGCCGTGGATGAAGGCCGGGTTGTTCTCCAAGGTCTGCACCAGGTTGGGGGCCAGCGCGTCCTTCAAGAGCACCGCCATGGCGCCGGGCGCAGAGAGCTCGGCTGCCGTTACCGCCTTCTTCTCGCGGGTGTAGGCGACGACGATCTTGCCCAAGCGCTCGGTCAGGTCGGCGAGGTCGCGCGACAGGCAGAAGATGGCCATGATCTCGGAGGCCACGACGATGTCGAAGCCGTCCTCACGCGGGAAACCGTTGGAGACCCCGCCCAGCGAGGAGTTAATGGCGCGCAGCGAGCGGTCGTTCATGTCGACGACGCGGCGCCAGGCCACTCGGCGGCTGTCGATCCCCAGCTGGTTGCCCCAATAGATGTGGTTGTCGACCAGGGCTGAGAGCAGGTTGTGCGCGACACCGATGGCGTGGAAGTCGCCGGTGAAGTGCAGGTTGATGTCCTCCATCGGTACCACCTGGGCATAGCCGCCGCCGGCCGCCCCACCCTTCACGCCGAAGCAGGGGCCAAGCGAGGGCTCGCGCAGGCAGATCATCGCCTTCTTGCCGATGCGGTTCAGGCCGTCGCCCAGGCCAACCGTGGTGGTGGTCTTGCCCTCACCCGCCGGGGTGGGGTTGATGGCCGTCACCAGGATCAGCTTGCCGCGCGGCTTGTCCTCCAGGCTCTTCACGAAGTCCAGCGAGACCTTGGCCTTGTAGGGGCCATAGTTCAGCAGGGCATCGGCGGGGATATCGACCTTGGTCCCGATCTCATGGATCGGCTTCATGGTCGCTTCGCGGGCAATCTCGATATCGCTCTTGGGCATTCTTGGTGTCTCCCCGGTTTTGGAGCCGCTGGTGAGAGGAAGGCGCGTTCCAGCCTGAACGCGGCTGGCAGACTAGGCCTGCTGCCGACGCGAGAGTATCGCGCGCACGACAAGACCAAGGCTCAATCGCGCCATCCCCCCGCCTTCGCGGGCCTTTCGTTTTCTCGAGCGGGCTAAACAGAAAGGCTGTCAGTTATGCCTTTGCCAGTGCTTGCACGGCATGCAGGCCGACCGGACCGCCGTGGAACTCTTGCATGCCGTCTAGCAAGCAGCCCCAGAGGTAGTGGGCTGAGGCAGAGTCCGCCAGCAGGTGATAGGCCAAGGTGCCGCCCAGGTCCTGGCGGCAGATCACGCCGCTCATCCGGGCGATGGAGGTCTGGGCGATCTCCAGATCGGCGAAGTGGGCTGGGCGCAGATCGACGCCGCAGAGCTTGGCGAAGAGGCTGTCGGCCTGCTCACCCGTCACCAGGAACCAGGCGTGCGTGTCCTGACGCGGCAGGGGAAAGCCGCGCTGGGCCTTGCGCGCGCGGTTCCATGCGGCCTCAAGCTCCGCCGGTGCCTCACCCGTGCCGGAGAGCGCGGCCGTCAAGAAGATCTCCTGATCGGCCAGACGCAGGGCCAGGCGGCCATCGCTCTGCACGGCGGCGCGGTTGGGCGCTTCTGGAATGGTCAGGCCCTTGCTGGCCAGCCAATCACAGGTGCCTGCCCCCTTGAAGCCGATGCGGCCCAGCGGCGAGAGGTCGGCCAGGCCAAGGCGCCGCGCGGTGGCCTGCTCGTCCGTCGCGTTAGCGTAGGAGACTGCGACTTGACCATCGTTCAGGGGCTCGAAACGGGCACCGGCCTCGACCTGGCGGGCCTCGGCGAAGGAACGGCGGAGGGGCGCGTTCATGCCTAAAGCTCCTGGCGCTGGTTGTCGGGATCGAAGAAGTGCGGGGCGCAGGCCTTGGCCTCCAGCCGCCGGCCGTTGGTCAGCTTGATGGTCAGGCTGTCGCCGGCTTGCGTCTCCGCCGGGGCATAGGCCAGGCCGATGACGGCGTCGCAGGCCTCAGAGCGGGCAGCGGAGGTGATGAAGCCCGCCATCTCACCCTCGCCGTCCAGCAGGATGTTGCTCTCCAGCGGGACGATCGATGACTTGGGCAGGGTGAAGCCGACCAGCCGCCGGGCCGAAGGATGGCGGCGGCGTAGTTCGATGGAGCGCTGTCCGACGAAGAAGGGCTTCTTCTTCGAGACCGCCCAGGCCATGTCGACCTCGTCCGGGGTGGTCATGGCGTCCGTGTCCTGACCGATGATGATGTGCCCTTTCTCCAGGCGCAGCACGCGCTGGGCCTCGACGCCGAAGGGCTTGATCCGCTCCGATTTGCCAGCCTCCAGCAGCGCGTCCCAGAGAGCCTCGCCATAGCCAGAGGGCACGTGGATCTCGTAGCCCAATTCGCCGACGAAGCCGACACGCAAGAGCCGTGCCGGGATGCCGCCGACATGGCCGGTCCGCACGCCCATGTAGGGGAAAGCCTCAGCCGAGAAGTCGATGTCGCTGCCCAGATGCTCCAGGACCTTACGCGACCTCGGCCCGGCCAGGTTCACCCCGGCATAGGCAGCAGTCACACTGGCGACGTCCACCTGCAGCCGCCACTGCGCGTTCCACAAGAGCATCTGGCGGTAGACCCGGTCCACGCCGCCGGTGGTGGCGGTGACGTAGTAGTGCTCCTCACTCAGGCGGCAGGCCACACCATCGTCGATGACCACGCCCTGCTCGTTGGTCATCAAGAGATAGCGGGCACGGCCCACCGGCTGCTTCTTGTAAGAAAAGGTGTAGAGGCGGTTCATGAATTCCGCCGCGTCGGGGCCGCGGATCTCCAGCCCGCCCAGGGTGGAGACGTCGATCAGGCCGACCTTGTGGCGGACGGCATGAACCTCCTTGGCGATGAGGTCCTCGCGCTTCTCCTTCGGCCCGTAGAAGGCCGGGCGCCACCAGAGGCCGGCGGTCATCATCACCGCGCCCTGCTCCAGGTGGCGATGGTGCATGGCAGTCAGCCGCTCCGGCTCGAAGACCCGGCCACCCAACACGCCGAGGGTCTCAGCGGCAAAAGGAGGACGCGCGGTGGTAACGCCAGTCTCAGCCACTGTGCGTCCGGTCTCCTTGGCCACCAGGCGGGCGGTGGCGAGCGCCGAGTGGCGGCCCTGGCTGGGGCCCATGCCGACGGTGGAGAAGCGCTTCACCAGCTCCAGCTCGTTGTAGCCCTCGGCCACCGCGTTCACGATGTCCTTGACCTGCAGATCCTCGTCAAAATCGACGAAGTCCTTACCGCGGGAGTGCTTGAAGAGCGGCCAGGGATGGTTGATCCCCTGCGCCCCGCGCTCCGCCGGGACCGCCGGCTCTGTGCCCGCATCGAGGCCCAGGGCCTGGGCAGCCTGCCAGCCGGCACGGCGTCCTTCCGCCTCAACGGCCTCCAGGTCGTAGGCGGAGTTCACTGAACCCGCCAAGGCCATGCCGTCCGGCAAACGCTCGATCTCGAAGTGGGCCGCCTCGTCGTCGTAGGAGAGACGCCCACCCGCTTGCAGCGCCAGCTGATAGGTGGGGGTGTAGCCGACCGACATGGCCAGCAGGTCGCAGTCCACCCGCTCGCTGCCGTGATCGAAGGTGCCCGGGCCGGTGATCCGCGAGACGCGGATAGAGCCCAGATGCGGCTTGCCGGTGGCCGCCACAGCCTCTTGCACGCAATGCCCCGTGGTGATGGTGAAGCCGCGGTCGCGGGCGGCGGCAGCCATGGGGCCGGGGCCAGGGTCGTCGCGCAGCTCGATGATACAAGCCACCTCGACACCTGCATCCTGCAGGTCCAGCGCCACGCCATAGGCATGGTCGTTGCCGGCCAAAACGGCGGCGCGCTGGCCAGGGCGCACGCCATAGAGACGGATCAAACGCTGGGCGGCGGAGCCCAGCATCACGCCGGGCAGGTCGTTGCCGCGGAACTGTGCCGGCTGCTCGATAGAACCGCTGGCCACGATCATCTGCTTGGTCCGCACCTTGTAGAGGCGGTTGCCCTTGATCACCGGCAGATAGTGGTCGGCGAACCAGCCGTTGCAGAGCGCGTCGGTCATGATGGTGAGGTTCGGCTGGGCCTCAGCGGCGGCGATCAGCTCCTGCCGGCGGCGCAGACCCAAGGCGCCTTCGGCGTCGAAGCGGGCGTAGGACAAGGCACCGCCCAGCTCCGGGTTCTCCTCCACCAGCAGCACCTGGGCGCCGGCCTCGGCCGCCGTCACGGCCGCTTGCAGACCAGCCGGCCCGCCGCCGACGACGACCAGGTCGTAGAAGAGGTAGGCCTTATCGTAATAGCCGTGCGGGGCGTTGAGATTGACCTTGCCCAGCCCGGCCTTCTTGCGGATCAAGGGCTCATAGGCCTGATCGAAACGCGGCTTCATGAAGGCGCGGTAGTAGAAGCCCACCGGCATAAAGCGGCCGAAGTAATCCAGCACCCGGTCGCGATCCTTCGCCAGGCTGCCGGTGTAGTTCTGGCCCCAGACTTCCAGCCCGTCGGTGACCGGGGTGCGGTCGGCCAGCACATTGGGCTCGTCGCGCAGCTGCACCAGGGTGTTGGCATCCTGGCCGGCCATGGTCAGCACGCCGCGCGGGCGGTGATACTTGAAGGAGCGGGAGAGCAGCCAGACGCCATTGGCGGCCAGCGCCGAGGCAATGGTATCGCCCTCCAGCGCGCGGTAGGCCTTGCCCTCGAAGGTGAAGCTGACCGGCTTGTTGTGGTCGATCAGCAGGCCGGCCGGTGCGGTTAAGCGGTTGACCCCGCCGCGCGCTTGGGCGCCGGGCGCCTCCGCCGAGGTGCGGGCCAGGCCCGGGACCGGCGTGTCGAGTTGGGTGCTGGCCATCAGGCGCTCTCCTCTCTGGCCTCGAAGTCGACCCGGTCCTTGAAGAGCTCGCTGGCCGGATAGGTCCTCAGGATCTCATCGCTGCCGGTGTGGCGCTCAGCGATGAACCAGTAGCTGGAGGGGGTGTGGCACCACCACTCACGCACCACACCCAAGGTGTTGTTCTGCAGGAAGACGTGGTCGGCCCAGGCCTCGTCGCTTAGGTCGCGCGGGTCGGGCTGGATCACCACTTCGCCACCGGCGGCGAATTCGGAGATATTGCGCGGCCCGTTCAGCGGGCAGGTCATGATCTTCATGGATCTCGCTTTCTACTCGCCGCGGTCAGTGGCTGGCCGCCGTGGCGCCCATCTCGTTCACCAGGTCGAAGGTCTTGAAGCGGCTGAGACGGAAGGGCTCCAGGATCTCGGGAGCCTTCTCGTTGGCGACACATTCGGCCATGCGCTTGCCGGTAACCGGCGTCGCCTTGAAACCCCAGGTGCCCCAGCCGGCGTCCAGCCAGTAGTTCCTGACCGGGCTCTCGCCCATGATCGGGCTGTAATCGGGCGTCATGTCGGTGATGCCGGCCCACTGCCGCAAGAGCCGCACCTTGGCCAGGAAGGGGAAGAGCTCCAGCGTGTGCCCAATCAGGCTCTCCTTCAGATCCAGGGTGGAGCGGGTGGAGTAGAGCTCATATGGGTCCGAGCCACCGCCGATCACGATCTCCCCACGCGAGGTCTGCGAGACATAGGCATGCAGACCGGCGGAGGAGACCAAGGGGTTCAAGAAGGGCTTCAGCGGCTGGGTCACCATGGCCTGCAGCGGGAAGCTGCGGATCGGCAGCCGGAAGCCGGCCATCTTCGCCACTACGCTGGAATAGCCGGCGACGGCCTGGATGATGTTTCCGGCACGAATGGTACCGCGGTTGGTCTCCACGCCGACGGCCCGGTCGCCTTCCTTCACGATGCCCAAGGCCTCGGTGCGTTGATGCACCTCCACGCCCTTGTCCATGGCCCGCGCCGCATAGCCCCAGGCAACGGCATCGTGGCGCCCGGTCCCGCCGTCCGGGTGCCAGAGGCCGCCGAGAATCGGGTAGCGATGGTCCTCCGGCATGGAGAGTGTCGGCACCAGCTTCTCGATCTCCTTGCGGTCCACCAGCTCGATCTTGGTGCCGCAGTGCTTGCCGACCTCGGCACGCATGCGGAAGGTCCGCAGGGTGGCGTCGGAGTGCGCCAAGGTCAGCTGTCCGCGCTGCGTATAGAGCATATTGTAGTCCAGCTCCTCCGACAGCGTCTGGAAGAGCTCCACACTCTCCTTGTAGAAGCGCACCGACTGCGGGGTGATGTAGTTGGAGCGGATGACCGCCGTATTCCGCGCCGTGTTGCCGCCCGCCAGATAGCCCTTGTCGATGACGCAGACTTTTCTGATGCCGTGGTAGTGTGACAGATAGTAGGCCGTCGCCAGCCCATGCCCGCCGGCACCGATGATGACCACGTCATAGGAGGGCTGGAGATCCGCCGCATGCCGGAAATCGGGCCGGGGCGAATAGCGGCCGCGGAGGCCGTGCTTAAGGAGCGCGAGAACCATGATCCTCTATGTAGGCAGCAGCAGCTGCCAAAGGGTAGCTGCAATCGACATTAAAGGCCGCTGATGCGTCAGGTTCTTCAGACCACCGCTAGACGCTCCTTGGCTCCTTCGCATGCGCAGGATCGCCTTAGAGACACGCCGCATCCTCCAAGCACGCCCCTCATGCTGAGCCTGTCGAAGCATGCGCCATGGAGGAGTTCGCGCTTGGGGCACATCCTTCGACAAGCTCAGGATGAGGTTAGGGCGGGCGGATACGGGCGGCCCCATCGAAAAGCGTCATTGGGCAGGGCAGGTGTCTCATGCCGCTAGCCACCCTGCCCTCCCCCTTCGGCGGCATCGGCCTGGTCGAGCGCGAGGGCGCCATCGTCCAGGTCATCTGGACCGAGCGGCAGGAGGCCGCCAGCACGCCCCTCTTGGCGCGGGCCGTGCAGCAGATGCAGGCCTACATCGACGGGACCCTACGCGAGTTCGACCTGCCGCTGGCGCCGGAAGGCGGTCCCTTCCAGCAGGCCGTGCTCAAGGCACTACAGGCCATCCCCTATGGCCAAACCCGCAGCTACGGTGAGCTGGCACAGGACCTCGGCACCTATGGCCAGCCGGTGGGGGCCGCCTGTGGCGCCAACCCCATCCCCATCATCATCCCCTGCCACCGGGTTCTCTCGGCCCAGGGCCTCGGCGGCTTCTCAGCCCGCGGCGGGGTGGAGACGAAGATCGCGCTTCTGAAGCACGAAGGCGGCTATCCCTTCCTGCTCTAAAGTCGGATCACGTTCACCGAGCACTTGGCGTGACGGACGATACGCGCTGTGTTGGGGCCGATGAGGAAGTCAGCCAGGCCGGGGCGGTGCGCGCCGATGACGATCTGCTCAGCGCCGATCTCCTCGGCGACCAGCAGCACTTGCTCGTAGACCGTGCCGTGGCGGGTGATGGTTTGGATCTCCATCCCCTCCGGCGTGCGCTCGGCTACGAACTGGTTCAGGTGATCAAGGGTCTCCTGCACGATCTTGGCCATGTCGTAGTCGCCGGAGCCATGCATCTCGCCGCGGATGGCATAGCGGTAGTCGATGCCGGTCACGATGTTAGGGACCACAGTCATGGCGGTTAGCGGCAGCCCGGTCATCTGGCATTGCACCACAGCGGCGCGCAGGACTTTGTCGCTGGTCTCCGGGTCTACCAGGTCGAGCGGGGCAAGGATGGGCATTGTTCTTCTTCTCCCGTCACCGCACTTCGGGGCGGACATAGAGGTAGGCCAGCCAGACCAAGAGGATCACCACGATCAGGCTCAGAATTGAGATATAGGGTGAAGGGTTGATGGCGGCCGGTGGTGACGGCAGCTCCGGCGCCAAGGCCGGCGCCTGCTTCAAGGCAGGGTCGATGAAAGGCGCACCGGCCACCGAAGCGCTCAGCGTCCGCACCGCCGCGCCGGAGATGGGGCTGAGGCCCACTGCGATGGAGCTTGGACCCTGGTCGCCGACGGCATCGCCGCTGACCTCGGCCGGTCCGGCCAGAACCAACTGCGAGCCCAAGGTGTCGATCGCGCCCACCTGGCCGCGGTAGACGTCAGGGCTGATCCGTGCCTCCCGCAGGAAGGGGAAGCGCACCAAGTTGGCGCCTTCGCTCCAGCCATCCACCTTCAGCAGGCGATGACCGCCATCGCCGAAGGCATCCACCAGCGCGCGGTCGCCCTGCGGTGCGAAGACCACGGCAACCTCCTGGCCCTCGGGGTCCAGCCGGCCGACCAGGTCAGCCGTGCTGTCGCCGTCACCAGGAACCAGTGCAGCGTCGAGATTCAGACCATCCTTCAGCAAGCTGCCGATACGGTAGGAGGAGGAGCCCTCAGGGCCCACCAGAATGGACTGCGCCTCGCTCAGGTTGGTTGGGCCGAACTGCGGCGTCACCAGATGGATCAGGTTCTGGCCGATCACTGCCACCGCCTCGAAGCGCTCATCGCGGGTCGGCGCCGGGCCGGAGGTATCGAAGAAGGCATCGGCACCGACCAGCGCCAGGCGTGCGTCGCCGCTGGCCACCCGGTCCAAGGGCGTATGCGTCGGATCGATCTGCACGTCACGGCCAACGAAGGCGGAGCGCGCTGCCCTAAGCGCTGCGGAGGCTGCCGCCCCCTCCCCCACATAGGGCGAGGCCGCAATCAGCAGCGGCTCTTCCACCACCACTGCGCCGGACTGCAACAGCCCCATACGCGCCAGGGCATCACGGGCGACGGCTTCCGGCGAGCGGCCCTCGATATCGACCTTGCGGTTCAGGTCTTGCATCAGGTCGCTGTCGATCTTTCCGTCCAAGGCATCCAGTGCCGCGCCGAAGCCGGGGTGGGCAGAGAGCGAGGCTGCGCGCGCCAGCGGCGAAGCCTCATAAACCGGGAAGAACTCCAGATCGTCCCTTAGCAGGACCAAGCCATAGTCGGCGATCTGCCCGTCGGTGGTGAAGACCTCGATCACATCCAGGTCGCCGTCGAGCAGCTGATCATAGAGCAGCGCCCGGTCGCTCAAGGGCACGACCTCGGTCGCGGCAAAGTCCAGGCCATAGCGCCGCTGTAGTGCCTGCAAGCCGTCCAGCGGACGCACTACGAAGTCGTCTTCCACACCGAAGACCAATTGCGGCGCCTGCGACACCAGCTCGGAGATGGTGGAGATCTCTAGCTCCTGCGCACGCTCGGCCCGCATGGCCAGGCCATAGTTGTTGGCAAAGCCCATCTTGGCCCGCCAGGAAAATCCCAGGGGTTCATAGAGCGCGCGCACCCGCTCCGTCGCCTCGGCGCCATCGGCAGTCGGGTTCTGGCCCAGCATGACCAGGCCGGTGCCGTTGTACTCCGGATAGGCGTCGATATCGCCGCGCTTCAGGGCCTCCATGATCGCCGGCGTGCTGTCGTAATCGATCACGCCGGCCACGGGGAGGCCCTGCTCCTGGGCCAGGGCCGCCATCATGTGCGCCAGAACCCGGCTCTCGCCGAAGTTCTTGGCGCCGATCTTGATGCGGTCCCCGCCGTCCCCGCAGGCCGCCAGGCCGACCAGGAGGAGGAGCGCGAGGAAAGGCTTCAACAGCTGTCGCATGATCAAACCCTCCCTCAGCTCTGAACCGTACTGCCGCGGCCAACCGTGGCGCCGCGCGCCTCGATCGCCTTGGGCGGCCGGGTCTCTTTGCGGATCTCACGCAAGAAGCTCACGATCTGCATCAGCACGATGACCGTGAAGGGAATAGCCCCGGTGATCGCCATGGCCTTGGCCACCGCCACCGATCCGGTGAAGAGCGCGGCCACGGTGATGGCGGCGATCAGGGTGCCCCAGACCAGCTTCTGCAGCACTGGCGGGTTCAGGTTGCCGCCGGTGGTCATCATCGAGAGCACGAAGGTGCCCGAGTCTGCCGAGGTTACCAGGAAGATGAACATGAGCGCGACCGCCAGAATGTTCATCACCTCGCCACCAGGGAAGTAGCTCAAGAAGGCGAAGAGCGCCTTGGTGGCATCTTCAAAGATGATCTCTTGCAAACCGCCGCCGCCGAACATCTCGATGTAGAAGCCGGCCCCGCCAAAGACCGAGAACCAGAGCATGGAGAAGAGGGTCGGCACGAAGATGACACCGATGCAGAACTCGCGGATGGTCCGGCCACGGCTGATGCGGGCGACGAAGATGCCGATAAAGGGGCCCCAGGCGATCCACCAGATGAGGTAGGTCAAGGTCCAGCCGGCCGACCAGCCGCCCAGGTCTTCGAAGGGGAAGAGCCTGAAGGACATGGTGATGAGGCCAGCGAAGTAAGAGCCGATGGAGTCGATAAAGGTCTCCAAGAGGAAGCGTGTCGGCCCGGCGAAGAGCACCACCAGCATGATCACGATGGCGATGACCATGTTGATGTTGGAGAGGATCTTGATGCCCTTGTCCACGCCGGTGGTGGCCGAGAGCATGTAGCAGACGAAGAGGATGCCCAGGATGATCAGGGCCGTCGTCACCGTCTCGTCGGTGCCGAAAGCGTAGAAGGAGCCGGAACGCACCGCCAAGGTTCCCATCGCCAAGGAGCCCGCCAGGCCGAAGACCACCGACATGACCGCCAGGATGTCGGCGACCTTGCCCATGCCCTCGCCGGTGTTGCCGCCGAAGAGCGCCTTGATCGGCGTGGAAATCATCGACGGCTGGCCGCGCCGGAAGGTGAAATAGGCAATCGCCAGCGCGCAGACGGCGTAGATCGCCCAGGCGTGGAAGCCCCAGTGCAGGTTGGTGATGACCAGCGCCTGGCGGGCCGCCTCTGCCGTGCCGCCCTCCATGCCAGGCGGGCTGACGTAGTGGTACATAGGCTCCGCCGGGCCCCAGAGCAGCAGGCCCGAACCCATGCCGCCGGCGAAGAGCATGGCGATCCAGGAGGGGGTGGAGAACTCCGGCTCCTCATCGTCCTTGCCCAAGCGGATTTTGCCATAGGGGCCGAAGGCCATGTAGGCCGAGAGGATCAGGAAGGCCGTGCAGATCATCAGCCAGGCCCAGCTGACGCCGGTCAGCGTAAAGTTGGTGAAGCCCAGCAGGGTCGCGGTCATGCTGTTGGGGTCAAGGATGCCCCATAGCCCGATCGCAGCACAGGCCAGCATCGACACCACGAAGACCGTATTGATCGTGATCGCGCCGGACGCCACCGCCTTTGAGGGTTCAGCCATCCTTATGTCTCCCTGTCGTGTCACAGTAGCGCCAGGCTTTCGGGCGCTCTGTGCGTCTTATTCACAGAAGCGTAACGCAAGACATTCACACAAAGCGATAGCGATTTCCGCGCTCAATGACCGGGAAACGACTAAAACTATCGATTAGGGGACAAGAGGCTGCGTCACACCGACCGAACGGCTTAGACCGCCTGAACGCTTGCGCCAGCCAAGGCCGCCTGAACGACTCGGCCCAGGGTGACTTTGCTGAAGGGCTTCATCAGCAGCCCGCCGTCGGCGTCGCGCTGCGGCATCACGCTGTCGCTGGCATCGCCGGACATGAAGACCAGACGCAAGTCCGGGTCCAGACCGCGCGCCAGGTCAAGGAAGGTCTTCCCCCCTGTGCCCGGCAGCTGCAGATCGCAGAGCACTAGATCGAAGGGGTCTTGCGCCAGCCGCCGCAACGCCGATTGCGCATCCGGCAGGGTGACCGGAACATAGCCCAAATCCTCCAGGAGGCGGGTGACCAGGACCGCGACGTCCTCATTGTCGTCGATCACCAGAACCCGCTCGCCCTTGCCCCGAAGGTCCACTCCGGCCTCGTCGTCAGCTGCGTTCTCTTCCGGTGCACGCGCACGCGGCAGCCAGATAGAGATGGCAGTCCCTTGCCCGCTGGCGCTTTCGATTAGAACCTGCCCGCCCGACTGGCGCACGAACCCATAGACCATGGAGAGACCGAGGCCGCTGCCCGACCCGCTCTCCTTGGTAGTGAAGAAGGGCTCAAAGGCGCGGGCCTGCACGGCCGCCGACATGCCCTGGCCCTCGTCACGCACACGCAAGACGACGTAGTCGCCGCCGGCGCTAGCACCGCTGCGCTCAGCCTGGGCATCGCTGATGGAAAGGTTGGTGCAACTGATTTCGATCACGCCACCGTTCGGCATGGCGTCACGCGCGTTCAAGGCCAGGTTGACCAGTGCGTTTTCCATCTGCCCCGGATCGGCCGAGGCCAGCCAAAGGTCGGGCACCGCAGTGGTCTCCACCTGTACCCGCCGGCCCAGGGTGCGCCGCAGCAGGCCCGCGACATCCGATACCAGCAGCCCCAGATCGACCGCTTGTGGCGAGAGGCTTTGCTGGCGGGAGAAGGCGAGCAGGCGCTCCGTCAACTCCGCACCGCGGGTGGCGACCCTGAGAATAGCGCCAACGGCTGGGTGATCTTCCCCCACCCGGTCGCCCAAGAGCTCCGCGTTGCCCTGGACCACCGCCAGCAGGTTGTTGAAGTCATGCGCGATGCCGCTGGTGAGCTGCCCGATGGCCTGCAGCTTCTGCGCTTGGCGCAAGCCTTCTTCAGCCCGCACCTGTTCGGTGATCTCCAAAAGGATCCCGTTCATCACCAGCGAGCCATCGTCCATCTGGCGCGGCGTGGCGGACCCACGGAACCAGCCATAGACCCCGCCGGCGCCCATCAGTCGCCCTTGCCAAGGTTGGGTCGCCCCGGTCTCGGCGATAGCTGTCAAGCTCGCAAAGCAGCTGGCGCTGTCCTCTGGATGCAGCGCCCCGAAGAAGAGGTCGGGATTGGCGATCACGCTTGCAGCATCCAGGCCCAGCAAGCGCTCCACGGACTTGCTGATAAAGAGGAGGCGGTGCCGACCGTCCGGCTCCATCCGCAGACGGTAGACCAGGCCCGGCAGGTTAGCCGCCAGATCACCGAAGCGCTCTTCGGCATCGGCCAAAGCCTGGCTGCGTTGGAGGAGCCCGCGCTGCGCCGACTGGGCAGCGGCACTCTCCCGGCTGATCTCTTGCTGGGCGGCCAGCCGGAACTCCATCATGCTGACCACGACCGGTGCCATATCCTCCAGAAAGGCAATCTCGCTCTCGCTGAAGGTTCGCGGCTCCTTGTCGATGACGCAGAGCGTGCCCAGCACCAGTCCGTTCGGCAGGCGTAAGGGCGCCCCGCAGTAGCTGCGCACGCCTAGCGGCCCGGTGACCAAGGGATTGTCCTGAAAGCGCGGATCCTGCGCTGCGTCCGGCACCACCAGCGCGCGCGAGCGCTCCAGCGCATGGGCGCAGAAGGCCTGCTCGCGCGGCGTCTCGCGGGCCTCCAGCCCACGGCAGGACTTGAACCACTGGCGTTCCTCGTCCACCAGTGACACCAACGCCATAGGCACATCCAGCTTGCGCGCAACCGCCCGGGTGATCTGGTCGAAGGCAGCCTCAGCCGGCGTATCGAGGATGCGAAAGCGGCGCAGCGCCTCCAGCCGCTCGCGCTCGCGTTCGGGCATGCGTGCCATCATGGGCGGGTCTGCACGGTTTCGTGGACCTCCAGCGGCAAGAGGGCGACTCCTGAATTGAACTTTTTACGCGATTTGTTCAAAACCCAGCGCGCCGCTAGGTCAAGGGAAATCGGTGGCCTGGCCTGCAAGCTCCGCTCGGGCTTGGACCTTGACTGCGGCTTTTGCAAAGACGAGAAGGGTCTAGCCGATGGCAGTGGGCACAGCCAAGTCATCGCAGCAAGGCGTGCGCAGCCAGTAGAGTTCCCGACGCTGCCGCCCGCAGGTTCGCTTTCGAGGCAGGCCCTATGATCACCTTGACCGTCATCGTCGCGATCTTCATCGCCAGCAACCTCTATATCCAGCGCCGCGGCAAGGTGCGGCACAAGCTGTCGCGCCAGTTCGCCGACCATTCAGCCTTCATGGCGCCAATCAACTGTCTCTTCTACGCCTTTTCCGCGGTGCCGAACCGACCCTACCTGGACGTGCAGCAATTTGCCAACCTGCGCCGTCTGGATGCAGATTGGGAGGCGATCCGTGACGAGGCCAAGATCATCTTCCGCGACGTGCTGCCAGAGCCGGTGCATCCCAAGTACGACCTAGCCTTCTATTCCTTCATGAAGAACGGCTGGAACCGCTTTTACCTCAAGTGGTACGGCGATATGCTGCCCAGCGCCTTAGAGCATTGCCCGCACACGGTGAAGCTCTTGCAGGAGATGCCGGAGATCCGCGGCGCCATGTTCACGCTGCTGCCGCCGGGCGGCAAGCTGCCGCTGCATCGCGACCCCTACGCCGGGTCCTTGCGCTATCACCTGGGCCTGGTGACGCCTGGCGACGACGCCTGCCGGATCTTTGTCGATGGCGAGCCTTACTCCTGGCGCGACGGGAAGTCCGTCCTCTTCGACGAGACCTTCATCCACACGGCCGAGAACAAGACCGATGAGGCGCGCATCATCCTCTTCGCGGACGTGAAGCGCCCTTTGACCTTCAAGCCGGTTGAGGCCTTCGCCTATCTGGTGGAGCGGGTCTTCGTTCGGGCCACCACCTCGGTAAACGATCCCTCGAAGGAGAGCCGCGGCGTCCTGAACATGATCTTCCCGCCGATCTTCTACTACCGGCGGGTCATGCGGCGCTTCAAGGCCTGGAACAAGGACCTCTACTACGCCCACAAGTACGTCGGCTTGGCCGCAATCGCCGGTTTGGTCGTCTGGTCGGTGGCGTAGGACTTCTCACGCACGATTGACCAAGGCCACGCCCAGACCGGCCACTGCCATCCCGATCAGCTCCACCACGCCCAGCTGCTCGCCGAAGAGCGGCCAGGCGATGAGGGCGGTCACCGGTGGTACTAGGAAGAAGAGGCTGGAGACGCGCGAGGCCGCGCCTTGGCGGACCAGGTAGAGAAAGAGGCCGATCGCGCCGATCGAGAGCACGACCACCAGCCAGACGAAGGCGATGATAAAGTCCTCGCTCCAGACGATGTGGGCGTCAGGCTCGAAGATGAGGGTGATGATCGCCCCACTGATGGCCGCAAAGACGAACTGCAAGGTGCTGCCGGCCACCAGGGGCACCGCAGTCAGCCGCAGCTTCTGATAGAGCACGGCAAGCGTGATGGCGAGCAGCGAGCCCGCGCAGAAGAGCACCGGCACCAAGCCGTCTTCGCCGAAGCCAGCCTTGCGGAAGACCACCAGCGCCACACCGGCTAAGCCCAGCACCAGACCCAGCCACTGGATGGGACGCACCCGCTCGCCCAAGAAGACGCCGGCCAGGGCGGCCACCAAGAGCGGCTGCAGCGAGACGATGAGGGCCGAGGTCCCGGCCTCCAGCCCACGGTCGATGGCGACGAAGACTCCGCCCAGGTAGAAGGTGTGCAGCAGGGTGCCGACGAGGGCGAGGTCCAGATAGACCCGCCAGCCCCGCGGCCAAGCCTCGCGGCGCAGCAGCATCCAGGCCAGCAGCAAGGCGGCCGCCGCGACATAGCGCAGGGTCAGAAAGAAAAGCGGCGTGGCGTCGGGCAACCCCAGCTTGGCACCGATGAATCCGGTGGACCAGAGGACGACGAAGAAGACCGGCGTCAAGGCCAGCCATAGCTTGGCGGTGCCGCTCGCCGCCGCTTCTTCTTTGCTCTCGACACTTGCCATAGCCTGAAGCTGCCCGAGCCAGCGCCCGTGCGCATCGTTCAGCTCTGCAGGCCTGCCTTGCAATGGCCGCCAAGCCGTCATCAGGGTGACGCGCGCAAAGCCACAGGTCCTAGGCTATAACGAGGAAAACGCGAGACACGAGGAAGAGCCCCGCATGCGTCACCCCCTTGGCACAGCGGCCCTACTGGCCGTCGCTTTGATCAGCCTCCCGGCCCTTGCCGCCGCCCAAGACCTCGACTTGAAGCGGGTCGTGCTCTCAACCGGCGGGCTCGGCTACTTCGAGTACGAGGCGCAGGTCACCGGCGACGCAGAGCTAGCGATCACCGTGCCCCTGGCGCAGGTCGATGACGTCTTGAAGTCACTGGTAGTTTATGACCAGGCCGGGCGGATCGGCGCTGTCTCCTTGCCGGGCCGGCAACCCTTGGCGCAGGTCTTCGAAGCCTTGCCCTTCGATCAGGCAGCGCTCACCAGCCCCGCCGCCTTACTGCGCGCGCTGGCCGGCGCGGAGATCACCGCCAGCGGCCCGCAGGGCGCCAGCGGCCGTATCCTCTCGGTGGTCGAGGAGCAGGTAATCGACGAGCAAGGCCGGGCCAGCAGCCACACGCGCGTCACCCTCATGGGCGCCCGCGGCCTGGCCAGTTTCGTCCTGGAAGAGGCGGAGAGCCTGCGTTTCACCGATCCGCAGGTGGAGGCGCAGGTGAGCGAGGCCCTGGAAGCGCTGGCCCGCCATGGCGAGCGTGACCGCCGGACCCTCACCTTGAGCGCGCCGGGCGAAGGCCCGCGGCTCCTGCGCGTGGCTTATGTCGTCGAAGTGCCGCTTTGGAAGACCAGCTATCGCCTGTCCCTGGCTGAGGACGAGCCTATGGCAGCAATGCAAGGCTGGGCCGTGCTGGAAAACCAAAGCGGCGAAAACTGGGAGGGGGTAGAACTCACCCTGGTCTCCGGCAACCCCGTCGCCTTCCGCCAGGCGCTCTATGAGAGCTACTACCTGGATCGTCCGGAAATCCCGGTCTCCGTCGTCTCCCGCATTCTGGCACCCCTGGCGCCCCTTGGCCTCGCTGCCCGAGCCGGTGACAGCGCCCCGCGCGCCGCACTTCAAGCGGAAGCGGCCCCTGCGCCGGCCCCAGCCTACGCAGAGATCCTGGAGGCCGGGTCGCGCGAGGGCGTGGCGCAGACCCTCTTCCGGCTGCCCGATCCCGTCGACCTGGCCAAGGGCGAGTCCCTGCTGGTGCCGTTCCTCGACCGCGGCCTGCCGGGCGAGCAGCTCTCCTACTACCGCCCCGGCGTTTCCGGCGTCCACCCACTCTCCAGCCTAGATCTGCGCAACAACACGGAGACCAGCCTGCCGCCGGGCCTGATCACCCTCTATCAGCGCGCTGGCGATGACAGCACCAGCTATCTGGGCGACGCACGCCTGGATCTGCTCGCGCCCGCGTCCAGCCGACTCATCAGCTTCGCGCTGGATGCCAAGGTGACCGTGGCAGAGCGAGAAGAGCGCGCGCAGGCGGTGACCCAGGTCACCATCGCCGACGGCATCATGACGGTGACGCAGGAAGACCGCATCACCTATCGCTACCAGGTCACCGGCGCCAGCGACGCGGCCCGCACGCTGCTGATCGAGACCCCGCGCTTGCCCGGCTGGAGCCTGTCCAGTGCTACGCCCGAGGCCAACGAGAGCCTCGAGGGCTATCGCCAAAAGCTGACGCTCGCGGCCGGCGAGAGCCAGACAGTGACGCTCACCCTCTCCCGCCCAATCAGCCAAGAGGTGGTACTGGCAGACCAGAACGACGCGCGCCTGGGCTTCTACCTGGACTCCGACCAGTTCCCGGAGGCGGTGAAGGAGAAGCTGCGCGATCTGGCAGACCTGCGCACTGCCTTGGCAGAGGCGCGTCGGGCTCTGAGCGCAGCACAAGACCAGCGTGCGGCCCTCGTCAGCGATCAAGGGCGGCTTCGGGAAAACCTGGCTGCCGTGCCGGAGGGCAGCGACCTCTCGCGTCGCTATCTCGCTCTGTTGTCCGAACAGGAAGACCGCCTCGAAAGCTTGGACAGCCTGGTCCAAACCCGCCAAAGCGTTGAACAGCAAGCAGCGGCGGCGCTACGGCGCTACCTGGCTGAGCTTAGGCTCTGAGATCTGGCGCACACCCGATTGCGGCCTGACTGCAGGCGCGGCCGCGCACCCTACCTCCGTGCAAAATGCCGTGTCACCTCGTTGCCCTTGCAACCGAAGCTGCCCAAGACTGGAGTAGCTTCCTCGTGACTGCTGGGCCTCTCCGTTCCTTGTGCTTGTCCACGACCCGGCACTGCTATGTGACGCTCCTCGGCGCACAGAAGGCCTGTTGACGATGGATATGAGCCTCAGCTCGCCGCTTGCTTGGCAACTTGGCGCCGCTTAGCCCGATCCTTCCGCATTAACTTGGCTATTTTCTTATCAATAGCGTCGTATTCTTCATCGATGCGGCGTAACTTCCGTACTCTTTTAGTATCGGACAGGTCTGGGGGCGATACGAAGGGGTTACGCTCGTACCGCTCGCGCACTGCATCGAAGGCCGCTTCCGCGTAGGAAACGAGCCAGTTGTCAGCCTCCAACCTGGCACCATACTTTTTTCGGATGGCTGCAATTTCGTCCTTATCCACCGGCGTGCCTTGTGAGCGGTTCGCGTGCACTGTCTTTCGGTCCTGTCCGCCAAGCATTGCAAGCAGCAGGTCTTGCATGTCCTTTTGCTGTCTTGTGCTGCAAATCATCAGATAGTGGTTGTCGATGACAGCCTTGGCTTTCTCGATCTCAACCTCTTTCGTAACCATACGCATTTGGGCGACAGGGAGGTTCCGGCGTTTCCACTCTGTTTCAAAGAACTCCGCAAACCCCATCTGCATGGCCCGCTCGCGCCGGTCTTCGCGGCCGCTTTCTCGCGTAAAGCGGTAGAGAGAGACGATCCGGTCTATCGGATCCCGCACAACTGAAAGATAGGCGCAGGGTTCAGAGAAGATAGCGTGAACACCATAGGCAAAATGCCCATGGAAGACGAGGTAGGACTGTTTCTCCAGATCCGTCAGGTGTTCCAGCGTCGGCCGGCTGTCCAGGTGCCGTGATCTCATCCGGTAGACATGATTAGCGCCCATGAGATGTCGAAAGAGGACGTGAATCGAACTGCCACCAGCTTTCGGAACGTGAGAGAACAAGAGCTTTCGCTTGATACCCTCTTCAAGATTCATGCACCCGGTTCTCCCTTGGATCGCCATGAAGGCTAGACGACGCAGGTAGGCATCTTTGTAGCGAGCGACCCACCAAGTGATGGCGGCGCTCACATCGCGCCTGAGATCTATGTCTATCTCGCACCCCGCCTGTCAATCGGTACATTCGGATGCAGGCGAGCACTGTCAAATTTATTCAATCAAAAAGGGTTTTGCTCAGGAGGAACACGGCTTGACGCACGTCTTGTTCGCCGGTTCTTTCGTATCATCTTGGTAATTTCCTTATCTAGCTCTTCATACTCTTCTTCTATCCTATGTAGGTTTCGTATCTTTCTCCTGGCACTGATCACTTCTGTTAAATCAAAGGGTTTGCATATCGGATTGCGTGCATAGGCCTCACGAAAAGAATCAAACTTCTGTTCGCAGTAGGAGACAAGCCAGTTGTCCATTTCAAACTCTGCACCGTGCTTCTTCCGCATGTCCGCCACTTGATCTTTGTCTACGACGACTGTTTGAGATCGATTGGCATGAAGCGTCTCTCGTTTTTCACCCCCATACATAGACAAGAGGATATCTTGCATATCATTTTGCTGTCGTACACTGCCAATCATCATATAGTCATTGTCAATGACAGCTTTGATCTTATCCTTGGTGCTGGCCCCGCTGACCATTCGGCACTGTGCTGCGCCTCGTGAAAGGCCTCGGCTTTGCCTCATCAAGACATTCTCAAAAAAATCAACAAAACTCAGGTCCTTGACGCGCTCACGCCGGTCTTCTCTACCTCTCTCTATGGTAAAGCGATAAAGTGACACGAAGCGATCAATGGGATCCCGCACAACAGACATGTACGCACAGGGAACAGAAAAGGACTCGTGAACACCATAAGTAAAATGACCGTGAAACACGACGTGGGTATCTTTTTCCTCTTGGGTGAGGTGAGCCAAGGTCGGCTTGGTCTCCATGTGTCGGGACTTCACACGATAGACAAATCTGCGACCGATGATTTGCTGCAAGAGAACATGGATCGAGCTTCCGCCAGCCTTTGGGACATGCGTGAAGAGGAGCTTCCGCGTCATAGCGTCTTCGAGATTCATGAGGTTATGTCTCCCATGAGGCCAATGACACCCCGCTCACTGTGAGCAGCCAGGTCGCCTGATTGTCGGCAATACTCGGCTCGGCGCAGGGTGTGAGTGAGGCTCAAACCAAGCGGTTCTCTACGTCCGATGCCCTAACGAAACCAACCTGCCACAGGTCGCATGGCTAGGGCATTCAATCTTTGATGCGTAATACACAAAGCCCGCAGGCATTGCAACGTTGCGTGGCGTCCGCGTGCCCCCTCGGCTGCTTTGGGTCGCGCGTGTCAGCCTGTCCCAACATCACCGCCGCTTGCGCCGCATGCGGTTCACGGTTGGCCGGCGGCGGTTGGCGCGCCAGGCTTCGCGCCTGTGTCGAGCTTCGTGTCGCTGGTGATGTCGCGGCGGTGCCGCATAAGACGCCGTTCTACCCGTTTGAACACGGCGAAGATCAGGCCGGAGATCACCAGGTACACCAGGCCGGCGAAAATCAAGGTCTCGAAGGTGCGGAAGGTGCCGGAGATGACATCGCGCGCCACGCCCATCAGGTCCAGTAGTGTCACCAGCGACACCAGTGACGTGGCTTGAAACAAGAAAACCACTTCGTTGGTGTAGGCCGGCAGCGCGATCCGCATGGCGCGCGGGAAGACGATGCGGCGGTAGAGCGTCGCCCGGGACATGCCGTAGGCGCGGCCAGCTTCCACTTCACCAGCCGGGACACCCAGCATGCCGCCGCGCAGGATCTCCGCCGTATAGGCCGCAGTGTTGAGGGTCAAGGTCAGGAGTGCGCAGAAGTAGGCATCGCGGAACATGCCATGCCAGAGGCCCAGCTCTCGGAAGGTCAGCGCGAACTGACCGCTGCCGTAGTAGACCAGGAAGAGCTGCACCAAGAGCGGCGTGCCGCGGAAATAGAAGGTGTAGGCCAGGCAGGGATAGTTGATCCAAGGGTTCTTGGAGAGCCGGGCCATGGCCACCGGCACCGCCAGCAGAAAGCCGATGGCCAGCGCCAAGGCGGTCAGCTGCAGGGTCAACCAGGCCCCACCCATCAGCCGGCAGAAGTTGGGGATAACGGCACCGCCCTCGCCGAAGATGCTGCCCAGCCCGCCCTGCACCACCAGGCAGGCGGCCTCTGCCTGATCGCCGATCGCTGTCCAGAGGAAATCCACTGGCGCCCCCCTCTAGAGCCGGCGGGCAACGCCGCGGTCGGCGTGCTTCTCGGCGCTGCGGATTGCCAGCAGGGAGGCGGCGGTGATTGCCAAGTAGATCAGCGAGGCGGCGAAGTAGAAGGTAAAGGGCTCGCGCGTCGCCCCCACCGCGATCTGCGTCATGCGGATCAGCTCGGGCAGCTGGATGACCGAGACCAGGGCCGTGGCCTTCAAGAGCACCAGCCAGAGGTTGCCCAGCCCCGGCAGGGCGAAGCGCCACATCTGCGGCAGCACCACGCGGCGGAAGGCCAAGACGCGGTTCATGCCGTAGGCCCGTGCGGCCTCGATCTGGCCGCGGTCAACGGCGAGGTAGGCGCCGCGAAAGACCTCCGTCGCGAAGGCGCCGTAGATGACACCCAGGGTCATGGTGCCGGTGGCGAAGCGCGGCAAATCTACCGGCTCGTCGCTGCCGGTCAGCGCGCTGACCGCGTCTTGGATGATGATGGTGAGGCCGTAGTAGATCAGCAGGATCAGCACCAACTCTGGAATGCCGCGCACTGCTGTCGTGTAGGCGCCGGCAAGCGCCCGGATGATCGGCCCGCCGCCGAGCTTGGCCCAGGCGCCGAAGAGGCCCAGCACCAGGGCGATGGGAAGGCTCACCAACCCGACCAGAATGGTGACGGTGGTGCCTTCCCAGAAGACCCACTCGTAGCCTTCGAAATCCATTATCTAGAGAGCAATCAGGCGGGAGCGGCCGGGGTAGGGCCGCTCCCCAAAGCCCGTTAGTTGGCGCCGTAGACGTCGAAGTCGAAGTACTTCTCGTTGATCTTCGCGTAGGTGCCGTCGGCGCGGATCGTCTCGATGGCCGTGTTGAAGGCCTCCACCAGCTCCGGCTCACCCTTGCGGATGGCGATGCCAGCCCCCTCACCATGGAACTCCGGCGTGTTGTAGCTGTCGCCGTAGAACTCACAGCATTCACCGTCCTCGGTCTTCAGGAAACCTTCCAGCAGCACAACGGAATCGGCCATCACCAGATCGACGCGGGCGCTGGCCAGGTCGGCATTGGCCTCGTCCTGGGTACCATAGGTCACCACCTCCGCCTCCGGCCAGGTGGCGCGGACGAAGTTCTCATGCGTGGTCGCACCCTGCACGCCGACGCGCTTACCGGCGAGGCCGCTGCCCGGCGTCAGGTCGAAGGTGTCGCCCGAGAGCACGATGAAGCGGCCGGGGGTGTTGTAGTACTTCTTGGTGAAGTCCACGACCTCGGCCCGGGCCGGCGTGATCGACATAGAGGCGATGATGGCGTCGTACTTGTTGGCCTGCAGACCGGGGATGATGCCGTCCCAGTCCTGTACGACGAAGGTGCATTCGAAGTTGGCGGCCTCACAGAGCGCATTGGCGATATCGATGTCGAAGCCAACCAGGTTGCCGTCCTGGTCATAGTAGTTGAAGGGCGGGTAGGCGCCCTCGGTGCCGATGCGGACTTCGCGTTTGTCCTCGGCGAGCGCCGTGGTGGCGATCAAGGCCGCCGCGGCAGTCATCACTGCGGTTTTCAGGAAGGACATGAAGCTTCTCCTTTTCTAGTGCTTGTTTGCTTTGCGACTGGAACTTCGCTTGCGCCTAAAGCAAGCGGCTGGACATGAACTGGCGGAAGCGTTCGGAGCGGGCGTTGGTGAAGACCTCGTCCGGCGGCCCGTCTTCTTCGATCACCCCTTGATGCAGAAAAATGACCCGGCTGGAGACCTCGCGGGCAAAGCCCATCTCGTGGGTCACCACGATCATGGTCCGCCCCTCCTCAGCCAGCGCGCGCAAGACCCGCATGACCTCCCCCACCAACTCGGGGTCGAGGGCAGACGTCGGTTCGTCGAAGAGCAGTGCTTCCGGCTCCATGGCCAGGGCCCGGGCGATGGCGGCGCGCTGCTGCTGCCCGCCGGAAAGCTCGGCCGGGTAGGCGCCCTGCTTGTCGGCCAGCCCGACCTGCGTCAGGTAACGCTCGGCGCGCGCTTGCGCCTCTGCTTTGGGGAGCTTGAGGACATGCACCGGGGCTTCCATGACGTTCTGCAGGACGGTCATGTGGCTCCAGAGATTGAATTGCTGGAAGACCATGGAGAGGCGCGCGCGCACCCGGTCGACCTGACGGCGGTCCAGCGCCTTCTGGCTGCCGCCCGGCGTGGGCTTCAGCTTCAAGGTCTCGCCATGCACGGTGATCGAGCCCTGATTGGGCATCTCAAGTAGGTTGAGGCAGCGCAGCAGCGTGCTCTTGCCCGAACCGGAGGCGCCAAGCAGCGCGATGACCTCACCCCGGCGCGCATCCAGGGTGATGCCTTTCAGCACCTCGTTGCTGCCGAACCGCTTATGCAGGCCCTGAACGGAGAGCACGACCTCCCCTTGGCCCGTCTCCGCGCCCGGCCCCGTCTTTTCCTCGACGAGCGCCACCCATCACCTCTTGTCCTGTTCAGCCCTCCGGTGCCTCTCTCAATGACGGGAAGCACTCATGATTGCAGGCAGGTTACAGCGGCTGTGCTGCAGCGCAAACAGAAAAGCCGATGCCGGGACGGAATGACCCTCAAAACTCTCGCATTGACTGGAGGTAGCGGTAGAGCCGGCGCACCTGGCGGACGATCCGGGGGCCGGAGGTCGACCAGCTCTGCTCCCCCGCCTCACGCCGCTCAAGCAAGCGCGCCACCGCCTCTTCCGGCTCGGCCGGCAGGAAGGTCTCGCTATCGACATAGGTGGGGTAGAGGATCATTGCCGCCGCCACCAGCTCCTGCAGGGTGAGGCGCCGGTTGCGGCGCGGCAAGGCGACCTTGTCTTGCGTCAGGCCCCAGCCGCCGTAGAAGGGCATGCCCCAGCAGGTCACGGGTTTCAGCCGCATCAGCGCCTCGAAGCCGGCGAGCGAGGAGAGCACCTGCACCTCGTCAGCCTGCTCGATGAGATCCAAGATCGCGCCGCCTTCCAGGTAGAGGTCACAGGCCGCCCGGACCTCGTCGCGCTCCATCCGCCCCTTGCGGTTGCCGGAGATGAGGTCGGGGTGTTCCTTGTAGACGATAAAGGCCTCCGGGTTCTCTTGCCGAACCCCAGTAAGCAGGCTCTCATTGTCCGGCACGGAGACCAGGCCGTACTTGATGGAGGCATCGTTGGGCACCTGGCCCGGCACCAGGATGATGCGGCGCCCGGCGGCTTGCGCGCGCAGGTCGGGCACGTCATTGTCGCCGATGTTGTACTTGGTGAGCCTGGCCTTGATGATCGACAGACGCAGCGCCTCCGCCCGTTCCAGCAAGGCCGATGGGAAGTCGCTCTCCAGGATGATCCGCTCCATCCGGCTGGCCCTGGTGGCGTCGTAGTAGAGCGTCAGGTCGTCGATCGAGAGCGAGGAAGGCCGGGTTAGGTCGGAGCCCAGGCCGATGGAGCGGATGAAGCCGTCCTCGACGTGGATCAGCGGCCGCTCCTTGGTGGCGATCACCTCCAACTGCGGGTCCGTCGGCTTGCCCCAGACCGCCAGACGGTCGATGCCTTTGACCGAGGCCTCGGGCAGCTTCTTGAAAGAGGTAAAGGTCACATCGTGCGGCGAAGCGGCCAGCGCCCGACGCATCACCGGCCACTTCCAGTGCGTAAAGCCGATGCAGAGCACCTTGCCGCGCTTCGCCTGCAGGGTCTGGCGCCAGCCGGCCAGCCGCTCGATCGCCTCTAGGCAGCTCAAGGGCTGGCGGCCGATGGGGTCTGCGTAGCGGCTGTAGAGCAGATAAGCGGCGGCGAAGAGATCAATGAGGTCCAGACTATCGGCCCGCTCGGCGCGCCGGGCCAAGGCAGCTGTGGCCAACGGTCCGTTGGCGCGGTCCTGCGTTAGCCCCCAACCGGCGTAGAAGGGCACGCCGAAGCAGTGCACCTCCTTTCCCGCCAAGAGCCCCTCAAAGCCCATGAGGCTGGAGACGGCGTAGACCTTGTCGACCACCTCCAGCAGGGACCAGGGGTTCATGCTCTCCGCCAGCAGCCGGCAGCCCTCTGGCAGGTTTTCGGGTGTAAAGTGCGCTGGGCGGTGGCCGGCCAGGGCATCGGGGTGGGTCTTCACCAGGATCAGCGCGTCTGGGTTCTCTTGCCGCGCGGCAGCCAGCATGGCCTGAAAGGTCTGGGCCGTGGCGCCGCCGCCAGGGATCGCCTGGTCGTTACCGGCCTGGTCCAGCACCAGGACCAAGGGCCGCTCGCCATCGCGCAGGTCACTACAGTCACGCTCCGGTGCGTCATTGTACTTGGAGAGCTTAGTGGCGCGAAGGGCGGCCAGCGCCGTCTCCGCCTCCGCGCGCAGTGCCGCTGTTCGCCAGTCCGGCGCATGCGCCAACAGCCGCTCCAGCCGGGAGGGCTTACGCGCATCGAAGAAAATGCCCGCGTCATCGACCACCATGGAAATGGTCGGCGCACCGTCCCGCCCCAGCCAGACGGAGCGCAGGAAACCGTCTTCCAAGGTCCAGAGCGGCAGCCGGCGCCGGGTAGCGAGCTTGGCAGCCAGGCGGGCCGACGGGCGGTGGCCCCAGCCGAACAGGAGGTCCAGATCGCGCGGCACAGAGCGAAAGGATAAGAGCTGCGGACGCGCCAGAACCAATTCCTGCACCTCTGGCAGGAAGGCGCTCAGCTGCGGGATTGCCAGGGTCTTGGCGCTGGTGAAGCCGGCACGCGCAATGGACCCGGCCGCACCGATGCGCGGGCCTGTCTCTCCTGACTGCTGGCTGTCGTCGGCCGGTCTGTTCATCGCTGGCTTCAAGGTGCTGGGACCGCCCAGGGGCTTTCTCCTGTGGGGCCTCACGGGTCCCAGCGTCAAGCCTCTTGGCCTTATCGAGAGAAGCCGCTAAGCAACGATTGCAGGAATTCGAGGATCAAGAGACCATGGCTGGACCAGCGCGCTATTCGGCACTGCGCCTCGTTAGGGAAGGCTTCAACGCGCAGAAGGGCTGGACGCAGGCCTGGCGCCAGGCCGAGCCCAAGGCCAGCTATGATGTGGTCATCATCGGCGCCGGCGGGCATGGCCTGGCGACGGCCTACTACCTGGCGAAGCAGCATGGCGTGACCGACGTCGCGGTCATCGACAAGGGGTGGCTGGGCGGCGGCAACACGGGGCGCAACACCACCATCGTGCGCTCCAACTACTTCTACCCGGAAAGCGCCAAGCTCTACGACCTCTCGCTCAGGCTCTATGAGGAGCTGGGAGAGGAGCTGAACTATAACCTCATGCTGAGCCAGCGCGGCATGATGATCCTGGCCCATTCGCAGAACGAGCTGGAGGTCATGACCCGCTCGGCCAACGCCATGCTGCTGAACGGCGTCGATGCGGAGCTGCTGACCCCAGAGGAGGTGCAGGCGCGCATCCCGCTGCTGGACATGCAGCGCTGGCCGGTCTGGGGCGCCCTCAACCAGCCACGCGGCGGCGTCGCCCGTCATGACGCTGTGGCCTGGGGCTACGCGCGCGGTGCCGACGCGCTGGGCGTGGACATCATTCAGAACTGCGCCGTCACCGGCTTCTTGAAGGCGGGCGAGCGCATCGTTGGCGTCGAGACCTCCAAAGGGCCGATCGGCGCCGGCAGGGTGGCCATGGCGGCGGCCGGGCACAGCGGCGTGCTGGCCGGCCTCGCCGGCTTCAGGCTGCCGCTGGTCTCCTACTGCCTGCAGGGGCTGGTGAGCGAGCCGATCAAGCCGGTGCTGGATACGGTGGTGATGGCGCCTGCGGTGGGCACCTATGTCAGCCAATCGGACAAGGGCGAGCTGGTCTTCGGTGCCGGCATCGACCGTCAGCCCTCCTACGCTCAGCGCGGCAACTTCCCGACCTCGCAGGGCATCATCGCTGGACTCTTGGCCATGTTCCCCAGCTTCTCCCAGCTGAAGCTGCTGCGCCAGTGGGGCGGCATCGTCGATGTCTCGCCGGACTCCAGCCCGCTCTTGGGACCGACCCCGGTCGAGGGCCTCTACATGAACTGCGGCTGGGGCACCGGCGGCTTCAAGGCCATCCCCGCCGGCGGCTACCTCCTGGCCCACATCCTGGCGACCGGTGAGCACCACCCCATCTCCAAGCCCTTCGATCTGGAGCGCTTCACAACGGGGGCCCTGATCGACGAGGCGGCGGCTGCAGGGATCGCGCACTAGCGATTGCGGCCACTTGCGTGGCTGCGGCACCGGCCCGCACCCCCTCCCGGCCACCCACGGGAGTATCCTGGAATGGGTGGCCGGGAGGGGGTGCGGGCCGGTGCCGTGCGGTGAGCGAAGCGCACCGCTGCAGCACAGGAAAGGACCGCGCATGGATCAAGACAGCTACAACAGCTTCTGCGGCAGCCTGCCGGCCACCAGTCATGTCGTACAGTGGGGCGGGTCGGATGTCTGGAAAGTGGGCGGCAAGGTCTTCGCGATTGCCGGCTTTCCCAAAGGCCAAGAGCCCTATGTGACCTTCAAGGTCTCCAAGCTGGCCTTCGAAGTGCTGGTCCAGCAGCCAGGTATCCGCCCGGCGCCCTACATGGCCTCACGCGGGATGAGCTGGGTTCAGCACTGTGCCAAGCCCGGGCTCACCGATGCGGAGATCAAGGATTACCTGCGGGAATCTCACCGCATCGTCTCGCTGGGGCTGACGAAGCGCCTGCAGAAGGAGCTGGGGCTCAACCAGGGCTAAGCTGACAGTTTGCTGAGCCCTCTCCACCCGCACGCCCCTCATCCTGAGGCCGTCGAAGCATGTGCCGCCGAGACGTTCGTGCTTGCGGCACATCCTTCGACAAGCTCAGGATGAGGTTCGGTGCACGTGGGTGCGTCAGTGAAAGACGCTCTTCGGAGTACTCCTAGAGCGTGATGAGTCTTGGTGTGAACAAGTACCTCCAAGAGCCCGTCCTCGTCTTGAGCAGCGAGCCGTAGGCGAGCGCCCGTCGAAAGGCGGGCCCCAGGCGCGGTGCTAACGGCCCGCCTTTC
>JBCBSF010000008.1:0-85052 GCA_039819325.1 Pseudomonadota bacterium | reverse complement strand
CGCCTGCGGCAGCACAAGCAGCTTCAAAGGCGTCCTGACCGGTCTTTGCCTCTGCCTTGGCGCGTTCGTCGCGCAAGGACAGGACCTCGGTGGAGAGCTCTGCTGCGATGTACCCCGGGATCTCTTGCTGCAGCGAGAGGTTTAGAGCCTTCAGATGCGCGCCTTGCTTCATGGCGAAGGTTGCCGCGGTTTTCAGGCGTCCAGCCGTGCCGCGGGTCTCATCCATCAGCACCAGAAAGTCTTGCAGAGCCATGGTGTTTCCATCCCATATTGATCAGCCAGGGGTTAGATACCGCACAGCCTGCCGGGGAATCCAGTATCCTTCCTTGACCTGCATCAAGGCTAGCCATCGCCACCTGATCCCGACTAGCGATCACAAGCAAGCCATGGCACCTTAAGTCTGGGGGCAGAGTCATATATGAATGGCATGACCTGAGGTGCGCTAGGAAGAGGAAAGCAGAGGGATGCCGCAGGGGTTTTTCTCTCGGAAGAAGGGCTTCCTGCCCGTGATTGGGCCGGGCTGCCTGCACCGGCGGATCATGCACCACACCTCCTGTTCAGGCGACCACGGCCACGGCCACGGGGGCGACCACGGGGGCGACCACGGGGACCACCATGGAGGCTGCAGCGCGATCAGCCGCCGTAGCTTCGCCAAGGCAGGTCTGGCAGGCCTGGGGCTTGTCGGCTTAACCGCCTGTTCGGTGAACCCGGCGACCGGGCGCTACAACTTCGGCAGCATCGAGGACGATGTCTCCACCGGCCGGGCGCAGCATCCCGAAGTTCTGCGCGCCTTCGGCGGTGCCTACCAGGACCCCAAGCTTGCCGCCTATGTCACGGATATCGGGCAGGAGCTGGTGCGCAAGACCGAGTTCCCCAATCTGGCCTTCACCTTCACCGTCCTGAATACGCCCACGGTCAACGCCTTCGCCATTCCCGGCGGCTATGTCTACCTGACCCGTGGTCTCCTAGCGCTTGCCAGCAACGAAGCAGAGATGGCCGGCGTGATTGGGCACGAAATCGGTCATGTCATCGCCCGCCACGGCTCGGAACGGCAGACCCAAGGCATGTTCGCCCAGATTGGCGCGGCCGCTGTCGCCATCGCCACCGGCAGCCCGGAACTGGCCAACTTGGCGCAGATGGGCGGCCAGGCCTACATCCAGTCCTATTCCCGCGATCAGGAGTTCGAGGCGGATACCTTGGGCGTGGAGTACATGTCGGCCACGGGCTACGATCCGCAGGCTATGGCGACCTTCCTCTCCACCCTGCGCGACTTCAGCAAGCTGGAGGCAGTGAAGGCGGGCCGTAACCCCAATACGGTCGACCAGAGCAACTGGCTGGCCACACATCCCCGCACCATCGACCGGGTGGAAAAGGCTATCCGCGATGCGGCACTGGAGAAACCGCCCAACGCGGTGATCCGCCGCGACCGCTATCTGCAGAACATCAACGGCATGCTCTACGGCGACGATCCCAAGGAAGGCATCATCCGCGGACAGGAGTTCATCCATCCCGATCTGCGCTTTGAGTTCGAGGCGCCCGAGGGGTTTCGCCTGCAGAACAGTCCGACCCGCGTCGTCGCCAGCAATGGCCGCAACGCCGCCATGATCTTCACCATGGCAGCCTCGGTCAGCGGCTCTCCCGCCACCTACTTAAGCAACGAGATCTCCGGCGAGATGCGGCTGTCCAACATCGAGCGGCTGCGGGTCAACGGTCTGCAGGCCGCAGTCGGCCGTACCCGTATGCGCACCCAAAACGGCCTGACCGATCTGCTGGTCGCCGCCATTGAGGCACCGGACAACCGGGTCTACCGCTTCACCTTCCTCACACGCGCTGGCCAGCTTGGCACCTTCGAGCCTTCTTTCCTCGGCACGGTACGCTCCTTCCGCCGCCTCACCCAGGCGCAGGCGAACCGTATTCGGGCCTACCGCGTTGTCGTGGTCACCGCGCGGCGGCGTGACACCGTCGCACGGCTGTCGCGCAACATGCCCTTCGGGCGCTTCAACGAAGAGACCTTCCGCCTGCTGAACGATCTGGTCGGTGACCAAGAGCCGACAGCAGGCGAAGAGATCAAAGTCATCGCAGCCTAGTGTTGGCGCGCGAGATCGAGAGTTTCGGCAGCCGAGCTGCGGCGCCGGAAGGGCCCGGCGAGCACGCGCCAGATCCAACCTGCCGCGTCGCTGAAGGCCAGGGCGCGGTGCCGGCGGGCCTCGGCTAGGCAGGCGGCGATCATTGCGTCATCGACCTGCGGCGGTCTCTCTACTGCTTCATGGGTGTGACGGGACATCAAAGGCCTCCTCATCTAACAAGATCCGAATCCAAGGGAGAGAGGCGCTCCTTCCACTGAGAACCTTGTTTCTTGCTCTGCCCTCAAGCTAGCAAAGAGGCCCACTTCGTCAATGGCAGCATTGTTGACTTAAATGATGGTAAGCCTTTGTCCTAGAGGCTTAAATCCAGATGAGCAGTGGGCGCAAAGCAGCCATCGTGGTCTGGGCGGCTAGACTCGCCTGAAGCTGCGGCACCCGGCCTCGCCTCTGGACTTGTCCGGGCCGGGCCGGTATCCCATTTAAATACTGTTAGTCTATCCGCGGCAGCGGTTGGGAGGGTTGCGCATGTTCCGGGATAAATCACTCGTGCCGGCACAGGCCATTCGGCTTTTGGCCTTGGGGCTCTTAGCCGAAGAGCCGCGCAGCTACGCCGACCTGGCATCCAGGGTGCGGCAGATTACCGGCCTCTTGGTCGGGCCTTCGCTTGACCTCTTGGCACCGCCCCTGCAGCTCCTGAAGATCGAAGGCCTGGTTGACGAGGACGAAACCTCGCTGCTGACCTTGACCGAAGAAGGCCGCAGTGAACTACGGCGCCTGCTCGATGCACCGCTGCGTCAGGCCAGCGATGACCTGCACAAGCTGATCATCGCCCTGAAGCTGCGCTTCCTGCCGCTCTTGCCGGTAGACGCGCAAGGCATGCAACTCGACGCGCTGGTGGAGAGCGCGCTGAAGGCCCAGGCCCGGCTGGAAAGCCTGGCGGAGGTCAGTGAAGGCGCCCCGCTCTTTCACGAGTGGCTGGAGTTGGAGCGCGCTCAGAACGAAGAGCGCCTGGCCTGGCTGAAACGAGAGGTCGCGGCGCTTAACCGTCGCTAGGCCTTTTCAAGAATGGTGGCACGTTCCGGCGCGGCCCTGCCGCGCGTGCGGTCGGACAAGCCCTGTCCGTCAGTACTCCCCTGGACCTTCGTCCTCTTTGCTCTCCTGGCTTTGCTGGCAACTGCGTCTCCGCTCAACGCGCAGTCGATGCCAGGCCTGCCTGCCGGCGAAAGTAGCAGCGATACCAGCAGCTTAACGCCGGAGCTTCAAGCCTTGGTCGAGGCAGCGGAAGCGCAAGGCAACGTGGTCTTGGTGATCGGCGGCCGACAGCCGGTAGCCACCACCGAGCCGGCGGAGCCCAGCCTGCAGGACCAGATGCGGGCCGCGGGCGCCAAGCTGCGCTCGACCTTCATTGCCTTGGGCGCTGCCCTTCCAAGCCTGCCCGATCGGCTGGGGACAGCCCTCTCGGAAGCCGGACCACCGGTCTGGTACCTCGTGGCGCCAGCTTTGGTGATCGGCGCGCTGCTGATCGGCTTTCTAGCCTATAGGGCCTTCATGCGCTGGGCACGTGGCTACTACGGCGCTGTCTTCGTTGCGCAACCCGAGCACCGCGCGCAAAAGATCTCCTTCCTCATCGCCTCTTTCTTCGTGCGGACCATTGGACTGGCGATCCAGATGGTGATCGCGGTGCTGATCCTCTTGGCTATCGACTACGGCACGCCTGAAGCGCAGGACCTGCAGCTGCGTGTGCTCTTCGTCTTCGCCGTCTGGCGGCTGATGAGCTTCTACTTCCAAAGTGTAGCGGCGAGCGAGACGCGGCAGTACCGACTCTTCCCGCTCACCGATGCGGAAGCCCATGGGCTGCAGCGCGATCTCTCGACCATGATCCTCATCGCCGTGGGTCTGGTGAGCCTGGTCGGCCACCTTGAGGTCTTGAACGTCGGGCTAGACCTGACCGTTCTCTCCTTCCTCTTCTCCAGCTTCATGGCCGCCCTGCTGCTGACCTGGGTCTGCGCGCGTCATCGCTTCACCATTGCCAAGATGCTGCGTCCCCCAAGACCGCAGCCAGCAGCGGACGGTGATGAGGAGGGAGGAGCTGTCGCCATAGCCCGGGCACCCTCGCTCCTGGCCCGGCTCTGGCCGCTCTTGGCCGGTCTCTACTTCTTTTCTGCCTGGGCGATCACAGCGCTGCGGCAGCTTATGGGCCTACCGAACGCCACCTTCCTGGTGGCCTCGCCGGTGCTCACTCTCTTTGCGGCGGTCGCGCTCTATGCTGTAGCCCTGCTGATCCTCGACTGGCTGATGCCGGGAGAGCGGGAGAAGGAACAGGCCAAGGCCTCGCTGGCGGAGAACCCCTCTGCCCGCAAGGGTCTCACCAGTTTCCGCGACCTGGGCGAGCGCGCCATTGGCATCATGATCACTGCCTTCTCGGTCGGCGCGGTCTTCTCGGTCTGGGGCGTCAAGGTCATCGGCGGCGACAGCGTCCTTGGCAACCTCTGGGAGCTCGTCTTCATCTTCTTCCTGGCCTACCTCGCCTACCAGGCCGTGAAGATTCTGGTCGACCGCAAGATCGCGGCCGAGGGCGGCGGTGCTGCGGCGGAGCCCGGCGAGGAAGGCGGGCACGGTGGCCGCTCACGCCTGGCGACCCTTCTGCCGCTCTTCCGGAACTTCCTGCTGGCCGTGATCATCACCATGGCGGCGATGATCGGCCTTTCGCAGTTGGGCGTGGACATCGCACCGCTCTTCGCCGGTGCCGGTGTCATCGGCCTAGCGATCGGCTTCGGTGCGCAGACCCTGATCAAGGACATCTTCTCCACCGTGCCCTTGACGCTGCCGATGTCGATGTACTCACCCACGCGGAAGGCATCGTCGATCAGGAAGAAGGCGCCGGAGAACATGTCCTTGATCAGGGTCTGCGCACCGAAGCCGATCGACGATGCCTTCCGCGTGGGTGAGTACATCGACATCGGCAGCGTCAAGGGCACGGTGGAGAAGATCTCCGTGCGCTCCATGCAGCTGCGCCACCAGCTAGGCACCCTGGTCACCGTTCCTTTCGGTGAGATCCAGCACCTGTCGAACTTCTCGCGTGACTGGGTGATCATGAAGCTGCCCTTGCGGCTGACCTATGACACCGACATCAACAAGGTGAACAAGCTGATCAAGAACCTGGGCAAGGAGCTGCTGTCGCACGAGCTGATCGGCGACAAGTTCCTGGAGCCCTTGAAGTCCCAGGGCGTCTGGATGATGGAGGATTCCGCCATGATCATCCGGGTGAAGTTCATGACCCGCCCGGGCGATCAGTTCCAGGTGCGCAAGATCGCCTATGCCGAAATCCGCTCCCTCTTCGAGCGCGAGGGCATCCAGTTCGCCAGCCGCGAGGTCAAGGTCCGCCTGGACGACAACTCCACCGATCGCGAACTGAGCGAAGCCGACAAGGCCAAGATCGGCGCTGCCGTGCGCCCGATTCTGGACGAGGGGCAGCAGGCCGGCGGACCGCCGGCGGATCAGCGCTAGGCGAGGCTGATGGGTGACTAGCGCCAGCCGCGTTCCTGGTAGTAGCGGAGCGCGCCAGGGTGCAGGGGGGCGGTGAGCCCCGGACCGGTCATCTCCAGCTCGTTCAGGTTTTCCAGCACCGGGTGCTGGGCGCGGAGGTCGTCCAGGTTGTCGAAAACGGCCCTGACGATCTGATAGGCAAGATCCTCCTCCATGCCAGCATCGACGACGACGTTGGCGACCAGGCCGACGCTTTCGATGGTGTCGGCATTGTAGAGGTAGAGCCCGGCTGGGATGCTGGCCGTACCGTAGTAGGGAAAGGCCTGGAGGAGCCGCGCCACCCGCTCGCCGCTGATCGGCACGAAGGTGGCAGCGCAGAGATCGACCGCCGCCCCCACGGCACCATTGGGATGCGCGACCGGGATCAAGAAGGCATCGATCTCGCCGTTGCAGAGTGCGGAGATCTGACGATCGACCGGCATTTCCACCAGTTCCAGGCTGCCAGGCCCGAAGCCAAGCCCTTCCAACACCAAGCGCGCGCTGGCGGCCAGGCCACTGCCGGAAGGGCCGATGGAGAGCGTGCGGCCGGCCAGCTGGTCCACCTGGACGATGCCACTCTGCGGTCGGGCGACCAGGCTCATCACCAGGGGCTGCAGGGAGAAGAGCGAGCGCAGGTCGGCGAAGGGCGCCTCACCCAACAGGCCCCGCCCGGTGGCATGATGCGCCCAGTCGGACTGCACCACCGCCAGATCCACGTCCCCGGTCATCATGCGCTTCAGGTTCTCTTCAGAGCCCTCGGTCGGCGCCACCAGACAGGCCAGGCGGTCGTCCGCCGCCTTGTTGATCTCCCGGCAAAGCGCTCCGCCGGCCGGGTAGAAGGTGCCGGAGACGGGCGCCGTGCCGACAATCAAGGGCCGTTCAGCGGCTTGGGCTGGTATGGTGGCCAAAGCCCCAAGCAGCAGCACAAGGAATGGCAGCGCCAGGCTTGTTGCCCGCGACCTCCCTTGGCTAGTGTCCCAGCCTCTCCCCGCAACGAAGGCCGCGCGCATGGACCTCAAGCACCACATCAGAACCATTCCGGATTTTCCCAAGCCTGGAATCCTCTTCTACGACATCGCTACGCTCTTTGCCCATGCCGAGGCCCTAAAGTCTATGCTGAGCCAAATGGCCGAGCGCGTGGAGCCTTGGAAGCCCACCATGCTGGCCGGCATCGAGTCGCGTGGATTCCTGGTCGGCGCGCCCTTGGCGCAAATGATGGGCCTAGGTTTCGTCATGCTGCGCAAGACCGGCAAGCTGCCGGGCACCGTCATTTCGCACAGCTATGATCTGGAGTACGGCAGCGCCATTCTGGAAGTCCAGGAAGGCCTGATCGTGCCTGGCGAGCGCGTGGTTCTGATCGACGATCTCTTGGCCACCGGCGGCACAATGGAGGCCTCGATCACCCTGCTGCAGAAGGTCGGCGCTGAGGTCGTGGGCGCCGCCTGCATCATGGAGCTCACCTTCCTCAAGGGCCGCGACAAGCTCGACGTGCCGCTGGAGATCCTGCTCTCTTACGATTCGTAGAGCTGCTCGAGCCGGGCTGCGAGCCCCAGAAGCGCGCGGTCCCGGCCAGCCGGTGCAATCAGCGACAGGCCGAGCGGACAGGACTCCACCTCCGCCAGCGGCAGGGAGATCTGCGGCAGCCCGCCGAGACCGGCCGGGGCGGTCAGCGCCATGAGGTGTTGACGCCAGTCCAACAGGCCCGTCGCGGCTGAGGCGATCGAGGGCGCCGGACCCGGTACTGTCGGCAGGCAGAGCAGGCCGTCTTCGCCCAGAAGGTCGCGCATACGGGCCGCAGCAGCCACGCGGACAGGCTGCGCCTCTTCCGCCGCACTTTGCGGCAAGGACAGGGCCCAGTCGACGCGCTCGGCTATGTCCGGCGCCAGCGCCGGCTGGTGCTGGCGCAACCAGGCACCATTGGCCTCGGCGAAAGCGACGCCTTGGATAGCGCGGAAGGCCTCCCGCCAACTGTCCAAGCCCTCCGGTGCCAGCGTGACCCGTTCATGCGCAAAAAGCTGCGTTAGCCGACGCAAGGGCGCGGTCAGCGCCGCTGGTGCGGCGCCCTGCGCCAGCGCGAAGGCATCCTCTGCAATCAGCAAGCGCTTGAAGACCGGCACCTCGAGCGCGCGCGGCAGCAAAGCGCTGCCCAAACGGCCCAAGGTGGCGGCATCGCGCGCAAACCAGCCGATGACATCGAAGGTCGGCGCCATGGGCAAGAGGCCGGTCTTGTCGATCAGCCCGTGACTGCTGCGCAGGCCATAGAGGCCGCAGAAAGAGGCCGGAACGCGAACGGAGCCACCGGTGTCGCTGCCCAGCGCAGCGTCGCAGAGACCGCCAGCCACCGCCGCAGCCGACCCACTTGAAGAGCCACCGGGTAGGCGCCCCGGCGCGTTCACGTTGGTCGGGGTGCCGTAGTGCCCGTTGGCGCCATTGACGCTGTAAGCGAATTCGTCGGTGATGGTCTTGCCGGTGATCCTGGCCCCCTGGTCCAAGAGCGCCTGGACAGCCCAGGCATGCTGCTCGGCCGGCTTCTGCTCCACCGCCCAATCCGGCGTCCCGAAGCCGGTGACGAAGCCGGCTACGTCATAGAGGTCCTTCACCATGACGGTCAGGCCGGCCAGCGGGCCGACGGAGGCGCCGGCGATGTCAGGCTGTGGGCCGGGCACGAGGGCGCCGAGAGGATCCTGCTGCATAGGCGGGCGGCTCTCCAGTCTTCTTGTGGCAAAAGGCCCTGGCGGGGCTCGACAGGACCGGCGCCAACATGCAGCAATGCGCGCGCCCTGGCGAGCGGCTTGGCGATCGAAAGCCCCCGCGCGCCGCCCGCCCGGCCAACGGAAAGGACTGCCTATGACCGAGGATCTCGCGAAACTGCCGGCTACCGCCTTGCTGGAGGGCTACGCGGCCAAAAGCTTCTCGCCGAGCGAGGTCTTGGAGGCCGTCATATCCCGGCTGGAACGCTTGGAACCACAGCTGAATGCCTTCTGCTATCAGGACCTTGTTGGCGCCCGGCAAGCCGCGGCGGCCTCGACTGCGCGCTGGGCCAAGGGCGCGTCTGAGGGACGCCTGGACGGTATACCGGCGACCATCAAGGATGTGATCGTCAGCAAGGGCTGGCCGACCTTGCGCGGCTCCAACACCACCGATCCGAGCCAGGCCTGGGACGTCGATGCACCGGCGGTGGCCCGGCTGCGCGAGCAGGGGATCGTCTACTTCGGCAAGACCACCACGCCGGAGCATGGCTGGAAGGGCGTGACTGACTCTCCGCTGACCGGCATCACCCGCAACCCCTGGAACACAGAGAAGACACCCGGCGGGTCCTCCGGCGGCGCCTCGGCAGCGGCAGCGGCCTGCATTGGCCCCCTACACTTCGGCACCGACGGCGGCGGCTCGATCCGCATTCCGGCCGGCTTTACCGGCATCGTCGGCTTGAAGCCCTCCTTCGGGCGGGTGCCGGCCTTCCCAGCCAGTCCCTTCGGCACCGTATCGCACCTGGGTCCCATGGCCCGCAGCGTGGCTGACGCAGCGCTGATGCTCACCACCATCTCAGAGCCCGATGCCCGCGATCCCTACAGCCTGCCCTACGACGCCGTGGACTACCGGGCGGAGCTTGGCGGCGACCTGACCGGCCTGAAGGTCGCCTTCAGCCCCACCCTCGGCGGTCACAAGGTCGATCCGGAGATCGCCGCCCTCGTCGCTGCTGCCGCTAAGCAGCTGGAGGCGCTGGGCGCGGTGGTTGAAGAGGCAGAGCCCAGCCTGCCCGACTGCCTGCCGATCTTCATCCTGCATTGGTACGCCGGCGCCGCCCATCTGCTCTCCAGCATGCAGCCGGAGGAATTGGCGCAGCTGGACCCGGGCCTGCGCCAGCTGGGTGTGGAAGGCAGCCAGATCGCACTCTTCGACTACCTGGCCGGCAACCGGGCGCGCGAGGCGCTGACCCGAGAGCTCTGCCTCTTCCACCAGCGCTATGACTTGCTGGTGACGCCGACCCTGCCGATCCCGGCCTTCACCGCCGGACGCAACACCCCGGACGGCAGCGGCGTCTGGATGGACTGGACCCCCTTCTCCTACCCCTTCAACCTGACCCAGCAGCCGGCGATCTCGGTCCCCTGCGGCCTGACCAGCGCCGGGCTGCCGGCGGGTCTGCAGATCGTTGGGCGGCGCTATGACGACCGCCTGGTGCTAAAAGCCGCCCATGCCTATGAGCAGGCCGTCGGCGGTTTTCCTATGCCGGACCTCGACTAAGGTTATGGCCGCGCCCCTACTGGAAGCCCGGGGGCTATCACGGCCTGGCCTCCTGCAGGTCGCGCATCTCAGCCTGCAGGCCGGTGAACTCTTGGCCATCAGCGGGCCCTCGGGCGCCGGCAAGTCCCTGCTACTGCGCGCCTTGGTCGACCTGGATCCGGCTGAGGGCGAGGTCTTCCTCTCCAGCCTGGCGCGCAGTGCGCAGGCGGCACCGGCCTGGCGCCGTCAGGTGGCCTACGTGCCGGCCGAGAGCGGCTGGTGGGAGAGCGATGTCGGCAGCCACTTCTCCGACCCCAAGGCAGCGGCTGCCTGGCTGCCGCGTCTGCATCTGTCCGAGGGGGCGATGGACTGGAGCCTGCAGCGCCTCTCCACCGGAGAGCGGCAGCGTCTGGCCTTGCTGCGCGCGCTTCTAGCCAAGCCCAAGGTCCTCTTGCTGGACGAGCCGACCTCGGCCCTGGACGACGCGGCAGAAGCCGCGGTCGAGACCCTGCTGTCGGAGTTCATAAGCGCCGGCGGTGGGATCATCCTGGTCACCCATGACACCAGCCAGGCCGCCCGCTTGGCGACCCGCAGCCGGCGGCTCGAAGCTGGCCGCCTCTTGGACGAGACGCCGGCATGAACCCCGAGCTTGGCGGCCAAGCCGTCTCCTTAGGCTGGCTCGACCTGGCGATTGCCTCGACGCTGCTGCTGGCCTCTGCCGCCCTGGCGCTGGCGCTGCAGCTGGGCATCACCCGTTCCTTCCTGATCGCAGCAGCCCGCATGACCATTCAGCTGCTGCTGATCGGCCAGATCCTGACCTGGCTCTTCGCGCAGGCTTCGCTTTGGCTCACCTTGGCCTGCGGGGCGGTGATGCTCTTGGTCGCCGGCTATGAGGTGACGTCCCGGCAAGAGCGCCAACTCACGTCCGGCTGGAGCTTCCTGCTCGGCACCGGGACCATGACCCTTTCCTCTACCCTGGTACTCTTCCTGGCGCTCACCACACAGATCGGGGCCGATCCCTGGTACGACCCGCGTTATGCCATCCCACTCTTCGGCATGATCCTGGGCAATGCCATGACCGGCATTGCCTTAGGCCTCAACAGCCTGACGGCGCGGCTGGAGAGCGACGCCCGCGGGATCGAGGCCCAGCTGCTCTTGGGGGCCACCCGCTGGCAGGCGCTGCGGCCCAGCCTGCGCCACGCCCTGCGCAGCGGCTTCATGCCCATCGTGAACTCCATGGCCGCCACCGGCCTGGTGGCCCTGCCCGGTATGATGACTGGCCAGATCCTGGCTGGCGCAGCGCCGACGCAGGCGGTGAAGTACCAGCTGCTGGTCATGTTCCTGATCGCCAGCGCCACGAGCTTGGGCGTGGTCGCCGCGGTGCTGGCCAGCGCCTGGCGCGTCACCGACCACCGCGACCGCCTGCGGCTCGATCGTTTGCGGAGCTAATGGAAGTGGATGCCGCCGTCGATGACGATGGTCTGGCCGGTCATTGACGTGGCTTTGCAGAGAAGCAGCACCTGGCCGGCAACATCGTCGATGCTGGTCGTCATCGCCAGCTGCGCACGGGCTTCCCAAGCGTCGTAGAGGTGCTTCGGCCCGCCGCTGCCCAGGCCCGTCGTGGCCATCAGGCCCGGTGCGACGCAGTTCACGCTCACCTCTGGCGCCAAGCAGGCGGCGAGGAAGCGGGTCAGCGGAACGACAGCGGCCTTGCTCGGCATGAAGGCGCGGTCGGCGTACCACTCCCCCTGACCCAGGGTGGAGCCGATGTTGACGATGCGCCCCCATTGCGAGGCCCGCAGCCAGGGTGTTGCCGCCCGTGCGAGGAGAAAGGGCCCCCTGACGTTGACGGCCATCATCTGATCCCAGATTTCAGGCGTGAAGGCCTCCAGATCGCCTGGCTCGATCCCGTGCCCCCCCATCGCCATGGCAGCGTTGTTGATGAGGATGTCGAGGCCGCCGAACGCCGCCGTCACCTGCCGGATCGCTGCCTCGATCGACGCGGGATCAGACTGATCGATATGCACCGCGATGGCCCGGCGGCCGGCAGCCTCAACCTCTCCCGTGACGGTCTGCGCCCGCTCGTCGCCACTCAGATAGCCAACAGCAACGTCGACCCCTTCAGCTGCCAGAAGCCTGCAAATGGTCGACCCAAGTCCACCACTACCGCCGGTGACCAAGGCCACCGCGTTCACCAGACTCATCAACTACGCCTTCCGTTCCAATGGGAGCCACGCCCGACACGACTTCTTGCACGGCCGGACCGCTCGATCCGGCGGTTGCCGGAAGGACGCTTAAGTAAAGTATTGCACGGCGCAAGCTAGAAAACGGTCGGCACGATGATAAAAAGCAGCTGTAAGAAAGGTTACTTTGGGCGCCGTGTCACGACACAGCGCCCGATTGCAGGTTTTTTCTAGGCGGCCTCGGAGTCTGACCGGTTCTTTGTCACGTAGGCCATGGCGCAATGCTCGGCGCAGTAGGACTTACCAGGCAAGGTGTCTGCGCCGCAGAAGCGGAAGTCGGCGTCACCAGGATCGCCGATCGGCCAGGAGCAGGTCGTGACCCGCCCAGCCGTCTTCCGCCGAGAGGAGACAACGCGGTGGGGTCCATCGAAGCCTTCAAGCGGGTTGCGCTGGGTGAGCGGCGCTGGTGCACGACCCTGCAGCGGGGCGGCTGGCTGCTTCTCCGGCACCTTGGGCGCCAAGGAGGAGGCCAGGCGGCTCACCGCTGGTGCGTCCTTGCCGCGCGTAGCGACGAGACCGCCCGCCTTGGCAGCGGCACCTGTGGTCGAATCGCCGGAGAGCGATACCATTGGCTCCGCCGGCAGGGTTGGGCGCGCAAGCACCGTCGCCTTGCGCACCGGCGGCTTACTGCTTTTACGAATGGGTGAGGGACGGGACGATAGCTTGAGCCGATGTGCCTTGCCGACCACCGCGTTCTTGGTGACCCCAAGAACCCGGCCTATGGACGAGGCGCTAAGGCCCTCCTCCCAGAGTTGACGCAGCTGAATGATCCGCTCTTCGTTCCAGGTTGCCGGCTCACCGGAGCGAGACCCGCTGCTGCCGGCATCCTTACCACGAGCATCTTGCCCGACGCTCCCCAACGACTCGTTTTGGCTCATCTTGTGCCTCCACCAACATGTTGAGGTTTTGACCTTGATGAAAACCATATCCTGGGGCTCAGATCCTGTCGAGTCACGCCGACCTGGTTGCTTGTGGAAAAGTCCAGACAGAAGAGCGTAGAACCGGCGTCAAAGCGTCGGAGTCGAGATCGTTTTACTTGCGCGATAATCGTCAAGGAGCGGGTCTTTGCTGTCCTGCGCAGACTTCGGCTTGCGCTCCTGCCGAAGACTTGCTAGAGGCTGCGCCCTCGCGAAAGGCAGTGTTGCCTCAAGGCTTTAGCAGAATGAAGGATGAGTGGATGGCCAGGGTCCAGGGACGCTATCCGGTGGTGAGCAACCAGGCTTTGGCCCTGGCCGCCTTTGCCATGGTGGCGGTTGTCGCGCTGTCGAACTACCTGGTTCAGTTTCTGATCAACGACTGGCTTACCTACGCTGCTTTTACCTATCCGCTGACCTTCTTGGTCACCGATTTGGTCAATCGCCGATTCGGCCCTGGCCCGGCGCGGCGGGTGGTTTTCGTCGGCTTCCTGGTCGCAGCCGCGCTCTCTTTGTGGCTGGCGCCTTGGCAGATCGCCGTGGCTTCTGTGACGGCCTTCCTGACCGCACAACTCCTCGACGTTTCCGTCTTCGACTGGCTCCGGCGGGGCACCTGGTGGCGGGCGCCGCTGGTCTCCAGCGTGCTTGCCTCGACCGTAGACACCTTCATCTTCTTCTCGATTGCGTTCGGCGGCAGCGAGTTCAATTGGATCATGCTGGCCGTTGGCGACCTTGCAGTGAAGCTGGCCTTCACGCTGGTCTTGTTGGTTCCCTTCCGGGTCCTGATGAGCCGGCGGGACGCGACAGCGCTGGCCTAGCTGTCTTCCCGCAGTATGACGCTGACCGGGAAGTGGTCGCTGTAGCCCTCGGGGTCTACATTCTCCGCAGCGTCGCCGCGCGGCAGGCCGAAGCGGCGTGGACCCTCGCTCACGCGGTGGCTCACCATCTCCGGTACCGCCACGATCCCGGCCGTCTCCTCAAGCAGATGGAAGGGACCAGCACCGTCGAGCAGGGGCCGCGCCACCAAGATCTGGTCGAAGACGTTGCCGTTGCCTGAGAAGTAGAGCGTGCCGTCTAGCTGACGGCGCTCGCCGCGGTGGTCGATCGCTTCTGTCTTCAGATAGCCCCAAGAGAGATTGTAGAGCCGCGCCGACTGGGCGCGTTCCACGTCGCCCCGTTCACGCGTGGCGTTGGCATTGAAGGTGACCGAGGGATCCCAGGGATCGTCATTGAGGTCGCCCATGACGATCAAGGCCGCACGAGGCCCCAAGACCTCGCGAATGCGCTCATGCCAATAGCCCACCGTCTCCCCGGCCGTTGCCCGGAAGCCTGCCGACTTCTCCGCCCCGCCAGAGCGTGACGGCCAGTGGTTGCTCATGATGATCAGGTCATTGCCGGCTTGCGTCTTGAAGGTCGCCTGCAGGATGTCGCGCGTTCCGGTCCGGCGCAGCACGAAGTGTGAGAAGACGAACTCTGGAACGACCTGATAGCGGCCCGCATCATAGATAAAGGCCGTATCGATACCGCGCTTGTCCAACTCCGACTCAGCGTGAATCACGCGGTAGTCACGGTCGGCCAAGGTCTCCCGCACTTTGACCACCAGCTTATCCAGGACGAACTGGTTTTCCACCTCACAGACACCCAAGATGTCGGGGCCCTCGCCCCCGTTCATCTGAGTGATGATCTGCGACAGCTGGGAGATCTTCTGCGCGAAGAGGGCTTCCGTCCAGCCCTCGAGATCGCGTCCGACCCGGCGCTCGATCCACGCTGGCCGACCCAGGAAGCCTTCCGGGGCGAAGAGGTTCTCGAGGTTCCAGAACCCGAGATAGTGTTCGCTCATGACGCGCCGCCTTCATCGACAGGGAACAGAGCAGTCTAACACACCGGAGGTAGGGACGCCGACAAGAGAGGGCGTGAATTTCTTGTTAAGGCCTTCCGTGCAGAAAGCCGTCGCTGCCGCTTTACAGGCGGCGCCTGCTGTGTAGATGTCTGCCCACCATGCAGTTGACCCGCGACAGCCTTCTGGCCCGCACTCGTCTGGTGCCGGCCTTTCCGACCCCGGTCTTCACCTACCGCTTGCCGGAGGCCGACGCCGTCAACGCGGCCTTGATGCCGACGATCCTGGCGGAAGAAAAGCGCTACGCCAGCAAGGGCTATTCCAACTTCGGCGGCTGGCATTCCGGTTACTCTTTTGAGGATTGGGGCGGCCCGCCACTGCAAAAGATCCTCGAAGCCGCCAAGACCCTGGCCGCGAGCGCCACCAAGCAGCGCCTGGGCGAGGAGGACGCTCCTCCGCCACGCTGGCAGATCAAGTGCTGGGCCAACGTGATCCGCCGTGGGAACGCCAACAACATGCACAACCACGTCGGCTGTTACTGGTCTGGCGCTTACTATCTAGAGGCTGGAGAGGCCGGGCAGTCTGAGAGCGCCGGCGGTCTCCTGGTCTTCCACGACCCACGCAACGGCGCTGTGAGCCTGGATCTGGCCCGCGCGCGGGGGGGTGCCGAAACCCACCCGGTGGTGGTGCCGGAGACGGGGGTGCTGGTCCTCTTCCCCTCTTGGCTTACGCACTCGGTTACGCCCTATCTGGGCAGTGGCGTGCGCATTTCCGTCGGCGTCAACCTGGCCATCTCGGCTGCTGCACGCGGGCTCTTGGACTAGCACCATGAACAAGCCCGACACAACACGGCTCAGCCTCTATGCCACGCCGCTGGCGGCGATCTCCGCGCCTAACGCGTCGGTCTTGAGCCAAACGCTGGGCCCGCGTGTGATGGAGCTCTACCAAGCGTCCGGCAGTCGCGAGCAAGATCTGCCCTGGCAAGCAGCACCCCAGGTTCTCCAGCCAGGCGACGCCGCCATCGGCGAACTCGCCTGGATGAGTGCCACCCTGGCAGAGTCCATGGCCGCGCCCAAGGCCTGGCCCGGGCCGTCGCGCAGTGGCTGGGACGTGCTCTGGATCGCCGAAGTCCTACAGCCGGGACAGGGCCTGCCTGTGCACGACTACCCGCGCGCCGATTGGTGCGCCTGCTACGTCGTCGACAGCGGCGGCGGTAGCGGCAAATCGGGTGAGATCGAGCTTCTGGACCCGCGTGGGGCGGCGGTCATGATGTATGCGCCGACTTTGACCTTCGATGGGCCAGGCGGCGATGTCTTGGGCATCAGCCAGACTGTCACGCTGACTAGCGGCAGCCTGCTGGTTTTTCCAGCCTGGCTGCGTCAAGGCACCGCCGCCAACAGCGGCCCGCGCCCTCGCCTCGCTATCAAGCTCCTGCTGACCGAGCGGCAGGATCCGCGTTAGATCCGCCGTCTGCCAGTGAGGATGAGGAGGTTGCCGCCAAGAGCCAAGGCGACCCCAAAGGCCGCGATCCAGGTCCAGCTGTAGCCTTCAAAGATGCTGGAGATCGCCAGGGCCACCAAGGGGAAGAGCACGGTGGCATAGCCAGCCCGCCCCGCCCCGATCCGGCCCAGCAGGGTAAGGTAACTGGCGAAAGCGATGACAGAGGCGAAGACGGCCAGGTAGACCAGGGAGCCTAGGTAGGCGACTGTCGGCTCCAGGATGAAGGGCTGTCCCCGCACCAGGCTGACCAGCGCCATCAGTCCGCAGCCATAGGCCATCCCCCAGGCGTTGGCGGAGAGTACCGGCAGGCCTCTGGCCTGCGCCCCGGCCGAGAGCAGGTTTCCCAGACAGAAGAAGCAGGTCCCGGCGATGCAGAGCAGCAAGCCGATCAGCGCCTGCAGATCCATATCGGTATCGACGATTTCTGGCCAGAAGAGGCAGGCGACGCCGGCGAAGCCCATGACCGCCGCCACCAGGTTGCGCAGGCTCGGCACCCGCCCCTGCAGGCCTGCTGCGATCAGGAGGTTGATCAAGGCCGCCAGTGAAAAGACGACGGCCAGCAAGCCGGAGGCCAGCCAGGTTCCGGCGTAATAGAAGAAGATGAAGTTGAGGCTGAAGAGGCAGGCGCCCATACCGGCAAAGCGCAGGTGCTGGCGCCAAGCAAAGCGCCAGGGCTTGCGCCTGATGCTCAGGATGGCTGCCATGATGAGAGCCGCCAGGCCGAAGCGCCAGGCCAGCGAGACCTCTGGCGCCACCACGCCCAGCTGCAGCTTCAAGGCGATCCAAGAGGTGCCCCAAACGAAGACGGTGATGGCATAGAGGCCAAGATCCAGGCCGCCGATCGTGGTGTCGCCGGGGTCCGCCTTAAGGGTTGGGGTAGAGGAGAGGGCCATGGCGCACGACCTTAGCGCCAGCCCTAGCCCACCCCTCTAACGCGCTTTTGGAAGGGCAGCCCTGCTCACTTACCCGTGCCCGCGCCAGCCACCGCGGCCGCTACGGCGGCTGCCGCCGAGGCACGTCGCGCCAGCACCGGGTCGGCGCGGCTGGTCAGCATGATCGGCACTCGTGCGCCTAAGACGATGCCAGCAGCCACTGCGCCGGAGAGGAAGGTCAGCTGCTTTGACAGCATGTTGCCGGCGTCGATATCGGGCGTGACCAGAATGTCGGGGTCACCCGCCACCTCGGATACGATGTGCTTGGTCTTCGCCGCGTCAGAGGAGATGGCATTGTCGAAGGCCAGCGGTCCGTCCAGCAGGCCGCCGGTGATCTGTCCGCGGTCAGCCATCTTGCAAAGGGCCGCGGCATCGAGAGTGGAGGGCATCTTGCCGGTCACCACCTCGACCGCCGAAAGGATAGCGACCTTGGGCCGCTCCACCCCGATGGCGCGCATCATATCGATGGCGTTCTGGGTCATCGAGCGCTTGTCATCCAACGAGGGGGTGATGTTCACCGCCGCGTCGGTAATGGCCAAGAGCTTGTGATAGCTCGGCACATCCATGATGAAGATGTGGGAGATCCGCCGCTCAGTGCGCAGGCCCCGATCGCGGGACATGGCGGCGTGCAGCAGCTCGTCGCTGTGCAGGCTGCCTTTCATCAGCGCCTTTACCTTGCCGTCATGCGCCAGGGCGACAGCCTTGTTGGCGGCGTCGTGGCTGTACGCGGCATCGACGATTTCCATCTTCTCCAAATCGACGTGGGCTTCTGCAGCAGCTGCCTCAATCTTCTGGCGCGGCCCGACCAGGATCGGCGTAATGGTGTCATCTTCCGCCGCAGCCAGTGCGCCCAGTAGCGAATCGCGGTCAGTTGGATGGACCACGGCAGTCGGCAGTGGGTCTAGGTCGCCCATCTGTTTGATGAGTTGCGCGAAGCGCGGGTGCTTGGATTCGGCTTCCGCCCAGTCGGCGGTCAGGCTCTTCGGTAAGATCATAGGCAACAGTCTGCACCGCTTTCGCGTCAGTTATGTTGCACTGCACCCAAAAAAGCTCTGATTCGCCCCCGTCTAACCGAAACTGGCACCTGGAACACGAAACCCGAGAGAGTAATTCACCAATTCCGCGTCCGACTCGGCGTAGGTGATGGTGCCGGAGTAGTCGAACCAGCTGAAGGGCGTCTGCTCGGCGGCTGAGCCCTCGTCTTGCCGGCCAGAGATGAACTGCATGACCACGCGGGCGGTCTGGTTCGGGCCCACGAGCGCCAGCCCCTCGCCCTCGCCGATGCCGCTGGCGCTTTGCAGGCCGTAGAAGACGGCACGGGAATCGAAGCCCTTGAAGAGCTTGCGGTCCAGGATGCCCAGCTGAACCGTCTTGTCCTGCGCGTTGGTCAGCTCCAGCGAGGTCAGAACCTGGATGTAAAGCTGCTCGTTTATGAGCAGCGGGGAGGAGAGCGCCTCATAGGCCTTGCCGGCCAAGGGTCCCATGGTGAAGTCGATCGGCTGACCTGGCTCGGAACCGGCCGTCTCTTGAGCCCGTAGCGTCTGAGCGCTGGCTGCCAGTCCTAGCCCAGTGGCCACAACCAAGCCGCCGCGCAGGAGGGAGCGTCGCTCGAGCGGCCCTGCCGCGTCCCAATTCGCCATTCGTCACGTCCTCTCACTGCTTGGCACAACTGTCATCAATCAGGTGGCAAGATTCTATCGCCCGGGCAAGGGGTGCCGCAAGCGTGGCCCGTCTCACCGCTGCGTTAGGCCCTGGAACTCCCGCCAGAGGGCTGTTATGGGAGTCAAAAAAAGGCCCACAAAGGCCTGCATCTGGCCGTCTTTTCTTGCTGTGGTTCGAGCAGCCAAAACCTCTTATGCCCGAAGAAAGGTTTCGCATGAAGATGCTCTTCTCGTCCCTCGCCGCCGGACTGCTTGTGCTATCGGCCACTGCTGCTGCCGCTCAGCAGACCAATCCCCGGATTTTGCTGCTGGACGCACAGGCACTCAGCAACCGCGGCCAGGATGAGCAAGCGCTGGTCTTGCTCGACCAAGTCGTCCAATCAGAAGCCTTGTCAGACCAGCTGCGGGCCATCGCCTACGCCCAGCGCGGCAACATTCACTACCGGGCGAAGCGCTATCCAATCGCTCAGCAGGATTTCGCGCAAGGCCTCACCTTCGATGCGCGGTCCCTGCCGGCCCTGCGGGGGAACTGCTTCAGCCTGCTGCAGATGCGCCGGCATGAGGAGGCGGGGGGCCCTTGCACTGCTGCTGCTGATCGGCTGGTGCAGAATGGCCAAGTTGCTGCGGCAGCCGACATCTTAGGCTATGCTGCCTTCATGCGCCGCGACTACGGCACCGCCTTGGAGGAGCTGAACACCGCCATCCGCCTCGACCCGGCCTATGCACCGGCCTATCTGCACCGTGGCCTGGTCTATCAGGCGCAGAAGAACGAGGTGCTGGCCCGGCAGGACTTCCTGAAGGCCCGCGAGCTCTGGCCGGGTGACCGCGAGATCGAAGCCACCCTGCGCCAGCTGGGTTTGCTGTTTTAGCGTCGCTCCTTCCCTTTTTGCGGCGATGAGCAAGCTCATCGCACCCGGCACCAGCCCTCTCTCCCTCCCGGCCACCCAGTCAAGGATACTCCCGTGGGTGGCCGGGAGGGAGAGAGGGCTGGTGCCGGCATCACGTCAGTGATACGAGAAGATCAGTCGTCCTCCCGCTTCGCCCGGTCGAAGAGGTAGCCGGCTCCGGCGCCAAGGGCACCGCCAACGACGGCGCCGCAGCCGATACAGCCACCGCTCAAGACAGCGCCGCCGGCACCGACGCCGGCGCCGACCGCAGCACCTGTCAGCACACGCTCTTGCGTCTCACCACCGCCGGAACAGGCGGATAGAGCCAAGAGCGCCGCTGCAGCCAGCGAGGTCTTGATGGCAACGGGATGGACGGTCAGGGGCATGTCATGTCTCTCCTTCTCCAGTTGGCGCGCCCAGGATCAAGCGCTGGATGAAGAGACAACGGCTGGACTTCAGCCCTATTCCATCAGCTCAAGAAAAATGCCGGCCACCCGAGGGTGGCCGGCCAGTCTGTCACTAAATCAGAGACTTAGGAGCCGATCACGCCCCCATCATCCTTGGTGATCACGACCACAGAGGGGCGCGGCGGCACGCCGTCCTGGAAGTCGGGCCAGCGGGTGGCCGGATCCTCGAAGGTCGAGAGCTTGCCGAAGGGCTCGTAGTCCTGCACGCCGTCGGTGGCCGGGTGCTGGACGGCCAGGAAGAGGGTCTTCCCGTCCGGGGTGAAGCGCGGGCCGCAGAGCTCTGCACCGACCGGCACGCGGAAGAACATCTTACCCAGGCCACGCTCCGCACCCTCGGTGCCCAGCGCATAGAGGCCGTCGGCGGTGCCGGTGCGCGACCAGCCGGTGCCCTGGTCGGTGGAGATCCAGAGCACGCCGGACGGGGAGACCACGCAGTTGTCCGGAGCGGCGAACCAGCCGTTCTCGCTGATGTTCTCGTTCCAGACGGCCTTGACCTCGGGATCGGCCGGGTTGCCGCACTGCACCAGGATATCCCAGGTGAAGGTGTCGGCGGTGTGGTCGTTCTCCGGCGCGCGCATCTCGACGATATGACCGAAGAGGTTGGGTCCACGCGGGTTGGCGATGTTCTCCTGACCGGCCTTGCGGCGGGAGTTGTTGGTCAGCATGACGAAGACCTGCCCGGTCTCGGGATTGGCCTCCACATCCTCCGGACGGTCCATCTTGGTGGCGCCCAGGGCGTCGGCGGCCAGACGGGTCTTCACCAAAACCTCACCTTGGTCGGCGAAGCCGTTATCAGTCGTCAGCGGGCCTTGGCCGTGCACCATCGGCAGCCAGGTGACGCTGCCGTCCTCGTTGTAGCGCGCCACGGAGAGGGTGCCATGGTCCAGCAGGTCCATGTTGGCGGCCCGATCCTCGGCGTTGAAGGCCTTGTCGGTGATGAAGCGGTAGACATAGTCGAAGCGCTGATCGTCGCCCATGTAGACGACCACGCGGCCGTCCTTCTTGTTCACGACGGTCTCCGCGCCCTCGTGCTTGAAGCGGCCCAGTGCAGTGCGCTTCTTTGGACGCGCGCTCGGGTCGGTGGGGTCAATCTCCACCACCCAGCCGAAGCGGTTGGCCTCGTTCGGGACGGCGTTGATGTCGAAGCGGTCGTAGAACTTGCCCCAGCCGTACCAGTTACCCGGCACGCCATAGCGGGCGAAGTTGGCGGCGTTGGGGTGACCGGCGTCCAGCATGCCCCAGAAGTAACCGTGGAAGTTCTCTTCGGCCGTCAGGTAGGTGCCCCAGGGGGTGATGCCGCCGGCGCAGTTGTTGACGGTGCCGATGGCGGTCGTGCCCGCGGGGTCCACGGCGGTCTGCATGGCGGCGTGACCGGCCGCCGGTCCGGTAATGTCCATATAGGTGTTGGCGGTGGTGATGCGGCGCGCGTAGGGGCTGTCGGGAACGACCTGCCAGGCGCCGTCCACCTTCTTCACCTCGATGACGGAGCAGCCGTGGGCCACCTGCTCGATGTCCACCTGCTCGCGGGTCAGGCCGACGAAGGCATCGCCCTGCTTGCCGACGCCGGGGAACATGACCTCTTCGTTGGTGTACTCGTGGTTCACGCAGAGCAGACCATGGTCGGAGCTGTTGGAGCCCAGCGGCAGCGGCACGAAGCCGATGAAGTCGTTGTTGTAGCCGAACTGCTGCGACTGCGCCTCGGCGCTCTGCGCGGAGGCATCGAAATCAGGCGCATCGGCGGTGACCTTGTCACCCCAGCGGATCAGGATGTTGGCCTGGTAGCCAGGCGCGACGTGGTGGGTCTCGTCGACACCATGCTCGATCTCATCGAAAGCAGCACCGGTCAGGCTGACGCCCGACGCAGCCTCGGCGCCGCGGCTCATGAGGATCTGGCTCGGCGCCAGGGTGGAGATGGCGGAGACGGCGAGCGCGCCCTTCAAGAAGCCACGGCGGCCCATGCGATTGGCGATGATTTCGCCCAGGCTGGCGTTGGCGGTGTGTTGGTCGGCCGGTCTTCCGAGATCTCATAGGCCTCGGCGCGGGAGAGTTTCTTGTCCTGATGGGTCATGAGGAGGCTGTGTCCTTCGGTCCGTTGGCAAAAGGGCTACGGCGTGAGGCCGCGGCGTCTGCGGGTACTCATCGGCGGAGAAGTGGGAAGCTGCAGTGGCCGCTTCGACGACGAGACCTTTAAAGCTGCGTTAAGCTTTTGTTGCGCAGCGGTAGCCCAGGTAGAGGCAGCCGCCCCTTGCCCCCAGACCCGCAGACGCTAGCTCTTGCCTCACCCCTTTGACCCCTCCCCTCTCTTAAGAGAAGCAGTCACCAGCGTGACCAAAACCCTCCGTCTCGTCCTCGGCGATCAGCTGAGCTCCAGCCTCGCCGGCCTTGCCGATCTGGATCGGGAGCAAGACGTCATCCTGATGGCGGAGGTCATGGCGGAGTGCACCTATGTGCGCCATCACAAGCAGAAGATCGTGCTGATCCTCTCCGCCATGCGTCACTTCGCCGAGAGCCTGCGTGGCAGCGGGGCGACGGTCGACTACGTCACGCTCGACGACAAGGCGAACAGCGGCGACATGCCGGGCGAGCTGCGCCGCGCCGTCGAACGCCATCAGCCGGACAGCCTGGTGATCACCTGCTGCGGTGAGTACCGCTTGCAAGAGGCGCTGGAGGCGCTTGCCCAAGAGCTGGACTGTCCGGTCGAGTTCCGCGACGACGACCGCTTCTTCACCCAGGCCGCCGACTTCGCCGCCTGGGCCCAGGGCCGCAAACAGCTGCGCATGGAGTATTGGTACCGAGAGCTGCGCAAACGCAGCGGCCTTCTGATGGAGGGCGATAAGCCGGCCGGCGATCGCTGGAACTTCGATCAGGAGAACCGCAAGAGCCTGCCCAAGACCCTCACCCTGCCGGAACGCGCCGGCTTCCCGCCCGACGAGACGACCAAGGCCGTCATGGCGCTGGTGGAGACCCACTTCGCCGACCACTTCGGCGGACTGGAAGCCTTCGACTGGGCGGTCACAACCGCCGATGCGGAGCGCGCGCTAGAGGCCTTCATCGAAGACTGCCTGCCGCAGTTCGGTGACTATCAAGATGCCATGCGGGCCGGCGAGGCGAAGCTCTTCCATGGCCTCATCTCCCCCTATCTCAATATCGGTCTCTTGGAACCGCGCCAGGTCTGCGACGCAGCCGAGACCGCCTGGCGCGAGGGCAAGGCGCCCTTGAACGCGGTCGAGGGCTTCATCCGCCAGATCCTGGGCTGGCGGGAGTACGTGCGCGGGCTCTATTGGCACTGCATGCCCGACTATGCCGAGGGCAATGCGCTGGAGGCCACGCGCCCGCTCCCCGCCTTCTTCTGGACAGCGGAGACGGAGATGGCCTGCCTGGCCGACGTGATCGGCCAGACCCGCGACCGCGCCTACGCCCACCACATCCAGCGTCTGATGGTGACCGGCACCTTCGCGCTCTTGGCAGGTCTGGACCCCAAGGCGGTGAACGAGTGGTACATGATCGTCTACGCCGACGCCTTTGAGTGGGTGGAGTTGCCCAACGTGCAGGGCATGGCGCTCTTCGCCGACGGCGGGATCATGGCCTCTAAGCCCTATGCCGCCAGCGGCAAGTACATCGACCGCATGTCGGATTACTGCAAGGGCTGCCGCTACGACGTGAAGCAGACCAGCGGTGACGCGGCCTGCCCCTTTAACTATCTCTATTGGGACTTTCTGCAGCGCAACGAAGGGACCCTTCGCGGCAACCCCCGTCTTGGCCGCATCTATCACACGCTTGGCCGCATGGAGGCCGACAAACGCGCCGGCTTCACCCGCGACGCCGCGGCCTTTCTAGACAGCATGGAGTGAGATCATGGCTCTGCCCCAGGGTATCGACTGGATCACCGGCGCCAGCTCCGGCATCGGCAAGGCCTTGGCGCTCAAGATGGCGGCAGAAGGCCGAACGGTGGTGATCTCCGCACGCTCGGAAGAGGACCTGAAAACCGTGGCGGTAGAGGCCGATGGCTTGCCGGGCAAGGTGATTCCCTCGCCTTTGGACATCACCGACGAAGCTGCCGTGACCGCCGCCGTCGCCGAGATCGAGGAAGAGCACGGGCCGCTCGCCGTCGCCGTTCTGAACGCCGGTACCCACAAGCCGGTTCTGGCCGCCGACATGACTGTCGCCGACTTCGAGCTCTTGGCGCGTCTCAACCTTCTGGGGACGGTCGCCTGTCTCATCGCCGCGCTGAAGCCGATGCAGGCGCGCGGCCGCGGGCAGATAGCCGTCGTGGCCTCAGTCGCCGGCTACATTGGCCTCCCGACCTCCGCCGCCTACGGCATGACCAAGGCCGGCCTCATCAACATGACACAGGCGCTGCAGCCGGATCTGGCGGCCAAGGGCGTCACCTTGCAGCTGGTGAACCCGGGCTTCGTGAAAACGCCGCTGACGGACAAGAACGAGTTCCCCATGCCCTTCCTCATGCAGCCGGACAAGGCGGCAGAGCGCTTCTACCAGGGCCTGGAGAGCGGGCGCTTCGAGATCGTCTTCCCCTGGCGCTTGGCCTTCATCTTGAAGATCTTGCGGGCCTTGCCGATGGGCCTGATGCTGAAGGTCACCAAGCGGATGCAGCCCACCTAAGCCGCCAGATCCTCTTCAAGAAAGGCGAGAAAGCGTTCTGCCAGCGGCGCAGCTCCCTCTGGCAGGTAGGCCAGAGTTGCGGTCAAGGGCAGAGACGGCAGCCCATCGGACAGCAGGCGCACGCCTTCCTCCGGCACGGCTGAGCGGGCCAGGGCGGAGACGCCGAGGCCTGCTCTAACCGCCGAGGTGACGCCACTCAAGGCATTGGCATCAGTGACGATCCGCCAGCTGCGGGCGGCGGCATTGAGGGCCTCCAGCGCCAGGCGGCGATAGCTGCAGGGGGCCTCCATGCAGACCAGCGGCACGGGCTCAGCCTCCTGCAGGGGCGGTGCGTCAGCGCCGGCGATCCAGACCAGGGGCTCGCGCCGCAGCAAGCGCCCATCGGGGCCAGCGTCGATCCCGGCGATCAGGAGGTCCAGCTCACCTTGGTCCAAAGTCTGGCGCAGCCCGGCACCGCCGCCGAGCTTCAGCTCCAGCCGCACCTGGGGGTGCGCGCGGCGAAAGCGCGCCAGCAGATCCGGGAAGTGTTGTGGTGCCAGGTACTCGGCGATGCCGATCCGCAGAGCTCCAGCCGCCCCCTGCCCGCTCACTGCCAAGGCCGCCTCGTCGGCCAGCGCCAGAATGCGGCGGGCATAGGCGATCAAAGCCTCGCCGGCCGCGGTGGGTGCGACCTCCCGGCTGCTGCGCTCCAAGAGCCGGGTCTGCAGCCGCTCCTCCAGCTTGGCGATCTGCAGACTGACTGCCGACTGGCTGCGGCCGATGCGGCGCGCGGCGCTGGAGAAACTGCCGCCATCGGCAATGGCCACCAGCGCGCGCAGACTGATCAGATCGCAGTGTAGCTGCAGGGACCTATTGGCATCGCTCATCAGAACTATCGGAAAGACTCGTTTTGCTCATAGCTGTTAGACTGACACATAAGAGACCGCTAGCGCCCAGCAAAGGAGAAAAACCATGAAAGCCGTCGGCTACGCCCGCTCTCTGCCCATCGAAGACCCAGCTGCCTTAGAAGACATCGACATCCCGGAGCCGCAGATCGGCCCCCGCGACCTCTTGGTCCGGGTCGCGGCCATCTCGGTCAATCCGGTGGATGTTAAGGTGCGCGTGCGTATGCAGCCGGAGACTGGCCACAAGCTGCTTGGCTACGACGCCGCTGGAACCGTCGAGGCCGTCGGCGCCGAGGTCACGCTCTTCCAGCCCGGCGACGAAGTCTACTACGCCGGCGACATCGGCCGGCCCGGCACTAATGCTGAGCTGCACGCCGTCGACGAGCGCATTGTCGCCAAGAAGCCCAAGAGCCTGGACATGGCGGCTGCAGCCGCCCTGCCGCTGACCGCCATCACCGCCTGGGAGCTGCTCTTCGACTGCTTCGACCTGGCCGAAGGCGGCGGTGCCGGCGAGAGTCTGCTGGTGATCGGCGGCGCGGGCGGCGTCGGCTCGATCCTAGTCCAACTGGCCAAGGCGCTAACCGGCCTGCAGGTCATCGCCACCGCCTCCCGGCCCGAGACCCAAGCCTGGTGCCGGGAGATGGGCGCCGACCTGATCATCGACCATCGCCAGCCGATCGACGCGCAATTGGCCGCGCTGGGCATCGCCCCACGCTACATCGCCGCCCTCACCGCCACCGACCAGCACTTCGACGCGATCATTGAAGCCATCGCACCGCGCGGCGAGATCGGCTTGATCGACGACCCGGCCTCTTTGGACATCACCAAGATCAAGCCCAAGGCGCTGTCCTTCCACTGGGAGTTCATGTTCGCCCGCTCGATGTTCCAAGCCAGCGACATGATCGCCCAGCACCAACTCTTGGCGCGGGTCGCGGAGTTGGTAGACGCCGGCCGGGTGAAAACCACCCTGCAGCGGAACCTGGGACCAGCGTCTGCCGCTACTCTGCGCGACGCCCACCGGCTGCAAGAGAGCGGCAGCGCGGTGGGAAAGACGGTGCTGACAGGGGTTGGCGGCTAGGCCCCTACTCCGCCGCCTGCTGCTGCCCCGTCTGCGGCTTTGCCTGGTCCTTCGCGGCCTGCGCGCGTTCCCAGTCCAGCATGTAGTCGCGCGTGAGCGGCAGGGCCTCCTGGTCGCGGACCATCTGCACTTGCACCACCGTCAGGCCTTGGTGGCGGAAGCCCAACTCGCAGCCGACCAGGTAGAGGTCCCACATGCGGCAGAAGCGTTCGTCATAGAGCTCTGCCACCGCGGCCCGGTTGGCGTTGAACTGCTGGCGCCAGAGCCGCAGGGTCTCGGCATAGTGCAGGCGCAAGACCTCGACATCGGTCACCAGCAGGCCTGACTTCTCGATCACCGGCAGCATCTCTGAGAGCGTCGGGACGTCGGCGCCGGGGAAGATGTACTTGCGGATGAAGGGGTTGATCGGCCCCGGCTCGTTAAAACGCGCGATGGTGTGCAGCAGGCAGACACCGTCCTTGCGCAGCAGGGTGTTCACCTTTTCGAAAAACTCACCGTAGTTCTTCTTGCCGACATGCTCGAACATGCCGACCGAAACGATGCGGTCGAAGGTCTCCGGCAAGTCGCGGTAGTCCTGCAGGCGGAAATCACAGCGCTCCGCTAAGCCGGCGTTGGCGGCGCGCTCGCGGGCCAGGCTATGCTGTTCCTCCGAGAGCGTGACGCCCACCACCTTGGCGTCGGCGACGGTCGCCAGGTAGAGGCCCATGCCGCCCCAGCCGCAGCCGATGTCGAGGGTATCGAGATCCGGCTTGTCCAGCAGCAGCTTGGCGGCGATGTGGCGCTTCTTATCGCGCTGCGCCCGTTCGATATCGTCATGCGGCTCCGTGAAGTAGGCGCAGGAGTACTGACGGTCGCTGTCGAGGAAGAGGTCATAGAGCCGGCGCGAGAGGTCGTAGTGATGCGCCACGTTCTGGCGGGCGATGCTGGCCGGATTGTACTGCTTAAACCAGCGGCCCTGGCGCTGCAGGGCGAAGGCGATCTTCACCAGCCAATGCTGCTCCAGATAGGTGTAGTTCAAGGCCATGATGGTACAGAGGTCGGCGAGATCGCCTTCCTCGATCGTCAGGTCGCCCTCCATATAGGCCTCCGCCAGTTTCACCGGCGGGTTCAAGAGCAGCGACCATTCCAGGGAGCGCTTGTGCAGCTTCATGCGGCAGCAAGGGGTCGACCCATCGCCGTAGGTGGTGACCTGGCCCGCCGCGTCCTCGATCTCCAAGGCGCCGTCGCGGATCATGTACTTCAAGAGGCTCTTCAGCATGGTTCCGTTTCAAGCGGCTGCCTCGCCTCGGCGCCGCACCTCCTTCTTCTTTCTTGGGCGCAAGGTGGGCCATTTGCGCGGGCCCGTCAGGGAAAACGCTAGCAAAGGCGGAGGCGGCCAGACAAGCGGTCAGGCGATTCTCAAATGCGCTGGCCCGGAGGTTACTCGGCTGCCTTGCGTTCCCGCTCGATCCGGCGCCATTCCCGCACCTTGCGGTTATGCTCGGCCAAGGTCTTGGAGAAGCCATGGCCGCCGGTGCCGTCGGCGACGAAGAAGATGTAGTCCGTCTCCGCCGGGCGAATCGCGGCCTCCAGCGCAGCGCGGCCTGGATTGGCGATGGGGCCGGGCGGCAGTCCGTCGTTGGTGTAGGTGTTGTAGGGGTCTGGGTTCGCCAGTTCCGACTTGCGGATGCCACGGCCCAGCGGTCCGCCCTCCCCCTTGGTCACCGCGTAGATCACCGTCGGGTCGGACTGCAGGCGCATGCCCCGGTTAAGGCGGTTGACGAAGACGCCGGCGACCAGCCCGCGCTCACCATCCAGCCCGGTTTCCTTCTCGATGATGGAGGCCAGCGTCACCCAGTCTTCCTTCGAGTCGAAAGGCAGGTCTTCATCCCGCGTAGGCCAGAGTTCCGCCAAGGCCTCGTCGTGCGCCTGCTTCATGCGGGCGATGAGGCCGGCCCGGGTCTCACCGCGCTCGAAGAAGTAGGTGTCCGGCAGAAGCGTCCCTTCCGCCGGGATCTCAGAAATCACCGGGCCTTCCAGGTCGGGGGCGGCGTTGATGCGCTGGACCATGTCCCAGGAGGTCAGGCCTTCTGGCAAGGTCAGGCGGCGCTGAACGATGTCACCGGCCACCAGCTTAGCGAGGGTCGCCTGCATAGAGATCTGCGGCTGGAAAGCATACTCGCCGGCCTTAAGCGCGGCGGCCTGCCCCTCCAGCTTGGCGGCCAGGATAAAGATCTCAGGCGTTTCTATGACGCCCGCCTCTGCCAGGCGCTCGGCGATGGCGTTGAGGCCCGTGCCACGCGGTACCACCACCGTCGTTTCGGCCGTCAGCGGTCCGGCACGTTGATAGAGCGCCAGCGCCCAGACGTAGCCGCCGGCAACGGCGATGGCCGCCAAGAGCAGCAGCGAGCAGAGGGTGATGACCGCAAAGCGCAGGCCGCGCCGCTTGCGCTTGGGTGGCTGGCTGTCGGGTGAGGCGTCAGCCGGCTGTGCCAAGGACCAGGCTCGCGTTGGTGCCACCGAAGCCGAAGGAGTTGGAGAGGGCTGCCTTCACCTTGCGCTCCTGCGCCTTCAGCGGCACCAGGTCGATGCCCTGACAGCCAGGCGAGGGGTTCTCCAGGTTCAAGGTCGGCGGAACCACGCCGTCACGCAGCGCCAGCAGGCAGAAGATCGCCTCCACCGCACCGGCGGCCCCCAGCAGGTGACCGATAGCGGATTTGGTAGAGGACATGCAGAGACCCGCAGCCGCCTCGCCGAAGAGGCGCTTCACGGCATTGAGCTCGATCTCGTCGCCCAGCGGGGTGGAGGTGCCGTGCGCGTTGACGTAGTCGATCGCATCAGGGGAGAGACCGGCCCGCTTCAGGGCCGCACGCATGGCGCGGAAGCCGCCGTTGCCATCCTCGGCCGGGGCGGTGATGTGGTGTGCATCACCAGAGAGGCCGTAGCCCAGCACCTCGCCATAGATCTTGGCGCCGCGCTTCTTGGCGTGCTCCCACTCCTCCAGCACCACGACGCCGGAGCCCTCGCCCATGACAAAGCCGTCGCGGCCCTCGTCCCAGGGGCGGGATGCTGCTTCCGGGCGGTCGTTGTAGGCGGTCGAAAGCGCGCGCGAGGCGGAGAAACCGGCGATACCGAGCCGGCAGATCGCAGCCTCCGCACCGCCGGCGATCATGACGTCGGCATCGTCCAGCGCGATCAGCCGCGCAGCATCGCCAATGGCATGCGCGCCGGTCGAGCAGGCGGTCACCACCGAGTGGTTCGGCCCGCGATAGCCATAGCGGATGGAGACCTGGCCGGAGCAGAGGTTGATCAGCGCCGAGGGGATGAAGAAGGGCGAAACCCGCCGCGCGCCGCGCTCTTTCAAGGTGATGGAGGTGTCGTAGATCGCCTCCAGCCCGCCGATGCCGGAGCCGATCATGACGCCGGTGCGCTCTTGCGCTTCCTCGCTCTCGGCGGTCCAGCCGGAATCGGCAATGGCCTCGTCGGCGGCGGCGATACCGTAGAGGATGAAGGCGTCGATCTTGCGCCGATCCTTTGGCGGCAAGACCGCTTCGGGGTCAAAGAGGCCGTCTTCGACCGCGCCTTGCGGCACCTGGCCGGCGATCTTGGCCGGCAGGTCGGAGACATCGAAGGAGGTGACGGGACGAATACCCGACTGGCCGGCGATCAGGCGCTTCCAGGTCGCCTCCACGCCGTTGCCCAGTGGGGTGACAAGTCCAAGACCGGTTATGGCGACACGGCGCATCAGACGAATGGGGCTCTCATGAATTCTCTTCGCAAGTGCGCCCCGGACGAGGAGCGGGCCATGCCGTCCGGGGCTGTATCCTGCAGGCTTTCCAGTGTCGGGACTGCTCTCTTAAGCGTTCGACTCGATGAACGCGATCGCGTCCTTGACGGTCACGATCTTCTCGGCGGCATCGTCGGGGATCTCGCAGCCGAACTCCTCTTCGAACGCCATGACCAGCTCGACGGTGTCCAGGCTGTCGGCGCCCAGATCGTCGATAAAGCTGGCGCTTTCCGTCACCTTGGCTTCCTCGACACCCAGATGCTCCACAACGATGCTCTTCACGCGATTGGCGACGTCGCTCATGGCCTTGTTTCCTTCATCTCTTCATCAGCGCTGGCTGGCGCTCTGCTACAGTGACCCGACCGGGGTCCAGCAAGACCACCGCTGCAGTCCCCATCGCCCTAGTCCCTTTTCATCGCTCGGCTTCGGCCCTGGTGACCCCATTCGACTGACGGGTGTCCTTGCCCATGCCCCGGCGCACCGATAAGCCGGTACCTCTTTTCTCGTCCCCACCACACCGTCACGTTCCAGACGCGCCGCGCGGCCATGGGTCGCGCGTCTTAACACGATTCCAAAGGCTGTCCAATCAGTCGTGCCGCTTCTGCTTTTTGTGAGGATCAGCTGGGAGCTGGCGCCGGTGCCTGCTTCTTGCAGCGCACCTTGGTCACCAGCGTCATATCATGGCCATGCCACCATTCACGTGCAAGGTCTGGCCAGTAATATAGCCAGCCTCCGCACTGGCCAGGAAGGCTACGGCTGAGGCGACCTCTGCCCCGCTGCCGAGACGCCCCGTGGGCACCGCGCGCAAGATCGTCTCACGCTGCTTTTCATTCAGGGCATCGGTCATGGGCGTGGCGATGAAGCCGGGCGCCACGCAGTTGACGGTGATTCCGCGCGAAGCGACCTCCCCCGCGAGAGCCTTGGAGAAGCCGATCATCCCGGCCTTGGAGGCTGCATAGTTCGCCTGGCCAGGATTGCCGGTGACCCCGACGATGGAGGTGATGCCGACGATCCGGCCATGCCGGCGCCGCATCATGCCGCGCAGGGCGGCGCGGGTCAGACGGAAGCCAGCGGTCAGGTTGACCTCCAGCACCTTTTCCCACTCCTCGTCCTTCATCCGCGCCAGCAGGTTGTCCCGCGTGAGGCCGGCGTTGTTCACCAGGACATCCAGCCCGCCCAGAGCCTCCTCCACCTGGCCCGGCAGAGCCTGCGTCGCCTCCGCATCGCTCAGGTCGCAAGGCAGGACGGCGACCCGCTCCTTCAGCTCCTCTGCTAGCGCATCGAGCGCCTCGCGCCGGGTGCCGGTGAGCGCCACTGCAGCGCCTTGGGCATGCAAAGCCCGGGCAATGTCTTGGCCGATGCCACCCGACGCGCCGGTCACCAGTGCCTTCTGATCGGTGAGAGCAAACATAGTCGTGATCTCCTCTTAAGCCTGGGTCGCCGCTAGAGCGCCTTCAGCAGGCTGTCGATGTCCTCCGGCGTGCCGCAGGCGACACCCTCGAGGTCGGGATGGATGCGGCGCGCCAGGCCGGAGAGCACCTTGCCGGCGCCTAGTTCGACCAGCTGCTCCACGCCGGCCTCCTGCAAGGCCAGTACCGATTCCCGCCAGCGCACACGGCCGGTCACCTGCTGGACCAGCAGCTGACGGATCTCCGCCGGGCCGGAGACGGGGGCGGCGGTGACGTTGGCCATAACCGGCAGGGCTGGCGGCGCCAGGTCGCTTTTGTCCAGTGCCTCTTCCATGACCTCCGCGGCGGGCGCCATCAGGCTGCAGTGAAAGGGTGCGGCCACTGCCAAGAGCTGGGACCGCCGCCCGCCCAGCGGCTTGGCCAGCTCCATGGCACGCAGGACCGCATCGTGATGGCCGCTGACCACCACCTGGACTGGCGAGTTGTCGTTAGCGATCTCACAGACCTCGCCTTGAGCGGCCTCGGCCACCACCGGCTCCAGCGCCTCGGCACCCATGCCCATGATGGCCGCCATGGCGCCGACACCCGGCTCACAGGCAGCCCGCATGGCATTGCCGCGCTGGCGCAGCAGCCTTGCGGCATCGGCAAGACCAAAGGCACCGGCAGCGGCCAGGGCGGAGTACTCACCCAGAGAATGGCCGGCGACGAAGTCAGCCTTGGCGGCCAGGTCGATGCCGCCTTCCCGCTCGAGGACCCGGACCACAGCCAGAGACACAGCCATGATCGCCGGCTGCGCGTTCTCCGTCAGCGTCAGTTCCTCCAGCGGCCCCTCATGCATGAGGCGCGAGAGCTTCTGCTGCAGGGCTTCATCGACCTCTTCGAAGACCTCGCGGGCAGGCCCGAAGGCCTCTGCCAATGCTTGGCCCATGCCGACGGCTTGGCTTCCCTGGCCGGGGAAGACAAAGGCTTTCGCCATGACATTCCTCACCTACCTTCTTTTTGGTCGCGCGAAGCTACTCGCTCGCCGCGCGCTGTCAAGCGATCAGGGTTGCAGTTTTGCGCTTGCTCGCGCGGGCGGAGGCTGTATAGTCCCGCGCCTTCCCGTTCGAGAGTTCGGGACTCCTTGCTGCCCGGCAGACGCTTGGCGGCTTTGGACCGCCAGCGGACCGTCAGGCCTGCTGACCTCCGCGGTCCCCATTAGCCATAGGGAGTGTTGTATGTCCTTCTACGAGTGCGTGGTCATCGCGCGCCAAGACCTTTCGGCCCAGCAGGCCGAAGAGCTGACTGAAGAGCTGACCGGCCTGGTCGGCGAGAATGGCGGCGAGGTCGCCAAGAAAGAGTACTGGGGCCTGCGGAACTTGACCTACCGGATCAAGAAGAACCGCAAGGGCCATTACGTCCTTCTCAACATCGAAGCGCCGCCAGCCTGCATCGCAGAGTTTGAGCGCAACATGCGCTTCAACGAGAACATCCTGCGCTATCTGACCATCAAGGTGGATGCGCTGGACCCCAACCCCTCCGCCATTTTGCAGCGCCGCGACCGCGATGATCGCCGCGATGACCGCCGGGGCGGTGGCCGTGGCCGCGATCGCGACGAGCGCCGTGACGATCGCCGGGGTCCGCCGCGCGACAGCGGCCCGCGTGAGCAGGGCGTGCGCGCCGCCACCCAAGGCACGGGAGAATAAGTCATGTCGATTGAAGTCGTTACCCGCAACACCGCGGTCCGCAAGCCCTTCTTCCGGCGCCGCAAGTCCTGCCCCTTCTCCGGCCCCAACGCGCCGAAGATCGACTACAAGGACGTGCGCCTGCTCTCCCGTTATGTGTCGGAGCGCGGCAAGATCGTGCCCTCGCGCATCACCGCCGTTTCCACCAAGAAGCAGCGTGCCCTGGCGCGTGCCATCAAGCGCGCGCGCTTCCTGGCGCTGCTGCCCTACGTGATCCGCTAGGAGGAGCTTGACCCATGGTAGAAGTCATCCTTCTCGAGCGTATCGAGGGCTGGGGGCAGATGGGCGATGTCGTTAAGGTGCGCCCTGGCTACGCCCGCAACTTCCTGCTGCCGCAGAAGAAGGCGCTGCGCGCCACCAAGGCCAATCTGGCCTTCTTCGAGACCCAGCGCGCCCAGCTGGAGGCCAGCAATCTGGCCAAGCGCGAAGAAGCCGAGAAGATCGGCAACAAGATCGAGAACCTGGCCGTGGTGCTGATCCGCCAGGCCAGTGAGACCGGCCAGCTCTACGGCTCCGTCACCGCGCGCGATCTGGCCGATGCGCTGGGCGAAGAGGGCCTCACCGTTGAGCGCGGCCAGGTGCTGCTGGACCGCCCGATCAAGACCCTGGGCCTGACGCCGATCCGTCTGCGCCTGCACCCGGAGGTCACCATCACCATCACCGCCAACGTGGCGCGCACGGCCGAAGAGGCCGAGATGCAGGCCGAGTCGGGTGAGATGGTGACGGAAGAGAGCCTGCGCCGCGCCGCCGAAGCCGAGGACGAGGCCATCGAGGCCGCCCTGGCCGAGGCCGAGGCCCTGGCCACCGAGCAGGAGCAGGCCGAGACAGAGGGCGCAGACGCGAAGAGCTCGGAAGAAGAGTCGAAATCCGCCTCTTAACCTTCTGTTCTATCTAGAAAAACGGGCTGTCGGTCAGTGATGACCGGCGGCCCTTTTTTCTATCGACCGCTGTTTTCCCCGCCTTTCACGCTGACGGCAGGGGCGCGTGGCCTCGCGAAGCCTGGTAAGCTCTTAGGCTTCACGGAACAGAGCAGGTGATCCCCCGAGTCGATGGCAGGCGAACCCTCCTTCTCAACGCAAGAGCTCCCAGGTCAGCTGACCGGCCTCACCCGCGAGCCGCCGATCAATCTGGAGGCCGAGCAGGCGCTGCTGTCTGCCCTTCTGGCCAACAACATGGCGCTGGAGCGGGTCGGCGACTTCCTGCTGGCCGACCACTTCGCCGACGGCGCGCACCAACGCATCTTCCGGGCCTGCCAGCAGCTGATCGAACGCGGTCAGACCGCCAATGCGGTGACCTTGAAGAACTACTTCGAGCGCGACCAGGGTTTGGCGGAGGTCGGCGGCACCACCTATCTGGCGCGCCTGCAAGCCGCCAGCGTCGGCATCATCAACGTCGTCGACTACGGCCGCCTCATCCACGACCTCTACCTCCGCCGCCAGCTGATCGACCTGGGCGAAGAGATCGTGGTGGAGGCGCAAAGCCACGATCTGGACAAGAATGCCCAGCGCCAGATCGAGGAGAGCGAGCAGAAGCTCTTCCAGCTGGCCGAAACGGGAGAGGCCGGCCGCGACTTCACCGCCTTCGGCGATGCGCTGACGCAGTCGATGACCATGGCTGAGACGGCGATGCGCCACTCCGGCGTTTCCGGCGTCGCCAGCGGCTTTGCCGACCTGGACCGGCTGCTGGGCGGACTGCATGACAGCGATCTGCTGATCCTGGCCGCCCGGCCATCGATGGGAAAGACCTCGCTGGCCACCAACATCGCGGCCAACGTCGCCAATGCCCAGCGCGAGCGGCGCCACAGCGACGACAGCGTCACGCAAGAGCGTCAGGTGGTGGCCTTCTTCTCATTGGAAATGTCGTCGGAGCAGCTGGCGACCCGCGTGGTCTCAGAGATGGCCAACGTCAGCTCCGACCGCATCCGCCGCGGCGACATCTCGACGGACGAGTTCAACCGCGTCTTTGAGACGGCACGGCACTTGAGCAGCCTGCCGCTCTTCATCGACGACACGCCGGCCATCACCGTGCCGGCCTTACGCACCCGCGCCCGGCGCTTGAAGCGCAAGCAGGGCGGTCTCTCCCTCATCATCGTCGACTATCTTCAGTTGATGCAGGGCGCCAGTTCGCGCAGCAGCGAGAACCGGGTGCAGGAGGTCTCTGAGATCACCCGGGGCTTGAAGGCGGTCGCTAAGGAGCTTGCGGTGCCGGTCATCGCCCTCTCCCAGCTCTCTCGCGCGACCGAGCAGCGGGACGACAAGCGCCCACAGTTGGCCGATCTGCGGGAATCCGGCTCGATCGAGCAGGACGCCGACGTGGTCATGTTCATCTTCCGCGAGGAGTACTACCTGGCGCGCGAGAAGCCGACCCAGCGCGCGAACGAGACCATGGAGAAGTTCGGCGAGCGGGAGGAGACGCATCGTCAGCGTTTGGCAGACTGCGCCAATCTGGCCGACGTCATCATCGCCAAGCAGCGCCACGGGCCGATCGCCACAGTGACCCTGCATTTCGACGGCGAGTTCACCCGCTTCAGCGACTACGTCAGTAACGATCGCGTGCCTGACGTGCTATAGCCGGTTCGTTCCGCTCAATGGGGCTGTCGGGGACCGGCAGTCCCCGCCCCCGTTCAGGACTCCGCTAGCCGCCCGCCATGCTTCTTCCGCACGCGCTTCTGCAGATCGATCTTCCGGCCTTGCAGGCTAACTACCGCGACCTGGTTGCCACCGCCGGCGGCGCCGAGGTTGCGCCCGCCGTGAAGGCCGATGCCTACGGCCTGGGCCTGGTGCCCTGTGTTCAGGCGCTCTGGCAGGCAGGCGCACGCAGTTTCTTCGTCGCGCAAGGACAGGAGGCCGCAAGCCTGCGGGCTGCCCTGCCCGAAGCAAGGATCTTCGTGTTGAACGGTCCCTTGCCGCAAGAAGTCGCGGCGATGAAGGCGGGCCGGATCATTCCCATGATCAACTCGCTGGACCAGCTGGCCCTCTGGCGCAGCCTCGCCGGATCGGAGCCGCTGCCAACCGCGTTGCACCTCGATAGCGGCATGTCACGGCTTGGCTTCCCGCCCTCGGAAGTAGCGGCGCTGGCAGCAAACCCTGACCTGCTGGAGGGTCTTGAGATCGTCCTGGTCGCCAGCCACCTGGCCAGCGCCGACGAGCCACACGCGCCGCAAACTGCAACACAGGTGGCTGCCTTCACCAGGTTGGCGGACAGCCTGCCGCCGGTCGCCAAAGTGGCACCCCGCTCCCTCGCCAATTCGCCCGGTCTCTACCATGCGGCGGTTCCAGGCTTTGCCATGGCACGGCCCGGTTTTGCGCTCTATGGCGGCAACCCCACGCCGGAAGATCCGCACCCCTTGCGCCCGGTGGTAACCCTGCAGGCGCCGGTGCTGCAGGTCCGCGAGGTGCCGGCGGGCACAGCCGTCGGCTACAACGCGACCCATGTCACAAATGCGACTGCGCGCTTGGCAACGCTGGCAATCGGCTACGCGGACGGTTATGACCGCTCCTTAAGCAATCGCGGGAGAGTCACCTTTGACGGGAAAGCCGCATCCGTGGTCGGCCGGATCTCTATGGACCTGACCACCGTCGACGTTACCCACCTGGATCCGGCGCTCTGCCAGCCAGGCAGCATGGCGACCCTGATCGGCGCAGACCCGACCTTGGCAGAGGTCGCGGCGGCAGCCGATACCATCGGCTATGAGATCCTGGCCCGCATGAGCCCCCGCCTACAGCGCGTTCATCTAGAGGGTTAAGTCACCGTGGTGGGCTTCCTGCGTGCGCTCGGCCGTCCCTTCCTGGCCTTCATCGCCTCTGTCGGACGCCTCTTTCTTTTTACGATCGAGGCCGTGTCGCACGTCGTGCGGCCGCCCTTCTACCCCGGCCATATCCTGCGCCAGATGGTGGAGATCGGCTATTACTCGCTGCCCGTGGTGGGGCTGACGGCCATCTTCACCGGCATGGTGTTGGCGCTGCAGAGCTACACAGGCTTCGCGCGCTTCTCGGCAGAAAGCGCGGTGCCGCAGGTGGTGGTCATCTCCATCACCCGCGAGCTGGGACCGGTGCTGGCCGGCCTGATGGTGGCCGGCCGCGTCGCCGCGGCTCTAGCGGCGGAGATCGGCACCATGCGGGTGACCGAGCAGATCGACGCGCTGACCACGCTCTACACCGATCCCTTCAAGTATCTGGTGGCCCCGCGCATCATCGCCGGCACCATCTGCATGCCCTTCCTGGTGCTGGTGGCCGACATCATCGGCGTCTTCGGCGGCTATCTGGTCAGCGTCTACAAGCTGGGCTTCAACTCCGCCGGCTACATCCAGAACACTTTCCAAATTCTCCAGCCACAAGATGTGATATCAGGCCTGGTGAAGGCGGCGGTCTTCGGCTTCATCGTCACTCTCCTGGGCTGCTATCACGGCTATCGCTCCGAGGGCGGCGCGCAGGGTGTGGGTAAGGCCACGACCAATGCCGTGGTCTCGGCCTCGATCCTGATCCTCTGCACCAACTACTTCATCACCGAGCTGTTCTTCGCGCGATGAGTTCTGAGATGACCGAATCCGCCAGCCTGAGCCCGGAGCGCACGCCAAAGATCCGCATCCGCGATCTGCATAAGCGTTTCGGTGAGAAGGTGGTGCTGGATGGCCTCAGCCTCGATCTCAATCAAGGTGACTCGCTGGTGGTCATCGGTGGATCGGGGACCGGCAAGTCGGTGCTGCTGAAGTGTATCTTGGGCCTGCTAAAGCCCGACAGCGGCACCATCGAGATCGACGGCGAGCCGGCTGCGACTTCAATCCACCAGGACCGTGACGAGGATCGCGCCAACATCGGCATGCTCTTTCAAAACGCTGCCCTCTTCGATTCCCTCTCGGTCTGGCGCAACGTCGCCTTTGGCCTGATGCAGGGCCAGGGGATGAAAGCCAAGCCAGCGCGGGAGATTGCGCTGGCCAAGCTGGAGCAGGTTGGACTTGGCGAGGATGTGGCAGAGCTCTTCCCCGATGCACTGTCGGGCGGCATGCGCAAGCGGGTCGGCCTAGCCCGCGCCATCGCGACCGAGCCGGAAATCCTCTTCTTCGACGAGCCCACGACAGGCCTGGACCCTATCATGGGACACGTCATCGACGACCTGATCGTCTCTTGCGTGGAGAAGCTGGGGGCAACAGCGCTCTCGATCACACACGACATGGCTTCGGCCCGGCGCATCTCTAACCGCATGGCCATGCTCTACCAAGGCAAGCTGGTTTGGGACGGCCCCACCCGCGCCATTGACCGATCGGATAATCCCGTTGTCGATCAGTTCATTAACGGACGCTCTGAAGGCCCCATCACAAAGCCTGTGAAGCGCGCCTAAGGGAGAGAGATCTTGGCCAAGAGCGCCACGCGCTATGTCTGCCAGAGCTGCGGCCAGGTCTCCGCCCGCTGGCAGGGCCGCTGCGAGGCCTGTGGTGCCTGGAACAGCCTGGTCGAAGAGGCGATCCCGCAGAGCGCACCGACCGGCGGCAAGCGCGCACGCAGCCTGACCAGCAGCGGGCTCACCTTGGAAAGCCTCAGTGGTGCCGGCGCGCCACCGCCGCGCCTGCCCAGCGGCATCGCCGAGTTCGACCGGGTCACCGGCGGCGGTCTGGTGCCAGGCTCCGCCCTGCTGGTCGGCGGCGAGCCGGGGGTGGGTAAGTCCACCTTGCTCTTACAGGTTGCGGCTGCCCTGGCGAAGACGCGCGAGGCCCGCGTGCTCTACATCTCCGGCGAGGAGGCTATCGATCAGGTGCGCCTGCGCGCCCAGCGTATGGGCTTGGGCGAGGCAGCCGTCGAACTGGCCGCTGCCACTCAGGTGGAGCCTATCCTGGCGACCCTAGAAAGTGGCCCGCCGCCTGAATTGGTCATTATCGATTCGATCCAGACGCTCTGGACCCAGGCCCTGGAGTCGGCCCCCGGCACGGTCAGCCAGGTCCGCGCCTCTGCACAGAGCCTGATCCGCGTCGCCAAGACCCGCGGCTTCGCGCTGGTCCTGGTCGGGCATGTGAACAAGGAAGGTGCCATCGCCGGGCCGAAAGTCCTGGAACACATGGTCGATGCCGTCCTCAGCATCGAAGGCGAGCGCGGCCATCCCTTCCGCATCCTGCGTGCCGACAAGAACCGCTTCGGCGCGACCGAGGAGATCGGCGTCTTCGAGATGACCGAGGGCGGCCTGGTGGAGGTCGCCAACCCCTCCGCCCTCTTCCTCTCCGAACGCGACGAAGAGATCTCCGGCTCGGCCATCTTCGCCGGCATCGAAGGCACGCGGCCGATCCTGGTCGAGATCCAGGCGCTAGTTGCTGGGCAACCGGCCGGGAGCCCGCGCCGCGCCGTTGTTGGCTGGGATTCAGGCCGCCTGGCCATGCTGCTGGCGGTGCTGGAGACCCGCTGCGGCCTGCAGCTCTCTGGCCGCGACGTCTATCTAAACGTAGTTGGTGGCCTGCGCATCAGCGAGCCGGCGGCGGACTTGGCCGTCGCAGCAGCCCTGATCTCAGCCGCTGTCGACAAGCCGGTGCCCGCCGGCACCGCGCTTTTCGGTGAGATTGGGCTGGGCGGTGAGGTCCGGCCGGTCGCACGGGCGGAGTTGCGGGTGAAAGAGGCCGCTAAACTGGGCTTCGAGGAGATCGTGGCGCCCAAACCCAGAAGTAGCGGCGAGCGCAAGAACGACGGTCCCGCACGACCAGTCACGCATCTGCGAGATCTGGTGGCGCGCTTGGCAATGGGCGACGGGCGGGCTAAGACCAAAGGGGATGCAGACAGACCCCGCCGGACGGCCGGCGGAGCGCCTGTCGGTGAGGGGAAGGGCCGCTAATGGCCGAGGGCTTTAGCCTTCTCGATATCGGGGTCTTGGCGGTCCTGCTGCTGTCCGGGCTCTTGGCCTTGATGCGCGGCTTCGTGCACGAGGTCCTCTCCTTCTCCGCCTGGGTGGGTGCCGCCATCATCGCGGTGGCCGCCTTCCCCTACGCTCAGCCCTACGCCCGCGATGTGATCGAGATCTCGATCCTGGCCGACGTGGTGGTCGGTCTGGCGCTCTTCCTGGTCTCGCTGGTGCTGCTGACCCTCTTCGCCAAGCTGCTGGCAGAGCTGGTGCAGGGCTCCACCCTCTCCTCTCTCGACCGGCTCTTGGGCCTGCTCTTTGGGCTCGCGCGCGGTGCAGCCTTGGTCTGTTTGGCATGGCTGATCCTCGCCTGGGTCGTGCCGGAACCGCAGCGGCCCGATTGGATTCGCCAGGCCCGGACCCTACCCTATATCCAACAAGGATCTTTGTGGCTGCAGGAGCTTCTACCGCGCTCCTTCCTGGAAGCCTTGGGCGAGCCGGCGCAGCGGAATGTCGGACCCTCCAGCCCGGCCGATGAAGGCGCGGACGAGGGGTCCGAGGGGACCACGGTCGCACCGCAGCCCGCTCTGCCGAGCGATGGTGACCAGGGGGAGCCCGCCTACGACGACAGCAGCCGCGATTCCTTGCGCGACACGATCGAGACTCTGATCAACGATGGTACCGTGCCGCCGCCGGACAGCGGCCAGCAGCAGCAATAGCCCAGTGGCCAAACCAGAGGGAACCCAGTGCTATGAGCCTAGCCCGGAGCCTTGCCAGTAGCCTTACGGGTGCCCAGCCCGACGATCAGCGAAACGACCTGGACGACGACTTGGACGGGGATCATCCGCGCGAGAAGTGCGGCGTCTTCGGCATCTGGGGCGATGGCGACGCCTCGCGGAAGACGGCGCTTGGCCTCCACGCCCTGCAGCACCGCGGCCAAGAGGCTGCAGGCATCGTCAGCTTCGATGGCGAGCGCTTTCATGCCCAGCGGGGCGTGGGCCAAGTCTCGACCATCTTCGGCAAGGAAGAGGTCATGGCCAAGCTGACCGGCAAAGGCGCCATCGGCCACGTGCGCTACGCCACCACCGGCGATGGGGCACAGCGCAACATCCAGCCGCTCTTCGCCGAACTGGCGGTGGGCGGTTTTTGCTTGGCGCACAATGGCAACCTGACCAACGCCCAGACCCTGCGCAATGCGCTGGTCCAAGACGGCGCCATCTTCCAGTCCACCACCGATACTGAGGTCATCGTCCACCTGATCGCCCGCACGCACGGTAAGAGCATGGTGCAACGGCTGGAGACGGCGCTGCAGCAGGTGGAGGGCGCCTATTCCCTGGTCTGCATGGGCGACGATGCCGTAATCGCTGTGCGTGACCCCCTGGGCGTGCGTCCCTTGGTGCTGGGCAAGCAGGGCGAGAGCTACATCGTGGCCTCGGAGACCTGCGCGCTGGACATCCTGGGCGCCGACTTCATCCGCGACGTCGAGCCAGGTGAGATGCTGATCCTGAACGAGAAGGGTGTGACCAGCCGCAAGGCGCAGACGCGCCCGAAGCCGCGCTTCTGCCTCTTCGAATACATCTACTTCGCCCGGCCTGACTCGCAGATGGAAGAGCGCTCGGTCTATGCCGCGCGTAAGGAGATCGGCAAGGAGCTCTCGCGCGAGAGCGGTGTTGACGCCGATGTGGTCATCCCCGTCCCCGACTCCGGCGTTCCGGCAGCCCTGGGCTATAGCGAAGAAAGCGGCATCCCCTTCGAGCTGGGTATCATCCGCAACCACTACGTCGGCCGCACCTTTATCGAACCGGCCCAGCGCATCCGCGACTTCGGTGTGAAGCTGAAGCACAACGCCAACCGGGCGATGATCGAGGGCAAGCGCGTCATCCTGGTGGATGACTCCATCGTGCGCGGCACCACCTCCATCAAGATCGTGCAGATGGTCCGCGCCGCCGGCGCGCGCGAGGTGCATATGCGCATCGCCTCCCCGCCCACCAGCCATTCCTGCTTCTACGGCATCGACACGCCGGCACGCAGCGAGCTTCTGGCCTCGCGCATGAACGAGCCGGAAATGGCGGCCCACATCAATGCCGACAGCCTGGCCTTCATCACCATCGATGGGCTCTACCGCGCCATGGGGCATGCCAAGCGTGATCCGGCCAATCCGCAGTTTTGCGATGCCTGCCTGACAGGCGACTATCCCACCCGGCTGGTGGATCGCGACGCACGCAGCGATCAGGACAAGCCGGAAGACCAGCTGTCGCTTCTGCACGAGTTCGCCTGAGGTCACCCATGGCTGCGCTGTCCCGCCTGGCCGACGGTGTGGCCGCCAGCGGCGGGGCGGCGGCGCTGGCTCAGTTCCCAGCCTTCTATCAGCAGTACCTGCAGCGCCTAGGCGGCCGGTTAGACCAGGCCATGTTGGCGGTGGAGCGCCTGCAGACGGCCGCCATCGAGCAGGGCTTGAGCCTGCAGGACTACGTTGGCCGTTTCCTCAACGCCACAGACCCGGTCTTCCGCCGCGAAGGCCAGAACCTGGTGACCACCTTGGACGAGGCGGCCAATCTAGAGGCCGCGCATGACGCGCTGCAGACAGCCAGCGCCTGGGAGCGGCCGGAGGCCTTTGCCACGCACTTCGACAGCGATCTGGCCTTGGCGACCTTCGAGCGCTACGTTCCGGCCCTTCCCATCGACGGGGAGGGGCTGGTCTATGCCGCCACCGGCCTGGTCCTGGGGCTCTTGCTCTTGAGTGGCTGCCAGGCCTGCGGACGGCTGGCCACCCGCCCCTTCCGCCGTCGCCGCCGCTCGACTGTTCCGGAGGATCTGTGAGTTCTGAGAAACCCTTGGAGGGCCGTCTGCTGGTCGTCACCGGCGCCTCGCGTGGCCTGGGACGGGCCCTGGCCCTGGCAGCCGCTGGCGCCGGCGCGCGTCTGGTCTTGATCGCCCGCACCGTCGGCGGGCTGGAAGAGGTGGATGACGAGGCCCGCAAACTGGGTGCGGAGCCAGCGACCCTGGTGCCGCAAGACCTGCTGGAGGTCGAGGCGCTGGACCGGCTGGGCGCCGTCCTCTACCAGCGCCACGGCCAGCTCGACGGTTTGATCCTGGCGCACGGCATGATGGGGCACCTCTCCCCGGTCGGCCATATCGTGCCGAAGGTCTGGGAGGAGTCCTTGGCGGTCAACGCCACGGCCAGCTACCGGCTGCTGCGCAGCCTGCTGCCGCTGTTACAGCAGGGAGAGGCGCCGCGCGTACTGGCCATCACCGACGAAGCCGGCCGCAACAAGGCCTATTGGGCAGCCTATGACGCCAGCAAGCGCGCGCTTGAGGCCCTCATCATCAGCCTGGTCGGGGAAACGCAAGAGACCAAGCTGAAGATCAACCTGGCCGCGCCCCCGCCCATGGCGACCCGCCTGCGCGGCGTCGCCTTTCCTGGCGAGAACCAGGCGACCTTGGCCCAGCCTGAGCAGATCGCGCCTTTGCTGCTGCCGGCGCTCTACCCGGAGGAAAACCGGCACGGGGCTATCCTGCGTCCCGCTCTATGACCGGCGGGCCACGGTAGGTCCGCTCTTCCTGGGGCAGGGCGTCGAGGCCTCGGCGTAGAGCAGCCAACAGGCCGGCCTCGGCCCGGTTCAGCTTGGCGGCAGGGTTCCAGATCAGCCAGATGTCGATCTCCGGCGGATCGTCATAGGGCGGCAGGCGCCAGATCCGCCCGGCCTTCATGTCGTCGGCCACGATGTGCAACGGCAAGGGGCCGATGCCGATCCCGGCGACGATCATGCGGCGCACCTCCTCCAAGCTGGGGGAGACAGCGACGATGGTGCGGTCCAGCCCGGCGTTGGCCCGCAGCAAGGCTATGGCGCTCAAGGAATCATCCGGCTGGTCGGTCTGGAAGGAGACCGAACGCTCACCGTGCAGATCGTCAAGCGTCAGATTGCGCTTACCGTAGAGCGGGTGCGGCGGCCCGCAGAAAAAGCCGAAGTACTCGCGGTAGAAATGCTGATAAGCGAGGCGCGGGTCGCGCTGGTGCACCAGGCAGATCGCGAAGGAGGCCCGCTTCTGGAGCACGGCTTTGATCGAGTCCTCGCTGGAGCGGACTGTCAGGTCGCTGCGCACCGCCGGATGCTCGCGATGAAAGCGGGCCAAGGGCTCGTCGAAAAGCGGCGAGACGATGTGGGTGGTGAGCGCGATGGAGATCTGGCCGCTGATCGGCTCTTCCGCCTTGGCCAAGAGGTCGGGCAGGCGCGAGACCGTGGCAAAGACCTCCAGGCATTCCTCATAGAGCTGCCGTCCCACGGCCGTCACCCGGAAGACGTTGGGTTTGCGGTCGATCAGCCGCTGCCCGACCTGGTCTTCCAGACGGCGAAGGGCGGCGCTGACGCTGGGCTGCTTCAGGCCCAGGCGCTGGGCGGCCCGGGTGATGCTCTCCTCCTCCACCATCACCATGAAGCTGCGCAAGAGGTTCCAATCCAGGTTCCAGGCGAAGCGGCGAGGGACGGGTTCGTACATCGTTCATCCATTCAGTCTATTTTCACTATTGAGATTATCTATTTGCACAATGTCTTGTCTCACGCGACCCTTTGGCTTGGGAGCCGCCAGAGGCCAGCGACAGAAGAAGGTCGTGGCCTGGCGGGATGCAGACTAACGGGAGTGCGAAGATGCTTTGGATTGGTGCAAGTAAGTATGTCGCCCATGGCGTGGCGGCCCTCGGCCTGATCGGCCTGACCTTAGCCGGCGCACCGCAGGGCGCGGCCGCGGACGAGCTGCAGGAGATCAAGGAGGCAGGCGTCCTCAAGATGGCGATGAGTGGCGCCTACCCGCCCTTCAACTTCGTGAACGACGAGAACCAAGTCGTCGGCTTCGACCCGGCCATCGGCGCCGGCATTGCCGAGCGCATGGGGGTGAAGCCGGAGATCGTGACCACCGCCTGGGACGGCATCATCGCCGGCCTGCTGGCGGGCCGCTATGACACCATCGTCGGCTCCATGACCATCACCCCGCAGCGCCAAGAGGTGCTGGACTTCGTCGGCCCCTACTACCGGGCCGGCCGTGCCGTCTTCGTCGCCAGCGATTCACCGGCTGAGGGCCTATCCGATCTGGAGGGCAAGACCATCGGCGTGACCTTGGGCGAGACCCACGAGAAGTGGGCGCGCGAGCAGGATGCCGACTGGACCTTGCGCACCTACAAGGGCCTGCCGGAGCTGCTGCTTGAGCTGCAGAACGGCCGGATCGACGCCATCATCGTCGACAACATCCCCGTCCGCGTGGCCATCGAGAAGAGCGGCGCCGAGATCCGTCAGCTCTCTACGCCCAACATCGAAGGCGGCAGCGTCGAGGTCGGCATCGCCATCCGCAAGGGCAATCCGGAGCTGAAGGCTGCCATGCAGAAGGCCCTAGACGATATGATGGCCGACGGGACCTACAAGGAGATCGCGCTGCAGTGGATCGGTGCGGACATTCGCTAGGTTCTGAACGCAGCGAGTAAAGCGTGGCGTCATCGGTGCCTAGCCGGCGACGCCACGCGCTCGGACCTCATCCTGAGCTTGTCGAAGGATGTGCCCCAAGCACGATCTTCTCCTCGGCACATCCTTCGACAAGCTCAGGATGAGGGGCGTGCTTGGTGGTGACATCTCACCACTCGAGGACTGCAAGACGATGATAGACCAGATCATCGCCGAACACTCTAGCAACAGGAGAGACAGTTGGACTTCGACCTGATGGTCCGGGTGTTCCCCTTCTTTCTGGAGGCGGCCTGGGTCACCATCGAGATCTCGGTCCTGGCCCTGCTGCTCGGCCTGGCCATGGCGGTGCTGGGGTCGGCGCTCCGGCTTTCCCCCATGGCGCCGCTGCGCTGGATCGGAACCGCCTATGTCAGCGTCTTTCGCGGCACGCCAGCGCTGATCCAGCTCTTCATTCTCTTCTTCGGCGGACCGCAGGTGGGGATTGAGCTCTCGGCCTTCTGGGCCGGGGTCATCGGCCTGGGCGTCAACATCGGCGCCTACATGACGGAGTCCATGCGCGGCGCCATCGTCGCGGTGGAGCGTGGGCAGACCGAAGCCGCCCGCTCGCTTGGCCTCTCTAAGTTCCAGAACCTCAAGACCGTGGTGCTGCCGCAGGCTGCCCGCCTGATGATTCGGCCTTTGGGCGTGAACGCCGTGGCGTTGATCAAGGGTTCGGCCATCGTCTCCACCATCTCGGTGGTAGAGCTGACTTACACCGCACAAAGATTCATAGGATCGACCTATAAGCCCTTTGAAATGTTCATTATTGCCGGTCTGCTCTACATGATCATCGTCTATGGTGCGGCGAAGCTGATCGACTATCTCGATCGCCGCAACGCCATCCCCTAGCGGCCCAGGAGCAAGCCCATGGGCCTCGATTTCAGCACTCTCTCAGGCTACACGGACCTGCTGTGGATCGGCACGCTTTGGACCGTCGTCCTGACCGTGGCCTCAGCGGCGCTGGCCTTCGTCGTGGGCATCGCTTTCGCGCTGGCCGTACTCTATAGCCCGCGCTGGCTGGTCTATCCGGTGCGGCTCTTTTCTTGGGTCTTCATGGGAACACCGCTGCTGCTGCAGCTCTATCTGATCTACTTCGGGCTGGGCCAGATCGGCGTCTTCCTACCGGCTATGGTCGCGGGCATCATCGGCCTAGGGCTGCACTTCGCCGTCTACAATGCCGATGTGATCCGCGCCGGCCTGGCCGCGGTCGACCCCGGCCAGCATGAGGGCGCGCGCAGTCTGGGCCTCAGCCGCTTTCAGACTTTTCAGCGGGTGATCGTGCCGCAAGCGGTGCGCAGCGTGACCCCGCCCTTGGGCAACAACCAGATCGCGCTTCTGAAAGAGTCCGCCCTGGTCTCGGTCCTGGGCGTGACGGAACTGGTGCACGCCGCCCAGCTGGCGATCAGCGAGACCTACCGGCCCTTCGAGTTCTACATCGCCGCCGCAGTCCTCTACTACGTCTTGAACCTGATCCTGGAGTTCGGCCTGCGGCGGATCGAACGCAGTGTGGAGGCCACCCGATGACGGAGCAGCCCATGGTGGCCGTGAAGGAGGCCCACAAGTCCTTCGGCGATCTAGAGGTGCTGAAAGGCATCGACCTAGAGGTCGCCCGCGGCCAGATCATCGCCATCATCGGCCCCAGCGGATCGGGCAAGTCCACCCTGCTGCGGGCGATCAACCATCTGGAAAGTCTGGACAGTGGGGAGATCTGGCTGGACGGCGTGCAGGTGAACGCCGCCCTCTCCGGCCGCGCCTTCGAACGCCACATCAACGCCGTGCGCCAGCGCATGGGCATGGTCTTCCAGCACTTTAACCTCTTCCCGCACCTGACCGTGCTGGGCAACCTGACCCTGGCGCCGCTGCTGCTGCAGAAGCTGAGCAAGGCGGAGGCCCGCGACCGCGCCTCAGCGCTCTTGGAGAAAGTCGGGTTGGCCGACAAGATCGACGCCTATCCCTCTAAGCTTTCCGGCGGTCAGAAGCAGCGGGTGGCGATCGCCCGGGCGCTCGCCATGCAGCCCAAGGTCATGCTCTTCGACGAGGCGACCTCGGCGCTGGACCCGGAGCTGGTGGACGAGGTGAACCTGGTGATGAAGCAGCTGGCGGCCGAACAGATGACCATGATCATCGTCACCCACGAGATGCGCTTTGCCGGCGAGGTCGCCGACCATATCGTCTTCATGGACCAGGGCGTAGTGGTGGAGGAAGGCCCACCCAGCCAGATCTTCTCCGACCCCGAACGCGCGCGCACCCGCAGCTTCGTGCGCAAGTTCCTGCAGTCATGACCAGCCCCTACCCCGACTTCGGCCTGACCCCGGCCCAGCGCCGCGCCGCCGTGCTGGACACCCGCTATGAGAAGCCGGATTGCAGTCAGGGTCCAGAGATCTGGCTCTACAGCGACCGTTGGAGCTATGAGCCTGGCGATACGGTCGCCCTCTTCATCTGCGCCACAGCAAAGCAGGCTGACATTCAGATCTGGCGCGACGGGGCAGCGCTCACACCCTTGCTGGAGCGGCGCGGGATCGCAGTGGGCTGGCAAGACACGCCCGACCAATGCTCGGTGGAGGGCTGCGGCTGGGCGGCCAGCCTGTCCTTCACGCTGCCGAAGGACGCGCCCTCAGGCGCCTATCGGATCAAGGCCAGCATCGAAGGCGCAGAGACGCATCACCTGATCATCCTTCGCCCCAGCCCAGCCAAGCGCAAGGCTGCTGCGGGACGGATCTTGCAGATCGCGGCGACCGGAACCTGGGCGGCCTACAACACCTGGGGTGGCTCCAACCACTATGAGGGGATCACCGGGCCGAGCCGGACGGACTATGCCCCTTTGGTAAGCCGAGAGCGGCCGCTCTGCCGCGGCTTCGTGGTGCTGCCGCCAGACGCGCCACGCGTGCCGCTGCGACGTGACCCGCCACCCGCTTCCATCCCACGCTATCCGCATATGGAGTGGGCCTATGCCACCGGGCACAGCAAGAAGTACGCCTCGGCCGGCTGGGCGAGCTACGACCGCCACTTCTTCCGTTGGGCGGAGGCCGCCGGCTATGCCGTCGATCTGGCGACCCAGGACGAGCTGCACTTCCGCCCCGAACTGCTGGAGGCCTACGACTGCCTGGTCTTCACCGGCCACGACGAATACTGGACCTGGGAGATGCGCGACGCGGTCGAGGCCTTCGTCGCGCGCGGCGGTGCGGCGGCACGTTTCGCCGGCAACTTCATGTGGCAGACTCGCCTCCTGAATGAGGGCCAGCAGCAGCTCTGCTTCAAGTACCGCGCCCAGGCCGAAGATCCGCTCTTCGGCGGGCCCGATCAGGCGCGCACCACCACCTCGTGGGAAGCCGCCGAGGTCGGGCGTCCGGGGGCCGAGACCTTCGGCCTCAACGCCACCCGTGGGCTTTACGTTGGCTGGGGCGGCTGCGCGCCGCGGGCCCAGCGCGGCTTTCCCGTCTACCGCCCGGAGCATTGGGCCTTTGCCGGCACCGGTCTCTACTACGGGGACCAGTTGGGCGCGGAGTCACAGATCTTCGGCTATGAGGTTGACGGCCTGGACTACGTGATCCGCAACGGCCTGCCCGAAGCGACGGGCCGCGAGGGTGCGCCGGAGGGGGTCGAAATCCTGGCCCTGGGCCTTGCCACCACCATCGAAGAAAACGCGGACATCCCGGTCGAAGGGCAGTTCCTGACCGATGTCGACGCCCGCTTCGTCGCCCGGACCTTGATGGGCCATGACGGGCCGGAGGCGCTGGAGGCGACCAAGCGCGGCTCGGGCATGATCGTCGCCTTCGACAAGGGCAAGGGGAGCGTCTTCCACGCCGGTTCCTGCGAGTGGGTAGCCGGCCTGCTGCGTGGCGATGCGCAGGTGGCCAAGGTGACCAGCAACGTCCTCAACCACTTTCTCTCCAGGAACTCAGCATCGTGACCCAAGCGGCCCTCGCCACGCCGGCCAAGCCCTCGCACCTCTTCTATCAGACCAAGCAGCGCCGGCCGCTGATCGAACGCGCGGAGGGGATCTACATCTGGGCGAAGGACGGGCGGCGCTTCATCGACGGCTCTTCGGGCGCCATGGTCGCCAACATCGGCCACGGCAATCCGCGCGTGCTGGCAGCCATGCGCGACCAGATGGAACGCGCCACCTTCGCCTACCGTCTGCACTTCGAGAACGAGGCGGCGGAGGAACTGGCCTCGGCCTTCTGCGCCGAATTGAACAGCGAGATGGACCGTGTCTTCTTCGTCTCCGGCGGGTCGGAGGCAGTGGAGTCCTGCTTGAAGCTGGCCCGCCAGTACGCCTTGGCGATCGGCGAGGCCGGCCGCTGGAAGGTCATCTCTCGCTTCCCCTCCTATCACGGCTGTACCTTGGGTGCGCTGGCGATCACCGGCTATACGCCGCTGACCGAGCCCTTCACGCCGATGATGCAGGCCATGCCGCAGATCGCGGCGCCACGCAGCTATCTAGACCGCGATAACCTCACCGACGAGGAGCGCGGCCTGCGCTATGCCGACCTGCTGGAGGCAGAGATCGAGCGCCAGGGACCGGAGAGCGTCCTGGCCTTCATCATGGAGCCCATCGGCGGTGCTGCGACCGGCGCCTTGGTCGCGCCCGACAGCTACTACGCCCGCATCCGCGAGATCTGCGACCGCTACGGCGTCCTCTTGATCTACGACGAAGTGATGAGCGGGATCGCACGTACTGGCCGTTTCTTGGGTGGTGATCACTGGCCGGCTCGCCCCGACCTGATTGCCGTCTCCAAGGGCTTCGCCGCCGGCTACGCGCCGCTCGGCGCGATGATCGCTCCCAGCCGCCTGGTCGAGCCCGTCTTGGCCACCGGCGGCTTCCTGCATGGCTTTACCTATGCCGGCAATCCACTGGCCTGTGCTGCGGGTCGGGCGGTCTTGGCGGAGATCAAACGTCAAGACCTGGTTGCGCAGGCGGCCCTGCGCGGAACACGGCTGAAGGCTGGCTTGGACGCTCTTAAGGGACGCTTCCCCTTCATCGGCGACGTCCGTGGCCTGGGGCTCTTGCTTGCGGTGGAACTGGTGGCGGACCGGGGCAGCATGGCGCCCTTGCCGCCCGCGTGGCAGGCGCACGCGCGGCTGGTTGAGCTGGCCTATGACCGTGGCCTCATCATCTATTCACGTCGGACCCGCGGCGGGCTGGAGGGTGACCACGTGATGGTCTGCCCACCGATGATCATCACGGAGGCTGAGATCGACCGTATTCTGCAGCTCTTGGGCGACAGCCTGGGGGCTTTGGCGCAGGAACTGGGGCTCGATACCGCCTGATATAGAAGGTGCGGCGGTCAAACGAGATCATAACAATCCTAAAGCACTCCCTCGTCTTGAGCAGCGAGCGCTAGTGAGCGTCCGTCGAAAGGCGGGCCCCAAGCGCCTGTGCTGGCCGCCCGCCCTTCGACGGACGCGGGCTTTGCCCGCTGCTCAGGACGAGGAAGTGCTCTCGGTAACAACCGTTCACACCTAAACTCAACACACTCCTACCTCGCGTACCTGCCGGAAAAAATCTGCACGCACCCCGGAATAGGGCGAGGTCTCTGTCGTTGTCCTCCTGATAACGCAACCCGCGATATCGGCTGGCCCCTAAGGAGGGTCCAGTCTTTTCAAGGTTGACTAAGGAGACAAGATCAATGGCAGATTTGCGTGGAACTGGCGGTCCCGACAGCATTGTTGGCACCTCCGTAGCCGACGTCATCCGTGGACTCGGCGAAGAAGACAGGCTCTTCGGCGTCGGTGGAAACGATACGCTCTTCGGCGGTGAAGACGAAGACAGGCTCTTCGGTGGTGATGGCCGCGACCGACTGGTTGGCGGAGAGGACGAAGACCGCCTCGTCGGCGGCAGCGGCTCCGACAGCCTCTTCGGCGGTGAAGACGAAGACAGGCTCTTCGGCGGTACCCGTGCCGACGAACTGCGAGGTGGCGAGGATGACGACTCTCTCTTCGGTGGCCGCGGTAGAGACAGCCTCTTCGGCGATGGCGGCGACGATGTCTTGGAGTCCGACTTCGGGCCGGACCGCTTCTACGGCGGCGGCGGGGACGACGATATGGAGTCTGGCCGAGGTGCCGATCGCCTCTTCGGCGGCGAAGGTGACGACGAGATGCTGGCGGGTAAGGGCAACGACCGGCTCTACGGCGGCAGCAGCGATGACTTCCTGGCCGGCGAGATCGGCGATGACACGCTGACGGGCGGCGATGGCGAAGACACCTTCGCCTTTACGGTTGGACGGGACACCATCACCGATTTCGATGATGAAGATACGATCGACTTCTCCGGCCGCACCGGTATCGAAGACTTCGACGATGTCGAGCGTCGCCTAGAGCAGGTCGGTGACGATGTGACCATCTCAGTCGGCAACAACAGCCTGATCATCGAGGACGTCCAGGTGGACGAACTCTCCGCCGGCGACTTCATCTTCTAAGCAAGAAAGAGGGAGCACGAGGGGGATCATCCCCCTCGTGTTTCTTTAGACCGCGTAGCGCCGCAGCGCCGCTTCATCCCACTCCAGCCCAAAGCCGGCCTTTTCATCGATCACCACCTCGCCTGGCCGCCGGGTCACCCGTTCCGCGCGGATCGGCTCGGCCCAATCGACGAACTCCACCCACTGCGCGGTGGGCGTCACCGCCATGAGGTGCGCCGAGAGATCGGGGAAGAGGTGGCAGGAGAGCGGGATGCCCGCTGGCTCGGCCAAGGCAGCGCAACGCAGCCAGCTGGTGGGGCCGCCGATCTTCATGATGTCGGGCATGTAGAGGTCGCCGGCACCGGCCTCCAGCGCGCGAGCCAGCTCCCGCCAGCTCCAGAAGTTCTCGCCCAGCTGGATGGGCGTGCGGGCCTTGGCGCGCAGGCGGGCGTGACCGGCGACGTCGTCGCTGGGCAGCGGCTCTTCGATCCAGGCCAGGTCGTGATCATCCAGCGCCAGCACGCGGGTCAGCGCCTCGGCATAGGTGAGCGACTGATTGTAGTCGACCATGAGGGTCGCCTCGTCACCAATGGCCCGGCGCACGGCATCGACCACGGCCAGGTCCTCCGCCAAGGTCGGGTAGCCAAGCCGCAGCTTGACTGCCGTGAAGCCCTCGCCCAGCAGCTCCTCAGCTTCGCGTGCCGCGGCCTCCGGTCCGATGATGCCGAGGCCGTTCGAGTTGTAGGCGGGGAAAGCTCCGGCGCTTCCGCCCAGATGCACCGCCAAGGGCTGGCCAGCTGCCTTCGCGGCGGCATCCCAGGCCGCCATGTCCAGGCCGGCGAGCGCCATGGTGACCAGGCCGGTTACACCCAGCAGCCGGAACTGGGCCTGCAGGAAACGCTCCAGATCGTAGGGCGCCAAGGGACGGCCGGTGATCAGGCCACCCATCTCTTCGATCAGGCGCGCTGCCGGTGCCAAAGCGCGCGGCGTGTAGGTAAAGATGTAGGCATGGCCGACCAGGCCGCCTTTGCAGAGCAGATCGATGGCGATCAGCGGGGCCTTGTCGACCTGGCCACTGGCAACGACCAGCGGGCGGCGTAGCGGCACAAGCACGGGCCGTACGGTCACGCCTTCGATGATGGTCGTCATGGCACGCACTCCTGAGACAGAAAAAGGGCGCGGCCCCTTGGACCGCGCCCCTTCAGATCTAGCAGAGGCTAGAGGCTTAGGTGAACCACCAGCGCTCCGAGGCGCGCCAGCCGTCCATGGGGTAGTTGCCGGCGACGGCCTCGTCGTGGCCGATCTTCTCGCTGACGCCCATGACGTTGTTGGCGAAGCCCCAGATGACCGCGCCGCCGTCGTCGCTGACGATCTGCTGCATGCGCGAGTACATCTCGCGCCGCAGATCCTGGTCCAGCTCGGCCCGGGCCTCGACCAGAAGCTTGTTGAACTCCTCGTTCTTCCAGAAGGTGTCGTTCCAGGCTGCGTCGGCCGCATAGGCGGTGGAGAACATCCAGTCGGCGGTCGGACGGCCGCCCCAGTAGCAGGCGCACCAGGCACGGTTCATCCAGATCGACGACCAGTAGCCGTCGTTGGAGACACGCTGCACGTTGATGTCGATCCCGCCCGGGCGGGCATCCTCGGCATAGAGGACGGAGGCATCGACGGCGCCGACATAGGCAGCGTCCGCGGCAGCCAGATCGACCGCAAGAGACTCCATGCCAGCCTGCTTCAGATGCCACTTGGCCTTGTCGGGATCGTAGGCACGCTGCGGCAGATCGGGATCGTAGTAGGCATCGTTCGGGCCGATCGGCTGATCGTTGGCGACGGTGCCATGACCGCGCAAGATCTTGCGCATCATGTCCTCACGGTCGATGCCGTACTTGATCGCCAGCCGCACGTTCAGATCGTCGAAGGGCGCCATGTCGCAGCGCATCGGGAAGGTGTAGTGCTGGTAGCCCGTGTTCTCCAGCACCTTCACGCCCGGCACGCGGGCCAGGCGGCCGACGATCTTCACGTCGACGCGGTCGATGCAGTCGACCTCGCCCGTCTGCAGGGCGTTGACGCGCGCCGAGGGGTCGAGGATCGACAGGACCTGGTAGTCGTCGAAGTAAGCCGCGTCCGCCTTCCAGAAGTTGGGGTTCTTCTTCATATCGATCCGGACGCCCGGCTCGAAGTTCTGAAGGATGTAGCCGCCGGTGCCGCTGCCCTCTTCCCAGTCCATCTTGCCGTCTTTGTCGGGGAAGATGATCAGGTGGTAGTCGGACAGCAGGTAGGGGAAGTCGGCACTGCCGGAATCAAGCGTGAAGACGACAGTGTGGTCGTCATCCTTCTTGATGTCGGTGATGGAGGTCAGGATGCCGGCAGCACCTGAGGTGCTGTCCGGTCCGCGGTGATGGTTGATGGAGGTGATGACGTCATCGGCCTTCATCGTCTTGCCGTTGTGGAACTCCACGCCCTGGCGCAGTTTGATGGTCCAGGTGGCGGCGTCGGCCGAGGCCTCCCAGCTCTCCGCCAACTCCGGCGCAAGCTTGCCGTGCTTGTCGATCATGGTGAGGCAGTTGCCGAGCGACCAACCAAACGCCAGGTCGAAGCTGTCGTCATAGACCGCGGGGTCGAGCGAGTCGACGGTGGAGCCGGCGGCCACACCAATTCGGAAGGTCCCGCCTTGCTTCGGCCCGGCAGCGTGCGCCGTACCGGTCCAGAGGTTGCCGGCGGCAATCGCACCCACACCCAGAACCGAGGCGCGGCGCATGAAATCGCGGCGACCCAAACGGTCCTTCATAATGGCTGCGCGCAGCAAGCTTTCTTGTCTGTCGTCCATTGAACTATGCTCCCTATTCGGCTGATTCACCGCCCACCCGGCAAACGCCGGGCGTTCGTTACGCAAGGCGGTCGCAGTGTCGATGCCATGCGCCTGAGACGCAAGCATCTTTCTGTGACGCTTCTGGTGCGGCGCGGGATGCGCAGGAGAAGGAAACGGTACCCCAATGAGCAGAGGCTTTCGACCCACCCCCGTCTCCCGCCGCGCCCTGCTGGGCGGCCTGCTGGCCAGCGGCGGGCTGGCACTGTCACGGCCGGTTTTCGCCAGCAACCCAGACGTGGTCATCATCGGTGCCGGGACCGCCGGGCTGGCGGCTGCGCGGCGCTTAGATGCGCGCGGCCTCACCTGGGTCATGCTTGAAGCCAGCGGCCGCATTGGCGGGCGCGCCTTTACCGAAGAGACCAGCCTGGGCGTTCCCTTCGACCAGGGCGCCTCCTGGATCCACCAGTCCAACCGCAATCCGCTGACAGCGGTAGCCGCGGAGGCCGGTTTCACCACCTTCAACGACGACGACGTCGGCGGCAGCTTCTATGTCGGTGACCGCCTGGCCACCGCCGCGGAGGATCGCCAGGCCGATGTGGCTTGGGACGGGCTGATCGGCGCCATGTCTGAGGCCGGGCGGCGCCGGCAAGACGTCAGTGCCGCCTCGGTCTCACCGCGCGACCTACCCTGGATCCAGGTCTCCGAGACTTGGGTCGGGCCGATGAGCATGGGCCGCGATTTGGAGAACATCTCCTGCGTCGACTGGTGGAACATGGCCGATACCGCCCCGAACCTGATTGTGAAGGAGGGCTATGGCGCCCTGGTTGCGCACTATGGCGAAGGTCTGCCGGTCAGCCTGAACACCAAGGCCACCCAGGTGCGCTGGGGCGGCCCAGGTGTGGAGGTGGAGACCGACAAGGGGACCATCAGCGCGAAAGCGGCCATCATCACCGTCTCCACCGGCGTGCTGAACGCTGGCAGCCTGCGCTTTGACCCGCCGCTGCCGGATTGGAAGCAAGAGGCCATCGCCGGCATGCCCATGGGCTTGCTGGCTAAGATCGGGCTCAGGCTCAGCCCTGGCGATCGCTACGGCCTAAGGCCGAACGGCTGGCTCTCCTACAAGGTCGAGACGCGAGAGGCCTGCTACTTCGTCACCTGGCCTTGGGATCAGGACACTATGATCGGCTTCGTCGGCGGCAAGTTCGCTTGGGACCTCACCAAAGCCGGTTCCAAGGCAGCCATCGACTTCGCCGTGGGGGAGTTGCAGAAGACGCTGGGCGCGGAGGCCACCAAGCGGGTCATCGCCAGCGTCTGGACCGACTGGGGCGCCAATCCGCTGACCTTGGGCGCCTATGCCAGCGCCCTGCCCGGCCAGGCCACCGCGCGCAACAAGCTGGCTCTGCCGGTGGGCGAGCGCCTCTACTTCGCCGGCGAGGCCTGCGCGGTTGCGCTGGCGCAGACTGTCGGCGGTGCCTACGTCACCGGCCAGAAGGCGGCAGACGCCATCGCCAGCGTAACATGAGAAGCCTGCACCCCACACGCCGCGGCGTCTTGGCCGGACTGACCGCTGCCAGCGGACTTGCCGTCACCCGCCCCGCCTTTGCCAGCAATCCCGACGTGGTCATTATCGGCGCCGGGTCCGCGGGGTTGGCAGCAGCCCACCGCCTGAGCGAAGAGGGCCTCACCTGGGTGTTGTTGGAGGCCGCCGGCCGGATTGGCGGGCGTGCTTGGACCGAGAGCGCTAGCCTTGGCCAGCCCTTCGACCACGGGGCCTCTTGGATGCTGCACGCCAACCGCAACCCCTTCACGCGAATGGCGGAGGAGGCTGGCTTCACCACCTATGTCGACGACGCTGTTCCCAGCCAGCTCTATGTCGGAAACCGGCCGGCCACCGGCGCGGAACGCAGGCGGGAGAGCCTGGCCTGGGACGGCATGACCAAGGCGCTCTCCAAGGCCGCACGCCTGCGTCAGGACGTGAGCGCGGCCTCTCTGCTGCCCAGCGATCTGCCTTGGATTCACGTCCCGGAAGCCTGGAGCGGCCCCATCAGCATGGGCCAGGACTTCGACAAGGTCTCCGTTCTGGACTGGTGGGCCATGGATGATCCGACACCCAATCGCGTGGTGAAGGAAGGCTATGGCACCCTGGTCGCCCGCTTCGGCCGCGATCTGCCAGTCAGCCTCAAGACTGCTGCCAAGCAGGTCCGTTGGGACGGCGCCGGCGTGGAGGTTGAAACGGACAGGGGCAGCATCCGCGCGCGGGCTTGCATCGTTACGGTCTCGACCGGTGTCCTGGGCTCCGGCGCCATCCGCTTCGACCCGCCGCTACCGCTTTGGAAGCAAGAGGCCATCGCCGGCATCCCCATGGGCCTCTTGGCCAAGGTGGGCTTCGGGCTCTCCGGCAGCGATCGCCTTGGCCTCAACAAGGACAGCTGGCTCTCCTACTACAGCGAGACGACGGAGGTCTGCTACTTCTACTGCTGGCCCTTCGGCCGCAGCCAGATGATCGGCTTCCTGGGCGGCCAACTCGCCTGGGATCTGACCAAGGCCGGCAAGGCGGCCGCTGTGGACTTTGCTCTCCAAGAGCTGAAAGCGCTCTTCGGGTCCGAGATCGAACAGCGGGTCGAAGCCAGCGTTTGGACCGAATGGGGGGCGAATCCGCTGACCCAAGGGGCCTATGCCACCGCCCTTCCCGGTCAGTTCAAACAGCGTCGCGCCTTACAGCGCAGCGTCGGCGATCGCCTCTTCTTCGCTGGCGAGGCCTGCGATGTTGCCTGGGCGCAGACGGTAAACGGCGCTTACACGACCGGCGTCCGCAGTGCTGATGCGGTCGCCCGGACGCTTTGAGGAGACGAGCGACATGAACCAGACCACAGTCGAGGCCATCGCCGAGGCCATCCCGGATGGCACGCTCTTGGGCCTGCCCGCCGACTACTCCGGGGTGCCTATGGCCGTCACCCGGGCGCTGATCGCCCGCGGCGTCCGGGATCTGCGGCTCTACTGCCTGCCTCTGACCACAATCCAAGGCGACATGCTGATTGGGGCGGGCTGTGTGGCGCAGATCGAGGCCGCTGCGGTCACCTTGGGCGAATACGGCCTGGCCCCGCGTTTCTCTGCAGCCATTCAGGACGGTAGCCTCGAAATCCTGGATTCCACCTGCCCGGCCCTGCATGCGCAGCTGCAGGCCGTCGAGAAGGGCGTGCCTTTCATGCCGTTGCGCGGCCTCCTGGGATCAGACCTGATGGCGAACCGGCCCGACTGGCGGGTGATCGACAATCCGATGGGCGACGGCGATCCCATCGTCCTGCTCCCGGCCCGGCCGCTAGACGTCGTCGTCTTCCACGCGCCCTATGCCGACCAGGAAGGTAACGTCTTCATCGGCCGCCGGCGCGAACTGGCGACCCTTGCGCATGCCGCCAAGCGCTGCTTTGTGACCGTCGAGCGCTTTGTCGAGGGCAGCCTCTTCGACGACGAAACCTTGGCTGCCGGCGCGCTACCCGGTTTCTACGTCGAGGCTCTGGCGCAAGCAGAGCGGGGCGCTTGGCCTTGCGGCCTCTCCGACCTCTACGCGCCCGATGGCGAAGAGCTAGCCCGCTATGCCCAGGCAGCGAAGACGGCAGAGGGCTTTGCTGGCTACCTGGCCCAGGCCAGCCGGACGGCAGCGGCGGCATGAGCGTCAGCCACGCGGAGCTGCTGATCAGCCTGCTGGTCGACCGCCTGGCCGGCGACCGTCATGTCGCGGTCGGCGCCGCCTCGCCTATCCCAGGTGCGGCAGCCTTGCTGGCCCAAGCGGAGTTTGGGGCGGAGAGCCAGGCGCCGATGCAGGTCACCATCCTGCATTCACGCCGCTACAACAGCTTTACCGAGGGCTCGCGCGAACTCTTCGACTGCGCCGCCCAAGGCCGCATCGACAGCTTCTTCCTGGGCGGCGTGCAGATCGACGGCCAGGCCAACATCAACCTGGTCGGCATCGGCGACTATCCCACGATGAAGCGGCGCTTCCCCGGGTCTTTCGGGTCGGCACTGCTCTACTACGTGGTACCCAAGGTGATCCTCTTCCGCGAGGAGCACTCACCACGCAGCCTGGTGCCCAAGGTGGATTTCATCTCCGCACCTGGCAGCAGTGAGGCCGGCGTCTATCGCCCCGGCGGCCCTAGTGCCCTGGTCACTGGTCGTGCAGTTTTCGCTTTCGACCGTGACGAGAAGCGCTTTCGTCTCGAGCAGATCCATCCCGGCGAGACGGCAGAGGGTATCAAGGCCGCAACCGGCTTCGACTACGACCCAGGCCAGCCCAGCATCACACCGCAGCCCAACGCGGCGCGGCTAGACCTGCTGCGCCGGCGCATCGCCCCGAAGGTAGCGGAGTTCTATCCAGAGTTCGCTGCGCGGGAATGGGGTGCCGTTGCAGCCTAGACGCGCCGTTGACGCTGTCCGCAGTTTCCCCCATCTCCTAGATCAACAGGGACACTCCACGAGGACCGGAGGGAGACTGCAATGCTTCTGCGCAGCCTGGCCATGATGGCCGCGCGCCGTGTCGCCAGCGATCCGAAACTGCGCGCCAAGGCCAAGGATATCGCCCAGACCCACGCCAAGCCGATGGTTGAGCGCAAGGCCAAGGCGGTGCAGTCAGCCGTCCGCGAGGCAGCGCCCGGTACGCACCCGGCCCGTGTTGCCGGCCGTGCCGTTAAACGGCTGATCAAGGGCTAGGCGGCAAGTAGGACAAGAGCGCGAAGCCGCTGGTCAGCAGGCTGGCCACAACGCCGATCGTCAAGAGGGTGCGCAGCTGAAAGAAGGGCTGCGGGTAGCGCCCGACCTTGGTGTGATAGCGATCGACCAGCCACAAGAGCCCGAAGGCCAAAGCCAGCACGAAGGCTTGGCGGAAGGGGTTGATCAGGATCAGGGCGAACCAAGCCACCAGGCTGGGCGCCACCGCCAAGGCATAGGGCAAGAGGTCCCGCTCACCACGGGCCATGGCCGCACCCCAGGCGACACCCCCCAGAAATGAGAGAATGACGGCGCCATAGAGCACCTGAGCACCGATGATGATGCTGAGTGGAATCTCCGGTGGCGGGATCAGCATGGCAACCGCCGCGGCGAAGAAGGGAATGAGGCCGGTGAGGCCCAGCCAACGGGCGGAATTGGGCAGGCTCTGCCAGCTTTGATCGGTCGGGTGCGTCATGGGCCAAGACCTAGCTCCCTGATCGCTCCTCTCCAAGGGCCTTATCCCGCCGGCGCGATGAAACGCAAGCCAGCTTGACAGCAGGTACCGCCGCCCCTGAGAAAACGCCGTTCAACGACGACAAGCGAGATCAAGACATGGATGTGAAGGGACTGGGCGCCATCGTCACTGGCGGCGCCTCCGGCTTGGGTGCTGCCAGCCTGCGCGCACTGGCCGCCGCAGGAGCCAAGGTGACGGCACTGGACATGAATGGCGAGGCTGCCGCCGAGATCGCCAAGGAGTGCGGCGGGCTGGGGATCGCCTGCGACGTGGGCGACGCAGCTGCTGCCGAGGCTGCGGTCAAGCAAGCCGCGGAAGCGCATGGCCCCTGCCGTATCCTGGTGAACTGCGCCGGCATCGCGCCAGCCAAGCGCGTGGTCGGCCGCGACGGCGCCATGCCGCTAGAGGCCTTCGAGACGGTCATCAAGGTGAACCTGATCGGCAGCTTCAACCTGCTGCGCCTCTGCGCCGCCGAGATGGCCGCCGCCGACCCGGTGAACGAGGATGGAGAGCGCGGGCTCATCATATCCACCGCCTCCGTCGCCGCCTTCGAGGGCCAGGTCGGCCAGGCCGCCTACTCCGCCTCCAAGGCCGGGATCGTCGGCATGATGCTGCCGATCGCGCGCGAATTCGCCCGCCATGGCATCCGCGTCAACACCATCGCACCAGGGCTGATCGGCACGCCGTTGCTCTTGAACATGCCGCAAGAGGTGCAGGACAACCTGGCCGGCCAGGTCCCCTTCCCGCGCCGCTTCGGCCACCCGGAAGAGTTCGCCAAGGTGGTGATGCAGCTCTGCGATAACACCATGATCAATGGCGAGACCATCCGCCTGGATGGCGCCATGCGGATGCAGTAGGCGCCTGCGGGCACCCCTAGCGCTGCTCACGCACGGTGATAGGGGTGCCCCGTCAGGATAGAGCGGGCGCGGAAGAGCTGCTCGGCCAGCAAGCAGCGGACCAGCATGTGCGGCCAGGTCATGGCTCCGAGCGACAGCAGGCGGTCGGCGCGCTGACGCACGCTCTCGTCGAAGCCTGACGCGCCACCGATCAAGAAAACGGCGTTCGCCGTCCCTCGGTCGGCTTGGTCGGAGAGGAGCTGCGCAAAGGCGGGGCTGTCCATCCCGCGACCGCGTTCATCAAGCGCCACCACCCAAGCATCTTTGGGGAGCGCGTCCAGCAGAAGGCTGGCCTCACGCGCGCGGCGTTCGGCGCCTTCCAGCGGGCGGCGCTCCTCCACCTCGACGAGGCTCAGGCCCTGCCAAGGCGGTCCGGCGAGCCGGCTTGCATAGTCGTCATAGAGATCACGCAGCGGGCCGGCCTTGGACCGGCCCACGGCGATCAGGGTCAAGCGCAAACTGGGCTTACGTCAGCAAGCGCACGGCAGGCTGTTCGCCTTGAGACGGCCCAGCCCACATTTTCTCGAGATTGTAGAAGTCGCGCACCTCAGGACGGAATAGGTGGATGATGATGTCACCGCCGTCCACCAGGACCCAATCGGCGGTGGTCATGCCCTCGATGGGTGGGGATTTGTCGCCGCAGTGCGGTTTCATCTGCTCGGCCAAGTGCTCCGCCATGGTGGAGACTTGCCGGCTTGACCGCCCGCTGGCGATGACCATGAAGTCGGCCAAGGAACTTTTTGCGCAAAGGTCGATGACAACGACATCTTCTGCCTTGTCATCGTCTAGAGAAGCGAGAACCAGGTCCAGAAGGGTCCGGTTGGGCTCTCCCTGCGGCAGGTTGGTGACCGCCGCAAGCGTCTCTCGATTTTGCAGGGCTCGGTTTCCTCTTCGCTTTCCGTCCGACCGGCGCACCCGATACCTGGCCGGAACACCACACGACATAAGCTCCGATACGGCCCCGGCCACCCCGTCATCGCTCTCAAGAGACGATCACTGCGCGGCCTGCCGCAGCCGCGTCGCCGACAAACCACTGAGCCGGATCCGATAGAAGGCCCAAGCGGGCGGTGACCGGCGCGCGAGCCCACGGGCTGCTCCCCCGACCAACCGGCTGTCACGAAAACGGCAAGCCGCCTTCGACGACGAGGCCCCCATAGAGTAGGAAGGTCTGGCAAAGACCGCAACGGGAAGCTGGCGGAAGATAGACTGCCAGTCATGCCAACGGCTGATCTGAATCATGTTGTCGGCGCCCATTAGCCAAACAAATGAGACCCCTGGAAAGCGTTTCTGCAACCGCCGCAAGGTCTCTGCGGTATAGCGCGACTCCAGCAAGGTCTCGATCGCGGTCACCCGAATACGGGGATGACGGGCCACCCGCCTTGCGCCTGCCAAGCGCTGGTCCAAAGGCGCCATGCCACAGGTCGACTTCAAGGGATTCTGCGGCGAGACCAGCCACCAAATCTCATGCAATGACAAGCGCTTAAGCGCCTCTTTTGAGATATGAAAGTGGCCGGCGTGCGCCGGGTTGAAAGAGCCGCCGAGCAAGCCGACCCGCTGGCCGGGAACCGGCAGATGCCCGCCCAGCGCTGCGCCCAAGCGGGCACGCGTCGGGAAAGCTGGGCTGCTGGTGGACCTAGGGCCGGGTTTGGCCATTGCCCCGCACGAGGTACTTGGTCGTGGTCAGCTCTGCAGCGCCAACCGGTCCGCGGGCGTGCAGGCGCCCTGTGGCGATCCCGATCTCTGCCCCCATGCCAAACTCGCCGCCGTCGGCGTATTGGGTTGAGGCATTGGCCAGCAAGATGGCGGAGTCCACCTCGCGGAAGAAGCGCTCTTGGGCGGCCGCGTCCTCAGCCAGGATCGCATCGGTATGGCCGGAGCCGTGGCGGGCGATATGCGCCAGCGCTGCATCCATGTCCTCAACGACCCGCACCGCGAGGACGGGGGCCAGGTACTCGGTGTCCCAGTCGGCAGGCTGGGCCGGCTGCACCCGCGCATCCAGCCCCTGCACGGTCTTATCTCCGCGGACCTCACAGTCCGCTTGAAGCAGCGCCTCTAACACCATAGGAAGATGCGTCTTTGCGGCGGCCTGATCGACCAGCAGGGTCTCTGCTGCCCCGCAGACCGAAACGCGGCGCAGCTTGGCGTTCATGATGACGTCGCGGGCTTTCTCCGGGTCGGCGCTGGCGTGCAGGTAGAGGTGATTGTTGCCCTCCAGATGCGCCAGCACAGGCACCCGGCTCTCCTCCAGCACGCGGGCGATGAGACCCTTGCCGCCGCGCGGCACGATCACGTCGACCCATTGGTTCATCCGCAAGAGATGGCCGACCGCGGCGCGGTCGTAGGTGGGAACGCTCTGCAGTGCCTCAGCCGGTAGCCCAGCAGCGCGCAGGCCGGCCTGCAGGCTCTCCAGGATCACCGCCGAAGAGTGCTGTGATTCCGAACCGCCGCGCAGGATGGCGGCGTTGCCCGACTTCAGGCAAAGCCCGCCGGCATCCGCTGTGACGTTGGGCCGACTTTCGTAGATGATGGCGATCACGCCCAAGGGGACGGAGACCCGCGCAATGTCCAAGCCGTTAGGGCGCTGCCAGCGTGCCAGCTCTCGGCCCACCGGGTCGGGCTGGGCGGCGATGTCTTCCAGACCCTTGGCCATGGCTTCCACGCGCGCGGGGTTCAGCGCCAAGCGGTCGAGTAGCGCTGCGGTCAGGCCCTTGGCCTCCCCGGCTGCCAGGTCTTGCGCGTTGGCAGCCAGCAGCTGGGTCTCCTTGGCGCGCAGGTCCTTGGCCGCGGCCAGGAGCGCCTGGTTGCGCGCTTCACCGCTGCTGAACGCCAAGACCCGCGCAGCCTCCCGTGCCGAGCGGCCCAGGGCCTGCATCTGGGCTTCCAGGTCGTCGCTTTGGCTTTGGTCGCTCGCTACCTTCAGCACGGTCTTGTTCCTTTTCCTCTTAAGCGGCTGATAGCACCAGGTCGTCCCGGTGCACCAGCTCTTCCCGGCCACGGAAGCCCAGCAGGCTCTCGATCTCGCCGCTCTGCCGGCCCTTGATACGCTCGACATCGGCGGCGTCATAGGCGCTGAGGCCACGCCCGACCTCTTGGCCTTGCACGTCCTCCAGGATCACCAGGTCGCCGCGGCGGAAGGCGCCCTGGCAGGCCGTCACCCCGGCAGGCAGCAGCGACTTGCCGCGCCCCAAAGCCGCCACGGCACCGGCATCCAGGCGCAGGCGGCCACGCGGGTCCAGCGAGGCCCGGATCCAGCGCTTGCGGGCAGTCATTGGCTCCGTCGCCGCCAGGAACCAGCTGGCCTTACCACCGCTCGCCAGCCGGGACAGTGCATGCGGCTCGCGACCGTCGGCGATCGCCATGCGGCAGCCGCCCTCGCTCGCCAGCCGGGCCGCGACCAGCTTGGTCGCCATGCCGCCGGAGGAGTAGCCCGGCGGTGCCTTGCCGCCCATGGCGATGATCTGCGGCGTCAGGCGTTCGATCAGCGGGATGTGCCGGGCTGCCGGGTCACGCCTAGGGTCGGCGGTGTAGAGCCCATCGATGTCGGAGAGCAGGACCAGGGTATCGGCGTTGGTCATCACCGCCACCCGCGCGCCCAGGCGGTCGTTGTCGCCGATGCGAATCTCGCTGGTGGCAATGGTGTCGTTCTCGTTCACCACCGGCAGCGCAGCCAGCCTCAAAAGCTGGTTCAAGGTCGCGCGCGCATTCAGGTGGCGGCGCCGGCCCTCGGTATCGCTCAAGGTCAGCAGGATCTGCGCCACGGTGATGTCATGCGCGGCAAAGGCCTCGCGGTAGGCCTGGGCCAGCAGGATCTGTCCGCAGGCCGCCGCCGCCTGCTTTTCTTCCAAGAGTAGGGCACGCTCCGGCAGGCCCAGGTGCCGGCGTCCCACGGCAATGGCGCCGGAGGAGACCAGCAGAACCTCCACGCCCGCGCCGCGAAGCGCCGCCACGTCGGCGGACAAGGCCTCAAGCCAGGCGCTGCGCAGACGGCCGTCCGCCCCGACCAGCAAGGCGGAACCGATCTTCACCACCAAGCGCTTGGCGCTGGTGAGGTCCTGTGCTGCGGGCAGCAGGGCGGCCTCGGGGCTCATCCCACCCCCTCCGGCGTCCAGGCGACAGGCTCCTCCACCGCGCCCCGGGCGATGCGTCCCTGCTCCACTAGGTCGACCAGCTGTGACAGAAGCGCGGCCACACCAGCGCCGGAAACGGAGGAAACACAGGCCGGGCGCTGGCCGGAGGCCTCTTGCAGCCACTGCACCTGCACCTCCAGATCCTCTGGCGGCAGCGCGTCGCTCTTCGACAAGGCCAGCAGCTCCGGCTTGGCGGCGAGGTCCGCGTCATAGGCCTCCAGCTCCGCACGGATTGTCCGATAGGCGCCGGCCACGTCGTCCTGGGTGGCGTCAACCAGGTGGAGGAGCGCGCCACAGCGCTCGATATGGCCCAGGAAGCGGTCGCCCAGGCCGGCGCCGTCGCTCGCACCCTCGATCAGGCCTGGGATGTCGGCCAGCACGAAGCTGCCCTCGCCGTGGCGCACCACGCCCAGGTGCGGGGCCAAGGTGGTGAAGGGATAATCGGCAATCTTCGGCTTGGCGGCACTGACGGCGGCCAGGAAGGTTGACTTGCCGGCGTTCGGCAGGCCGACCAGGCCAGCATCCGCGATCAGCTTCAGGCGCAGCCAGACCCAGCGCTCTTCGCCCGGATGGCCAGGGTCGGCGCGGCGCGGCGCGCGGTTGGTGCTGGTCTTGAAGTGGGCATTGCCGAAGCCCCCGTCGCCGCCGCGGCAGGCCAGCGCGCGCTGGCCGTCCTCCACCAGATCAAAAAGCAGGGTCTCCTTGTCGTCCGCCAGCACCTGGGTGCCGACCGGAACGGTAACGATGGTGGCCGGCGCCGAGGCCCCGGTGCGGTCGGCACCGCGGCCATAGCCGCCACGCTCCGCCTTGAAGTGCTGGCGATAGCGGAAGTCGATCAGGGTGTTGAGGTCGGCCGAGGCCTCGAAGATCACGTCGCCGCCGCGTCCACCGTTGCCACCGTCCGGCCCGCCGAACTCGATGAACTTCTCCCGCCGGAAAGAGAGGCAGCCGTTCCCGCCGTCGCCGGAGCGCAGGTAGATCTTGGCTTCATCGAGGAACTTCATCGAAGGTGGCTCTTAACTCATCAGAAAAAGCAAAAAGGGCGCCCCCGCTTGCTGGAGCGCCCTGCCGTTTCGCTGTGTTCGGGGCCGCCTCTCTCAAGACCGGCCCCCGTGGTGCAGCGTCTAGGTCGAGGACGAGGCCTCGGACGCCGGGGCTACCGGCTCGATCGAGACGAACATACGTCCACCGGCCTTACGGGCGAAGCTGACCCGCCCTTCGGTCAGTGCGAAGAGCGTGTGGTCGCGGCCCATGCCGACATTGGTGCCGGGATAGAACTTGGTGCCGCGCTGGCGCACCAGGATGTTGCCGGCCAGGACCGACTGCCCGCCGAAGCGCTTGACGCCCAGGCGCCGGCCTTCACTGTCGCGGCCGTTGCGTGAGGAGCCGCCTGCTTTCTTATGTGCCATCTCGTCTCGTCCTTACCTTACTAGACCGTCAGGTTCAGGCAGTGATGCCGGTGATCTTGACGACGGTCTGCTGCTGGCGATGTCCGGCGCGGCGGCGATAGTTCTGCCGGCGCTTCTTCTTGAAGACGATCACCTTGCGGGTGCGGCTCTGGGCGACGACCTCGCCCGAGACCTTGGCGCCGTCCAGCAAGGGCGCGCCGACCTTCACCCCATCCTCGCCCTCGATCATCAAGACCTGATTGAAGGAAACCTCGGCTCCGGGCTCGGCGGCCAGGCGCTCCACAGCGATCTCTTGATCCTTGGCGACCCGGTACTGCTTGCCGCCGGTCTCAATGACTGCGTACATCGTCTCGTCTCTTGTCCTAACGCTGCCTCGGGCTGGCGCCCGATTTGTTCTATGAGCTGGTCACCAGCAAAAACACCAGTGCGCGCCCAAGAGCCCTCAAGGCCCGGCGCGAGAGGCGGTTGTGTAGCCAAAGCCACCGACGCTGTCAATCACCGTCTGCGGCGTTCCGACCCTCAGCGAAATGCGATAGGCTAGGCCTGGTTACAAGCCCGAACATGGCACCATTGCTGGGGAGGAAAGGCATGCTGGCCTTCGATCACGTGAACATCCGCACCGCCAATCTGGAGCGCGCCGTGGCCTTCTATGAGGAGGTCCTGGGCATGACCAGCGGCAAGCGCCCGCCCTTCCCCTTCCCCGGCGCCTGGATGTACATCGGCGAGCAAGCCTTGGTGCACCTGGTGGCCATCGACGAGGCCCCGGACCTGCCACACGCGCCCGAAGCTTTGCGCTTAGAGCACTTCGCCTTCCGCGGCGAAGACCTGGGGGGCCAGCGCGCGCGCCTGGCGAAGGCCGGGGTCGCGGTGGAGGAGGTGCTGGTTCCGGGGTTCAACATCCTGCAGCTGAATTTCTATGACCCCGACGGGAACCACATTCATGTGGATTTCAAGCCTGAGTGACGCGGACGAGCAGCTGGCTGTGCTTTTTCGTCTAGAGAAGCAGCCACCCCGGACCGACCTCATCCTGAGCCTGTCGAAGGATGTGCCCCTAGCGCCGAGCCCCTTGGCACATCCTTCGACAGGCTCAGGATGAGGATGGAGCCTTTGGGGCGCTCTATCGATACGGCCTAGACCGCCTCATCCGGCGCGACTTTTTTTCGCCCCTGTCGACCAGATCTCTCTCTGGATTGCCGTCCTTGCGCTCCCATTTACCCCTGAACCCAAGGGGTTTTTGTGCAGCGCAATAAACGTGGAGAGAGCCTGGATGTCAGCCCGTCACCTACCCTTCCTCATCGGTGGCTTCATGATGGTGCCCTTCGTGCTGTGGCTGGCACTCTGGCTCTTTGTGCTGCCGGGGCCGAAGCATGGCACCGACCTGCCGCTGACCTTGGCCATGGGCTTCGTCTCGCTGCCGCTGGTGGCCTGGTTCCTGCTCTCCAGCCTCAGCATGCTGGCGAATTCCGTTGCCGGGAGGAACGAGTTCAAGCGGGCACGGATCTGGTGGGCGGACAAGGTCATCACCCTCTTGCCGCGGGCTGCCCTGCTGTTGGGCTTTGCCAGCCTGCCCTACTTGGCTTTCAACGAGACTGCCTGGTTCAAGGTGCCGATCCCCTTCCTCATCTCCATGGCCATCGCCTGGGCCATCCGCAGCGGCGAGCGGGACCGCGCCATCGATATGCGCAGCGCCAAGGGGCGCCGCTTGCGGCCGGTCGTGCCCGCCGTCAAAGCCCAGTTCGTCTGGCTGGGCCGCGTCTTGATGGGCCTGGCTTTCAAGCTCCCGATCTTGGGCGAAATGCTGCGGGAAGGGGTGCAAGGCAGCAGCCGCGACCGCGGCTACTTCTTCCTGACCCTCATCTTGCTGGCCGTCGCCGCCGTCTACTTCTTCGGCTACCCCGCCCTCATCACCGTGGCCCTGGGCGGCACCCTTATGGGCTTTGCCTTCATCCTGATGGTCGCCCGCGGCTAAGGCTCTAGGCAGCCGCTACTCCCGCTCTCTATGCTTCCTGATCAAGCGAACAGTGAAGCAGAGGGAGCGGGAGCGGGATGACCGAGCGCAGCTTGGATCAGAGCTATCTCGAAGGCTGGATCGGGCGCCAGGAGTCCGCCCAAGACCAGCTGAAGGCGCAGCAAGCGCGGCTTATGGAAACCACGCTCGACCGCGCGGCAAGCCTGAGCGACGGCGATGCGCTGCCGCCGCTCTGGCAATGGATCTACTTTCCCGTCGAGGCCCCCCTCTCTGGCCTCGGGCGCGACGGGCACCCGAAGCTGGGCGGCTTCCTGCCGCCAGTTGCCCTGCCCCGTCGCATGTGGGCCGGCGGCCGGCTGGAGATCCGCGCGCCTCTGCGCCTGGGCGAGACGGTCGAGCGTCACTCTGAGATCAAGTCGGTGGCGTTAAAGCAAGGCAAGACCGGGCCGCTTTGCTTCGTCAGCCTGCTGCATCGCTACCTCAGCGGCGGCGAAGAACGGATCAGCGAGTACCTGGACCTCGTCTATCGCGAAGACCCCAAGCCGGATCAGCCCGCCCCGCCTGGCAAGCCGGCACCGACAGAGAGCGATTGGCAGCGTCGGGTCACGCCCAGTCCGATCCAGCTCTTCCGCTATTCCGCTCTGACCTTCAACGGTCACCGCATCCACTACGACCGCGACTACTGCCGCGACGTTGAGGGCTACCCTGGTCTGATCTTCCACGGGCCGCTGACCGCCACCCTGCTCTGCGGTCTGGCGGTCGAGGAGTGCGCTGGCCGCCTGACCCGCTTCTCCTACCGTGCCATGGCGCCCCTCTTCGATACGGCGCCCTTCACCCTTGCTGGACGTGCCAAGGAAGGCGGGGCCGATCTTTGGGCCGCCACGCCGGATGGCCACCTGGCGATGACCGCGGACGCGAGCTTCGAGGCCTGACGCAGAATGCGCTATCTGGCAGCCGACGTTGGCGGCACCTTCACGGATCTGGTTCTCCTGGACGCGGCCAGCGGGCGGCTACTGGTCGACAAGGTGCCCTCGGCGGAGCGCGGCTCTGCCGCCTCCATCGCGCAGGGCATGGCCCAGGTCCTCGGTACTGCCGGACTGGGGCCGCAGGACTTGGACCTCTTCGTCCACGGCTTCACTGTGGCCACCAATGCCTTCCTGATGCGCCGCGGCGCACGGGTCGCTTTACTGGTGACCGAGGGCTTCCGCGACCTCTTGGAGATCGGCACGCAGCAGCGCCCGCACCTCTATGCCCTGCGCCAGAGCAAACCGCCGCCCGTGGTGCAAAGGGATCAGGTGGTGGCGGTGAGAGAGCGCGTCGACAGCTTCGGCGCCGTGGTACAGCCCCTGGAGCCAGCCGCGATCGCGGAGGCGGTGGCCGCTGTCAGGGCCTTGGAACCCGACGCCATCGCCCTTTGCCTGAACTTCTCCTTCCTCAATCCAGCGCATGAAGAGCAGCTGGCCACGGCCCTGCGCCAGGCCTTGCCTGAGGCCCCACTCTACCTCTCCAGTTGCGTTAATCCGGAAATCGAGGAGTTCCCGCGCGCCAACACCACCTCCATTGCCGCCTACGTCGGTCCCATCGTCGACCGCTATCTGAAGCAGCTGGAACGCGACCTGGAGGCAGCGGGGCTAACCGCCCCTTTGCGCCTGATGCGCAGCGACGGCGGCATGGCGACACCACGGGCAGCACGGGCCAACCCGGCCAGCATGCTGCTCTCAGGCCCCGCCGGCGGGGTGATCGCCGGCCAGCACCTGGGCAGGCGTCTCGGGGTTAGCGATCTGGTGACCTTCGACATGGGCGGCACCTCCGCCGACTTCTCCGCTATTGTCGAAGGCCAGCCTAAGCGGGTGACCGGTCGCGACATCGACGGCCAGCCGCTGCGCCTGCCCAGCCTGGATATCGAGACCATCTCTGCCGGCGGCGGCTCGCTGGCCTGGATCGATCGAGGCGGCGCACTGAGGGTCGGACCGGACTCCGCCGGCGCGGTGCCGGGCCCGGCTTGCTATGGCAAGGGCGGCGACCAGGCGACCCTGACAGACGCCTGCGTCGTCTTGGGCCTGCTGGCGCCGGAGGACTACCTAGGCGGCGCCGTCGCCATCGAACCGGACCTGGCGAAACGCGCGATCGCCGACCAGGTCGCTCGGCCCTTGGGCCTCAGCGTCGAAGAGGCCGCCTTGGGATCGATCTTTGTCGCCAACGCGCTGATGGGGCAAGCCATCCGCACCCTCTCGGTCGAGCGTGGCCTGGATGTCCGCCGCTTCGCCCTGCTGGCCTTCGGCGGTGCCGGGCCGCTCTATGCACCCTACCTGCTGCGTGACCTGTCGATGGAGAGCGTGCTGGTGCCGCGCCATCCCGGCGTTTTTGCCGCCGAAGGCCTGCTGCTGACCGACATCAGCCATAGCCTGCAGCAGCCCTACCGCCGTTCTCTCGGGCAGATCGCAGAGTCAGAAGTATCCAATATTTTGAGAGATATGATCGACACTCTGGCCAAAGAACTGGAAGCCGACGGCGTGGCGCCCGAGAAGCGCAGCTATCACTGCAGCGCCGACTGCCGCTACCTTGGCCAATTCCATGAGATCGAGGTGGCATTGGCCAGCCCCGATAGCGCCGGCTGGTGGGATTGGCAGCAGTTGGCCCAGTCTGTGGTCGAGCGGCACCGCGCGCTCTATGGCCATGCCGAGGCCGGCGAGCCTTTGGAGACGATGAACCTGCGCGTCGAAGGCCGTGGGGCGATCGAGACGCCAAGACCGCCAAGCGGCGGGTCGATCACCGCCTATGACGCCAAGCCGACAGGCCGTCGGCAGCTCTACCTGGAGCGTGGTGGCGGCTGGCGCGACTGCCCGATTTATCGCCGTGAAGACCTGGCGCCCGGTGCCATGATCCCCGGGCCGGCCCTCATCACCCAAGTGGACTCGACGGTTCTGCTGCTGGCCGGCCACGCGGCGCGCGTCGAGCAAGACGCCGCTATCAAAATCACAGCGAGCAGCGGAGAGAGCGCATGACCGCCGACCCCATCAGCCGCGACATCTTCCAGCACGAGGTCATCGGCATCGCCGAGGAGATGTCGGTGGCGCTGCGCCGCTCCGCCTTTTCGTCGATTATTTGGGACATGTACGACTATGCCTGCGGTCTGCTGCTACCCAACGGCGACATGCTGGCCCAGGCGCAAACCATACCGGCGCAGCTGGGCATCATGCCGACCGCCTTGCGCCACATCCTTACCGAGCTGCCGTTGGAGACCTGGGAGGAAGGCGACGTCATCCTCTGCAACGACCCCTACCGCGGCTGCACCCACACGCCCGATCTGGTCCTCTTCAGCCCGGTGGTGGTGGAGGGAGAGATCATCGCCATTGCCTCCACCATCGCCCACCACATCGACGTAGGCGGCAAGGTGCCCGGGACTGAGGCCGCAGACGCGCTGGAGATCTATGAGGAAGGCCTGATCCTGCCGCCGGTGAAACTGGTCGAGGCCGGCAAGCCGGTGCGGGCCATCTTCGCCATCATCGCCAACAACGTGCGCGACCCCAAAGGCAGCGCCGGCGACCTGCGCGCCCAGATCGCCGGCTGCCGCACCGGCGAGCGGCGGCTGACTGGCCTCTACCGCCGCTGTGGCAAGGAGGCCTTCACCGCGCTCGCGCAGGCCTGCCTCGACTACTCGGAGACCTACGTCCGCCGCAGCCTGGCCGCCGCGGCCGCCCGCGAGTCGCAAGCCGTGGTGCTCATCGAGGACGAGATGGCGAGCGACGAGCCCCTACGCCTGCAGGTCAGCGCCAAAATCGAAGACGAGCGGCTAATCCTGGACTTCGCCGGTACCAGCCGGCAGAGAGCTAACGGTCTGAACTGCCCGCCCTCTTCCACCATCTCCATGGTGCACTACGGCGTGAAGGCCGTCTTCGCCCCGGACCTGCCGCAGAACGCCGGCATCAATCGTCCCTTGGAGGTAAGGGTGCCGGAGGGCTCCGTCCTGGCGCCCCGCCATCCCGCTGCCGTCTCGGTGCGACATCTGACCGAGCAGGCGGTGGCCGATGTCGTCATCAAGGCGCTGGCGCCGCTTTCGCCCGAGACCGCCTCTGCCGGCGCCCAGACCTCCTTCCCCACCTTCGCTGCCGGAGGGTTGGATGATCGGCCCGGGATGACGGCGGCCGGCGCGGCACCGCCCTACAGCCTGATCTCCGACATCCTCGGCGGCGGCATGGGCGGCTATGACGGCGGCGCCGGCATGAGCGCCATCGACACGCACGGCGGCAACTGCGCGCTGCTGTCGGCAGAGATCATGGAGACCATGAGCCCCTTCCGCGTTTGGTGCTCGGAGCTGGTGGCCGGATCGGGCGGCAGCGGCGCCTTTCCCGGTGGCCTGGCGCTTAGCCGCGACTACGAGGTGTTGTCCTCCCGGGTCATGCTCTCAGGCTACCTGCAGCAATCGACGGCAGAAGCCGCACCCTGGGGCTTCGCCGGTGGCGGCAGCGGCGCAACGGCCAGCGCGCTGCTCAATCCAGACAGCGATCAAGCGCGCGATCTCGGCTCCAAGTTCGTTGGCCTCACCCTAATCAAGGGTGACCGCATTCGCCTGACCAGCGCAGGCGGCGGAGGCTGGGGGAGCCCGTTCGGCAGCCCGGATGGCTAGCTGCGCAGTCTTCTCCGCACCCGAGACTTGAGACTATTGTGCCCATCAAGAGCAGGGCTGGTTCTAGCGGATGGGGTGATGGAGCCGATGGCTTGACAGGCACACTGCAGTCAGGTGGAAGCAGCACCACGAAGCCCCAAAACCGGCTACGGTCGCTGCGAATGCAACAAAATCATTTTTCTCTTTTTTGTTACACCTTGTCGTAGAAATGGTATAGTCGGCCTGGACTTTGACTGAATGCAGTCAGGCAGAGCAGGCGCAAATGCCGCAACCAGAAAACGTATAGTCTGGCTCGCGAGCGCGTCCGCTGTCCGCTACCGTTCTGCTGCTCAACCCAAAGTGAGAGCGTTGGGGTAGATCGAGATGTCCTTGGACTGGAGAATCTAGGAGGAAGAGTGGTGCATCGTCACGTGTCTATGTTACTTTTGATTGCGGTCATCCTACCGGGTTGCTCATCCGTCATGGCGGTGACCGGGGAAGAGAAGAAAGACTTGGGCGTCTTGGCGAAGGGAACGCCGCGCTCGGTGGTTCTAGCTGAGTTAGGTGCACCCATATCGTCCAAACGCGGTCCGGATGTCAGCAGCCCAGCGCAAGCGGCTTCGTCAAACGTAGAGCCACAGTCAGCGCAGACGGCGTCGGCAGCAACAGCCATCACATCCGAGCAGGAAGGAAATCTGAGTGAAGCCGATGCCATGACGGCTGCGGCCTTGGCAGAACATAACAACCAGCCCCTAGCGGCGGTCGAGAACGAGGAGACCTTGGCTTTCGGTGAGCCTGATCGCTATGACATCTTCAGCTTCGTACAAGGCCGATCTTCGGGCTCCAATGCCGGCCGGGCGGTCGCCTATGGGGCTCTCGCGGTCCTGACACTCGGTATTTCGGAAGTTGTTATGACGCCACTGGAGGCGGCGGCTGGCGACCAAGGGCGGATGAAGTTCCGCGTTGCTTACGACGAAGAAGACCGGGTGACTGAGGCCCGTATCTTTGACGACCCTACGCGAGAATGGATCACCTATACGGAGTTCAACAGGCGAAACGATGAGCGGCTCAAAGAACAGCAAAAAAATCAAACTAACCAAGCGATAACAGAATAGAACAAAAAAAAGCCAGAGGTTGGACCAGTGTGATCCAACCTCTGGCTAATAGCCGTGGCCCACTACTGAATAACGCTACAAATCATCTGGTTTTTTCAGAACCATCGGAAAGTGCAAGTAACCCCTTCGGTTTTGCGGTCCGCCTGCGTGAAAGCGATCAAATCGCTGACTGACGGGAAACCCGAGCCACAGGGGTTACACCTGAGTAGACCGCGATCAGATGTGATCATCTGCTCGCGTGAATCTGCTTCATTTTTCAGTGTTGTAGCGCAGGATGGTCCCACGTTGGTGCGGGTCACGAACACCGTGGAAAGCTGAGTGTTTCACGGCTGGGTGAAGCAGGAATGCCGCTTCTGCCTGTTGCGGCGCACTGTTCGGCTCATCGTGAGCGACACCCTGTTTCTTCGGCCCAAAGAACCAGACGTGCCATCTGCGCCTACAGCGATGACAGCTTCCGTATCAAACCAGGCAGGCCTGATCGAAGGTCGGCTGAGCACAGGACAAGGCTGCAGCAGGCTGGGGTCACTTCTGCAGTTACTCCAAGAGGCCCTGCTGTCGATAGAAGGCGCCCGCACCTTTGTGCAGCGGCGGTGTGCCGATCCCATCCAGCGCCCTGGCGGGCTCCAGATCACGCGCGGTCGCCAGTCCACTGCTGGCATAGAAGGCGAGGCTTGCCGGATCCCAGAGGGTCTGGGTCAAGGCAAAGGCAAGGTCTTCCGGCAGCCCCTCTGTCGTCACCCAGAGGGCCGCAGTGGCGAGGCTGGGGGTCAGTTCGACGCGATGATAGGTGCCGGGCACGATGTCCGTCATCCGCAAGCCGGAGCGGCTGGCCATCAAAGCCTCTGCGAGGCTGCCTTCGATGGGCAAGAGGTCGATCAGACCTTCATCGGCCAGACTGCTGATCGCGTTGGCTGGCACGCCGCTGGTGGTGAAGAAACCGTCCAGCTCTCCTTCGCGCAGCGCCGCGGCGGCCTGAACGGGAGGCAGGTTGAAGCGCTCGACCGCGTCGCCGGACAAACCAGCGAGCGCCAGCAGATGCTCTGCGTCTGCCCGGCTACCGGATCCCACCGGGCCAAGGGAAATGCGCCGCCCGGCCAAGTCAGCGATCGAGCGGATGCCGGCGCCAAGCCGCACCACAACCTGCAGCACCTCGTCATAGAGGTGGGACAAGACCCTGAGACCGGTGAAGGGAGCCTGGTCGGTCTCCGCCAGCCCGATGGTGAAGGCACGGGCTGCGACATCGGCTTGGCAGAAGGCAGAATCCACATCTCCCTCGGCCAGCTGCTGCAGGTTGTCGAGCGAGCCGGTGCTGGTCTGCGCGACCGCGATCAAACCCGGAATGCCACAGAGCGCGCCCACTTGGCAGTTGGCGACGCCGGCCGGATTGCTGATTGCCGCCGCGATCAGGCGGGCCAAGGGGTAATAGACACCGCCCGTCGTCCCGGACGCGATCCGAAAGTAGCGGCGCTCGATGGCGTGGAGTTGACTGGCCGGACCAAGGGTCAAGGCCAAGCCGGTTCCAGCTTGCAAGAGGCGGCGGCGTGTCAGCGGCATGCGTCTTTCGTCCCCGCCCCGCTGCCTCTCACGCCGCCTGTTCGGCAGCCAGCGCGCGAATACGCTTCACCATGGAGAAGAGCCCATTGGTCCGGCTGGGCGAGAGATGCCCTTCCAGATCCAAGCTATCCAGCTGGGCGCGCGCATCGATCTCCAGGATCTCGCGCGGGCTGCGTCCGTCGTAAAGGCGCAGCAGGATGGCCAAGAGGCCGCGCACGATGTGGGCATCGCTGTCGGCACGAAAGCGCAAGGCGCCCTCAGGCCCCGCCGGTGCTTCACTCACCAGCCACACCTGACTGACGCAGCCATCAACCTTGTTGGTAGCGGTCTTCTCCGCATCGCTGACCGGCGCCAGACTGCGGCCCAGCTCGATGACGTAGCGGTAGCGCTCCTCCCAGTCGGGCAGCAGCTCGAAGGCTTCTTGTACTTCGGCAAAGGCGTCTCCGCTGGCGGCAGCAGGGCTCTGATCGTCGGGCATTAGGCTGTCTCCACAGGGTCGGTCAGGGCCTGAAGGCCGCCCTCGCGCGGCACTTGATAGAAGCAGCTCGGCCGGTTGGTGTGGCAGGCTGGCCCGGTTTGCTTCACCAGCAGCAAGAGGGCGTCACCGTCGCAGTCCAGACGAGCCTCAACCAGGTCCTGCACATGGCCGGAGGACTCGCCCTTGCGCCAGAGGCTCTGGCGGGAGCGTGACCAATAGCAGACACGGCCCGTGGTGAGGGTCTCGCGCAGTGCCGTCTCGTTCATCCAGGCCAGCATCAAGACCGCGCCGCTTTGATGATCCTGCGCGATCGCTGCCACCAGGCCGCGCGAATCAAAGGCAACGGCGGCCACCAGGGCTTCCTGGCCGGCATCGAGGGCTGTCGTGTGGCTCGTCATGTCGCCTAATGTCGGCGCCAGACCGCTCTGCGGCAAGAGCGCAAAAGGCCTAGTGGGCAGCGAAATCCTCCAGAATGCGCCTCGCAGTGATCACCCTTTCACGATCATCGGCAGGCCGGCGACCATGAAGACGACACCGGCTGCTCGGGCGGCCAGGCGTTGGTGCAAGTGCCCAGCCTCGTCGCGGAAGCGCCGGCCCAAAGCGCTCTCCGGCACGATGCCGAGGCCGACTTCGTTGCCGACGAGAACGGTCAGCGTCTGGCGCTTGGCCAGAGCCTCCTCAAGCGCGGTGAAGGCAGGTTCCAAATCCTGCTCGGCCAAGATCAGATTGGTGAGCCAAAGGGTCAGACAGTCGACCAAGACCGGCGCCGAGCCGGGCGCTCGCATCAAGGCCTCTGGCATCTCCAGCGGCGCTTCGAAGGAGCGCCAGCCGGTGGCCCGGCGCGCCTTGTGCTCTTCGATCCGCGCGCGCATCTCCTCGTCGCGGGCTTCGGCGGTGGCGATGTAGGTCCAGGGCGCCGGCAGGGCGGTCACCAGCGCCTCGGCATGACGGCTCTTGCCGGAACGGGCGCCGCCCAACACCAAGACGGTCTGTGGAAAGCTCATAGCGGTGGCTCCTTAAGAGGTGCGACTCGGGCCAGCTGCAAGACATGAACCGCTTCAGCATCGCGGGAGGCATGACTAAGGGCAAGCCTCTGCTCTCAATCAGGCACTAGGTAAAGGAAAGGGCTTGGCCGGCGCGCAGCACAGCCTCCGCGCCATCGCTGTAGCCTCCATCTGCACGATGCAACACCAATCCGGGCAGCAGGTGCGCCGGGCTCCGTCGGCCCTTGATGGCTTGCACCAAGACACGTGCTGCTGGTTGGCCTGCACGCGGCCAGAGCGGGAGGATAGCGATGGCACCCGCCCGCTCGCCAAGAGCAGCCAGGAGATCCGGCAAGCGGTCCGCGCGTTGAATGACGGTAAGCCCTCCGCCAGGCCGCAAGCGACGCAAAAGCAGATCGATCCAGGCAGCAAGGTCCAGAGTTCCTTCCCGGTGGGCCAAGGCTTTGCTGCCGAGAGGGGACTCTCCACCACGCCCGGCGGCGAAATAGGGGGGATTGGCCAGCGCCCAGTCGAAGAGTCTGTTAGTGAGGCAGGTCGGTGGTTTGCTGGCATCCCCATGAAGAACCAGCGCGCGGGTGCTGAGCGCGTTCTCGCGAAGGTTGCGGCGTGCGAGCGCCGCCAGTTTCGGCTGTAGTTCCAGCCCAACCAGGCTGATATCGCCGCGTCTGCGTAGAAGCGGCAAGGCAGCGGCTCCTACACCGCAGCCGATCTCCAGAACCTGCGCTGCCGGTGGCGGTGCCGTGGCAGCGGCTAGAAAAGCGGGGTCTATCGCTGCGCGGTAGCCCTGCCGGGGTTGCCAGAGGCGGATACGGCCATCGTAGAGGTGAGAGAGCTGAGCGTCAGCCACATACCCGTCCCCGCCGGCCAAGCCCCAGGTGAGCGCTAACCCAGCACTCTCAGCGCCACCAGCACCGCCAGTGCGGTGACAACCAGAGCTTCCAGCCCGCCTCGCCCGACCAGCAGAAGCCGTCCACAGCGGACCGCGCTGCTCTCGACTGCCTTGGCCTGCGCAGCGGTGGGCCGCATGCGGCCCGTCATTCGCCTTTCGATCACCTTGTCCATCATCGCTCCTCGCCCTCCCAACTGCCCCCTCAGCAGACACTGAGCAGCTGCCCTCTTGATGCGGCCTGCTCTGCTCTCGTGTTAACGGTCAGCATGCGACTTTTATTCCCAAACATCCAGCCGCGGTTACCTGTCCCCCCACCTTGCGCGGTCCCATACCGCAGATCCCTAGTAGAAGCTTACCCGATAACGGTGGAAAAGGACAGCCTTGAGCAGGCCTGGCGACCTTAGAGCCGGGACAGAGGGTCTCACCTAGGCACAGCCTGCGACTCCCCCACCCGCTCCGCCTTGACGGCAGAAGTGGCGCTTATATGTTCGCTGTCAGCCTCGAAACGAAGGCGCGGAAAGGACAAATGGTGGCAGTTCAGGCCGAAAAGCCGGGTACGGGGGGATCTGCTGTCGGGTCCGGTGAACAAGACAGGCAGGCCGCCGCAAACGGTCTGGAGCAGCTCTTGGCCTTGGTCGGCGACGACCTGAAAGACGTGAACCGCCTGATTGTTCAGCGCATGCACTCCCCAGTGGCGCTAATTCCACAGCTGGCCGGTCATATCGTGGCCTCCGGTGGCAAGCGACTCCGGCCTTTGCTGACGCTCGCCTCGGCACGGCTCTGCGGCTATGAGGGCGAACGTCACCTGGGCTTGGCCGCCTGCGTGGAGTTTATCCACACTGCCACCCTGCTGCATGATGACGTGGTGGATGACAGCGGCTTGCGCCGTGGCCAATCCACCGCCAACGCCATTTGGGGCAACAAGGCCAGCGTCCTGGTTGGCGACTTCCTCTTCTCCCGTGCCTTCCAGCTGATGGTCGCAGACGGATCGCTAGAGGTCTTGCGCATCCTCTCCAACGCCTCTGCAGTCATTGCCGAGGGCGAAGTCCAGCAGTTGATGACCGCCAACGACACGGCGACCAGCGTCGAGGCTTACCTAGAGGTGATCGAGGCCAAGACGGCCGCGCTCTTCTCTGCGGCTTGCGAGGTCGGCGCGGTGGTCGCCGAGCGGTCGGCCGAGGAGCAAGCGGCCTTAGAGACCTACGGCGGTGCCTTGGGTATGGCCTTTCAGCTGGTCGACGACGTTTTGGACTATGCAGCCGCCGAAGCCGACATGGGCAAGGCGGTGGGCGACGACTTCCGCGACGGCAAGCTGACCCTGCCCGTCGTCTTGGCGATCGCCAAGGCAGACAGCGACGAGCAGGCCTTCTGGCGGCGCTGCCTGGAAGACCAGGACCAGCGCGAGGGGGATTTGGCGGAAGCCGTCCGCCTGATGCGCAAGTACGATACCCTCGGCGCGGCGCTGACGTTGGCCGGTGAGTACCGTGATCGGGCCATCGCCGCCTTGTCGATCTTCCCCGACAGCGAGATGCGCGCCGTGATGATAGAAGTTGCCGCCTTTACCGTGGACCGCGATCGCTAGGGTCCGGCGCGCCTTCACAAGGCCAGAGATAGATGTGGTCTTCGAGGTCCGCGTCCCGCACGGCCTTCTCACTCACCGTTTTGCCCTGAACGGAGACCCCGGCGTGATGCACGGTCGCTGGGTCACCACTCACGAGGGGATGCCACCAATAGAGCGGTTTCCCCTCCGCCAACAGGCGGTAAGCGCAGGTTGGCGGCATCCAGGCGATGGTGCCTGCAGTCTCAGGCGTTAGCTTGACGCAGTCGGGCACGCGGGCTTGACGGTTCTCGTAGTCACGGCAGCGGCAAGCCTCTCCATCCAGCAGGAAGCAGGCGACATTGGTCTCGTCGATGACCCCGGTTTCCTCATCCTCCAGCTTGATCAGGCAGCAGCGCGCGCAGCCGTCACAGAGACTCTCCCACTCTGTCCTGCTCATCTCTGAGAGAGACTTGCGTTCCCAAAAGGGCCGGTCTGTGCTGGTCTTCATGCCGAACAGACCTGGCAAGGCGGCAAGTCGCTTGTCAAGGCTAGGGGAGCAGCGTTGAGCGCCGACACCACAGCCCTTCTCGCAGATCTCAGGGCCGAAGCAAGCGCGTTGGGCTTCGATGCCTTGGGCATCGCGCCGGCCGTCCTTCCCGCCGCTACTGGGGCTGAGCTCGATCGCTTCTTGGACGCGGGCTACCACGGCGAGATGGGCTGGATGGCGGACACGGTAGAGCGACGGCGCTCGCCTCATATCCTTTGGCCAGAGGCCCGGAGCGTCATAGCCCTGGCGATGAGCTACACGCCCGAAGTCTCGCCCTTGGAGACCCTAGAGCGCCCACTGACGGGCACGCTGTCGGTCTACGCGCGCGGCGACGACTATCACGAGGTGATCAAGCCAAAGCTGAAGCAGTTGGCGCGCTGGCTGCTGGCGCGGGCCGGCGGCGACGTGAAGGTCTTCATCGACACGGCCCCCTTGATGGAGAAGCCGCTGGCGGCCCTTGCCGGGTTGGGCTGGCAAGGCAAGCACAGCAACCTCTTGAGCCGCGATCTCGGCAACTGGACCTTTCTCGGCTTCATCGCCACCACCCTGGAGCTGCCCCATAGCGAGCCAGCAACCGACCGCTGCGGCAGCTGCAACGCCTGCCTGACGGCCTGCCCCACCGAGGCCTTCCCCGCGCCCTATCAGCTGGATGCACGGCGCTGCATCTCCTATCTGACTATAGAGCACCCCGGCCCGATCCCGCGCAGCCTACGCCTTGCGCTCGGCAATAGGATCTATGGCTGCGACGACTGTCTGGCGGTTTGCCCCTGGAACAAGTTTGCGCAGAGCGCCCGCGAGCAGAAGCTGCAGGCGCGCGAGGCCTTTCTGGAGCCTGATCTCATCGCGCTCGTCCAGTTGGACGACGCCGGCTTTCGTAGCCTCTTCCGGAAGACGGCGGTCAAACGGATCGGGCGGACGCGCTTCATAAGGAACTGCTTGATGGCTTTGGGGAACAGCAGCTCTTTGCAAGCGGTGGAGCCGGTCATTGCCTTGCTGGACGATCCCGCACCGCTTCTGCGTGGGGCCGCGGTTTGGGCCTTGGGCCGCCTGGATGGAGAACGCTTCGGCCAAGAGTACGAGCGTCGGGCCGCGTGTGAAGGCGACGCAAGAGTTCGGGCCGAGTGGCGTGCATCTCTTAAGGACAGCCTGCGATGAGCGGCCGGATCCCCACAGATCTCTGGGTGAGTGCGATCCTGCGGCAGGAGAATGCGGCCGGACGGCCCGTCTTGCTGCTGCGGCGTGGCGAGCGCAGCGGCGGCGGCCTGCTCGTCAAGATGAACCTCTTGGACCGGCGCTTTCTCGTGCTGGCCCAGCAGCGTGATCTGGAGGGGCGCTTGGGATTCATGCCTGGCCTCAATGGCGAGGCGAGGGCCGAATCGGAGGTAGACGACTATATCGCCCGCGCCCTGGACCGCGATCCAGACCTATGGGTCGTTGAAGTCGAGAGCCGCTCCGCACGCAATCCCTTCGCGGAAGGGTTTGCGGACCTTGACGACTAAGTTTCAATTAGTGTATTTTGTCATTTATCGTTTTAACACCCAAGGCGCGCAGCACTTAGCTGGGTGCTCTCACTTCCGCGGAGAAACTGCTGTTAAGCTTACAAAAAGCTTGCCTGAACAACAATTTCTGATAGGTGCTTGGGGTATCAGCCACCCTGACCTTTCGGTCAGGTGATGGTTCCCACGATTGGATAGGCTGACGCTGTTATCCAGACTCCGCTACAATTCATCCCTAGTAAGGACAGAAAGTCAGTGGCTAACTTACGTGGGAGGGAACTAAGGTGGGCTCCTATAAAATGGCTGATCGGGATGCGGCCTTTCAGCAATATGGTGATAGGTTACGTAACTATGACACCAACGAGGCATCGGATTGGGTGAAGATGGGCAAGACTGATCGATCTGAAGGACATCTGACACCTGACGGTATCTTGGATGCAGCCGAGACAGTCTTGCGCCGCTTTGGGCCCAAGAAGGCCAGCGTGGTCGATGTTGCCCGGGCCTTAGGTGTGAGCCATGGCAGCATCTATCGGCATTTCCCAAGCAAGAAGGCACTGCGCGACGCGGTTGCCGGCCGCTGGCTCTCCGGCGTGTCGCAGCCCTTAAGCGAGATTGTCGACAAGCCGGGCGAGGCTGACACGAAGCTCTCCAACTGGCTGCGCCGCCTGGTGACCTTGAAACAGCAGAAGGTCAAGGAAGACCCGGAGCTCTTCGCCACCTACCGGACCATCGCCGAGAGTGCGCAAGGCGCGGTCTCAAGCCATATGGATGAGATGGTGGCACAGCTGGCGCAGATCCTGGCTGAAGGCAGAGAGCAAGGGCGTCTTACCTACGAAGACGATCCCATGACCACGGCCCGTGCGCTCTTCGACGCGACGGTGCGGTTCCATCATCCGCTGATGTTCAACGCTTGGCAGGATCCTGACATCGACCGCGCTTACGAGACGGTCGAGGCGCTGCTGATGAAGGCCTTGACCAGCGAGGGAGAGCCGGTCGCGATCGAGACCAAGCGCTCGTAGACTGGAAACGCTTTCATACGGTAACAGAGGGGCTCACGGCTGCCGCGGTGAGCCCTTCTCTATGGTGTCTGGGTCGCCTCACCGATATCGGCCTGCAGGGCGGTCGCGCTCTCATCCGGGTAGGGGTCTTGGTGGATGATCACATCCGCATTGCCGAGCACTGTGGCGATCCGGGCTTCCAAGTCCTCGGCAATGGCGTGACTCTCGGCCAACGTGATGCGGCCATCCAACTCGATATGCAGCTGCACAAAGGCTTGCATGCCGGCAGAACGGCTACGCAGATCATGCCAGCCTTTCAGGCCCTTGGTTGCCTCAATCTCTTGTACGATCAAGGCCCGCTGCGCGTCAGGTAGCTCCCGGTCCAGCAGCAGATCGAGGGAGCGCCGCGCCAAGCCGTAGGCCGTGCGCAGAATGTAGAGCGCGACCGCTACGGCGAAGAGCGCATCGACCAGCAGCCAGCCAGTCATAGACACGATGGCCAGTGCCGCCAAGGCCGCACCATTGACGGCCAGATCGCTGGCGTAGTGTGCCCGGTCGGCAGAGATGGCGAGCGACCCCGTTCGCCTGGCCACGTAGGTCTGTGCAAGCGTCAGCAGGAGGCTGGCGCCTATGGCAATCGCCAGCACGATGTAGCCCATCTCCGGCGGCCCCAGCGGCTGCGGCGTGATGAGGTGCTCCAGGGCGTGCACCAGCAGGAAGACGGCCGATCCAGTGATGAAGGCAGCCTGTGCCAGGGCCGCCAGCGGCTCGGCCTTGCCATGGCCATAGCGATGCTCGGCATCCGCCGGCGCTAGGGCCTTGCGCACGGCGACAAAGGTGATCAGCGAGGCGAAGACGTCCAGGAAGGAATCGACCAAAGTCGCCAAGAGGCTGAGCGAATCCGTCACCACCCAAGCATAGAGCTTCAAACCGACCAGCGTGGTGGCAACGCCCAGCGAGGCCCAGGTAATGGCGTGCAGAAGCCGCTTAGTTTGGTCAGCATCCAATTCACGCTGAGCGCTGGTAGCGGCATCGGTCATGCTACAAAAGCTAACGTCCCGCCACGTCGCTTTCAATCTTACAAGAAGTGAGCCTTACGTTTTAGATCGCCCTACTGAGAATGATTACGATTAAACGCAGTGCATCAGAGTTGACTGAGAGAAATTGCTAGCGATCAACCCGGATCTTCTTGCCAACCCCCTTACCAATCCCCTCCCCCCAACGCTCGACGCCGGGCGCGTCGAGGTGAAAGAGGTCCAGCACCCGGCCGACGGTCTGCATGACCATCTGGTCCAAGCTCTCCAGGCGGGCATAGAAGGCCGGTACCGGCGGGGCAATGATGCCGCCCATCTCCGACACCGCCACCATGGACCTTAGGTGGCCGGTGGTCAGCGGGGTCTCGCGCACCAGCAAGACCAGGCGGCGGCGCTCTTTCAACGTCACATCGGCGGCGCGCGCCAGCAGGCTGCCGGCAACCCCGCTGGCAATCTCTGCCAGAGACTTCACGGAGCAAGGGGCGACCACCATGCCCATGGTCTTGAACGAACCGCTGGAAACGGCAGCCGCCAGGTCGTCATTGCCGTAGACCTGATCGGCCAGGTTCTTGACGTCAGCGACCTTCAGATCGGTTTCGTAGGCCAGGGTGACCTCGGCAGAGCGGCTCATGACCAGGTGCGATTCGACCGGCAGGTCTTGCAGCATCTGTAAGAGCCGCACGCCGTAGATGATCCCACTGGCGCCGGAGATACCAACGACCAACCGCGGATAATGCTGCGGCATCGGGCTATGCAGCACTGAAGCGCTCCTTTCTATCAACAGCCAGCGGGCTTGGCACCGCTTGCGCTCTGAGTGTAGCCTTCATAAGTCGATATAGGTCTTCGATCGCCTATCGTGATCGGACCCGCTGTACCGGCCCGCTCCCCCGCCCGGCCACCCAACGAGAGTATCC
>JBCBSF010000007.1:0-86034 GCA_039819325.1 Pseudomonadota bacterium | reverse complement strand
AAGACGGAGGCTGGGCGGGAGGTCTTCCTGCGCCTGGTCGCCGGCGCCCAGGTGGTGGTGGAGAACTTTCGCCCCGGAGTCATGGACCGCCTGCGGTTGGGCTTCGAGACCCTGAAGGAGGTCAATCCGCAGCTGATTTACTGTGCGATCTCTGGTTTCGGGCAGGATGGCCCGCTGCGCGACCTGCCGGCCTATGATCAGATCATCCAGGGCATGTCGGGGACCATGAGCATCACCGGCGATCCCGACACCGCGCCCTATCGTGTTGGCTACCCGGTCTGCGATACCATCGGCGGGCTGACCGCGGCCATGGCGGTGAGTGCAGCGCTGGCGGGCGGCCCGGAGCGGCCGGCGACTTTCATCGATGTCTCCATGCTGGAGGCCACCCTCGCCACCATGGGCTGGGTGGTCTCGAACTGGCTGGTAGCCGGTCAGGCGCCGGCGCCGCATGGCAATGAGAACGTGACCTCCGCCCCGTCAGGCCTCTTTCAGGCTGCCGACGGAGCGCTCAACATCGCCGCCAACAAGCAGGAGCAGTGGGAGATCCTCTGTCGCCACCTCGGCCGCGTCGACTTGCTCGACCACCCTGACTACAAGACGCGCGAGCGGCGCAAAGAGCACCGTACCCAGCTGAAGGCCGCGCTCGAGCAAACCCTGCGCAGCCGCCCAGCTGCTGCTTGGGCGGAGGAACTGGCCGCCTTGGGTGTACCAGCCGGCCCGGTTCTGACGGTGCCTGAGGTGCTGGACCATCCCCAGATCGCCGAGCGCGGCATGGTCGCGGACTTCCCCCATCCGACGAAGCCCGACGCGCAGCTGCGGCTGCTGCGGCCGGGCCTGAAGATCAACGGTGAGGCACCGGCGGTTGAGCGCCCGCCGCCAGCGCTGGGCCAGGACAGTGATGCGATCCTGGAAGAGCTTGGCTATGACGCTGCCGACATTGCCGCGTTGAAGGGCGCGGGGGCCTTCTGAGTGGGCGCGACCACCAAAGCACTCCCCTCATGCTGAGCTTGTCGAAGCATGTGCCGTGGAGAAGACCGCGCTTGGGGCACATCCTTCGACAGGCTCAGGATGAGGTCGGTGCTTCAGGTAGACGTGCGGAACTGCCTTAACCGCTCTGCGCCAACACGCGTGCCAGCCGCGCCACCGCAGCTTCGATCTCCGCCTCGGTGAAGGCCGTGGAGCCCAGCAGCAGGCCGGACAGCGCCTGCCCCTCGGCGCAGTAGCTGGAGAGCGGGTTCGCCCGCAGCCCCTCTGTCGCCAGCCGCGCTGCCAGTGCCCGGTCGTCGGGGCAGTCGGGCAGTTCGAGCGCCACCTGCATCCCAGCCTGGTGATCGCGCGGCGGTGGAACCTGCGGCAGCTCCCGGGCTAAGGCCTCCAGCAAGACCCGGCGGCGTTCGCCATAGAGGCGGCGGACGCGGCGCAGGTGTCGGTAGAAGGCACCGCTCTCCATGAAGCCGGCCAAGGCGCGTTGCGGTGCGACCGAGGCCTTGGTGCCGTAGCGCTCCAGGGTCGCGGAGAAGCGGTCAATGAGATCCTCTGGCACCACCAGATAGCCAAGCCTTAGCGCGCTGGAGAAGACCTTGGAAAAGGAGCCGACGAAGAGCAGCCGCTGGCTGTGCGCGCCGCTGGCAAGTGCTGGAATGGGCTGGCCGGCATAGCGGAACTCGCTGTCATAGTCGTCTTCGACGATCCAGCCGCCGCTGACCTTGGCCCAATCCAGGAAGGCACGGCGGCGGTCGGGCGCCATGGGACCGCCCAGCGGGAACTGCTGGGTCGGGGTCAGAACCACCAGGCTTGGCTGCTGGTTCGGGCCAGGCAGGGCTGCGCCGCCGCTATCCACCGGCAGCCAGGCTGGCGTTAGACCCAGCGACACTACGAAGTGACGGAGCGGTGCGAAGCCTGGTGTTTCCAGGCCGATCGACTGGCCTCGTTCGGCCAGGCTGCGGATGCAGATCTCCAGCGCGTCGCCGGAGCCGGCGGTGACCAGGATCTGCTCGGGCTGGGCGGTGACGCCGCGCCACTCGGCGATGTGCTGGGCGATGGCCTGACGCAGGTGCCGGTCGCCAAAGGGCTCGTCCAGGGTGACCAGGGCCTCCGGCGCTTGACGGGCGACCCGTGCCACCGTTTGTGCCCACTGCCGGTAGGGGAAGAGCCGCGGGTCGGGAACGCCGGGCTGCAAGGGGAGGGGATCTGCTGGCCGCGATGGGGTCGTCTGTCTTGGCTTGGCTGTCGCGACGAGGCTTGGCAACTCCACCCCGCCAGAGGCCGCCACCCGATAGCCGGAGCCTTGCCGGCCTTGAATGTAGCCTTCCGCGGCCAGCTGCTCATAGGCCGTCACCACCGTGGCGCGGGAGCAGCCCAGTTCGACCGCCAGGCTGCGGGTCGGCGGAAGACTGCTGCCTGGCGGCAGGCGTCCGTCGTTCATCCGTGCGCGCAGCAGATCGCAGATCTGGGCGAAGAGCGGCTGGCCCCTAGAACGGTCGAGGAGAAGCGGATCCGGCATCGTCAGTCGCGACACCTCTCATGGGGTCTGTGATCTGGCGAGCGGCCCCCAATGCTATGCAGCAGGGGCCGCCCGTGACAGGTAGATCAGTTCGAAGGGGTCGTGGCGATCACCTCTTCCAGAAGCGTCAGCTCTTCGGCCACGGCCGGCTTCTCGTTGATGATGCCGATGCCGATGGAGCGGAAGTCGGCCAGCAGCTTGGCGTGCTGGTCGGCCGGCAGCTCGATGATCTTGCCGCCCTTTTCGGTCCAGATTGTGTTGGTGCGCTCAACATTGGCGATGCCGAAGGGCAGGACGGCGCTCGAGGCCTCCCAGCCGGCGCCGGAGATGGCGGCCTGCACCTCAGGGCTCTGCGCCTGATACCAGGCCTCGGAGACGACGTTGACCGAGATCACCGTGGAAAGCCGCAGGTCAGTGACGAAGCGGGCGACGTCATAGAACTTGAAGGCGACCAGGATCGGCATGCCGGCCAGCATGGCGTCGATGTTGCCACTCTGCAGGGCGGGGACCACCTCGCTCAAGGGCAGCGGCAGCGGGCTGGCGCCGATGGAGGCCAGGGGCTCCATCTGCAAGGGCGAGGCGAAGGTGCGGACCTTCAGCCCATCGAAGGCCGCCAGGTCCGGGACCGGCTGGGTGGAGAGCAATAGGATGGGGCTATTGTAGATGGCACCAATGACCCGCAGGCCCTTCTCCAGCGCCAGGTTCTCCAGATGCTCCTGATAGGTCGGGTCGGCGAAGACGGCGCCGATCTGCTCCGGCGAGGCGAAGAGGGCGGGGACGTCGAAGACCTCGAACTTGGGCTCGGTGCCGACCAGGAAGGAGGTGGGGGTGATGAAGCTCTCAATGGTGCCGAAGAGTACGCCTTCCAGCATGCGCGGAATGGTGCCCAGCTGGCTTGCCGGATAGATCTCGGTCGTCACCGCGTCGCCGATCCGCTCCTTCAGCTTGGCGGAGAAGACCTTCTGCCACTCATGCTGCACATCGTTGATGGTGGCGCTGGCCAGCTTCATCACCACCTCCGACTGCGCGGCGGGTGCGGCGGCCAAACTGATGCTGCCGAGGGTGGCCAGAGCCATGAGGCTGCGGCGGAGCGTTAGAGACGACATGATTCGGAACTCCCTGTAGTTAGAGGAAAACGGTTTTGCGGCTCGTCGCCAGAGGCGCCGAGCGCCACCCACCGCCCCGCACCCCCGCCCGACCGCCCACGATCGTATCCTGCCGGGTGGTCGGGCGGGGGTGCGGGGCGGTGGGTGGCTTTGGTCAAACATGGTTGACCAAGAACAAGGAAAGGGGCGGCACGTAGGTGATGAGTGCCAGACAGAAGAGCTGCACGCCCAAGAAGGGCAGAATGCCCCGGTAGATCTGCGCCAGATCCGGCGAGAGCACCGACTGAGCAACGAAGAGGTTGAGGCCGAAGGGCGGGGTGAACATGCCGATGGAGAGGTTCACCGTCATAATGATCCCGAAGTGGATGGGATCGATGCCCAGGTGCAGCACCAGCGGCAGCAGCAGCGGCGTCAGCACCAGAATGGCGGAGGTCGGGTCGAGCAGACAGCCGATCGCCAGCAGCAGGAGGTTCACCAGCAAGAGGAAGACCGGCGGCGAGAGCTCCAGCGCGACCAGGCCCGCGACCAGGCTCTGCGGCACGCCTTGCACGGTTAAGAGCCAGGAGAAGACCCCGGCTGCCGCCACGATGATCAGGATCTGCGCGGTCAGAAGCGCCGCCTCGCCGGCGGCCTCCAGGATGTCCCGCCAACCCATGGTGCGATAGAGCAGGGCGGCCACCAGCAGGGCGTAGAGTGAGGCCACGCCGCCGGCCTCGGTGGGGGAGAACCAGCCGAGATAGATGCCTGAGAGGATGACGACGGGCATCAGAAGCGCCGCCCAGGCCTGCTTGGTCGCTGCCCACACCAGCGCCCAGCTGAAGGCCCCGCGCTCGCCCAAGTCGCGCCCTCTGGCCCAGACCAGGATCGTCGCGGCCATGGCCAGCGCGATCAGCAGGCCCGGCAGCAGCCCGGCCTGGAAGAGCTTGGGGATCGACTGCTCTGCCGAGGCCCCATAGAGGATCATGGCGATTGAGGGCGGCACCACGACGGCGATAGAGCCGGAGGAGGCGATGAGGCCCAGGGAGAAGCGTTGGCTGTAGCCGCGCTCCAAGAGGCTGGGATAGAGACTGCGCCCCACCGCCGCCACGGTCGCCGGGCTGGAGCCGGAGACGGCACCCATCAGGGTCGCCGTACCCACGGTCGCGACGCCGAGGCTGCCGGGCAGGCGCCCGGTCAGCGCCAAGACCCAGGTCACCAAGCGTTCGGCGATGCCGCCGCGGCTCATGATCTCGCCGGCGAAGACGAAGAAGGGGACGGCCAGAAGCGCATACTTGTCGATGCCGCCGAAGAGCAGCTGATGCAGCGCGATGGGCGGCGTCGGCATGCTGGTCAGAAGCGCCAGGGCGGCCGTGATCAGCAGCAGCGCGAAGATCGGCACCCCCAGCAGGAAGAGTGCCAGGGGGAGGAGGACCAGAAGCCAGCTCATGCCGGCTCATCCGCCTCGCCACCGCGCAGCAACTGGTAGACGCCCAGCAGTCCCTGCAAGCCCGCCACCAGTGCCGTCAGGGCCAGCCCCAGCAGCAGACCGCCGTGCACCCAGGCCATCGGCAGGCCAGCGGCCATGGAGGTCTGGCCGATCATGCCCAACCGCTCCACCACCGCCAGCGACTGCAGCGCCAGGAAGCCGCAAAGGCCGGCCAGCAGCAGATCGATCAGGCTGCGCTGCAAGAGCCGTCCGCGCGCCGGCCAGAGGCGCTCCAGCAGGTCCAGACGCAGATGCCGGCGCTTGGCCGTGACCAGGATGGTGCCCAAGAACACCAGCCAGATCATGGAGAAAAGCAGGATCTCGTCCGCGCCCGATATCGACTGTCCGAAGAGGTAGCGCCCGCCAGCATTGGCGACGTTCAAGAGGACCATAGCCAGCAAAGCCAGCCCCAGCAGAAGCACCCCTGCCTGCTGCAGACGCCGCAGGACGATGGTCATTCCGCAAACCTTTCAAGCCCAAAGGTTCGCACGCACGAAACCCGGTAGGCCCGCTTTGGTCCGCGCCACGGCGTTCGGCGTGTGACGATAGTCCTCATAGAACGCCATGCTAAGCGCTGCGGCGCGCCGGGGTCGAGACCATTTTCGCTGAATGGTCCCAAGGCCTCTGCACTGCATTGCCTGTCCGTGGGCGGACTGTTAGCCTTTGGTTCCGGTCTGGTGTGAAAAGCATGAGGTGCGCGTGAGTCATGGGGCCAAGCGGCAGATCGTCGGGTCAGCGGCATCGCAACGCAGCGCCAGCCGATCCGCTTGCGCGCGGCGCAGCGCAGAGAGGTCGAGCTGCCGTGCTGTCTCGCCAAAGGCCTGGTCATCACCGCAGAGCAGGGCTTCCACAAAGAGCGGACGCGGCTCCCCCGGCTGGCGCAGAAAGAGCGCCCCGTCCGCCTGGCGGTAGAGCGGCAGCTCTGCTGCAGCGCCGGGGTCCAGGCGCAAGGCGTCTCTGCTCATCCAGTGGGCCAGAAGGTACTGGCAGCGCAGTGGCGCCTCGCCGGTGTTGTCGAGAGCGATGGCGATCGGCTGCTCTGCCGCAGCCGGAGTGCTCCACACAAGAAGGGCTAGAAGAAGCAGAAGCCGCATAGGGGTCCACAGGTGGATAGGGGAAGGGTCAGACCATGACGCCACGCAAGGTGCAGATGATCAAGGAAAGGGTCTTGAGCGAAGCCGGTGGCGAGGCCAGGCCGCCGGTTACGCGGGCGGCCGTTCTGCTGGTGCTGGAGAACCCCTTTGCCGGGCAATTCGTCGAGGATCTGAGCCTCTTGATCGATGCCAGTCTGGAGTTGGGCGAAACCTATGCGCCGGAGCTGGTCGCGCTCTTGGATCGGCCAGTCCGAGCCTATGGCAAGGCTGGCATCGTCGGGGTTGAGGGGGACATCGAACAGGCCGCAGCCCTGCTGCACCCCAAGCTCGGCAAGCCGCTGCGTGCGGCGGTGGGCGGCGGCGAGGCCTTGATCCCCTCGACTACCAAGGTCGCGGCCTGTGGCGCCTCTATCGACGTGCCGCTGGGCCACAAGGACGAGATCTGGTCCTTCAACGAACTTGACTGCATGACGCTCTCCGTCGGCGACGCGCCCCGCCCGCGGGAGATCGTCATGATCATGGCGGTCAGCGATGGCACCCGCCCGCGTCCGCGTGTCGGCAAGGGACGCGCGGTTACGTGAGCCTCTCCGGGGGCAAGACCGGGCGTCCGGCCAGCAGGTCACTGGCCCGCTCCGCAATGGCCAGAATCGCGGCGTTGCAGGGGCCGGTGGTGATTTCCGGTAGTAGCGAGCCGTCGATGACGTGGAGGCCTTCGATGCCCCTGAGCGCCAGGGTCTTCGCCTCCACCGGCGCCGCTGCGTCCAGGCCCATGCGGCAGGTGCCGACCGGATGGTGATGGGTATGGGCCGCCTGCGCCAGAAAGGCCAAGCGCGCCTGCCGGCTGCGGCAGCCGGGGCCAGGCAGCAGTTCGGCTTGCCGCCAGGCCGCCAACTCAGGTGCATGCCCGACCTCTTGCGCGCGCTCCAGGGCCAGCAGGTAGGCCTCGCGGTCGGCAGGCTCGGACAGGTAGTTGGGGTCCAGGCGCGGCGCGGCCGCCGGGTCGGCACTGGCCAGGCTGAGGGTCCCACGGCTCAGCGGCCTGGTGAAACCGAACATCAGGGTATAGGCACTGCCAGAGGCCGGTGCCGCGAAGGCCGGCGTCACCACGGGCGCGATGACACAGGCCAGCACCAGGTCCGGCGCCGCCCCGGGCAGGCCGCCGTCAAGGTAGAGCAGCGATTCCGAATGCTGGGCTTTCGAAGGCGGGACCGGCTGGCTGGCCTGGTAGAGGTTGCCGCCGGAAAGCAGGTGGTCGTGCAGATTGGCCCCGACCTCCGGCTGATCCAGCAGCACCGGAATGCCCAGCGCGGCGAGGTGATCCGCCGGGCCGATGCCGGACAGCATCAGAAGCTGCGGCGTGGCGATGGCGCCGGCCGCCAAGATAACCGCGCGGTGCGCATTGATGCGGCTACCGTCCTGGCAGAGCACTCCGCGGCAGGCCTGGCCTTCGATCAGCAGCTGGGTGACCTGACAGGCGAGTCTCAGGTGCAGATTTGGCCGGTCCAAGACGGCTGGCGTCAGGTAGGCATCGGAGGCGCTCTGCCGGCGGCCCTCCTTGATGGTCAGCGTGTTCAAGGTGTGACCCAGCAGGCTGGGGCCGTTGTGGTCCTCGATAGCCGGAATGCCCTGCGCCTCCGCCGCCGCGCGGTAGGCTTGGGTGATCGCGTGCGGCTCCGGCGGCTGGATCAGCTGCGTCGGCCCGCCTTGGCCGTGCCAGGGGCTGGGCCTGCCGGTCCAATGCTCAGAGCGCTTGAAGTAGGGCAGCAGGTCGGCAAAGCCCCAGCCCGGCAGTTTCCAGCGGTCGAAGTCCTCAGGATGGCCGCGCACATGCGCCATGGCGTTGATCGCGCTGGAGCCACCCAGCAGCCGCCCACGTGCCCAGGCGTGCCGGCGCCCCGCGGTGTGGGCCTGGGGCTCTGTGAAGAAATCCCAATCGAAGGCGCGGCCTTGCAGCGCGACCCAAGCCAGGGGATCGGCGATGTCCGGATCCTCGGCGGGGCCGCCGGCCTCCAGCAGGGTGACCTGGCAGTCTGGATCCTCGCTCAAGCGGCTGGCCAGCACACAGCCGGCCGTGCCGGCGCCGATGATCAGGAAGTCGGTCTCATGCATCGCCCGACTGTGGCAGACTTCGCTCACAGAAGGCAGCCCGTTATGCAGCGAGAGAGAGGAGACGCTCCATGAGCAAGACACCTGAGACGAGCGAGCAGGAACCCGTCGTTACACTCTCAGCCGGCCCCGTCGCCTGCTACCCCGCCGTGTTGCAGGGGATGAGCCGCACGGTCCACTACGACTACGACCCCTACTTCCAAGAGTTCTATGAGCTTGCGGCCTTGCGCTGCGGCGAGGCCCTGCGCATCGACGGCCCGGCCTTGATCCTGCAGTGCGAGCCGGCGCCGGCAATCGAGGCAGCCGCGGCCTCGCTCATCGGGCCGGAGGACAGGGTCTTGAACCTGGTCTCCGGTGTCTATGGCAAGGGCTTCGGCTATTGGGCCGCCCGCCACGCCGCCAAGGTCAGCGAGATCGAGGTGCCGTACAACGCCGCCATCGACCCTATGGCGGTGGAGGCGGCCCTGACTGCCGATCCGGAGATCCGCATCGTCTCGGTGGTGCATCACGACACGCCATCGGGCACGATCAATCCGCTGGAGGAAATCGGGCGCATCGTGGCGCAGCACGACGCGCTTCTGCTGGTCGATGCCGTCTCCTCCTTCGCCGGCATGCCGATCCATCCCGGCGACTGCCAGGCCGACGTCTTCATCACCGGTCCCGGCAAATGCCTGGGCGGCCCGCCCAGCCTGTCCGTCCTGGCGGTCAGCGAGGCCGCCTGGGCCCACATGGCGGCCAATCCCAAGGCACCGCGTGGCTCGATTCTAAGCTTGCTGGACTGGAAGGACGCCTGGAAGCGCGGCGAGCCCTTCCCCTTCACCCCTTCGGTCGCGGCGATGAACGGCCTGGATGCTGCTATCCGCCTCTATCTGGACGAGGGGCCGGAGGCCGTCTGGGCCCGCCATGCGCTGACCGCCAAGGCCTGCCGCGCCGGCGTCCAGGCCCTGGGCCTCAGCCTTTGGGCCGAGCAGGAAGAGATCGCAGCCCCCACCTGCACCGCGGTGGCCGTGCCGGAGGGCGTAGAGAGTGCGGCCTGGCTTTCGGCCTGCCGCAGCCTCTTCGGCGTCAACTTCTCCAGCGGCGTGGGCGATACCAAGGGCAAGTTGATCCGGGTCGGGCACATGGGGCCAGTGGCCTATCCCATCTACGCCAGTCTGGCCGTGACGGCGCTCGGCGGCGCGCTTCAGAGCCTGGGGCAGAAGGTCGATATGGCCGCCGGGCAGGCGGCGTCGCTGGAGGTGATCCTCGCCGCTAGGAACATTTAGTGTTTCGGTCACTGGCGTGATCGGCGGCACCGGCCCGCTCCCCCACCCGGCCACCCAGTCCAGGATACTTTCGTTGGGCGGCCGGGTAGGGGAGCGGGCCGGTGCCGGAGCGATGAGCCTGCTCATCGCCGCAAAGAGACAAGCAAAGAGACAAGCAAGAAACGAACAGGAGAGAGAGCATGCAGCGTTTTACAGGACGGGTGGCCATGGTGAGCGGCGCCGCGCAGGGCCTCGGCCGCGCAATCGCCGAGCGCTTGGCGGAGGAAGGCGCGCAGGTCGTGGCCGTGGACATCAATGGCGAGGGCGCAAACGCCACGGCTGCGGCCTTGGGTGGTGAGGCCTTCGCCGTTGCCTGCGATATCGGCGATCCCGACCAGGTGGCTGCCCTCCAAGCCGCGGTGGCAGAGCGCTGCGGCAAGCTGGATGTGCAGGTCAATGCCGGTGCTATCGTCCCCTTCGTGCCTTGGGACGAGTTGACCTTTGAGGAGTGGCGCCGGGTGGTGCGGGTGAACCTGGATGGCCTCTTCCTCATGTGCCGGGCTGGCTCTGACCTCATGCGCCAAGGTGGCTATGGCCGGATCGTCAACATCGCGTCGAACTCGCTCTTCGCCGGAACGCCTAACATGGCGCACTACGTGGCCTCCAAGGGCGGCGTGCTCTCCTTCACCCGCGCGCTAGCGACGGAGCTAGGCGCGTACAAGATCACCGTCAACAGTGTGGCGCCGGGGCTGATCGACACCGAAGGCGTGCAGGACAGCCCGCATAAGGAAGCCTTCGGCTTTGTCGAGATGCTGCAGGCCATCAAGGGCCGCGGCGTCCCGAGCCACATCGTCCCCGCCGTCGCCTTCCTGGCGTCGGAAGAAGCCGAGTGGATCACCGGCCAAGCGCTGGTGGCCGATGCCGGCATGGTGCGCTGGTGAAGAACGCCCTCTAAAAGAAGAGGTGCCGCAAGGAGCAAGCGACGCTATCTTTATGGGCATGAAAGCCGTTTCAGAATCCGAAGAGCAGGTGTGGTCGGTGGCCGAAGCGCGGGCGCGGTTGCCAGAGCTTCTGCGTTTGACCACGAGTGCGGGGCCGCAACGCATTGGCGACAAGGAGCGCTACGTGCTGGTGTCCGAAGAGGAGTGGTTTGCACGGAAAGGCCTGCCAAGACCGCCACTGGGGCGATGGCTCGTGGCAAACCTCAGCAGCGATGAGGAGCTTGAGCTGCCGGATCGCGCTGATAGAGATCGTCGGACGCCACTCGAAGACATTGGCTAGTCGTGGCCGGTTCGCTGCTCGATACCAATGTCGTCTCAGAACTGATCCGACCGAAACCAGAGTCGCGTGTCGTAGCCTTCCTCGACACGCTAGCGGAGGGATGGATATCAGCTCTCACCTTGCATGAGTTGGCCTACGGTGTCTTGCGGCACCCATCACCAGCACGAAGAGACTATCTCTCAAAGCGGATCGCAGAGATCTCGACGCTCTATAGAGACCGAGTCTTGAGCATTGATAGCGCTGTCGCCGAAAGAGCAGCACATCAGCGTGTGATGGCGGCGAAGGAAGGCCGCGTGCTGCATCTGGCAGACGCTCTCATCGCGGGAACTGCTGCGGTCCATGGTTTGATCCTGGTGACGCGCAACGTTTCAGACTTTGATCGTCTTGACCTGACGATCCACAACCCGTGGGAGGGCTGACTAGGCATCGCCAGCATTTCCTACCCAAACCGCTAAATGGCCGTTGGCCTTGGAGGTCAGGTCACAAGGTCGAATGCCCTGAGGAATTCTTAGTCCCCGTCGGGAGAGTCCGTCGCCACCAAGGTCCAGTTCGGGTCGCGGCTGCGGGTGTTGCGGGCGAAGGTCCAAAGGTCGGTGATCTGGTCGACCCGCTTGTCGCCGCCTTCGATAATGTCGCCATTAGCGTCACGCAGGATGTTGATCTGCTCCGACTGGAAGCGGATCGTCACGAAGGCCGTTTTGCCCTGCAACTCGGCCTCGACCACCTCGGCCTCGGTCACGCCGACCAAGGTCGTCTCCAAGACCTCGCCGGCCTCTTCACGGCCGCGCACGGCGCCTGCGAACTCTTCATAGACTTCGTTGGCCAAGAGCGGGCGCAGGGTCTTGAGGTCGCCGCTGGCATAGCTGTTGACGATCATCTCAAAGGCCATCCGCGCACCGGACGCGAAGTCCTTCTCGTTGAAGCTGGGATCGGCGGCCGTGATGTCGGCCACGCCCTTTCCGACCGGGATCGAGCGGCTGGGCACGTCGTCGCGGCCGATGTCGGGCACGCGCTCGTCATCATGCTGCGCCTCTTCCATCTCTGCGTCGTTGCCACGGTCGGGGAAGCGGAGCACGCGCTCCTCTTCAGTCTGCTCACCGCGCTGTTGAGCCATGGGATCGAAGGGCTCTTGATGGCCGGTGCGGCGGCCCAGATGGCTGCGCAGACGCAAGACGATGAAGCCCGCGATCACGGCGAAGAGTATGATATCGAGAAATTCCAAGCCGGTACCCCATGCTTCGGCCAAGGCCGTGTCCGGAGGTGAGTGGCAAGCGCGCAACGCTTTCGCCTCTGTTCTCCACCAGTACCCTCGCCAGCCCGTTCAGGACAAGGTGGGGCGCGCGCTCGACGTCCCCGGTAGATAGGCCTCCTGACCCTAAAGAGCAAGGAGAAGGGCAGTGCCAAAGGCGGTGACGGCTGACATCTGGCTGGCATGTCTGCCTGGGCTCCTCTATCTCATGCGGGGCCGCCATCCTTTGGCTCAGTCATAGTGCGAAGGTGTCTATTCCTCATGTTGCTGATCCGGCACGGACAGTCTGAGTTCAATGTCCACTATTCAAAGACCCGTGTGGATCCGGGCATCGTCGATCCACGTCTGACAGAGGCCGGCAAGCAGCAGATTACCGAAGCTGCCCAGGACCTGACGTCGGCGCCGCGCCGGCCGACACGCCTGATCAGTTCCCCCTACTGGCGGGCCCTGGAGACGGCGGAGATCCTGGGCGAGGCACTGGGCCTCACCACCGAGGTCGAGACCCTGGTCTCCGAGCGGGCCTTCTTCGTCTGCGACGTCGGCTCGCCGCGCGGGGAACTGGAAGCGCGGTTTCCGCATGTCTCCTTCGGCGACCTGCCGGAGATCTGGTGGCCCTATCCCGATGAGAGCGAAGGCGAACTCAATCAGCGTTGCCAGCGCTTCCGCCTGAAGGCAGCGGCCTGGGCGGACTGGCCGGAGCTTTTGATCGTCTCTCACTGGGGTTTCATCCGCGGGCTCACCGGGCGCAGCGTCGAGAACGCGACCCTGCTGCGGCACGACCCCACGATCGCCTGAAACCTGGCAAGAGGTAGGCCTGCCAGAGCTTTACCCTTGGATGCAGCGCGCCTATGGTCGCGCCTGAACAATGATAGCTTTGCGGTGGGGGCTGGGCAGTGAGGCTGCGCCATGGCCGTTCCGTTCGTTGAGGGAGGACCTGATGGCACAAACACTCTTCGACCGCGTCGGCGGTTTCGCGCAGGTCCACAAAGTCGTCATGGTCTTCTATGACAAGGTCTTGGATTCCGACGTCATCGGCGACTATTTCGATGGCGTCGATATGAAGGCGCTGATCGATCACCAGACCAAGTTCATGAGCGCCGTGATGGGCGGGCCGGCAAGCTATACAAACGAGCACTTGGCCCGTGCCCACGCGCATCTGGATATCGACGTTGCCGCAATTGAAGAGCTGGCCTTCCTCTTGCGGGAAACCCTGGAGGAGTTCGATCTCGAGCCGAACGACATCGATACGGTGCTGAACGATATCCGGGCGCGTGCCTTGCATATCATCGGTAAGGACAGCTAAGGCGCGCTGGCAGCCGATCGATGAACCTCTCTAAATTCAATGAGATGCTCTTGGAGTCGGTGGACTCCGGCCTGGCCATTGTCGCCGCCGATAGCGGTGCCATCGTCTTCGGCAACCGGCGCTTCCTCGAGTGGTTCCCGGGCACTGTCGGTGTCGGGCAGTCACTCTTCGAGCTGCTGCCGGACCTGGACCGGGTGAAGCTGGAGAGCCGGATAGAGGCGGGCCGGGCCTACACCAGCGAACTGACCGTCCAGCGCAAACGCCGGCAGCTAACCCTAAAGGTCTCGATCTCGGCGCAGGCCGTCGAGCAGTCCGATCTCTTGGTCGTCGAGATCCAGAACATCTCCAAGCTGAAAGAGCTGGAGTACATGATCGAGTCCTACGCCAAGATGGTCGAAAAGCAGAATCGGACCGTCCAGCGCGAGAAGGAACGGGTCGAGAAGCTGCTGCTCAACGTCATGCCCAAGCAGGTCTATGAGGAGCTGAAGAACTTCGGGGTGACCACGCCGCAGCGCTACGAGGAAGCCTCGATCCTGATGATGGACTTCGTCGGCTTCACCGACATGGCCATCGCCGGCGATCCAGGAGCCGTGGTCTCTGAGCTGAACGACATGTTCACCGCCTTCGACCGCATTGCCGAGCAGTTCGGCTGCGAGCGCATCAAGACCGCAGGCGATTCTTACATGGCGGTTTCCGGCATTCCCGACCCCTTGCCCGATCACGCGACCAACATCGCCAAGCTGGCCGTTCTGATGCGCCGCTACCTGCGCCAACGCAACCGTGCGCACACGCAGAAGTGGGAATGCCGGATCGGCATCAACACTGGTGTCGTCATCGGCTCCATCATCGGGGTGCAGAAGTACGTCTATGACATCTTCGGTCCCGGCGTGAACCTGGCCGCCCGCATGGAACACCTCTGCGAGCCCATGGGCATCCTGCTCTGTGACGACATGTACCCGCTGGTGAAGAACGAGTTCCGGCTGACCGAGCTGGAAAGCGTCAACGTGAAAGGCTTCGGCACCAAGACGCTCTACGCTCTGGACGCTGAAGGCACAGCCATCCCCGTTGAGTCACCAGCACTGCCGGGGTTCTAGAGCAAATCCCGAGCGAGGTGACCCACCTCGCGACGACGATTTGCTTCAAAATCAAAAGGCTAGAGTAGGTGAAGTGAGCCGAAGCGAACGCAACCTGCTCTAAAGCGCCTCTCCCTTGATTAGCCGGGGCAGCTTGCCCGTCACACCCATGGCGTGGCGCATGAAGAGGCGCTTGACCGGCGGCGTGCGGTTCACGGCGGCCAGGCCCAGGTCGCGGGCCATCCGCACTGGCGCAACATCGTTGGAGAAGAGCCGGTTGAGGCTGTCGGTCACCAGGCAAAGCGCCACGCTGTCGAAGCGACGCCAGCGGCTGTAGTGCTCCAACAAGTCGGCGCTGCCGAGATCCAGGCCCAGCCGGCGGCGGTCCACCAGCAACTCCGACAAGGCCGCGACATCGCGGAGGCCCAGGTTCAGACCCTGGCCGGCGATGGGGTGCATCGCATGCGCGCTCTCGCCGATCAATGCCAGGCGCGCATCGTGAAAGCGCTCTGCCAGCAGGAAGCGGAGGGGGTAGGAGAAGCGCTGCCCGATCTGGCGGAGTCGCCCTAGGCTGTCGCCGAAGCGCTGCTGGCAGGCCTCGGCGAAGGCGGCATCGTCCAGCGCCATGATCCGCTCAGCCGCCTCCGCCCTGGCCGTCCAGACCAGTGAGGAGCGGTGGACGGTCTGGCCGCCATCGTCCCTTCCGTCCGGCAAGGGGAGCAGCGCAAAGGGGCCATCTGGCAGGAAGCACTCGTGCGCCGTCCCGCAGTGGTCTTCGTCATGCGCCAGAGTGGCGACGATGCCATTTTGCGGATAGTCGAAGCGCCGCGTCGAGATCCCGGCCGCCTCGCGCAGGGCAGAGCGTTGGCCCTCTGCGGAGATCACCAGTTCCGTTCGCAGGCGGCGGCCATCTGCCAGACGCAGCAGTCCGGGGCCCTCGCCAGCCTCCAGCAGCGCAGGTGCCTCGATCCGAACGCTGTCAAGGTCGGTCAGGCGGTCCAGCAGGGCATGGCGCAGGTAGCGGTTCTCAAGGATGTAGCCCATGGGGGCTACGCCATCGCTCTCAGCTGCCTCTTCGCTCAGGTCGCTGACCGCGTAGTGCAGGAAGAGGGGCGAGGCCGGCTCTCCCGGCCGCCCGTCGCTCACCCGAATGTCCCAGATGCCGGCAGCACCCGGTGCGCAGTGGGGCCAGACCTCTAAGGCCTGCAGCAGCTGGCTCGAGCCACGCGCGATGGCAGAGGCCCGACCGTCGAAGCTTGGCGCCAAGCCGGCCTCCACTGGCCGGGCGTCCAACAAGAGCGTCTCGATTCCCGCCGATCCCAGAGCCACCGCCTGGGCCAGGCCGACCAGGCCGCCACCGACGATGACCACGTCACTTCTAAGGTCTGTCATGTGCGTGAATGTCAGGGCCTTGCGGGCATCTGGCAAGTGCAAGCACTGCTTTTCTTGAGGCGCTGCTTCGACGGATCGCGGTGGCCGGGCTGACACGGCCCCGTCACAAAAAGTGATCGCAGAAAGGACAGTCGCTGCAGCGCCCAGTGCAGATGCACGAAAAATAGGCAAAGCCAGCGGTAGTCCTTGTTGCAGTGCAGCATGAAAGGTCTGTGATTGGCTGTGAATCATGTCTTGGCACGCTTCTTGCTTATTGCTGTTTGACGGCCGCTCTGACGGGGCGCGGCCAGAGAACAGGGAAGGACCAAAGGTCATGAAAATGGTGATGGCCGTCATCAAGCCCTTCAAACTGGAGGAGGTGCGCGAAGCCCTTTCCAGTCTTGGGATCGAGGGCATGACGGTGACGGAAGTGAAGGGCTATGGCCGCCAGAAAGGCCAGACGGAAATCTATCGCGGCGCCGAATACGCCGTGAACTTTCTGCCCAAGACGAAGATCGAGGTCGCGGTCAGCAGTGACATGGCCGAACGCACGGTGGATGCGATCCGCCAGGCGGCCAGCACCGGCCGCATCGGCGACGGCAAGATCTTCACCTACGACCTGTCGAGCGCCGTGCGCATCCGCACCGGCGAGTCCGACGGCGAAGCCCTTTAGATCGATCGGGAGTCACGACGCACTATGAAGCCCAAGCACCTCTTTTGGATGGCCGGCGCGCTTAGCCTTGCAGCCGTCCCCTTGCCTGCCGTCGCGCAGGAGTTCGCCGACAAGGCGGAGATGGAGTTCGTTCTCAACACCTTCGCCTTCCTGATGTGCGGCGCGCTGGTCATGTGGATGGCCGCCGGTTTCGCCATGCTGGAATCCGGCCTGGTCCGCACCAAAAACACCGCCTCCATCTGCCTGAAGAACATCGGCCTCTTCTCCATCGCCTGCATCATGTATTACCTGATCGGCTACAGCCTGATGTACGCCAACGTCGACGGTGGCTACATCGGCAGCTTCTCGCTCTTCTATAACCTGAGCGGCGATGAAGCCTTGCTGATCGGCGCCGACGAGAAGTCGGCGGAGATGATCGCCGCGGTGACCGGCAATGGCTATTCGGTCATGTCCGACTGGTTCTTCCAGGTGGTCTTCGTGGCAACCGCAGCCTCGATCGTGTCCGGTACGCTCGCCGAGCGCATCAAGGTCATGCCTTTCTTCATCTTCGTGGTGATCTTGACGGCAGTCATCTACCCGATCCAGGGCTCCTGGACCTGGGGCGGCGGCTGGCTGAACGAGGTCGGCGACGGCTTCTCCGACTTCGCCGGCTCTACCATCGTCCACTCTGTCGGTGGCTGGGCAGCCTTGGCCGGTGCCATCATCTTGGGCCCGCGTAAGGGCAAGTACGGCAAGGACGGCAGCTTGCACCCCATGCCGGGCGCCAACCTGCCGCTGGCCACGCTGGGCACCTTCATCCTCTGGCTTGGTTGGTTCGGCTTCAACGGCGGTTCCGAGCTGGCGCTGGGCACGGCTGCCAACGCGGCCAACATGTCGCTGGTCTTCGCCAACACCAACCTGGCCGCTTGCGGCGGTGTCGTGGTGGCGATCCTCATGACCCAGATGCTCTACGGCAAGATCGACCTCACCATGGCGCTGAACGGTGCCATCGGTGGCCTGGTCGCCATCACTGCCAACCCGGATATCCAGCACTCCATGCTGGCCATCATCATCGGCGGTATCGGTGGTGCCTTGGTGGTCTTCTTCATCCCGCTCTTCGACAAGCTGAAGATCGACGATGTGGTCGGTGCCATCTCGGTCCACCTCATCGCTGGTATCTGGGGCACCTTGGCGGTGGCCATCTTCGATGATGGCGACTTCTACGCCCAGATCGTCGGCATCGTCGCCATCGGCGCCTTCACCTTCGTCTCCAGCGCCATCGTCTGGATGATCTTGAAGGTCACCATCGGCATTCGCGCCGACGAGGAGGTCGAGGAGAACGGTCTGGACAAGTCGGAACTGGGTCAAGAGGCCTACCCCGAGTTTGGCCAGGGCGCACGCTCCATCGGCTAGACCGAAACACTCTCCCCCCGCGCTGCTCGCTTCATGAGGAGCGCAGACCTAAGGGCCGGCCTCTGCGCCGGCCCTTTTTTGTGACCTGCGTCACGCGGCGCCGGCCCTCTCCTCCATTGGCGTAGCGGGGCCGGGCGGGGGTGCGGGCCGGTGCCGAAGCTATGAGCTTGCTCATCGCCGCAAACCAACAACCCTTTTCCACAGGTTGCACAGGGCGGGACTGGAGAAGCGGCGCTTGCGTCCCGACCTGGCGGCATGGGACAGTCAGTCATGAGGGCAAACGCGGTGATCTCGGGGAGCTGACGGATGAGTGCACCTTTGGTCGCCGCTGCGCAGCAGGGCGAGGCGCTCGGCAACCTGCTGGCCCACTACCAGCCGCAGCCTGGCCGCTATGACGAGCTGCTGGCCGCCGACGGCAGCATCCGGCCGCATTGGCGCCCGGCGTTGGAGCGTATGGCCTCGATCAGCGAGGCGGAGCGCCGCCACGCCTTCGACATCGCCCAGCGCACCTTGGCGGAGAACGGGCTGAGCTACGTCGCCAAGGATTCCGAGGACAGCCAGCGCCGGCCCTGGCAGCTGGACCTGCTGCCGGTGCTGCTGGACGCGGAGGACTGGCGCCAGCTGGAAACCGGGCTGATCCAGCGCGCCAATCTGCTAAACGCCATCACCGCCGATCTTTACGGCCCCCAGCAGCTGGTACGGGAAGGCTTGATCCCCGCAGGCCTCGTGCATGCCAATCGGCTCTTCTGCCGACCCTGCCATGGTATCTCCGTTCCAAACGATACCTGGCTGCATCTGCTCGCCTTTGACTTGGTGCGCGGCGCCGACGGCCGCTGGGTGGTGGTCAGCGACCGGACCGAGGCGCCGAGCGGCAGCGGCTTTGCGCTGGAAAACCGCATCATCGTCTCGCGCGCGCTGCCACACCTCTTCGCGGCCAGCAACGCCCAGCGTTTGGCCGGGTTCTTCCGGGCCTTCGGCGAGAACTTTCTCTCCCTCTCCAACCAGGATCAGCCTTTGGTCCTGGTCCTGACCGCCGGCAAGCAGCAGGACAGCTACTTCGAGCACGTCTACCTGGCGCAGTACCTGGGCTATGGCGTGGTCGAGGGCGCAGATCTGACGGTCCGTGGCGACCGGCTCTATCTGAAGACGGTGGAAGGCCTGAAGCCTGTCGATCTCTTGGTGCGGCAGGCCGACTCGCTGGAGATGGACCCCTTGGAGCTTGTCGGGACCGACAGCGGCGTGCCTGGCCTGATGCGGGCCTTACGCGGCGGCCGGGTGGTGCTGGCCAATGCCATCGGCAGCGGCGTGGCGCAGAGCGACGCCCTGATGCCCTACCTGCCGGCGCTCAGCCGCCGTTTGCTGGGTGAGGAGCTGGCGCTGGAGTCGGTCGAGACCTGGTGGTCCGGCGCGCCCGAGGGCCGTGCTCAACTGTTGGCCAACCTGGATCGCCTCGCTTTGCGCGATCTCACTATGCCCAAAGCGCTGCTTGGCCAGAGGTTCGGCTCGGACGGTTCGGTTGAGCCCGATTCCCCGGCCCGTGACGCCCTGGAGGCGCAGATGACACTGCGCGGCTACGACTTCGTCGGCCGGGCGCTGCCGCCAGCCTCCACCACGCCGCTCTGGACCGATGATGGCGCGCTGGTGCCAGCCCCTATGACCCTGCGCGTATACCTGGCGGCCACGGCGGATGGCTATCGGGTGCTGCCGGGCGGTTTGGCACGGGTCACGCCGCCGGCGCGCGCTGCCGAAGCGGAGCGCGGCCTGCTGCTCGACCGGGCGCAGACCATCAGCAAGGACACCTGGGTGGTGAGTGAACGCCCGGTGGAGCGGGTCAGCCTGCTGCCCGGCCCGCGCCAGGTTGTGGCGCTGCGGCGCAGCGGACGGGAACTGCCCAGCCGGGCGGCGGACGACCTCTACTGGCTCGGCCGCTCGCTGGAGCGGCTGGAAGGCGCGGTACGGCTCCTGCGCTCTTTCGAGTCGCGCGTGGTGGGTGCACAGCGCGCCGGCAGCGATCAGGTCTCGCTCGGCCGTGTGGTGGAGCTTCTGGCCGCGCTTCAGCATCTCTCGAAAGACACGGCCGAGCGCTTCAAGGCCAGCGGCGCCTCGGCCTTCTTCTTCCAGCCAGAGGACTTCTTCGCCGACGAGGATTGCGCCGATAACCTGGCAAGCCTCCTGGCCGGCGTAGAGCGCCTTGGCGAGGGCTTGCGGGTGCGCCTCTCGCGCGACACCTGGGAACTGCTGCAGGAGCTCTTGAGCGCGCCCCTGTCCGAGGCCCTGCTGCCTGGCTATGGCCAGGATCGCGCCACGCGGCTCTTAGACGAACTGGTCGCCAAGCTCTCGGCACTGAACGGGCTGGTTATGGAGAACATGACCCGTGATTTCGGCTGGCGTTTCCTCGACATGGGGCGCCGGCTGGAGCGCGGCTGGCGCATCACCCGCTCAATCCACGCCATCGCCGGCAAGGGCGAGGCTGAACGCGAAGGTGGGCTGGAGTTGCTGTTGGAACAGGCCGACAGCCTCATGACCTACAGCTGGCGCTACAAGGCCGAGCCGCAGCTGGCGCCCATCTTGGACCTGCTGCTGGTCGATGACAGCAACCCCCGCGCGCTCTTGTTTCAGGTCGACCGGCTCACTGCGCATTTGAAGGCGCTGCCCGAGCCTGGCGAATCCAGGGCAAGACTGAGCCAGACGGACCGCTTGCTGATCGGCCTCTCCTCCAGCCTGCAGCTGGCCGATATCCACAAACTGACCGAAGGCGGACCGCAGGAGTTGGATCGACTGCTGGACCAAAGCCGCGCCGCCTTGGAAGAGGTCTCCGACGCGATTACCGAGCGCTTCTTCAGCCACGCTCTAGAAACCCGCGTCTCCGGCGCCGGCGTGGCCAATCCGAAGGGGTAGAGGGGGGCCTATCGTCATGCTCTACGACGTCAGCCATCGATCGACCTTTACCTACGCCGCCCCTGTCGCCCTCTCGCACCATCACCTGCACCTGCGCCCGCGCGACACCCCCTTGCAGCGCGTGCGCGCCAGCCGCCTCAACATTCGCCCGATGCCGGTGGTGGCCAGCGATCATCAGGATTTCTTCGGTAACCGCGTCACCGACGTGACCGTGCAGGAATCGCACCAGCGCCTCCTGGTCGAAGCCCGTGCGCAGGTCGCTGTCGAAGCACCGCCAGCGCGCGACCTGGCCGCCAGCCCCAGCTGGGAGTCGGTGGCCGCGGAGCTGACCGGTGTGTCCTCGCCCGTGGCCCGCGATGCGCAGCAGTTCACCTTCGCCTCGCCGCACGTTGCCCTCTCTCAAGCAGTGCTGGATCTCGCAAGCTCCGTCTTCACGCCGGGTCGGCCCTTCCTGCTCTGCCTGGCGGAGCTGACCTCGCGGATCTATCACGACTTCACCTACCGCGGCGGTGTCACCGACATCTACACGCCGGTCGAGGAGGTGATCGACCGGCAAGAAGGCGTTTGTCAGGACTTTGCGCACGTCGGGCTCGCTTGCCTGCGCGTCCTGGGCCTGGCCGCGCGTTACGTCAGCGGCTACCTCTTGACCCACCCGCCGGAAGGCCAGCCGCGCCGGATCGGCGCCGATGCCTCACACGCCTGGATCTCTGCCTGGTGTCCGCAGTTCGGCTGGGTGGATGCCGATCCGACAAACGACCTGCTGGTGGGTGACGAGCACATCACCTTGGCCTGGGGCCGCGACTATGGCGACGTCAGCCCGATCAACGGCTCTGTCGTCGGCGGCGGCGCCCATAAGGTCCATGTCGCGGTCGATGTCGTCCCCTTGGAGACCGTACCCGCCTAGGCCTCCTGCTCGCCTGCAGAGGTGCAGGTGTCGAGAAGAGGGTTCTTCTTCTCGCGCACCCGCTGTGCCGTTTCCAAAATGGTCTGCAGCAAGGGCTCGACGTAACCGGGGTCACCCTGGCTTTGCCGCCAAGCCAGCACGATGGTGCGGTTGAGCGGCCGGCCCTGCAGCCGCCGCACGGTGACGGCAGCGTCGCCCACGACCTCCGAACGCACGTAGAACTCCGGCACGATGGCCACGTCTGTGCTCATGGCGCACATGATCCGCAAGGCGTCCATGGAGTTCCCTTCATAGAGGTGCAGGGCAGAGGCCTGGGCGTCGCGTGACAGGCGTTCGACCTGGGTGGTCAGCGCGAAGTCGGGCCCCAGGGTCAGGATCCTCTGCCCGGTCAGGTCGCTCACCTGCAAGCTGCTGCGCTCTGCCAGCGGATGATCGCAGGCCATAAGCACGAAGAGCTCTTCGCGCAGGATCACGCCGTGGCGGATGGTTTCGTCGCGCAGCGGCAGCTGGGTCAGGATGATGTCGTGCAGGCCGGCCAAGAGATCGCGGGTCAAGGTTCGGGTCGAGCCTTCACGCACCGCCAAGCGCAAGGTCGGATGGTTCTTATGCAGGTCGTAGGTGGCGGCCGGCAGCAGGTAGGGGCCGACCGAGGTGCTGACACCGATGGCGATGGTCGCATCGATCTTGCCGCCCTTGTGGTTCTTCAAGGTCCCGATCTCGCTGGCCGTGTCCAAGGTGCTGCGCGCCAACTCGGCGACCCGTCGCCCGTCTGGTGTCAGCAGCATGCCGTTGGAGCGCCGTTCGAAGAGTGTGAGGCCAGTGGCACTTTCTAGTGCGGTGATTTGGCTGCTGATCGCCGGCTTGCTGCTGCCGGAAAGCGTTGCAGCTCGACCGATGGAGCCAGCCTCCGCGGTCACGAGAAAGGCTGCAAGCTGCTTGAGAGTGACGAGCGGTTCCACGGCTCCGTGTCTCCTTTTCCAAACGTCTATACCTCGAACGACGGCGCTCGCTGACGTGCCGACAAGGCTGTCAGTACCATGGGTTCTACGTAGATCTGCCATTGCTTTGTCTCCCCAACAAACCTGAGAAGACCGCGGCTCTCTCATGCCCGGTCAGCAGCGCTGGTGGCGCCATCAGCGAGATAACGGGCAAGCCTCCCCGCTATTCCCGCGCTTTCGTCCCTAAGCGCCACAGGCAAGAAGAAGGTGGTCAAAAAATCCGAACAGCTTGTTAGGAGCTAGCAGTCTTTTGCAACAGATCTCCTTCCCCACCTCTCTAGCGTGACAGGGCCTGGATCCTCCACGCCCCTGGCAATCATCTGGGAGATGAGAGATGGAGATTGTGGGCTCGAATCAGGACGATGTTCTGAACGGTACGAATGGTTACAACGAGATCATCGCGCGCAATGGCAATGATACTGTCTTCGCTGGTGGTGGTGCCGACGAGATCTATGGTGGCAATGGTAACGATACCGTGCTCGGCGAGAACGGCGCGGATGAGCTGGTCGGCGGCAATGGCGACGACACTCTTGAGGGTGGGTCCGGCAACGACGAGATGAAGGGCGGCCAAGGCGCTGACCTCTTCATTTTCAGCTCTGGCCACGACACCATCGAAGACCTGCGCGACAGCGATCGCGTCTTGCTGGACGAGGCCTTGGGCGTCGGCAGCTTTGGCGAGATCCTGGGTTTGGCCCAGGCCGGTTGGGATGATGACGACTCCGTTCTCGACTTCGGTAACGGCAATCGCCTGCTGCTGGAGGACGTGAGCGTTGGTGAGCTGACCGCTGACATGTTCGTCTTCACCAGTGACACCAGCGACCCGATCGACGGCAACGGCGGCCCGGATGACGGTCCCGATGGCAATGGCGGTCCGGATGATGGTCCCGATGGCAGCGGCGGTCCGGGTGATGGTCCTGACGGTAACGGCGGTCCGGACGACGGCCCCGACGGCAACGGCGGTCCGGATGACGGCCCCGACGGCGACGGCGGCCCGGACGATGGCCCTGACGGCAACGGCGGTCCGGATGACGGTCCCGACGGCAACGGCGGCCCGGATGACGGTCCCGATGGCGACGGTGGTCCGGATGATGGTCCCGATGGCGACGGCGGCCCGGACGACGGTCCCGACGGTAACGGCGGCCCGGATGACGGTCCCGACTTCAACGATAGCCTGATCGGCACCAATCGCGCTGATGACCTTGTGGGTACCAACGGTGATGACATCATCGAAGGCTTGAACGGTCAGGACGACATCGAAGGCCTCCGCGGTGATGACAGCCTCTTCGGTGGCAACGGCAACGATGACATCGAAGGTAAGCAGGACGACGATCTGCTTGATGGCGGCCGCGGTGCCGATGACCTGCACGGTCAGGCTGGCGACGACATCCTCTTCGGCGGGGCTGCGCGTGATGACCTCTACGGTGGTGGCGGCAACGACACGCTGAACGGTGGCGCCAGCAACGACGAGCTGCGTGGCGGCGGCGGTGAAGATCTCTTCATCTTCGACGGTGGCCGCGACGTGATCGAGGACTTCGCATCGGAAGACACGGTCGAGATCCACGGCGACTTCGGGGTGACGGACTTCGACGACATCCTCGACCGGGCCCGCACGGTCGGCGGTGGCGACGATGTCCGCATCAACCTGGACAACGGTGGGCGTATCACCTTGGAAGATGTCCAGATCTCGCAGCTCTCGGCTGGTGACTTCGTCTTCAGCTAAGCCGCTGGGCTAGACCATAAGAAAAGGGGCTGAGGCGGCAGACGCCGACTCAGCCCCTTTTTTCTTGTGTGACGACAGCGAAGAAAGCGGCCAGATGTGTGAGATTCTAGGGAATGATGGGGTTCGTTTGAATGCCCCTCCACCCGCGTACCCCTCACCCTGAGCAGCGGGCGAAGCCCGCACCTGTCGAAGGGTGGGCCCAGGTCTCGGTGCTAACGGCTCGCCTTTCGACGGGCGCTCGCTAGCACTCAGTGCTCAAGACGAGGGAGTGCTCGAGGAAGCACTGAATCTATCTGATTTCCTGCAACTCTAGACGACCGACTCGACCCAATCCTGCAGCTGCGCCTTGCTGACGGCGCCCAGCTTGGTGGCGGCAACCTCACCGTTCTTGAAGATCATCAAGGTCGGGATGGCGCGCACGCCATACTGACCGGGGGTCTTGGGGTTCTCGTCGATGTTGACCTTGGCGATGGAGACGCGGCCCGACATCTCCTGGGCCAGATCCTCCAAGGCCGGCGCAATGGCCCGGCAGGGGCCGCACCATTCGGCCCAGAAGTCGACCAGGACCGGGTGGTCGGCCTTCAGCACGTCTTCATCGAAGGAAGCGTCGGTGACCTTGTTGATGCTCATGTTTCACGTTTCCATTGTGTGATGTTGCGCAGGCGGCACCCGCGCTTTGGTTCGCCCATAGTTGGGGTCAAGCGCGCCCTTGGGTCAAGCCACCCACTTGTGAGAGGGCTTCATCTGTGATGTGCATCAGCCGGGCGGTTTCTGTCCACAAGAGGAAAGAGCGAAGCGGACGGTCCGGGTAAAGGCCGCTGAGCAGCGCACGGTAGGCGGCCAGCTGGCGCAGGTAGGCCTGGGGCACATCCTCCGCGCGTTGCGGCGAGGGCCGGTTGGTCTTGTAGTCGACAAGCAGCAGCGCGTCCTCCGTCACTGCCAGCCGGTCGATCTGGCCGGCGATTCGGGTCTTGCCGACCAGACCGGCGATCGGCACCTCGGCCCGGCTGCCTGGCTGGAAGAGTGGGGCAGCATCGGGCGCGGAGAGGACCGCCAGGGTCTCTTCAGCGATCTCAGTTTGTAAGGCAGTACTCAAGCCCCAGGCGGGCTGCGCCAGGAAGCGAGCGGCAGCAGCCGCACGGCCCTGCGCCGGCAGCTCCGGCAGCAGCTGCAGCAGGCGGTGCACCAGCCGCCCACGCGTCAAGCCGGGGCGCAGCTGACCGGCCAGCGGCGAGAGGGCCGGCGGCTCCTCCGCACTGGGGCGCGAGGGGCTCAGCGGTCGTGCTGGCTCAGGCTCGACCTGCGGTGGGCGCCAGGCCCAGTCTGGAAGCGGATCCGCTCTCCAGGCTGGTCCTGCCTCGTCGCGATCGGGCCGGGCCGGGCCGGCTTGCGGCGTCTCGTGCGTGAGCAGCGGGTCCTCTGCCTCCTCCTCCGTCTCTGCCTCGACTTCCGGCAGCTCGCAGAGCCGGCTCATGCCGTCGCGCAAGAGACCGTACCAGCCCTCGTCCTTGGTGTGCTTCGCCTTGTGGCCCAAAAGATAGAGACGGTCTTCGGCCCGGGTCATGGCGACGTAGAGCAGCCGCCGCTCCTCCGCTTCATTCTCCGCCTGGCGCTCGGCCAGAAGGCTGGCCAGCAGGGCCAGACGCTCCTGCTCCGGCACCGCCTGGATGAAGAGGCCGCGCTCTGGGGCGATCAGGCTGTTGGCGCGCCGGGTCTGGCGCGCGCGGCTGTCCGGCAGAAGCACGACCGGGGCCTGCAGGCCTTTGGCGCCGTGCACCGTCATCAGCCGGATCTTGTCGCCGGCAGCCTCCAGATCGCGTTTCACTGCGACCTCACTGCGCTGCACCCAGCCGAGGAAGCCCTGCAGTGAGGGCGCCTCTTCGCGCTCATAGGCCAGCGCCAAGGCTAGGAACTCGTCCAGCGCGTCGCCGACCTCTTCGCCCAGGCGCGCAGCAAGGCGCCGCCGCCCGCCGCCTGCGCCCAAGATCCAGGCGAAGAGGCTAAAGGGCGGCTCGAAATCCAGCCGGGCACGCAGCGAAGAGAGCTCACCATAGGCTTGCTGCCAAACCGGGTCTTCGCTGTGGCGGTCTCGTAGGGCCTGCCAGAGGCTGCCGCTGCGGGCGTGGGCAAGATGGAAGAGGCTGTCTTCGTCCAGCCCGCAGAAGGGTCCCTTCAGCACCGTCGCCAGGGTCAGGTCGTCCTCAGGCAGCAGCAGGGCCTGCGCCAAAGCCAGCAGGTCCTGCACGGCCAGCTGCTGGGTCAGAAGCATACGGTCGACACCGGCCACCGGCAGGCCGCGCCGCTCCAAGGCGCGGGCCAGCAGGTGGAAGAGGGCATCGCGACGGCGCACCAGAATCAGGATGTCGCCGGCCTGCAGCGGCCGTCCGCGCGCCGCCAGCCAGGCCGGGTCGCCAGGCTGTGGGTCCTTAGCCTCCAGCCAGCCGGCGATCAGGGTGGCCACTTCCTCCGCCAGGTCGGCGGCCGGGCTCTGCGGCGGCGCTTGAACCACGGGCGGGGTCCAGGCCGGCTCTTGCGTCTCGGTTTCCGGCAGGTGGCGCGGGCGCAGCTGCACCAGGCCGCCAGCTTGGCTGCGGATTGGCAGGTGCGGTGCGTAGGGGCCTTTGGTCAACGGTTCGGCGGCGGTGAAGACTGCGTCCACGGCCTGCAGCACAGCCGGCGCCGAGCGGAAGGAGTGGGTCAGCGCGATGGTCTGAAAGCGCTGCCGGGCATCGCGCGCGGCCTGGGCGAAGTGCACTGCGGTGGCCTGATAGCCGGCGGGATCAGCGCCTTGGAAGCGATAGATCGACTGCTTGGGATCGCCCACGGCGAAGACCGTGCGTGGACGTTGGCTGCTGCCCTCACCGCCGTAGAACTCCTCTGTCAGCCGGGTAACGATGCGCCACTGCAGGGGCGAGGTGTCTTGCGCCTCGTCGATCAGCAGGTGATCCAGGCCGCCATCCAGCTTGTAGAGCACCCAGGCGGCCAGGCCTGGCCGCTGCAAGAGCGCGTCGGTCTTCTCGAGTAAGTCCTGATAGTCCAGCGCGGCGGCCCGGCGCTTGCGGCGCTCATAGGCGGCCAGCAGGGTTTCGATCAGCTGCAGGGCTGCGTCGGTCGCCCGCAGAGCGGCGGCTGCCGTGGCCCTTACTTCCAGGGCCAGCAGGCGCTCAGCCTCTCGCTCCATAGCCGTTAGGGCTTCCGGGACGGCGTCCTTCGCGCCCTTGGTCAGCAGCCGCTTGCGCGGCGCCCGATCGGCGCCTTTGTTGGCGAGGAAGAGCCGCACATAGTCTGGAAAGAGCCGCAGCCGCTCTGCCGGCTCGGCATCGCGCAGCGCATCTGGGATCCAACTGTTGCGCTGTTCGTTGGGCGAGCCGGAAGAAAGTCCTGCCGCGATAAGCGATAGATCGCGCAGCGGCAGGACCCTGTCCGCTAAGCCCTCGGTCACAATTGCCTCGGGCGTGGCCTCAAGGGCGATGTCAAAGACCTCGGCGAGGCGGATCAGCACCGGCAGACGGCCGTCGCGCAGCAAGGGCGCGAGCGCCCCGCGCTCTTGACTGACCAGGTAGGTCAGGCTGTCCAGACCCAGTTCCGTCTCGGCGACCAGCAGGCCGCTTAAGGCCTCTTGCAGTGCCTGGTCACGCTCGGCCTCCAGCACCAGGTCCATGCGCGCGGCGGCCAGCAGGGCGGCGGCATCGCGTTCCTCCAGTGCGCGGAAGCCGGGGCTGACGCCGGCTTCCAACGGGAAGCGGCTCAGCACCGACTGGCAAAAGGCGTGCAGGGTTTGCACCTTGAGGCCGCCCGGCGTGTCGAGCACCAGGGCGAAGAGCTGGCGGGCGCGTTCGCTCTCGGCCGGCTTGGGGTGGCGGCCCAGCAGCCCGTCCAAGGCGCCCTCAAGCTGCACCTGGTCCAAGGCGACCCAGCGCGCCAGGGTCTGCATCAGCCGCCCGGCCATCTCTGCCGCCGCCGCCTTGGTGTAGGTGATGCAGAGCAGGCGTTCCGGCGCCGTTCCGTCCAGCAGCAGGCGCAGACAGCGGTCGACCAGCACCTTGGTCTTGCCGCTGCCGGCGGAGGCCTCGACCCAGAGCGTCGCCGTCGGGTCCAGAGCCTGGCGCTGCAGCGCGGTTGCTGCCTCAAGGGCCTGGCTCATGACTCCTCCGCTACCGCCGCCCGCCACTCGGCCAGGCGGGCCAGGTGGGCATAGTCGTCATAAAGCGGCGCCGCACCGGGGCGCGGCTGGGCCAGGTAAGGCGTGGCCGGGTCGTCAAAACGGGCGATCAGTGCCTCAAGACCGGCCCGAGCTGCCGCGGCCTGATCGCCGGCCTCTGGCTGCTTGCCGCCGGTCAAGGCCTTGATCTTCCCCGGCTCGCGACCGCCGGCCAGCTTCCACAGCTCCAAATCCGCCAGCGTGCGGGGCTCCAGGCCTTGGAAACCGCCCGCCGCCGCGATCGCCCCTTCCAGCGGCAACTGCGGCGCCAACCCGGCGTCGATGGCCTTCTGCGTTGGTAGGGCGCCGGTCTTGTAGTCGACGAGGGTCAGGCCGCCGTCGCGGCGCAGCTCCAACCGGTCCGCCTGGGCGGTCAGCAGAAAGGGGCCGCCGGGTGCGGCCAGCTCCAGCCGGCCCGAGACCTCCGCCCGCACCTCACCGATCGCGGCGCGGCGCTGAGCTTCGATCTCCAGGTACCAGTCCAGCAGGCGCTGCAGGCGCGGCTGCCATAGGAGGATCTGGCTCTTGGGCAGGCCGGCCTCCTGCAAGACGGACTGCGTCAGGTCTGCAAGCCGGTCCTCTGCGTCGGTGGGCAGGGTCTCTGGATAGGCCTTCACGAAGGCTTCCAGGGCGGCGTGGATCAATTGACCGCGCAGTGCCGGTCCTGGGTCCTCGGCCAGGTCGGGCAGCTTCTCCAGGCCCAAGACAGCGCGGGCGTAGAGGCCGTAGGGATTGCGCAGCCAGGTCTCGATTTGGGTGACCGACAGACGCCGTGGCCGGGCCGCCACCGGTGGGCGCGGCGCAGGCGGCGGGCAGGGAGCCACAGCCTGCGGCCGGTCAAACTCTGCCACCCAGGCCGCGGCCTGCGCCTGCGGGCGCTGCAGCGCGTCCCTCAGACCCAGCACTTGGCCGAGAGCATCCAGGCGAGAGAGCCAGCGCGCCGGCAGCGCTGGCGCGCCCTCTTGCTTCTGTGCACGGGTCAGCACCACCTCCGGCGCTGCCAGGGCCTGCACCAGATCGTGCGCGGCCTGACCGATGCGGCGCTCTGGTGCCGGCAGGCCCAGGCGGCTGCGCATTGGTCGGCTAAGCCAAGGGCCGGGGTCGGGCAGCGCCGGCCAAACGCCCTCGTTCAGGCTGCCGAGGATCAAGAGATCGCAGCGCTGCAGCCGCGCCTCTAGCGGACCCCAGATAAAAAGACGTGGGTGCAGGCCATAGCGCGGCCGCAGCACCTGGCCCTCCAGTAGAGCATCGAAGAGAGCCGGGTAGTCCACCGGCGCTAAGTCGGCCAGATCGGGAGCGGCCTCGCGCAGCTCTGCCAGGGCGGTGACCGCCGCTTCGCCGGCCTCACCCGCCCAGAGCCGGGAGCCACCCGCTTCGCTGTCGCTGGCGGCCAGTGCCTCTGCGGTTTGCAGCTGCGCGTCCAAGAGTTCGGCGAGCGGAACTGACGGCTTGCTGGAGAGGGTGACCAGCGGGTCCAGCAACACCTCCAGCCGCGCCAAGAGGTCCTCGAGGCGGTCCCACGGCCCGGCAGTCCGCAGCCTGGGATCCTTGCGCGCTGCGGACAGCGCTGCGTGCAGCCCGGCAAAGCCCGGCTCAGGGCGTGGACCCCGCAAGAGCCAGCGTTCCAGCAAGCGGGCGTCTTCGGCCAGCCGCGCGCGTGTCCCGCCCAAGGCGGTCAAGGGATGCTTCAAGAGGGCCAGCAGCGCCTCTGGCGCCAGTTCCTCGGCCACGGCCTTGGCCAGCAGGCGAAGGAAGGCCAGCGGCGGGGTCTCTAGCAAGGGCTGGCCGGCGGAGTCGTTGATCGCGATGTCCCAGCGCGCCAATTCCGCCGCCACCCGCCGTGCCAGACCGCGGTCCGGTGTGACCAAGGCCGCCGTCTTTCCCGCTGTCTCCAGGCTCTGGCGCAGCAAGAGGGCGATGAGGCAGGCCTCGGCCCGGGGATCGGCGCAGTCGTACCAGGTGAGGCCGTCCAGTGCCTGATGCCAGCGGTCCGTCTGGCTCTCATTCACGCCTTTGGCGACATCGGGCCAGGAGGCGGTTGCCGGCGCCGGGCGCAGGGCGAGGTTGGCGAGGCCAGCGCGGTTGCTTTCCGGCAGCGCCTCGGGCCAGAGCGGTACCGCGCGCGGGGCGATCTTCAACTGAGCTAGCAGCTGCGCCAGGCCATACTGCGGATGGCTGGGGTCTTGCTCGATTTCCTCCCACAGCAGGCTGCTGCAGGCCTGATCCAGGCCCGGGAGCACCACCTGACCCTGCGGCAGGCGCGCGACTGTGGCCAGCAGCCGGGCGACGGCGGGGATAGAGCCGGTGGAGCCAGCCGCGATCACCGGTCCGGCCGGCGGCTTCTCCTGCCAGAGCGCGGCTTGCGCATCCAGCAGCAGACGGCGGCGTGCGGCGGGGCCCAATAGGCCCGTCGTGGCTTCGATCCCGGGCCAGGCCTCAGTCACGATGGAGAGGAAACGGCGGGTGGTCTGCCAATGCGCCGCTAACTCCTCCGGCACCAGATCCTCCAGCCGGCTCCAGTCGATCTCCGCGGTCTCGGCCTCGTCGATCAGCAGCGCCAAGGCACGGGCCAGGCGCAAGGTAGCGGCGGCTGGCAGGCTCTTGCCCTCTTGCGCCATCCAGGCAGATACCAGGGGGGAGAGCAGGGCCAGGCGCTGCAGGCTGCCGGCAGCGGGCGGCAGAGCCAAGTCACGTGCAGCCCCCAGGCTGCCGCCGCTCTCCAGAGCCAGCTCTTCCGCCTCCAGATCGCCCAGCGGGATCATCCGTGGCAGCAGGGTTGGTGCGCCGTCGGTCAGCCGCAAGAAGGCCTCCCGCAGCGCCTGCACGGCGCGGCGGTTGGGCAGCAGCAGGGTGAAGCCGGCCAGCGCCAGCGGCGCGTCGCCGGCTTGGCGGCTGAGGCCCGCGGCCAGCACCTCGACGAAGTTGTTGCCGGCCGGAATGGTAAAGACCTGGGGGCCGGCTTTGCTCATGCCGCTGGCCGGTGGAACCCCAGCTCCTCCAGCGCCTCTTCGGTGGTGGCGATGTCCTCAGGCCGGCCGACATGGAACCAGAGCCCGTCATGCCGCAGCCCGAAAAGCCGTCCGCTTTGCACAGCCTGGCGGTAGAGCGTGATCAAGCGAAAGGGCTCCGCCTTGCGGCCGGCAAAGAGCCGGGGCGACAAGAGCTGAATGCCGGAGAAGACGAAGGGTGCGGGCTCCCGCTCCGGCCGCAGGGAGAGCTCGCCGCCCGGCGCCATGCGGAAGTCGCCCATGCCCTCGTAGCCGAAGGCAGTCACGGTCGGCTGCAGGAGGAGGAGTGCATCCATCCGCTCCGGGTCCCATGCCTCGGCCAGGCGCTGCAGCGCCGGGCGGGCGCCGTCTAGCCAGAGCACGTCGCCGTTCACCGCGTAGAAGGGATCGGCGTCGAGAAGCGGCAAGGCCTGTACCAGACCGCCGCCGGTCTCCAGCAGCTCTGCTTCTGGTGAGTAGGTGATCGCGACATCGCTGCGCTGGTCAAGGTGGGCGCGCAGCTGGTCGCCCAGATGGTGCAGGTTCACCACGACCTCGGTAACGCCGGCCGCTTGCAGACGGTCCAGCACGCGGTCGATCAGACTGCGGGCCTGGATCTCGACCAGCGGCTTCGGTAGCCGGTCGCTGATCGGGCGCATACGCTGCCCGCGGCCGGCCGCCAGCACCATCGCGCGAGTCGGTGCGGTCTTGGTCATTCTATGGATCCTCCCCTCGGCACCCCAGCACCGGGCGCAGGCACTGGCACCCGCGCCTCGTCGAGCGGCAGGTGCTGCGCGAACCAGGCAGCGACCGGCGCCAAAGGCGGTGCCTGCAGATTGCCGGCCAGCAAGCGCAGCACGCGCGGCAGGTGGCGCAGGTAGCCGGACTTGCCGTCGCGGCGGTCCAGCCGGGTGAAGATGCCGGCGATTTTGGCGCTGCGCTGCGCGCCTAAGAGCGCCAGATCGGCGCGGTCCCGCTCTGGATCGCGGTTGGGCAGAGCGGCCTGCCAGCGGGCCAAGAGGTGTTGGCGCAGAGAGTCGCTGAGATCGCGGCGCGCGTCTTCCAGCAGAGAGATCAGGTCGTAGACAGCAGAGCCCAGCAGAGCGTCCTGAAAGTCCAAGAGACCGCAGGCGGCGACACCCTGGCGGTCGGGCAGCTGGATCAAGTTGTCGACGTGATAGTCGCGCAGGACCAGGACCTCCCGCCGCTCTGCCACTGGCGCCAGGGCCTCTGCCCAGGCCTGCTGATGAGCGTTGGCCAGATCCGGCGGGCAGGGGCGGCCGGTAACGGCGGGGTAGTACCAGTCGGTCAGTAGCGCGGTCTCGACGAGCAGCGCGTCCAGGTCATAGGGCGGCAGGTCTTGGCCCATCTGCGGCTGCCAGTGCTGCTGCAGGGCGACCAGGACGTCGACAGCCAGTTCATAGAGCGCCGTCTCATCGCCGCCCTCGGCCAGAACCCGGGTGAAGGTGGCGTCGCCCAGGTCTTCCAACAGCAGGAAACCGGCCTCTGGGTCGGCTGCCAAGATACGCGGTGCCGAGAGATCCAGGCGGTGTAGAAGCGCGGTGACGGCTTGGAAGGGGCGCACGTCCTCTTTGTCCGGTGGCGCATCCATCAGCACCGCGCTGCGCTCCCGGTCGTTCAGGCGGTCGTAGTGGCGGAAGGAGGCATCGGCTGCCAGCAGATGGCGTTTGGCCTGCCCCCAGCCGGCAGCCTCCAGAAATGCCGCGCGGTCATGATCGCGCTTGTTGGTCTGGTCGAGGCCGGCCAGACGCGCACCCCAAATCGCCGGCCCGTCCAAACGCAGACTTCGTCCGGCTTCCAACCCCTCGGGCGCAGCGTCGAAACGCAGTGTCAGTGCGCCTGCAGGCGCCAAATCGCCCATCCGCTCCGGCCATTCGATCAGCGCAATGGCCTGGTCGCGTGCCTCCTCCCAACCCAGTTCATAGATCTCTTCTGCCTGGGACAGGCGGTAGAGGTCGAAGTGCCAGATCTCTGCCGGGCGGCGGGGATAGACCTGCAGCAGGGTGAAGGTCGGGCTGGGCACGGCCTCGTCGCTGCAATCCTCACCATCAGGGCCGGGCAGGGCCTGAATGAGGGCGCGGGCAAAGCTGGTCTTGCCGGCGCCGAGGTCGCCTGAAAGCAATAAGACGTCGCCGGCCTGTAGCAGCGGCGCCAAGGCGACTGCCAGCGCCTCGGTGGCGGCGAGGTCGGGCAGATGGCGCTGCTGCAAGGGGCTGGTGGCGCAGGTCATGGCTGGCTGTCATAGCCGCCGCTCACGGCTCTTGCCAAGCGTCCTCACGGCACCCTACGAAGGGGGGTCAAGGCGGCACGGCATCACTGAATGCAGGGTTTAAGGAGAAGGACGGGATGTCCGAGGCGCAACAGCAAACGGATGTGGTGATTATCGGCGCCGGGCCGGTCGGTCTTTTCGCCGTTTTTGAGCTGGGTATGCTGAAACTAAAGGCGCATGTCATCGACAGCCTGGACATGGCCGGCGGTCAGTGCGCCGCGCTCTATCCCGAAAAGCCGATCTTCGACATCCCTGCCTATCCGCAGATCCTGGCCGGCGATCTGGTCGAACGTCTGGTCGAGCAGGCTGCCCCTTTTGAGCCCGTCTATCATCTGGGTCAGCAGGCGACCGCCCTGGCACGCGGCGAGGATGGCCTCTGGCGTGTCACGACATCGGGCGGGGCGACCATCGCTGCCCACGCGGTGATCATCGCCGCCGGCGCCGGCGCCTTCGGCCCTAACCGCCCGCCCTTGGAGGGCATTCAGAGTTTTGAGGAGGCCGGTCCCGGGGTCGGCGTGCACTACATGGTGCGCCGGCGCGAGGACTTTCGCGACCGCACCCTGGTGATCGCCGGCGGCGGCGATTCGGCGCTGGACTGGACCGTCTCCCTGGCTGAGGTCGCGAAGAAGATCTACCTGGTGCACCGCCGGCCGAAGTTCCGCGGTGCGCCCGACACGGTCGCCAAGATGGAGGCCCTGGCCGCCGAGGGCTCGGTGGTGGAGAAGGTGATCCCCTATCAGCTCTCCGCGCTGGAAGGCAGCAACGGCAAGCTGGAGGCCGTAGCGGTGCGCACGCTTGAGGGCGAGACCCGCCGGCTGGAGGCCGATGCGCTGCTCGCCTTCTTCGGCCTCTCGATGAACCTGGGCCCCATCGCCGACTGGGGTCTGGCGCTAGACAAGAGCCACGTGACGGTAGAGCCCACGACCTGCGAGACCTCGGTCCCCGGCATCTTCGCCATCGGCGATATCGTCCACTACGAGCACAAGCTGAAGCTGATCCTGACCGGCTTTGCCGAGGCTGCCGCCGCCGCCCATGCCATCCGCCCGCTGGCCCGGCCGGGTGAGGAGCTGCATTGGGAATACTCCACCACCAAGGGCGTGCCGGACGCGGCCTAGCGGGAAGGGACCAAGACCATGGCTGATCTCATGGCGCTGGACGGGCCGCGGCGCGCGCCGGCCAGTGGCGGCAAGCCCAAACAGCTGGTGGTCTTGCTGCACGGCTGGGGCGCCAACGGCGACGACTTGATCGGCCTGGCGCCCTACCTGGCGCAGGCCTTGCCTGAGGCTGTCTTCGTCTCGCCCAACGCCCCCTACCCTTGCGAGGCCAATCCCATGGGCCTGCAGTGGTTCAGCCTGGCCGACCGGGCTGAGGAGCGCCTGCTGGCAGGCCTCCGGCTCGCCGCCAGCCTGGTGGACAGCTTCCTGGACGAGGAACTGGCACGTCAGGGCCTCACCGACGCCGATTTGGCGCTGGTCGGTTTCAGCCAGGGCACGATGTTGAGCCTGCATGTCGGCACCCGCCGCAAGACGGCCCCGGCGCAGATCGTCGGCTATTCCGGCGCGCTCATCGGCGGCCAGCACCTGGCGGCCGAGATCACCAGCCGCCCGCCAACGCTCTTGGTGCACGGCCAAAGCGACCCGGTCGTGCCCTACCAGGCATCAGAGCAGGCAGCAGCACTCTTGCAAGAGAACGGCGTGAAGGTCGACCTCATCCTCCGCCCCGGCCTGCCGCACTCGATCGACGAGGTGGGGTTGGGCGCAGCTGGGCAGGCCTTGCGGGGGGCTTTCGGCGCTGGCGCCTAAAGCCAGAGGAAGTCGGTCGCGGTCAACTGGCCGGCGCGGCTGACCCCAGTCAAGCCGACGCGGATGTCGAACCTGCCATCACCATCCACGTCCACCAAGAGCCGTTCCTGCAAGACATCGAAACGCGCCTCGCTCTGGCCTGAGTCGCTGAAGTCGCGCAAGCCGATGTAGGCGAAGCTCCCTTGCTCCATGCCTGTAGAGAAGACCAGCTTGTCGCCGCCGCCGGCGCGTGCCCCGCTGAAGTCGCTGATCCGCTGCGTTCCGCTGGAAAGGCTCGCGGTGAAGAAACGGAAGTCGTCATCGCCGGACCCGCCGAAGGCGCGATCGTCTCTTGCCACCTGAACCGTATCGGCGCCGCTGCCGCCGAAGAGCCGGTCGCCCTCGGCGCCGCCAAAGAGCGTGTCGTCACCGCCCAACCCTTCGACCCTGTCGCTGCCTTGGTTGCCAGCCAAACGGTTGTCGCCTTCGTTGCCAAGTAGACTGTTGTCCAGGCTGTTTCCCGTGGCGTTCAGGTCGGCGCCGCCGCCCTGCAGGCGCAGGTGTTCAACAAAGGCGGTAGCCGTGCCATCGGGCAGGGTGAAGTCGCTCTGCGCCCGCACCCAATCGCTGCCCTCGCCCGCCCGTTCTTGCAACAGGTCGGCGCTGGTCCAGACGACGAAGGTGTCGTGGCCCGATCCACCGGCCAGGCGATTGTCTCCGCCCCTGCCGTTCAGGACATCGTCACCTGACCGTCCGAGAAGGGTCGAGGCCGCCGTGTTGCCGATCAGGGCGTTGTCTAGATCGTTGCCCACCAGCCGCGCCGCCCCGAGCCCCTGAGCCGAGCCGTTGAGGTTCGCCCGCTCGACAAATCCCTCATCACCGCTGGCCAGGGTGTAGTCCAAGGCGTTGGAGCGCAGTACGTCTTCCATGCCGCCGCTGGCGGTCTCCCTCAAAAGGTCGCCGAGGGAATCCACCACGTAGGTGTCTGACCCAGGACCCCCAGCAGCCACGTCGGCGCCGCTACCCCCGTTCAGGAAATCGGGCGACCCACCGCCGTAGAGCCAATCGGCGCCGCTGCCCCCGGCGAGGGCGTCGCGCTGGTCGCCGCCCCAGGCGCTATCGTTTCCTACGGCGCCCAGCAGTTCGTCTGAGCCACTGCCGCCATAGAGGCTGTCGTCCCCCGACTGCCCGCGCAAACTATCGGCGCCTGTCTCGCCGACAAGGTGATCATTGCCATCGCCAGCCCGCAGGTCGTCGTCGCCACGCGCGCCGATCAGATGGTTGCCGGTCGCGGAGCCCAGCAGGCTGTCGTTGCCATCGCCGCCGATGACATCCTCAATGCCGGAGAAGCGCAGCGCCCGTCCGTCAATCTGGCCCGCACCGGCACCCAGGTCGAAAGAAACGCCGCGGGAAACGGCAGCGGCGTTGATTTGGTCGCGTCCGCCATCGCTATCCGCGAACTGGGCGGTCCCAGCGCCGCGCGCGGAGAAGGCATCCGTGAAGAGGTAGCGGTCGTTCGCGCTGTCTTCCGGGCCGAAGGCCGTCAAGGTCAGGCCCTTAACCGTTCCGACGTCGATGGCAGCAGAATCGGAGACGGTGACACGCCAGGTGCCGTTTGCCGTCTCTCCACGGAAGGCGTTGGCGGTGTAGGTCCAGTTGTTGGGATGGTCGGCGCTACCTGCTGCTTGCTGCAGTAAAGTCGTAGTCGTGCCCGACGGCGAGGTCAGGGTGATCGTCAAGTCGCCGACGAATCTGTGGCTGAGCTGGACCTCCAAGGTGACGAACTCGATCTCCGGAACGCCCTTCGGCCCCGTGAAGGCGATGGTGGTGCCTGCCGGGTTGTTGTCGGGAATGCTGCGGCTGCCGGAGAAGCCTTCGACCGACCGGCTGCGTAGGGTGTCGCTCGTCGCCGGTTCCCAGCCCTCGGTCAGCCACTGTTCGGCCAGGCGCACGGCCGCCTGCGCATCGACCAGGCCAAAGCCGGCATCCTCGCTGAAGTGGTATCCGGTCCCATTGCTCGCGCTGCTGGCGTTCACGGTCCAGCGGCCTTCGACCTGGTTACTCGTTTCGTCGTAGCGGCGGGCGGAGGCCGCCAGGATGGCTTGAACATCGCGCCAGCCTAAGTCCGGATTGGCCTCCAGCATCAAGGCCACCACGCCGGACACCATCGGCGTCGCGGCAGAGGTGCCATTGAAGCTATAGGTGTAGTCGCCGGAGGTGTATCCCGGTCCGCCGCTGCGATCGGTGGTGACAACCTCGCCGAAAAGCGGTGAGCCGAAGCCAGAGACCAGGAGGTTCGCACCTGGCGTCGAGTAGCTGCTGACACCGCCGTCCGCATCAACCGCGGCAACGCTGATGACCTTGTAGTGCGCGTTCCACGAAGAAAGGTTGGCGTCTTCCTCTGCGATGAGGCCGCGCCCGTTGCCCGCGGCTTTGACGAGGATAGCGCCCAGTCCCTCCCGCCCCTCGTCCACAGCCTTGTCAATCGCGTCAAGGACCTCTTGCATCCGCACGGCGCTGAGTGCCTGATCGAAGGCATTGCCCGTGTACTGGGTGCCGATGCTCATTGAGATAAGGTCCGCGCCGTCATTGCTCGCGCTCTCGATCGCACGCGCGATCTCCCGCACTAGGTCATTGTCGACAAACTCGGAGAGCCGGTAGCCGACCAGCGTTACTTCCGGCGCGACACCGGAGGTGCCACGGCCGTTCTGAGCCGCGCCAAGCAGGCCCATGACCGCGGTCCCATGCGCTTCCGATGAAGGGCCGCTGGCGTCATCGCTGCCGGTCTCGAAATCGCGGTCGCGGCTGGAGTCGTAGTTGTCGCGCAGATCGGGATGCTGCCCGTCGAAGCCACTATCGAGGACAAAGGCATCCACGCCAGCACCTCGATAGTCCTGCCACACCGCCCCGAGGTTCAGGTCGAACCCATCGGGATCAGCATTGACCAGGTGCCACTGCCGGCTAACCAAAGGGTCATTTGGCAGGACGGACGCAGCGGCGGGGACGGGCATCGGGGGTTACACTCGGATACTGTAAAAAGACAAAGAAGACAGATTTGAGACCCTATTCACTTATCCCTTCTTACTGGCTGTCTGCCTGTCTCACCAGTCTCATTCAGCGGGAAACAGCGTCGCAGGGAGCGCGTAGCGCTTAGTCCACCCGCGCAATCCGCAGAACGTTCGTGGCCCCTGGCGTCCCGAAAGGTACGCCGGCCATGACAACCAGCTTGCTGCCCTTCTTGGCGAAGCCCTGGGCGGCTGCCGTGCGGCCGGCCTTCTTCACCATCTCTGGGAAGGAGTGCACGTCGGAGGTGTGGACGCAGTGTGCGCCCCAGAGCAGCGCCAGGCTGCGCGCTGTCGCCAGGTTCTCGGTCAAGACTAGGATCGGCACCGAGGGCCGCTCGCGGGCGGCGCGTTTGGCGGTGGAGCCGGAGGTGGTGTAGCAGACGATGGCCTCCGCCCCGATGGTCTGGGCGACCTGCGCTGCAGCGGCGGAGAGCGCGTCTGGGCCGGTGGCTTCCGGGCGCAGGGTCAAGGCATGCACCAAGGACTCGAAGAAGCGGTCACGCTCCGTCGCCTGGATACACTTGTTCATCATGGTGACCGCTTCCTGCGGGTACTGCCCGGCGGCGGACTCGGCCGACAGCATGACCGCGTCGGCGCCGTCGTAGATGGCCGTCGCCACGTCGGAGACCTCGGCGCGGGTCGGGGTGGGGCTGGCGATCATCGATTCCAGCATCTGGGTTGCCACCACCACCGGCTTCCCCATCTGCCGGCACTTGCGCACGATCTTCTTCTGCCAGCGCGGCACGTGCTGCAGCGGCATCTCCACGCCCAGGTCGCCGCGCGCCACCATGATTGCGTCCGACAGCTCCACGATCTCGTCCAAATGGTCGATGGCGGCCGGCTTCTCGATCTTGCTCAAGAGGGCAGCGCGGCCGTGGATGAGGCGCCGCGCCTCGGCCACATCTTCCGAGCGCTGCACGAAGGAGAGCGCGATCCAGTCCACACCCATGTCGAGCGCGAAGGCGAGGTCGGAGCGGTCCTTGTCAGTTAGGGGAGAGATCGGCAGGACCGCACCTGGCACGTTCACCCCCTTGCGGTCGGAAAGCGTGCCGCCGGTGATCACTTTGCAGTCGGCGAAATCGGCCCCGTGGCTCTGCACCGTCAGCGCTACCTTGCCGTCATCCAGCAGCAGCTGCTGACCCTTATCGAGGGCGGCGAAGATCTCTGGATGCGGCAGTGGCGCGCGCTTGGCGTCGCCCAGCGCCTCGTCACGGTCCAAGCGAAACTTGGCGCCGGTCTTGAGTTTGACCTTGCCCTCGGCGAAGCGGCCGAGCCGCAGCTTGGGGCCTTGCAGGTCGGCCAGCACCGCGATGGGCCGTTCCATGTCCGCCTCAATGGCGCGGATGATCTCCAGGCGTTCCTTCTGCTCGGCCTGGGTGCCGTGGGAGAAGTTCAGGCGGAAGACGTCGGCGCCGGCTTTGAACAGCGCCTCGATCATCTCCCGCGTAGAGCTGGAAGGGCCCAAGGTGGCGACGATTCGGGCTTTCCTCTGACGGCGCATGGCGTTTCTCCCCTATCCTCACCCCACCCTAGCGCCCTTGTGTTGAAGACTTATGGCACCGGCTCGCGGGCTTCCCGCAACAGCAGACTGGCTACCAAGGCAACGACCAGAAAGACCAGCAGAACCGACAGCGCCTGCTGGAAGGTATCGGCGTCGTAGACCCGCGCGCCGGCCAGCTGCTCGCCTCGCCAGCCCAGGTCCAGCAGAAGCCCGATTAATGGCTGGAAGACCGCCCCGGTCGCAGTCACCGCTCCATTGACGAAGCCGAAGGCCGCCCCCGTCTCGTTGATGGGATTGTAGCCACGCACCAGGGCGAAGGCTACCGACATGCATCCGCAGGCCGCTCCCGTGACGACGAAGAGGACCCAAAGCGCCACAGAGGGGAGCTCTGGCAGGTAGAGGATGGCGGTCAGGGCGACCAGCGCGATGAGGCCGCCTGCCTGAATCACGATCCGGCGCCGGCCCAGCCGGTCCGATAGCCAGCCGGCGAGTGGCGAGCCGACGGCCCAGCCCAACAGCAGGAGCGAGGTCACGGCGCTGGCGCCCGGCCGGTCATAGCCCTTGGTCTGCATGAGCCAAGCCACGCCCCAGAAGCCGGCGAAGGAGAGCATCGGCGCGGTCATGGCTGCCGAGATGAAGGCGGTCACCAGGTTCTGCCGGCGGCTCAAGACATGGCCCAAGCTGGTGAGCAGGCTGAGTGGCGTCAGTGCTCCGCCCTTGCTCTGCGGCGCACCGGGCGGCTGGTCGCGCACCACCAACCAGATCGCCAACGCCAGCGCCAGTCCGACCACACCGCTGGCACCCAGGGCCGGGCGCCAGCCAACCTCTTCGACGAGGGCGGCCAGTGGGGCCTGGCCCAGGAAGCCGCCGATCATGCCGGCCATCATGAGAAGGCCCGTGGTCTGAGCAAAGCGCCCGGCAGGCAGCCAGCGCGCGGCCAAAGTCACAGTGCAGACGAAGGAGAAGCCGGCGCCGAAGCCGACGAAGGCGCGCGCCGCATGCGCCAAGGTGGCATCGGTCGACCAGGCGAAGAGGAGCGTGGAGAGCGAACAGATGAGCGCCCCGGCGGCCAGCAGGCGGCGCGGTCCGAAGCGGTCGACCATCAGACCCACCGGCACCTGCAAGGTGGCGTAGGTGTAGAAATAGAAGGCCGAGAGGTTGCCGACCGTCGCTCCGGTCAGGTCGAACTCTGCCATCAGGTGGTCGTGCATGACGCTGGGCGCCAAGCGCTGAAAGAAGCCGTAGAGGAAGAAGAGGCAGCCCAGCCCCCAGACCAGCCACGGCAGCCAAGCTGGAACGGCCGTCTCGGCGCGGCTGGAACTGACGTCTGCTGGCATGAAAGCTCGCTGGTTGGTCAGGAGGGTGCGGACCTGCACCTCAAGCGAGCGATCGGCTGCGGTCAAGCTGCATCTGGCGCTGGTCTGCCCTGCGGCGCTGCTCTTGCGTCTACGCCCGCTTTGCAGTCGTCATAGAGAGGATCGACAACAAGAAGGCGAGATCGCCGCCATGAGCCTGGCCAGTCCCCCCGCCACCGATGCACCCGGCTCGGCGTTGCAGGGTGCGCTGCTGGTCGTAGCGGCGGGCGCCTGTTGGTCGCTCGCCGGCCTCTTCGTGCGCGCGATGGAGGGGGCGGATGCCTGGCAGATCCTGGTCTATCGCTCCGCCGGCACCCTGATCTTCGTGCTGGGACTGCTGGCCTTGCGCGCCGGCGGCTCGCCCTTGCCGGCGATCAAGGCCTTGGGCTGGCGCGGGCCGCTGGCAGGTGCTGCCTTGGCGGCCGCCATGCTGCTCTTCATCCTGGCGCTGACCAAGACGGCGGTCTTCAACGTCGTCATGATGCTCTGCACCGCGCCCCTAATGGCGGCCTTCTTGGGCCGGATCTTCCTGGGCGAGACGGTGCGGCCGGCGACGGTGCTGGCCATGCTGATTGCCGTGGTCGGCGTCGCGGTGATGGTTTGGGCGGGCCTCGACCTCGGCACCTTCTCCGGCGTGCTCTTGTCGCTGGCACCCCCCTTCTGCTTTGCCGTCTTCACCGTCATGCTGCGCGCCGCCAAGGTGCAGGACACGCTGCCGACCGTGGCCTGGGCCGGCCTCATTGGCCTCATCGCCTCGCTCATCCTGGTCTTTGCCGAGGGCCAGTCGCCGGTCATCTCGCTGCATGACATGCTCTTGGCGCTGGCTATGGGATCGCTGCAGATCGGCCTTGGCATGCTCTTCTTCACCGCCGGGGCCAAGCGGCTTAGCGCAGCCGAGGCGACGCTTTTGTCCTTGAGCGAGGTGGTCTTGGCGCCGATTTGGGTCTGGATCGCCTTCAACGAGGTGCCGGACGGGGCGACCCTGGTCGGTGGCGGCATCCTCTTCGGCGCCATGGTGCTGCAGGCAGCCTCTGGCTTGCGCCGCCGAAGACCGCCGATTGGGCTGGCTTAGACCAGCTGAAATCCGGCGACGTAGGGATCGTCTGGATCCAGGAAGAGGGTGTTGAGCCCTGTCATGCGGGCCCAGCCCTCAATCGACGGCCGGATGGCCGGGATATCGCCGACCTGGGACGCGGCCTCGACCCGGCCGTGGAACAGCGAGCCGATGATGCTCTCATGCACGAAGTCCTGACCGACGGCCAGGTCGCCGCGTGCGGCCAGCTGGGCCATACGGGCCGAGGTGCCGGTGCCGCAGGGGCTGCGGTCGATGGCCTTCTCGCCGTAGAAGACGGCGTTGCGTGCCTGCGCCTCAGGCGCCTGCGGACGGCCGGTCCACATGACGTGGCTCACGCCCTTGATGGCGGGGTCCAGCGGATGCGCCAGCGAAACCGCCTGGTTCACCGCCCGGCGCACTTGGGGAGAGAGGCGCAGGATGTCGCCGGGGCTTAGCTGTTCCAGGTCCTGATAGCCGGGCTGCGGCTCGATGATGGCGTAGAAGTTGCCGCCATAGGCCACGTCCAGGGTCAAGGGCCCCAGCTCCGGGCAGTCGATGGTGATTCCGCTGGCGGCGAGGAAGCTATCCACGTTGGTGATGCGCACGCCTTCCACCTTGTGTCCGGCGCTGCGGTAGTCGGCGAGCACTCGGCCCGCCGGCGTGTCCAAGGCCAACTGGCTGGGATTGGCGGGCGTCACCAGCCCATGCTCCAGTGCGAAGGTGACCGTGCCGATGGTGCCGTGCCCGCACATGGGAAGGCAGCCGGAGGTCTCGATGAAGAGGACCGCCACGTCGCAGTCGTCCCGCGTCGCGGGATAGAGGAAGGCGCCGGACATCATATCGTGCCCGCGCGGTTCGAACATGAGACCGGTGCGGATCCAATCGAAGCGCTCCAGGAAGTCCAGCCGCTTGGCGCTCATGCTCTCGCCGACCAGGGGCGGGTGGCCGCTGGTTACCAGCCGCACAGGATTGCCGCAGGTATGGCCATCGATACAGAAGAAGGTCTTGCGGTCCGGGGTCATGACGCTTGCTTGAGGTCCTGCCATCGCTTTGCCTTGCCCCCGTCTTACTCCTATCTGCCTTTTGAGGGGAGACTGTCCCGCTCGCAACCAGAGGACCCTTCCAACGTGATGCTCCTTCGTCTCTGCGCCTGGGCGCTCGCGCTCATGCTCTTCGGTGTCGGCTTGACCTCCAATCTTCAAGCGGAAGTGCCGGCTGGCCTGCAGGGCCGCTGGCTGGCGGAAGACCTGCAGCAGCGCGGCGTGATCGATAACCTGCAATCGACCTTGGAGATCAACGCAGAGGGCCAGGCCAGCGGCTCGGCTGGCTGCAACCGCTTCACCGGGGCGCTAGAGGTGACAGGCGGCGCGCTGGACTTCGGCCCGCTCGCAGTCACCCGCATGGCCTGTCTGCCGTCGGTGAACGACCAGGAGGCCCGCTTCCTGGAGGCCTTGGATGCCGCCCGCAGCTACCGTTTGGAGCAAGGTTTGCTCTATCTGGACGATGAGGCCGGCACCGCCGTCGCGCGTTTCAGCCGGATGGAGTAGTGGGCGGCAATCCATGACTTGTTGAGATGATAACTCAGCTAACTGTAGCCAACAGCACTCCCTCGTCTTGAGCAGCGAGCGCGAGCGAGCGTCCGTCGAAAGGCGGGCCGTTAGCACCGAGCCTGGGGCCCGCTTTTTGGACAAGTGCAAGCTTCGCCTCTGCTCAGCCCTTCGACAAGCTCAGGAGAGGGGTACGCGGGTGGCTAGGACGTGATTAGCCAAGGCTTAGGTACTGAACAGCCGCGTATGTCCCTGTTCCTGTCGTTGCGCTGCAATCTCAGCCAGTGGGCTGAAGCTCCAGGGCGTGGCAGGCGGTGGTGCCTTGAGGGCAGCTGCTAGATCGGGATGCAGGCGTCTTAGGATGCTCTGTCCGGCCAAGGTGCCAACCAGTCCCAAACGCACACCGGCTGAGATGAGCCCGGCGAGGAAGCTGTGCGCGGCTGCCACTTGGGTTGCCAAGGGCTCCAGGCCCGATCCGGCCAGCACAAGCCCCTGCACGATGGGCAGATGGCCGGGCGTGCGGCCCTCTAGGATCTCCAGCCGAAAGGCAGCAGCCCCCGGCGTGCCGATCTTGGCGTGGCTGGTGGCCAGCGCCAGGCCGTTGCGTGCTGAGCCTACACGCAGACTGGCGGCGAGGCTGCGTGCCTCCACCTCGTGATCCAGCGCGATCAAGGCCTCCAGGCCCTGCGCGGCACTATGCGCGCGCAGCAGAAACACCCGGTCGAAGACCAGCCAGCGCCCGGCCAGTTGGTGGCGCAGGAAACGCTCCAGGCCCTCGGCATCGGTAACCCAGCCGTCACGCAGCAGGCCCTCCAGCCCTTGGGAAAAGGCGAAGCCGCCGCTGGGGAAGGCCGAATCTGCCTGCTGGGTCAAGGCCAGCAAGGCAGCTGGGCTCACGCCACCACCCGGGCCAGGCCGTTGGCCAGCTGTTCCTCCAGGCGGTTCAGATAGTCGCTCTCCGGCCCTTCCAGCGCGACGAGTAGATCGCCCGCCTCGAAGCGTACCCGCCAATGGAGATTGCCGGCGTGGTAGCCCAGCTCCAGCGCGGCGGGAGCGTCGCGGGGCTCTAGGCGCAGCCAGCGCTGCTCGGTCACCCGCACGACCAGGGCGTAGTCCGCCTCCAAGGCCAGGACCGCGCCGTTGTAGAGCTTCTCGCTGCGGGGAAGGGCGATCGCGCAATCGCGGCCCTGCCAGCTGGCTTGACGCAGGCGGCGGCGGGCCAGATCGGCAGGCGCGATGTCCAGCTGGTCCAGGCCGCCGGCATGCTCGAGACGATGCAGCGCCTCGTGCAAGGCCGGCTCGCTTGCCGCTCCCAGCAGGTGAGTGATCAGCAGCGGCTCTGCCGTCACGGGCGCGCGTCCAACCTGGCAGCGCTCTGCCAGCCGCGTTCTGCCAGCTGCTTCAGCAGATCGTGGTCAGCCTCGCCTTCGTCGTCCAGGGGCAGCTCGTCCAGGAAGACGATCTCCTCCGGCGCGCGGAAGCGGATACGCGCGCGGGTGTAGGCGATGAGATCATGTTCCGAGACCGGCTCCGCGTTCTCTGCCAGGGTGACGAAGGCACGCAAGGTCTCGCCGTGCAGCAGGTCCAAGAGGCCGACGACGCCGGCGGCTGCCACCGCCGGGTGCTTGGCCAGCACGGCCTCCACCTCCTTGGCGGCGATCGAGGAGAAGTCGTGCACCACGATCTGCTGCTGCGGCCCGGCCAGCCAAAGCCGGCCTTGTGCGTCGGCCTTGGCCCGCGTGCCGCTATCGAGCCATCCCTCTTGCACAGCGGCTGCGGAGGCCTTGGGATGGTGCCAATAGCCCTGCATGACGCCCTTGGAGGTCACCCAGAGATGGCCTTCGCGATGCGGCGGCAAGGGCGCGCCGGCCTCGTCGCGGATCTCGGCGGCGCAACCGGGCATGAGCGCGCCGATGCAGTTGGAGGGCCCTTGCTGTGTCGGCAGGTTCAAGGCGGCACAGCTGGCCTGGGTAAAGCCGTAGGACTGGCACAGCGGGAGGCCGATCTGGCTTTCCAAGCGCTGTGCCAGCGCGTCGGGAACCCGGTCGCCGCCGGCCAGGACCAGGCGCAGGGAGGCGAAGTCGCGCGCGCTCGCCTCATGATCGCGCAGCAGGCGATTGAGGGCCGCCGGTAGCATCCAGGTGACCGTCGGTCGCTCCGCCCGCAGCAGCGGCAAGAGCTCATCGCCGTCCAGGTTCCGCGCGATGGCGACCCGCGCCCCGGCGGCCAGGCTGGCCAGCGCCAAGGTCATGCCGCCGGAGTGCGAGAGGGCTGAGGCGGTCATCACCACGTCCTCTTCCTCCAGCGCATAGCCCTGCATCAAGCTGGCCAAGGCCCAGCCGACCGATGCGCGGCTGTGGGCGATCCCGCGCGGCGTCTTACCGCCGGAGGAGGCGAAGAAGAGGAAGGCCAGAGCCTCGTCCGGCAGCTCGGGGAAGCTCTGCTGCTTGGGTTCCTGCTCGATCAGGGTCTCGAAGCGCAGGCCACCCAGCGAGCCTTGACCGTAGCCGATGGTCCCCAGCGGCAGATTGGCTACCTCTTGCGCGGCCGCCAGGTCGTCGGCCCGCTCGCGGTGGCTGATCAGGATCTTGGCTTCGCTGACCTTCAAGGCCCGGTCGATTTCCGGTGCGGCATAGCGGTAGCTAAGCGGGGTCGCCACCAGGCCGGCCTTGAGGCAGGCCAGATAGATCACCACAACGGCACAGCGGTTGGGCAGCAGCACCGCCACCCGGTCGCCTGGCTCCAGCCCAAGGTCCAGAAGGTTTCCGGCCAGACGGCTGCTGTCTTCGTCCAGTTCCTGCCAGGTCCAAGAGGTTTCCAGCGAGATGAGGGCGGTCTCGTCGGGATCCTGCCCCACACCCTGGGCCAGAATTCCTTCCATGGTTACGGGAGCAGCCAAAGCGGCGCCGGAGAGCTGCATGACCATCCTCCTGACCTTGGGTCCGCCCCTTCAGCATCCTAGCGGGTGCCGGGGAGCGGTCCACATGTCGTCAATCGAGAAAAGACCTTCCTGCCTGCGCTTCTGAGGCGCAAATCAGGCCCGGCCAGATCCCAGCACAGCCTCTCATTATAGCGACCAGGGACTGCCTTGCCTACCGTGTGAAATTGCCCAGCCTTGCTCTTGGTCACGCTGCCCCTTGCAGATAGACATCCAGCCCTGGCGTGCGGTAGCCGTCTTCGCGCCAGGTGATGGGGAAGTAGTTCTCGTCCATCTCCCGGTCTGCGAGTCGCTTGTAGCGGGTGTAGATCGGACCCGTCGCGAAGCTGAGGTCTGCCGGGTCTGCGGCATAGCGCGACTCCGCCGGCATGGCGTGGATCACCAGTGCCCGGCGCGGCCGGACGGCGCGGTTGTGACCGGAGCCGTGCCAGGTCCAGCCGTGATGGAAAGAGCCGCCGCCCGCTGGAACCACGACCGGCACGATGTCGGGTGTTACGCCCTCAGCCGCCGCAGCCTGGCGCATGGGCTTTTGATAGTCTTCCGGCCCGTGGAACTCGCCCTCAGGCTCCGATGCCGCCCAGCGGTGGGAGCCGCGCACCAGTTCCATCGTGCCGCCCTCGGCCGTCGTCTCGTCCAGGGCGATCCAGCAGCTCAAGAGCTGACCCGGTTCGAACCAGCGCAGGTAGGCGTTGTCTTGATGGAAGCCCAAGGGCCGGGTGCCCGGCGGCTTCCAGATGACGTTGTCGATCATCACCCGCGTGCCGCTCCAGCCGGCAAGCTTGGCGATCGCGTCGCCCAGATCTTCGCGCAGCACCGTGGCCGCGACGGTGCGGTCGGCTTTCCAGCCGTTGCAGATTTGCCGGGTCAGGGAAGGGTCGCTCTCACCCTCCTGCCAGTTGACCTCGTCCGGGCGAACGCCGGTCTCGAACGTGCCACGAAAAAGACGGTCATAGCTGGCGCGCAGAGCCTCAACGGTCGGCTGGTCGATCAGATGGTCGACGAAGAGGAATCCGTCTTGCTGAAAGCGGGCTTCTTGATCGGCGGTCAGGGCGAAATGAGCGGGATTCACGAGCAGGAGACCTCATCTTTCCTGTAAGGAAGGAACCGGGCGCGGTGCCTCTGCCAAAGGGGTGAAACGAGACTACCTAAAGATATCCGGTGTCGATGCAAGCGCGCCAGTATAGCTGCTTTGCGCATAAGGGTGCAGGCGGGCGGCGGTGCAATTGCGTAGAACCTAACCATTCGGGCCTTTGCGCTAGCGCAAAGGCTGTCATCGCTCTTCTAGGCTGGAGCCCATGTTTGCGACCTTTGAACGGCTGATCGATCCCTATCCGCCGGCGCCACCGGAGACGCCGCCGAAGGGCTTCTTCGCCTTCTGCTGGCACTACACCAAGGGGATTTGGCCCTCGATCCTACTGATGGCCGTGACCTCGGCCGTCATCGGCTTCGGCGAGGCTTACGTCTACGCACTGCTCGGCAATCTGGTCGACTACCTGGCTTACCAGGACAAGGAGACCTTCCTGGACACCGAAGGCTGGCATCTGGCCTTCATGGCCATCTTCGTGCTGATCGTGCTGCCGACCTTCGTGCTGATCAACAATCTGGTCGTTCATCAGACTCTGCTGGGCAACTATCCCATGATCGTGCGCTGGAAGGCGCACCGCTATCTCTTGGGCCAAAGTGCCTCCTTCTTCGCCGACGAGTTCGCCGGGCGAGTGGCGACCAAGGTCATGCAGACCGCGCTCTCGGTGCGCGAGACGGTGATGAAGCTCTTCGACATTGCCATCTACGTCAGCGCTTACTTCATCGGCATGCTGGTGGTGGCGGCCAGCGCCGACGTCTGGTTGATGCTGCCCATGGCAGTCTGGCTCGCCATCTACATCTGGCTGATGCAGCACTACATTCCGCCCTTGTCGAAGATCTCGCAGCGCCAAGCCGATGCGCGTTCGATCATGACCGGGCGCTTGGTCGACAGCTACACCAATGTCGCCACCGTAAAGCTCTTCAGCCACGCGGCGCGGGAGGAAGCCTACGCCCAGGAATCCATGGACGGCTTCCTGCAGACGGTGCACGAGCAGATGCGCCTAGTCACCCGGCTGAACGTCTCCGTCTATTGCCTGAACGCCGTTCTGCTGGTGACCATCGGTGGCCTCTCGATCCATTTCTGGCTGCAGGACGCCATCACCATCGGTGCCGCCGCGCTCTCCATCGGGCTGGTGCTGCGGCTGACCGGCATGTCGCGCTGGATCATGTTCGAGGTGGCGCAGCTTTTCGAGAACATCGGCGCTGTCATCGACGGCAAGTCGATGCTGTCCAAACCGCACGATGTGGTCGACGCGCCCAACGCCAAGACCCTGGAGGTGCGGGAAGGGGCCATCTCCTTTGACACGGTGACTTTCCACTACGGCAAGGAAGGCGGGGTGATCGAAGACCTCAGCCTCGCGATCAAGCCGGGGGAGAAGATCGGCCTGGTCGGCCGCTCCGGCGCCGGCAAGACGACGCTGATGAACCTGGCGCTGCGTCTGCACGATCTGGAGGGCGGGCGCATCACCATCGACAGCCAAGACATCGCCCAGGTCTCACAAGAGTCACTACGCGCGGCCATGGGGGTGGTGACGCAGGATACGTCGCTGCTGCATCGCTCGGTCTATGACAACATCGCCTATGGCCGGCCCGATGCCACGCCGGCGCAGGTGCGTATGGCCGCCCGCCGGGCCAAGGCGGAGGCCTTTATCGAGGATCTGAGCGACCAGCATGGCCGCAAGGGCTTCGATGCCTTGGTGGGTGAGCGCGGGGTGAAGCTCTCCGGCGGCCAGCGCCAGCGCATCGCCATCGCCCGGGTCTTCTTGAAGGACGCCCCCATCCTGCTGCTGGACGAGGCCACCTCAGCCCTGGATTCGGAGGTGGAGGCCGCCATTCAGGACAGCCTCATGACCTTGATGGAGGGCAAGACGGTCATCGCCATCGCCCATCGCCTTTCCACCATCGCCGCCCTTGACCGCCTGGTGGTGATGGACCAGGGCCGCATCGTCGAGCAGGGCAGGCACGAGGAGCTGATCGCCAAGGGCGGCATCTACGCCCAGCTCTGGTCCCGCCAGTCGGGCGGATTCTTGCCGTCTGTGGAGCAGCCGGCCTCGGCGGCGGAGTAGGCGCGCCTTCCAGCGTGCTCTTCGTTGCCTTCAGTCCAACTGCAAACCACGCCGGGCCGCCGCGTTTAGCCGCGTTTGCCAGCCTTTCGAGTCTGGAGACTTGAGCTTGTCGATGACTGCTTTGTCCAATCGAACTGTCACCTTCTGCTTCGTTCGGCCGGTCGGCCGACCGCGCTTGATCACTCTTGCGTCTCTTGGCATGGCCCAGGTATCGGGGTCCTCGGCGATCTGGCGCTGTATTTCCGCCTCTTCCTCCGGCGTGTTGTCTTGGACGATTGGCGGTTTCTTCATTGGTCCATTTCCTTCCGCCACCGGCGGATCTCAAATTGCTCTGCATAACGCAAAGAGATGACGCGAATTGCATCGCCCCGCTGCGTGAGAACGACCGCGTAGACTTTGCTCCCAATGGGTCCCAGCCAAAGTTCCCGTAGCTCTTTTCCATGCTCTTGCACGTCGATGCAAAGCGCATAGTCCCAAAGGAAGTGCTCCATAAGCTCGAAGCCAAAGCCACGCCGCCTGCGCGTCTCTTCGTTCTTTGATTCATCCCATTCAAACATATCGTAGGCGTGTTGGCAGATTAAAAGTCACGACATTAAATAAACCATCTTTGCATGTTTTCAAGTTAGTCTATGCGCCTAAAGTTTGCATACTCAATCGGTACCGACGTCTATCAAGGCGACTAAGGAAACACCCCCAGCGCCCGCCCCCAGAGGTAGTGCAGCGGTAGGGTGATGAGCACACCGACCCCCAAATAGCTCAGCATGAGGCCGCCGATGCGGCGCACGGGGATCTCAGCCAGGCTGAGTGCCACCATGATGGGTGGGGCCTGGTAGGCGAAGCCGAAGGCGATCCAGGTGGGGACCTGCGCTAGAAGCACGCTCTCCAAGGGCCAGCCGCTTTGGCGGGAGAGCTCGGCGGCCAAGGGCGTCATGATGGCCGGCGCCGCCGGTAGGCCGGTCATGAGCGCGATCGCCATGCCCAAGGCGACAATGCCGGCGTATTGCTGCCAGGGCGCCAGTGCGCCCAGGTCCAGGTGGCTCAAGAGCCAACCACCGGCCAGGTCGGCGGCACCGCTGTGGCTGGCCACCGCGCCCAGGCCGATGACGCCGGCGACGAAGATCCAAGGCGCGAAGTCGACCTGCCGGAAGGCCCTGCCGTCCAGGATCCCCAGGCCCGGCCAGAGCAGCACGACAGCAGCACCCAGCGCGACCCAAGCAGGCGAAAGGCCATGCGCGAAGTCCAAGGCCCAGAGGGTCACGGTCATACACATGATGAACAAGAGGCGCTTCTCGGCCCGACTCCAGGCCGCCCGCTCTGCCTCGGGCGGGTGCTCCGTGACCTGGTCGGGGAAGAAGCGCAGGATCAGCAGCGGAATGGCGATAGCCGTGACCAGGCCCAGCACCGGGAAGTTTAGCAGCAGGTAAGAGCCATAGAAGAAGCGCAGCTGATAGATGCTCTCCGCAGCGCCGATCAGCGCCATGTTGGGCACGTTGGCCGGCAGGATGGCGAAGGAAGGCAGCATGGTGCCCATGGCAGCGGCCAGCACTAGACCGATGCGGCCCTTGCTCGCCTCCTCCAGTCCGACGGCATCGGCCAGCGCCAGCACTATGGGCATCAACAAGAGCACCCGGCCCATGGAGGAGGGCACGACGAAGGCCAGCAGGAGGCCGCCGATGGTGAGTGCCACCACCAGCCGCGGATAGCTGGCACCGACCAGTGCCAGGCAGAGCCGCACGGCCCGGGAGCCCAGGCCGCTCTGCTGCACGGCCAGGCCGATGAAGAGGCCGCCGAAGACCAGCCAGACCGCCGTCGAGTGAAAGCCGGCGAAGACCACCTCCGGCGGGGCGACGCCGGTCACCAAGGTCGCGCAGAAGAAGAGCACGGCCGTCAGCGCCGTGGGGATCAGACCCGTGGCCCAGAGCGCGATGGCCAGAAACACCAGGGCCAGACCCTGGAAGGCGCTGGCAGCCGCACCGGCTGGCGGGGTCAGCGAGAAGAGCAAGACGGTCACGCCGGCCAGCAGCAGGCCGGTCAAGAGGGAGGGTTTGGCCAGGAGGCGGGCCATTGTGTGTCCTTGGGCAGAGAGGGGGCGCACCGATCTGCCGCGCCCCCAGACAGGGTTTCGCCCTAGGCTGCGCCCGCTGGGGCGGCTATGACTAGAGGCGACCTGACAGGGTCTGGTCTGCGCAGCGGGGACAATTCCGGCCGCCGCAACCGAGACCGAAGAGGGAAGGGAGACGGCATGCACAGAGGCAAGACAGCGACGCTGGCCGGCGCCATCCTGCTGGGCGGCCTGGTGATGGCCCTACCGCCAGCGGCCCAGGATCAAGATCAAGCGGCGGCACCCAAGCCGGCGGTGGTGATTGCACCGGTCGTCGATCGGCCGATCACCGAATCGGAGGTCTTCATCGGCACCGTGGAGGCCATCCAAGAGGTCGAGCTGCGGGCCCGTGTAGAGGGCTTCTTGACCCAGGTGGCCTTCAAAGAAGGCCAGATGGTGACCGCCAACGAACTGCTCTATCAGATCGAGCAGGCGCAGTATCAGGCAGCTCTTGACGGCGCCACCGCCGACGAGGCCCAGGCCCAGGCCGAACTCTTGAGTTCCCAGGCGCAGGCCGAAGACACCCAGGCCGAGTTCGAACGTCAAGCGCAGCTCTTGACCCGGGGCAACACCTCGCAAGCGCGCTTCGATCAAGCCAAGGCAGAGCGCGATCAGGCCAAGGCCTCGGTCAGCCAGAGCCAAGCGCAGATCGCCTCGGCCAAGGCCAATATCGAGACTGCCAAGCTGAACCTCTCTTACACCGCCGTCTCGTCGCCGATTGCCGGCAAGATCGGCAAGACCGCCTTTACCGTCGGCAACCTGGTCGACCCCAGCAGCGGCGTGCTGGCGACCGTCGTGCAGCTTGATCCCATCCGTGTGGTATTCTCGGTGTCTGACGCCGACTATGTGCGGGTGCGCGAGCGGCTGGTCCGTGACAACGTCCAGCCGGGCGAGCAGCTCTTCGATTTCGCGCTGACCCTGCCGACCGGCCAGGCCTACGAGCACGAGGGCACCTTTGCCTTCGTCGACAACCAGGTCGATTCCAACACCGGCACTATCGCCATCCGGGCCGACTTCCCCAATCCAAAGCAGCTGCTGGTGCCCGGCCAGTTCGTCCGGGTGACGACCAGCGAGGCTCAGCCCAAGACCATGCCAGTGGTGCCGGCCCGCTCCGTACAGCGCGACGGCAAGGGCTCCTACGTCTTCGTGCTCGCACAGAACAACCGGGTAGAGCGGCGTGACGTGACCTTAGGCCCGCGCGCTGATCAAGGCTGGTCGGTGGAGAAGGGCCTGACCTCCGGTGAGCTGGTCGTGGTCGATGGCATTCAGAAGATCCACAACGGCGTCGAGGTGACGCCGACCCGTGCTCCGGCGACCTCGCAGCCCAGTCAAAGCGACAGTGCTGGGCAGAGCAGCACCCAGACCGGCAGCGCTCCGTCCACCAGCACCACGGCGAGCAACTAGGCGAACGGGGCAGCAGGCATGATCTCGGGAGTCTTTATCCGCCGGCCGCGTATGGCCGCCGTTCTGGCCATCCTCATGTGCCTGGCGGGCTCCCTCTCACTTCTGGCTTTGCCGGTCGCCCAGTATCCCGACATCACTCCGCCGGTGGTGCAGGTCACTGCCAGCTACCCAGGTGCGGATTCCGAGACCCTAGCGCTCACTGTCGGCTCACCGATCGAATCCCAGGTGAACGGGGTGGAGAACATGATCTACATGTCCTCCACCTCCAACTCGAGCGGCACCTACACGCTCTCGGTCTATTTCGAGATCGGCACCGATTCCGACATCGCCCAGGTGAACGTGCAGAACCGCGTGGCCTTGGCCACACCGCAGCTGCCGGAGACGGTGCAGCGCCTGGGCGTTTCGGTGCAGAAACAGCAGCCCAACTTCCTGCAGATCATCTCCGTCTTCTCGCCGGACAGAACCTACGACAGCCTCTTCATCTCCAATTTCACGGCGATCAACGTCGAGAACTCGATCGCCCGTGTCGAGGGCGTGGGCTCCACCTCCATCCTGGGTGAGCTGATCTACTCCATGCGGGTTTGGCTCGATCCGGTGAAGATGACGGCGCTCAACATCACCCCGGCCGAGGTTTCCAACGCCATTGCCGAGCAGAACGTGCAGGCCTCGCTGGGGCAAATCGGTGCGCCACCCATCGCCGATGATCAGGTGCTGCAGTACAACATCCTGGCGCTGGGACAGCTCTCCACCGCCCAGGAATTCGAGAATATCGTGGTGCGCACCAACGACCTGGGTGCCGTGGTCCGTGTGCGCGATCTGGGCCGGGTGGAACTGGGGGCACAGTCCTATGTCTCAACCAGTGAGCTGAATGGCCAGCCCGCGGCGACCCTGGCTATCTATCAGGCGCCCGGCGCCAACGCTCTGGCCGTGGCCGAGGGTGTGAAAGCGGAGCTGGAGAACCTCTCTAGCCGCTTCCCCGAGGGGCTGGACTACAAGTTGGTCTACGATTCGACGCTCTTCGTCCAGGCCTCGATCAACGAGATCATCATGACCTTGGCGCTGACCGGCATCATTGTGCTGATCGTCACCTATGTCTTCCTGCAGGACTGGCGCGCGACCCTGATTCCGGCCTTCACCATACCGGTCTCGCTGATCGGTACCTTCGCCGTCCTGCTGGCGCTTGGCTATTCGGCGAACACCATCTCGCTCTTCGCGCTGGTCTTGGCGATCGGCATTGTGGTGGATGACGCCATCGTCGTGGTGGAGAATGTTCAGCGCTTGATGGAGGAGGAGGGGCTGTCGCCGCGCGACGCCGCCTTTGCCGCCATGCAGCAGGTGACCGGCCCGATTGTGGCCACCACCATGGTGCTGGTCGGCATCTTCGCGCCCACCGCCTTCCTGCCGGGGATCACCGGTGAGCTCTACCGTCAGTTCGCAGTGACCATCACTGCCTCGGTGATCCTCTCCTCGATCAACGCGCTGACCTTGAGCCCGGCTCTGGCGGCGCTCTTCCTGCGGCCGCCGGGGAGCGGCAAGAAGTTCGTCTTCTTCCGCTGGTTCGACTCCCTGCTGAACCGCTCGCGCAACGGCTACACCTGGGTGGTTGGCCTCCTGGCCCGGCGCTCGCTCATCGCTGCCTTGCTGATGGTGGGCTGTGGTCTGGGCACGGGCGTGCTCTTCACCAGTCACCCGACCGGGTTCCTGCCGAACGAAGACCAGGGCGTGCTCTTCGCCAACATCCAGCTGCCCGATGCCGCCGCCCTGCCGCGGACCGAGGCTGTGATGAACAAGGTGGAGGAGATCGCCAAGGCCGAGCCTGCCGTTGCGGATGTGGTTATCGTCAACGGCTACTCCCTGCTGTCCGGCGCCTCGGCCACCAACGCCGGCCTGGCGGTCATCGTGCTGAAGCCCTGGGACGAGCGGGAGCCCCTGCGGCCGATCTTCGGCCGTCTGCAGGCCAAGCTGCTGTCCATTCCAGAGGCCGATATCCTGGCCTTCCCGCCGCCGCCGATCCCGGGTGTCGGCACCGCGGCCGGCTTCGACTACCGCCTGCAGGCCTTGGGCAGCCAGACGCCGGAGGAGCTGGCGCAGACCGCCCGCTCGCTCATCGTCGCCGCCAACGCTCGGCCGGAAATCGCCAGCGCCTACACCACCTTCGCCGCCGACGTTCCTAGCCTCTACCTCAACGTCGACCGGGTGAAGGCGGAGAGCCTGGGCGTGCCGGTCTCCACCCTCTTCAGCGTGCTGCAGGCGCAGCTTGGCTCCTACTACGTCAACAACATCACGCTGGGCGGCCAGACCTATCAGGTGAACATCGAGGCCGATCAGTTCTATCGCCGCTCCATCGACGATATCCTGAACCTCTACGCGCAGAGCAATAGCGGGCAGATGGTGCCGGTCAGGACCATGGCGACGGTGGAGAACATCCTGAGCCCCAACCTCTTCTACCGCTACAACCTCTTCTCCTCGGCCACCATCAACGGCTCGGCGGCGGCGGGCTACTCTTCGGGTGAGGCCATGGCAGCCATGGCGGAGGTCTCGCGTGAGACCCTGCCGCAGGGCTACAGCTTCGAATGGTCCAGCATGTCCTATCAGGAGCAGAAGGCTTCTGGTCAGCTGGCTGCAATCCTCCTGCTGGCGGTGATCTTCGGCTACCTCTTCCTGGTGGCACAGTATGAGAGCTGGTCCGTGCCCCTCTCGGTATTGACCTCGGTCACTGTGGCCGCCTTGGGCGCGACCTTGGCCTTAGTGCTGACCGGCCTGCCCAGCAACCTCTATGCGCAGATCGGTATGGTGCTGCTGGTCGGCTTGGCGGCGAAGAACGCGATTCTTATCGTGGAGTTTGCCAAGGAACAGCGAGAAGCCGGTAAGACCTTGGTCGAAGCGGCGATGGAAGGCGCGCATATGCGTTTCCGTGCCGTGTTGATGACGGCCTTTGCCTTCATCATCGGTGTCTTGCCGCTGGTGGTGGCGACCGGTGCCGGGGCGGCCAGCCGTGTCTCCATCGGCATTCCGGTTCTTGGCGGTATGGCGATGGCCACCGTCGCCGGCATCATCCTGATCCCGGGCCTTTACGTCTTCTTCCAATGGCTGGGAGAGACCATCGGCGACCTGCCGGAACGCCGGCGCATGTCGAAGATGGCCAAGCAGGTGATGAGCCAGCCGGGCGAGTAGGTCTAATGGCTAGGGTGAGCTCGCCGCTTTAGGTCCACTTGGGCGCGCCTTGGCACGCCCAAGTGAATCGAGGAACTATCTACCCGTAAATGATCGCTTCGATCCCTGTGACCGTCACACCGGCCTCAAGAGTGACGCCGGCCGCGAGCAGCAGGGTATCTTGACCGTAGCCTCCATCGAAGAAATCGCCTGCTTGCAGCTCGCCTTGCGACGCGACGACCAAGACGTCATCGCCATTGTCGCCATAGACCGAATCGCGCCCGCTGCCGCCGTAGAGGAAGGCATCGTCGCCGCCGCCACCGAAGACGAAGTCGTCACCGCTGCCGCCGAAGAGATAGGAATCATCTTGCGCCGCACCGGTCAAACGATCCGCGCCCGACCCGCCATAGAAGAAGGCATCTTCGTCGGCACGACCGGCCAAGGCATCGTCGCCGCTGCCGCCGAAGAGCAAGGAGTCGTCACCCTCGTCCCCGGCAAGGAAGTCGTCACCCTCCTCGCCAATCAGCATGGCATCGTTCCCTGAACCGCCGAAGAGGCTGTCCTCTCCAGTTCCGGCGAAGAACACGGAATCGGCCCCGCTGCCGCCAAAGATGCGATCCAACCCGGCATCTCCGTAGAAACCCCGGTCGCTGTTCAAGCCGCCATAGAGACGGTCGTTGCCATAGCCGCCGAAGAGGCTGTCATCGTTCTCGCCGCCGAAAAGCCGATCACTCCCGTTGTCGCCGTAGAGAAAATCCGCGCCGTCTCCCCCATAGAAGGAGACGTCATTTCCGCCACCGCCGAAGAGCGTGTCTATTCCGTCGCCGCCGAAGAAGGCGCTGTCGTCACCGCCGCCGCCCGCGAGGGTGTCGGCACCGGTGCTGCCCAAGAAGAAGGAGTCGTCTCCTGCACGGCCGATCAGACGATCGGATCCGGTGTCACCGAAGAGCCCCATGTCGCCGCCACTCTCGCCATAGAGTGTGTCTGCGCCTTCGCCTCCAACCAGGGAATCATCGTTGCCGCTGCCGCCAAAGATCACATCATTGCTGCTGCCGCCGATGAGTGAGGTGTCCAGGCCCTCCCCACCAAACAATAAGTCATTGCCACTACCGCCGGACATCTCTCTTTCAGCACCGCTACCGCCGTAGAGCTGGTCAGCACCCTCTCCGCCAAAGAGGCTGTCCAGGCCGGTACCACCAAACAGGCCGCTATCGCTCCCGCTTCCTCCGTAGAGCGTATCGGAGCCGGCACCACCGTAGATCTGGGTGTCATCGCCGGCGCCGCCGTAGAGGGAGTCATCGCCTCCCAGTCCCCTCAACAGAGTGTCAGCCCCGGCTTCACCTGCGACCAAGTCGTCGCCAGCCGCGCCATAGAGACTGCGGTCCAGTCCGTCCCCTCCGAAGATACTATCGTTGGCTGATCCGCCCTCAATCAATGCGTCGTCGCCACTGCCGCCGAAGAGGGTGTTGACGATCCCAGTCTCGTCCGAAGCCTCGGCTCCGATTATACTATCGACACCGCTTTGGCCGTTCAGGATATTGGCCGTGAATGAGCGGCTATTGATCTGAGCGCGCCCTTCGATGGTCTCGCCACTGTCTGTGCCATAGACCGCGAGCACTTCGAGCGAGGTGAGGCCGATGTTTGGCAGCGAAACATCGTCGTTGAGCGCTCCAAAGAGCAGCAGCGTGTCTTCACCGGTTCCGCCGAAGTAGCTGACACTTCCTTGTAGCACGTCGATCGAACCGCCGATGGCGTCGTTCCCATCGCCGCCGAACAAACGGTCGTCGCCCAGACCGCCGTAGATGACATCTGTTCCTGAGCCACCTTGGATACTGCGGTCAGCTCCCTCGCCGGCGAAGATCACATCGGCGCCCGAACCACCGTAGAACCTGCTGTCTGCGCCGATCTCGCCATAGATAAGATCATTACCTGAGCCGCCGTACAGAATACTGTCTGAGTTTACGCCGCCGTAGAGGGTGTCGTCGCCGGAGCCGCCGAACAGGCTAGCGTCATTCCCGCTACTCCCTTTGATCACGTCCTCCCCGTCACCGCCATAGAAACCCTTGTCACTGCCATTGCCGCCATCGAGGAAATCACTGCCTTCCTCACCGGCCAGGAAGGAGTCTTGGGAAGAGCCGCCAAAAATGGTATCCGAGCCTAGTCCGCCGATGAGAGACGTATCCTGATCGTTGCCGCCATCGATCCAGTCGTCTCCAGGCCCTCCGGACAAGAGCGTATCTTCACCGGGTCCTCCGAACAGCGAGTCGGAGCCAGAGCCCCCAAAGAGTGTCCTGTCTTGCCCTGACGCGCCAAGCAGCGTATCGCTACCGTCACCTCCGCCGAGAAGAGTATCATTGCCGTCTCTCGCATTGATGTAGTCTGATCCAGAACCCCCAAACAGCCGTGTCTCTTTGAACCCTGATCCCAAGAGGGAATCGTTTCCAGATTCGCCGTAGAACTGACCCTGTGTTTGCACGGCTGTGGCGCCTGCCCCTCCGGAAATCAGGTCGTCGCCATGGCCTCCTCTCAGATTTGAATCGTTCCCGTTCCCTCCATCAATGACATCATCTCCACTCCCGCCAAACAGAGTTCGGTCACCGTTGTCGCCGCCGAACACGCTATCATCGCCGCTGCCGCCACCGATTGCCGTATCGGATCCGGCATCGCCAAAGACGATATCGTTCCCGTTCCCTCCAAACACTCTGTAGTCGTCGCCGTTTCCGCCATAGAGCGTATCGACCCCCTCACCGCCATAGAAAATGTAGTCCGCATTATCCGCACCAAAGATCAGATCATTGCCAGAACCGCCGAAGAAACTGGTGTCGAAACCGTTTCCGGCGGCGATAAAGTCGTTTCCTGATCCACCCAACACGGTGACATCGTCGCCCTTGGCCGCATAGAGCCTGTCCGCACCATCACCGCCGTAAAGGGTGTCCGAGCTAGAGTCACCATAGAGCGTGTCGTCTCCGGCCGATCCGTCGATGGTGTCACGGGACGCACCACCGTAGGCTACATCAGCGCCGCTGCCGCCATAGATCGTATCGTTATTCGCTTTGCCGCTCAGGTAGTCGTCGCCAGAGAGGCCATAAATGATATCGGCGTTGGCACCACCTGTAAGCGTATTGTTGACACCGGTCGATCCGAAAATGACTGCCATTGGTCCGTTCCCTCACCCTTCTCTCGTCGCGCTAGACAAAATCAATAGTTGTCTTAGCGCGCATGATTGCCCGCGATGCAATGCTTGCACAGCGCTCTTGTCTCTCCAGCATGGGTTTTGTGCGCAGGAGGTAATTTGCTTACAAGAGCTAGCTCGAATGGCAGGGACTGCCAAGCCCTAGATCCTATCACTTTTAGTAGATGACGGCCGCCATCACTCACGGCGATGACCACAAGTAGTGTTTCGGGAGCTATGCGAATTGTAAGTCGATCGACCAGTCGATCCAATCGGTCCACTACAGTCTCAGCGACAGCGCGATCTCTTGACTCAGTTGTCCTAAGGCCTGGCTCATAGCATTGGCCATGCCTGAGAGCGTGGGATTCTGATTCGGCACCCGGATCTCTGCGGCGTCGCTGAAGATCAGATCGCGGGTGTTGGCCTGGCGCACCACCCAGCGGGCGGAAAGCAGGATGACGTTCTCCGGGTCGGCCTCGAAGGCGTTCACCGTGACCTCCAGCGAGCGCTGGGCTGGCACCGCTGTCGCGTCGGTCTCTTGAAAGACCTGGGCGCCTGGCAGGTTGCGGCTCAAGTCGGCGACCAGCACGCGGGTCACCATGGCGCCGAAGGGCTCGCCCCAACGGGCCACGTCGCTGACCTCCAGCTGGTAAGTGGAGCCGTAGCGCACGATCTGCGGGCGGTCGAGGTAACGCGGTATGTCCACGTCCTGTACGGCAACGATCAAGCCTGGAGCAGGGCTGGCCTGAGCGACCGGGAGAGGGACTAGCGTGAAGACGTCGGGCGGCGGATCGCTGCCACACGCGCCAAGGGAGAGGAGAAGAGACAGGCAAAGGGCCCGCGCGGCGGTGATCATCGTGAGAACTCCCGATCGAAGTTGATCTTGCCGCGCAGCAGGGCGTCGGGCTGGGCCTCCAGGAAGTCGGCCAGCACCCTGACTGACCGCAGTGCATCACGCAGCTCGACCATGGCCTGGCGTAGGTCGCGCTGCAGTGGTGCGTTCGGCTCGAAGGAGGTGAGTGCGCCGGACAGGCGGTCCAGCGCCGAGGTGCCGCTGGCGAGGAACCCGCGCAGGCCCGTCAAGACCGGTCCGATATCGCGCGAGGCGGTGCTCATCAGACGCCGCGCGGAGATCAGGGTTTGGTCCATTTCAGCCAGGGAGTCCAAGACCTCAGGCGAGTTGGCCAGCGCGCCGTAGGCTTGGACGGTGTTGCGTATGTCCTGGATCAGGGCGTCATAGGGTAGGGCTGCGAGCTTGTTCAGGATTGTCGTTGCCGACTGCGTGATTGCGGTGAACTGGGTCTCTTTGGTCGGGATTTGCGGATAGAGGCCGCCCAGGATCATTTCCGCCGGTGGATCGTCAGGGAAGAATCCCAGGCTCACCGACTTGGTGCCGGTCAGGATATTGTCCATCTGCAGCTGCGCGCGCAGGCCACGCTGGACCATGAGTTCCGTGATCTCGTCCGCCTGCGAATAGACCTGGTCCAGAGTCGAACCGAGGATCGCAAAGCGCTCTCCCTCAACCTCGATGACCACCGGTACGAGGATCTGCTGGGTCTCCGCGTCGAACTCCAAGCGCACGCTCACCACCTCGCCGACCTTGATGCCTTGCAAGGTCACGGAGGAGCCTTTGCTGAGGCCGGAAACGCTGTCGCTGAAGTAGAGCAGGAAGCGCCGGCGATAGGTGAACCCGGCCTCGTCGGCTGCATCCTTGTTGGCATAGAGCACGTAGATGCGCTCCTCGGGGGTCTGGCTATCGTTTGCTGAAGCGCTGACTGTGCTGCTGGCCGGGGGGCGCGGCGTCGGGCCGCCCGATTCGAAGGAGACGCCGCCGGAGAAGACGGCCCGCAAGGATTCGATCTCTATTCGGAAGTTGCCGCCCTCGGTGTTGAGCGAGATGCCCGACGCATTCCAAAAACGCGTACGTTCATCCACAAGCTGGTCGTGCGGGGCGCGGACGAAGGCGTGGATACGGATGCTGCGCAGCTTGTCGTCGAATTCGTAGCCCAGGATCTGGCCGACCTGGATGCCGCGATAGAAGACCGGGGAACCGGCCCCGATCGAAACCAGGCGATCGGTGGTCAAGAGGTACTCAGTGCCTGGCACGGTGGCTTCCAGGACCGGCGGTTCGTCCAAGCCTTTGAAGGTCCTGGTAAGCTTGCCACGCCGCGGGGTCATGGCGACGTAGGCGCCGGAGACCAGCGTGCCAAGTCCAGAGACACCGGAGGGCCCGATCCGCGGGCGCACCACCCAGAACTGGCTTTCGGGTCCGAGGTAGTCTTCCGCCTCCGCTTGCATGGAAACACCGACGGTCACGGACTTCAGGTCCTCTGTCAGGTTGACGGAGGTGACCTGACCTATGGTGACGTCCTTGTGCTTCACCGGGGTTTGGCCTGCCTGCAGCCCCTCACCGCTTTCAAAGCTGATGGTGATGTCAGGGCCTGCTTCTTCCAGGCTGCGCCAGGCCAAAAAGCCGCCGACAGCCAGTGCGACAATCGGAATGAGCCAGATGAGGCTGAAGCGACGCTTATGCCCGCCGCGCGCCTCCGGCAGATCGTCTTCCGTGTCCAGAAGGCTCACGACGGGGTCTCCTGCTCTCGCGCGGTTCCAGCCGCTCTGCTATCGGCTGTTGCGCGTGCCGCGTTCCGGCCAGCCCGGTCCCACATAAGCCGCGGGTCAAAGGAATGCGCGGCCAGCATGGTGACAACCACCACGGCGGCGAAGCAAGTGGCGCCGAAGCCGGGGTAGATGGTGGCCAGCTGCCCCACCTGGACCAGTGCTATCAGGATCGAGACCACGAAAATGTCGATCATCGACCAGCGGCCGATGGTCTCCACCAAACGATAGAGCCGGGTGCGATCGCGCAGGCGCCAGTGGCTGCCGCGCTGCGTGGTGATCAAGAGCAGGATGAGCGCAAAGATCTTCAAGAAAGGCACGGTGACGCTGGCGAAGAAGATCAGCAGGGCCAGGGGCCACATCCCGGCATGCAGCAGCTCCTCCACCCCGCCTAGGATGGTGCTGGGATAGCTCTTGCCCAAAGAGACGACGGTCATCACGGGATAGGTGTTGGCTGGGACATAGAGGACCAGCGCGGTGATCAGCAGTGCCCAGGTGCGGCTTAGGCTCTGTGGCTTGCGTTTGTGGACGCGCGTTGAGCAACGCGGGCAGCGCAGCCCGTCTCGCGCCCCCTGCCGTGCCCGCGACCAGAGCCGCAGCCATAGCCCGCAGCCGTGACAGGAATAGCTGCTGCCGACATCGCTTCCCGGCGGCCGATGCGTCACCCCGCGGGCCTCGAAGCGGCTCCAGAAGCTGCCGTGATCGACCCGAGCCTTCAGCATGACGGTCACCAGCATCATCGCGGCCAGCGCATAGAAGGCCGGACCGAACTCCACCTTCGCCAAGTCGACGATCTTGGTATAGGCGACGAAGAGGGCCAACAGATAGACCTCGATCATCGCCCAGGGTGTCAGGCGCTCCACCCAGATCATCATCGGCACGACGATCTTCGGCGGTTTGGGAAGCCGCAAGAGCAGCGGTATCAGGGCCACCAGTGTCATGGTCGCGAAGGGCGCGACGACGGTGGTGATCAGGACGAAAACCGCCAGCTCATGAAAGCCAAGTCGCGCAAAATCCCAAATGCCGGAGACCAGGTCGGCATGGTGCAGGCGTCCGTTGAAGTCGAGCGTGATGAAGGGCATCAAGACCGCAATGGTCATCAACGCAAAGCCGGCGATGGCGAGCGCGAAGCTCTCCAGCATGGAGTTGACGACCACGCGGCGCAGGCGCCGGCCGCAGCGCAGGCAGAAGATGTCACCGTAGTCTAGGACCGGCAGGCGCTGGTGCAGGCCGCAATCATGGCACTCCACGGCGCGCTCGGGCGTGGCGGTGAACCAAATGGCTTGTTCTGCGCGGCTTCTGGGCGACATCGCCTCTGCTCTCCTAGGCCTTCATTCAGTGCAGGTCTCTCATGCAGTCTAACGCGCGACTAGTCGCGCCTGCGAGCCCCACCGGCTCTCTCCGGCGAAGAGTCGCGGCGTCCCCGCTGCGCTCTTGTTCAAAAATCGGAGGCATCGCTCGCAAGCCGGCCTGGTATGAGCCCGTGGCTTTTCTTGTTTTCACCAGAGCGATCACAGCGTAAAGACAGCCGGACCCTGGATGGGTCCGTTCGGATCTGTGCACGCCGCCCGCCATTTACCACGCATTAGCTTGGGGGAGTTCCCTTGTCATGGCTCTGCTGATCACCGGTGGCGCCGGCTACATAGGCAGCCACATGGCCTATGCAGCCCTGGACCGCGGCAACGAGGTCGTCATCATCGACGATCTTTCCAACAGCCTCCCGGATTTCCTGCCGCCGGGCAGCCCCTTCTACCAGGGCGACATCGCCGATCGCGCGCTCTTGGACCGGATCTTTGCCACGCACGAGATCGACTGCGTGGCGCATTTCGCCGGCTCCATCCTGGTCCCGGAATCGGTCACCGATCCGCTGAAATACTACAAAAACAACACGGTGAAGACACAGGAGCTTCTGGCGGCGACCTGCGCTGCGGGTGTCAAACGCTTCATCTTCTCCTCTACCGCGGCGGTCTACGGCCAGCCAGAGGTCTCGCCCATTGCCGAGACCACGCCGCTTGACCCGCTCTCGCCCTATGGCTCCTCCAAGCTGATGAGCGAGACTATGATCCGCGACGCCGCACGGGCCTTGGGGCTCTCCTACGTCATCTTGCGCTACTTCAACGTGGCCGGCGCTGACCCGGCCGGGCGTAGCGGTCAGTCCTCGCTGAACGCCACCCACCTGATCAAGGTCGCCAGTCAAGCGGCCCAAGGCCAGCGCGACCACCTGCAGCTATTCGGCACCGACTATCCCACGCCCGATGGCACCTGCGTGCGGGACTACATTCACGTGACCGACTTGGCCGACGCTCATATCTTGGCCTATCAGCATCTGCAGGCCGGTGGCGAGAGCCAGACACTGAACTGCGGCTACGGACGTGGGTTCTCGGTCAAGGAGGTGATTGAGGTGGTGAAGCAGGTTGCGGGCAAAGACTTCCCCGTGATCGAGGCACCCCGCCGCGACGGTGACCCGCCAAGCTTGGTGGCGGAAGCTGCCCAGATCCGCGAGCGGCTGGGCTGGGAGCCCAAGCATGACCGACTGGAGGAGATCGTTGGTCACGCCTTTGCCTGGGAAGCGCGCCTGGCGCAGCGGCCGCCCGCCACATAATTGCCGCATGCTGTTGGTCTAAAATCTGTCCTTAGATAGTTTGCGAGTCGGGCCCTTTTCATGACAGAAGGCAACGCATGTCAGGACGAAGGCCTAGTTGTGTTCTTGGAGTGTGCCTGTGAGCTGGGTGAGGGTCCTTTGTGGTGCCCGGAGCGCCAGCGGCTGTTTTGGGTGGATATCGAAGGACAGCGGATCTGGTGCGCTGACCCGGCAGGCCAGGCCTGGGCCAAGCCTGTGGTCGGGCCGCTTGGTTTTCTGGCAAGAGGCGCAGACGATTTGCTCGTCACCGGCGTCAATCGCGGCTTCGCCTGGCTGGACCCGGAGACTGCAGCTTTGCGTAGCCTCGGCGATCCGCTGCTATCGGCGCCGGGCACCATGATGAACGACGGCAAAGCTGACCGCGGCGGCCGTCTGGTTGCGGGCTCGAAGATAACGGGCGGCGATCAGCCGCTTGGCGCTGCTTGGTCGCTGTCGGCTGGGCGCTGCACTCCCGCCCTCAACGGCTTCACCGTTTTCAACGGGCCGGCCTTCAGTCCTGACGGCAGGCGGATCTACTTTGCCGACTCGCCGAGCGGCCGTATTGAGACCGCAACCTACGACAGCGAAAGTGGCGCTATCGGCCGGCGAGAGCTCTTTGCGTCCTTGCCGGACGGCTTTCCTGACGGCATGACCGTCGATCGAGACGGGGGGCTTTGGAACGCTGTCTGGGATGGCTGGCGAATCGACCGCTACCTGCCGGACGGGACCCTGGACCGATCCTTGCCTGTGCCGGTGCCGCGCCCGACGTCGATCGCCTTCGGCGGTGGAGACTATGCGGAGGTCTTTGTGACCTCGGCCCGCACCGGCCTGTCGGCCGGCGCGCTCGCAGACGCGCCGCTCTCAGGCGCGGTCTTCACGGGAGTCCCTGGTGAATTTGGCTTGCCCGAGGCGCGTGTACGTCTGCCGGCGGAAAGCTGGGGAAGCGCATGACCGCGGCCACAGCGCTGCCAACCCCCGCCCAAGACCGCGGTCCTCGTATCTTTTATCTCTACCCAGAATTGCAGAACGATGAACAGTTCGCGGATGACTTTTATCGGGCGATGTTCTACCTCTATCCAGTCGCGAAGCCTGGCGACCGTATCCTGATTGCCAGCACGCATGGGAAGTCGCCTTTTGCCCACCAGCCAGCCGACTTCCTGGACCGCAACGTGGCGAAGATGGCCGATGCCTTGCGTCCGCTGATCGAGGTGCATACGCCCGAAGAGGCCAAGACACGGTTTGAGACTTTTCCCGGCAAGCATTTTATCTGCCTATGGGATGATCGCCTACGCCAACACGACCCTTTCTTGAAGCGCCTGAACGGCCACGCCGTGCTGGTACGCAGCGATCACCGACGGGTGCAGACCGCCTCTAGCCACTATCTGCGCGTCAGTTCAGACGATGGACGGGGCACCGAACATCAGCGCGGCAGTGCCAAGAAACGGTTGCGCAGCCTGCTGCGTGACTTGCGCCAGGAGCGCATGGTGCTCTTCGGTACCGGACCCATGTTAGAGACGATAGACATCGCTAGCCTGCCGCCAGGCGCCCGGATCGCGACCAATTCCATGGTTAAGAATGCCCCCTTGATGGAGGCCTTGAAGCCGCGGGCGATTGTTGCCGCCGATCCGATCTTTCACGCCGGCGCCTCAATCTATGCAGAGGAGTTTCGCGCTCTGCTGGTCACGGCCATGCGCCGCTACGGCTCTGCTTTCGTCTTCCCGATGCGCGACATAGCGGTTTACGAGACACTGCTCCCAGCCGATGTGCATGATCGCTTGATCGGTGTTTTGACGCAGCCGCATGGCACGCTGGGTTTCGATCTGATGGAAAGCTGCCGGGTCACAGCGACGAAGAACGTCATGACCCATTTCCTGCTCCCGCTTGCGGCCAATCTATCGTCCGAGACCTACTTGGCTGGCTTCGATGGTCGGAAGGTGGCGGAAAGCAGTTACTTCTGGGGTCATGCGCCGACCTCTCAGATCGTCGATCGCATGCCCGACATCCGCAGGGCGAACCCGGCCTTTTTCGATATCGATTACAACGACTACTACCGGGAGCATTGCCGGACGGTGGCGTCCTACTTGGATGCTATGGAAGCGAAAGGGCAGAAGGTCGTATCGCTTACCCCGTCGCTGGTGCCCGCGATCCGCGGGCGCTATCTGGCCGGTGTTCAAAGCCTGGGCTGGACGGCCGCCCTGGCGCGCCCTGAGGTTTCCGTGGTGTTGAACGCGGGCGGGGCGAGCGATGGGGTGCTCGTCCCTTCTGACGACTTGGCGAGCCTCCAAGAAACGGTAGCAAGCCTACAGGCCCAGTCCTGCGAGGATTGGGAGGCTCTTTGCGTCGCACCGACGCCAGGGCCCTGCCGTGATTGGCTCAATGAGGAGGTCAAACGGGACTCCAGGCTCCTGTTACTTGACGAGCAGGATGACGGCTGCGTTGCAGCGGCGCTCAACTCTGGGCTGGACTATGCCCGCGGGAACTTCGTCACCTTCTTGGCAGCAGGCGACCGCTTGATTCCGAAAGCGCTGGAACGGCGCCTTCGCTATCTTCAGGCCAACAAGAACGTCAGCCTCTGCGGTGGGCGCGCCGCTTTGCTAGATCAAGATGGTCAGTCTCTCAACGTGGAGCTTGGGCGCCCAACGGCGGCCCAGCTGCATCATGCGCGCTCTTCCATCTTTCCGCTCTCAACGCTTTTCGGCAAAGCGGTGGTCATGAAGCGGTTCCGTTTCGAAGCCACCTTGCAGGCAGCACCAGCGTGGGAGTTCGTTGTCCGCGCGATGGAGGTCTCCTATGCGATAGGGTCGACGGGGCCGGAGCCTCTGGTCTTCACTCGGCGCAGCCAGCTTGGCGCGCGGTTCACCGAGCCTTTCCTGCGTTATCAAAGCGTGGCCCACTTGCTCAACGATGTTGCCAAGCCGACGGATGAGTCCCTGCTCTTCGGTGACAAGACGGACCGCCCTTACCCGCGTCAAGTAGAGCGCGCCAAGTTGCGCGCACTACAGTCGTTGTTGGTTGCCCAAGTCCTGCTTAAGGACAAGGCGGGGCTAGCAGAGGTGCTCTCCTTCTTTGAGGCAATAGTCGAAGACCCGCGGATGCAGCCCTTGGATGCCGGTTTCTTCGAGCCTCTCGCAGCCGAGGTGCTGATCAAGCCACAAGGCAGCCGGGCCCTCGCCCAGGCAGTCAGCCAGCGCTACGATGCCATCTTCGCGCTCTATGACCAGCTGCAGCTTTATCCGCAGCAGCGTGACTTTGCCATTGCCTTCTGCTGGTTCACCATGAAGATGGCCAAGCGGGCCGGCGAAGGACGCGGCTGGGGCGAGGCAGAGCGGCGCATCGCCCGGCAGGTCCTGGGCCAGGCTTGGCGCGTGCAGGCTTTGCAGGTGCGGGGCCTGGCAGCAGGCGCCTATCGGCCGCTGCGCGACGGTCTGGTGAAGGGCGCAAGACAAGCTTGGGAAGCGCAGCGCAACCTCCGCCGCGCACGTCGGCGCCGGCTGCGCCGCCGCAAGGAAGCAAAGCTGCTCGACCACGGCGGCTCTTGACCACCGGCCAGCGAGGCGGCTCTCTGTTCGCCCGAGCCGGCCGTGCAGTCTTCCAGAGGGACCGATTCTTTCATGCCAACGCTTGTCATCACCGGTGCTAACCGCGGTATCGGCCTCGCGCTCGCCCGCCGCTATGCGGAGGCCGGCTGGACGGTGCATGCCACGGCGCGCAATCCCACCGCCGCCGCTGCGCTGGCAGCGGTTCCGGGGACAAAGGTCCACGCCCTCGATGTGGCAGACCAAGCCTCGATCGAGGCCTTAGCAGAGGCCCTCGACGGCGTGGCGGTCGACCACCTGATCAACAATGCCGGCGTCATGGGCCCACGGTCCGTGCCCTTTGGAGAAAGCCAGTCTGACAGCTGGGCGGAGGTCCTGGCTGTCAACGTTGCCGGGCCTTGGATGGTGACCGAGCGGCTGGTCGAGAACCTGAAGGCCGGTGCGGGGAAACGGGTGGGGATCCTGAGCTCGCATCTAGGTTCGCTCGCTGATGCCGGATCCGGCTGGTCGCCGATCTATGCTGCCAGCAAGACCGCCGCCAACATGGTGATGCGGCAGCTCTCCTTCCAGCTCGCCCCCGCCGGTATTGTGGTGTTGTCCTTCCATCCCGGTTGGGTGCAGACCGAGATGGGTGGGGCGGATGCGCTCGTGCGCCCAGAGGACTCGGCTGCAGCGCTCTTTGGCTTGATGAACCAGGCCAGCCCCGAGCAGAGCGGCGGCTTCTTCAACTACACCGGCGAGCGCTTGCCCTGGTAGGCCTGGACCCTAGGTCTCGGCAGAGAAAGGATTGCCCACCATGCTACTGACTGACGAACAAGAGATGATCCGCGAGGCCGCGCGCTCCTTCGCGCAGGCCGAACTGGCGCCCAAGGCCGCCGAGTGGGACCGCGAAGCCGCCTTCCCACGCGAGGCACTGACCGGCATGGCAGCACTGGGCTTCATGGGCATGATGGTCGACCCGGATTATGACGGCGCCGGGGTCGATGCCATCGGCTATGCCCTGGCCTTGATGGAGATCGCTGCCGGCGACGGTTCTTGTTCGACCATCATGAGCGTGCACAACTCCGTCGGCTGCATGCCGATCGCCAGCTTCGGGACGGAGGAGCAGAAGGAGCGCTTCCTCAAGCCCATGGCCCGCGGCGAGCTCTTGGGCTGCTTCTGCCTGACCGAGCCGCACACCGGATCCGACGCCGGCGCGCTGCGCACCAAGGCCGTGCGCGACGGTAATCACTGGGTGCTCTCCGGCACCAAGCAGTTCATCACCTCTGGCCGGGAGGCGGACGTCGCCATCGTCTTTGCCGTGACCGACCCCGCAGCCGGAAAGAAAGGTATTTCGGCCTTTCTGGTGCCTACCGACAGCCCCGGCTATCAGGTGGCCTCGGTCGAGAAGAAGCTGGGCCAGCGGGCGAGCGACACCTGCCAGATCGTCTTCGACGAGGTGCGCCTGACGCCCGACCTCATGCTGGGTGAAGAGGGGGCCGGCTATCGCATCGCCTTGGCCAATCTGGAAGGTGGCCGGATCGGTATCGCCGCCCAGTCGGTCGGTATGGCCCGCGCAGCCTTCGTTGCAGCACGTGACTACGCCCGCGAGCGCACCGCCTTCGACCAGCCGATCAAGGACCATCAGGCCGTCGGCTTCAAGCTTGCCGACATGGCCACCAAGCTGCAGGCGGCTGAGCTCATGACGCTGCACGCCGCTGCCTTAAAGCAGGCCGGCCGCCCCTGCCTGACCGAGGCCTCCATGGCCAAGCTCTTCGCCAGCGAAACGGCGGAGGAGATCGCCAGCGACGCCATCCAGGTGCACGGCGGCTACGGCTATCTAAACGACTATCCGGTGGAGCGCATCTACCGCGACGTCCGCGTCTGCCAGATCTACGAGGGCACCAGCGAGATCCAGCGCCTGGTCATCGCGCGGAGTGTTACCTAAGAAAGGCGCCTGCTTCTTCTCTTTCGAGTGCCGACCGCTAGCCTGTAACCACTAAGCACTGCCCTCATGCTGAGCCTGTCGAAGCGTGTGCCAAAGGGAAGAACGCGCTTGGGGCACATGCTTCGACAGGCTCAGCATGAGGTCAGGGCGAACAGAAACAGGAAGCCCAAACCCGAGAATGCAGGTCGCTTAGAGCATGATTGGATTGGTTTGAGTACCCAACCACCCACGCACCCCTCGTCCTGAGCAGCGGGCGTAAGCCCGCACCTGTCGAAGGGCGGGCCCGAGGCTCGGTGCTAACGGCCCGCCTTTCGACGGACGCTCGCTAACGCTCGCTGCTCAAGACGAGGGAGGGCTTTTGGAAGCACCAACTCTATCTGACCTTCTCATGCTCTAAAGCGGCAGCCGCAAGACCGCCCGCAGGCCGCCCAGCGGCGACTCCTCCAAGGTCACGTCACCGCCATGACTGCGGGCCACATCGCGCGCGATGGTGAGGCCCAGGCCGGCGCCGCCGCTGTTGGGGTCGCGGCCTGGCTCTAGCCGGTGGAAGGCGCGGAAGACCAGCTCGCGCTGCGAGACCGGCACGCCGGGACCGTCGTCGTCGATCAGGATGTCGGCACGTTCCTTGGCGACCCGCAGGGTGGCGGCCACCTGCCGGCCGTGCTTCAAGGCGTTCTCCAGCAGATTGTTCAGGGCCCGGCGCATAGCGGCCTGGCGCAGCGGCAGGTGCACCTGACCGGGCGTGTCTAGCGCGATCGTACCGCCGCCGCGACGCAGTTGCTCGACCACCTCGCTTAAGAGCTGGCTCAGGTCCGTCTCCACCATAGGCTCGCCTTCCTCGCCCCGGGCGAAGGCCAGATAGGCGGCGATCATATGCTCCATCTCAGTCACGTCGGTCGCCAGACCGTCGCGGCCGCGGCCGGCCGGGGTCATGGCCAGCTCTAGCTTCATTCGGGTCAGCGGCGTGCGCAGGTCGTGGCTGACGCCGGCCAGCATGGCGGTTCGCTGGGTCATCTGTCTCTTGATGCGAGCGCGCATCTGCAGGAAGGCAGTAGCGGCCTGGCGCACCTCGCTGGCGCCCTCGATACGGAAATCGGCCACATCGCGGCCCTTGCCGAAGCTCTCCGCTGCCTTGGCCAGCCGGCGGATCGGGCGGACCTGATTGCGCATGAAGATGAAGGCGACCAGGAAAAGTAGCACCGAGGAACCAACGATCCAGAAGACGAAGATGTAGGTCGTGTCGCTGAAGAGCTGCTTGCGCTTTACCAAGACACGAAGCACGCCGTCGGGCAGCGAGACCATGATCTCGACGTAAGAGGGCATGGTTTCGGTATCGAGGGTGAAGGGCCAATCGATCCGGCTTTGGATGGCATTGGCCAGGTGGCGGTCCAGCAGGCTGCGGATCGGCGGCTCGATGCCGTCTGGCAAGGCCACGTCCTCTTGGAAGAGGATCGAGAATTCGAGAGAGCGCTCGGCCAGCTCCAGAAATGAATCCCGCTCCACGCCCCAGCTGCCGAGGCCAGGCGTGCCGAGGCTGGAGATGGTCTGCTCCGGCGTCTCATGCTCCAGAAGGGCTATGACGGTAGCAAGACCGCCGGCAATACCCTGCGCCAAGCGTTTGGTGATGACATCGTAGTGGCGGTCATAGAAGAAATAGGTGGCCGAGATCTGTAAGAGCACCATCGGCACCAGGATGATCAGCAGCGAGCGGCCCAGCAGGCTGCGCGGCAGGAAGCGCTTCACCGTCTGCCAGGGCAGATCGTCGATGATGGGGATCGCAATCCGCATTGGCGCTTAGCCTGTCCTTCCTCTCACCTATTCCACGATCAGACTGTAGCCCTTGCCGCGTACCGTCTGCAGATAGCGCGGGAAGCGGGGGTCGGCCTCCAGCTTACGGCGCAAACGGGTAATCTGCACGTCCACCGACCGCACCTTACCGGCCTCGCTGGTGCCGGCCAGTGTCTCGCGGCTGACCGGGCTGCCGGCTTCCTTCGCCAAGAGCGACAAGAGCCCAGCCTCCGTCTCCGTCAAATGGATCGGCTGCCCGGACTCGTTCAAGTGCCCGCGCTCGATATCGAAGGTAAAGGGGCCAAAGCGGACCTGCGCCTCCTCCTTGCGCACCTCCGGCAGGGCGCGACGCAGGATGGCATTGATCCGGGCCAAGAGCTCACGCGGCTCGAAGGGCTTGGCCAGGTAATCGTCGGCGCCGGCCTGCAAGCCGGTGATACGGTCGTCAGGCTCGCCCTTGGCGGAGAGCAGCAGGATCGCCACCGGGCTCTCGCGGCGCAGCGCGCGGGTGAGATCCAGACCGCTGGCACCGGGCAGCATGATGTCCAAGATCAGCAGGTCGAAGGCCAGCGCTTCCAGCTTCTGCTTGGCTTCCTCCGCATCGCTGGCGGTGGTGACCATGAAGCCTTCTGAGGTCAGATAGCGGGTCAGCAGATCGCAGAGGCGCTGATCGTCGTCGACGACAAGAAGATGCGGGGCCGGCTCGCTCATACAGGATCGCGGGGTGCAGAGGCGTTGGGGAAGGCAGTGTGGGCGCTGTTCGCGTCTGCCGGCCTCTCCTCGCCCTCGCCGCCGCCGTGCTCCTCCTCCATGCGCGCGCGGTCGACCTCTTCCATGATGCCGGCCAATACGGTGCGGAAGCCGGCCACGGCCTCCGCACCGGCAGTCTTGTAGGCCGCGGCGAAGAGACGGCACTGGCTGCTGGTGAGCCGCTGTTCCAAGGCCCGGCCCTTGTCGGTCAGGGTCAAGAGCCGCTGGCGCTGATCGCGGGTGCCGCGGGCCTGCGCGACATAGCCCTGATCGACCATCTGGCCCAGCACGCGCGACAGGCTCTGCTTGGTGATCCCAAGGATCTGCAGAAGCTCACTGACAGTGATCCCGGGATAGCGGCCGATGAAGTAGATGGCGCGGTGATGCGCCCGCCCGAAGCCGATCTCAGCCAAGATGCGGTCCGGTTCAGCGGTGAAGGCGCGATAGGCATAGAAGAGGGATTCCAGACCCCGGCGCAGCTCCTCCTCACGCAGGAAAAGCGGATTGGCGCCGGCCTTTAACTCTGCTTTGCCAGGTGACCCCACCCGAAACTCCTTCCCGCAAGGCTGCTATGCAATACGTCAGCCATGTTGACTAATCTAGCGTCCCTTCGTTATCATTCACCTCACGTAAACGCAATAAAATTGCGCAAACGTTGGAGGGAACGCCGATCCGTCACGCAACAGGGTCGGCACGACTTCAAGAAACTGGACCTTGGTGGCGGCTTGTGGGGCTCGCCTCGTCGCTCTCAGGGTTCGACTGTCGGATAGCGCAAACTGGCTTGGAACGGAACCGATATGGCCACTGACTCTTTTGATAATCGCGCCGGAGTGATCTGGATGAACGGGGCCCTGGTGCCCTGGACCGAGGCGCGCCTGCATGTCCTCTCGCACGCTTTGCACTACGCCTCCTCCGTCTTTGAGGGCGAGCGCGCCTATGGCGGCGTCATTTTTAAGGGGCATGAGCATCACCAGCGCCTGCAGCACTCGGCTGAGATCCTGGGCTTCAGCCTGCCCTACAGCGTTGAAGAGATCGATGCCGCTGCCGACGCGGTTATTGCCGCCAACAAGCTGAGCGACGCCTATGTCCGTCCAGTGGCCTGGCGCGGCAGCGAGATGATGGGTGTCTCCGCCCAGGCGACTAAGATCAACGTCGCCATCGCCGCCTGGGAGTGGCCAGCCTACTTCTCGCCTGAGCTGAAGGCCCAAGGTATCCGCCTGGCCATGGCGCCCTGGCGGCGGCCGGCGCCGGACTGCGCGCCGACCCAGTCGAAGGCGGCGGGTCTCTATATGATCTGCACGCTCTCCAAGCACGAAGCTGAGGCCAAGGGCTATCAGGATGCGCTGATGCTCGATCACCGCGGCCTGGTGGCCGAGGCCACAGGCGCCAACGTCTTCCTGGTACAGGACGGCAAGCTGCACACGCCGCTGCCCGACTGCTTCCTGAACGGCATCACCCGGCGCACCGTCATCGCGCTGGCTGAGGCCGAGGGGATCGAGGTGGTGGAGCGCCACGTCACGCTGGAAGACCTGGACACAGCCAGCGAGGTCTTCTTGACCGGCACCGCCGCAGAGATCACGCCGGTCGGCGAGATCGATGGGCGGCATTACAACCCCGGCCGGCTCACCCACCGGCTGATGGAGGCCTTCTTCGCCGAGGTGCGCAAGCCGCCGGAGCAGTGGACGGCCACCCACCTGCCTGGGCTGAAAGCGGCCTAGCAGCAAAGCGCGTGGCAGGGGTGCGTCTGGCGCCCCTGCCGCTTCTGTGGTCCGCAGGATAGAAGGTGGCGATGCACCGGTCCTTGGTCGTCATCGAAGACTTCTACAACAACCCGCTCGACGTGCGCGCTGCGGCCCTGTCTCTAGGCTTTCCCGAGCATAGGGGGCCGCGCACCTTCCCCGGCCGCAATGGTGCGGGCAGTCTGGCAACGCCGGAGCTGGATCAGGTGGTCTCTACCATGGTCGGCGAACCGCTGCGCGCCGCCAGCGGCGGGGCCTTCCACGGCGTGGTACGAGCCACCTTGGCGGGGGAGGAAAGCCGCTACCTCGTGCATGTTGACCCCTCGCACCTCTGGTGGGTCGGGGTTTGCTACTTGACCCTGCCTCAGCACTGCCAGGGCGGCACCACTTTCTACCGTCACCGCGGGCTCAAGTCGGATCGCACGCCGACACAAGAGGCAGAGCTTGCTGCGCTCGGCGTCGGCTCGATCGCAGAGCTGCTCGCACGCGATGGGCCGGATGCGGCGGCCTGGGAAAGCCTGATGACGATACCCATGCGCTTCAATCGGGCAATCTTCTACCGGCCTTGGCTTTGGCATTCGGCTGAAGCCGGCTTTGGCGCCAGCCCGGAAGAGGGGCGGTTGGTGCAGGTCTTCGCCTTCCAGCAGGCCGGCGGCTGAGGCTTGCGTCTCTTCGGCCGCTCGCCATTTAGAGCTAGCGAGAAGGGCCAGGAGAGGAGAGAGCAGTCATGAGCTTTGCCGGCACCGTCAACCCCAGCGAGGCCTGGGCGGAACTGGAGAAGAACCCCAAAGCCCAGCTGGTCGATGTCCGCAGCGAGGCGGAATGGACCTTCGTCGGCCTGCCGGATCTGGGCACCGTCGGTAAGGAGCCGCTCTTGCTCGCTTGGCAGTCCTTTCCGGGCATGATGCATAATGCCGCATTCGTCGAGAAGCTCTCCGGTGCCGTCACCGACAGCGACACGCCGCTCTACTTCCTCTGCCGCTCCGGCGCGCGCAGCCAGGCTGCTGCTATGGCCATGACGGCGGCCGGATACAGCAAGTGTTTCAATGTCGCTGAAGGCTTCGAAGGTGATCCCGATCACGAGGGGCACCGTGGCCAGACAAACGGCTGGAAGGCGCGAGCGCTGCCCTGGCGGCAGAGTTGAGAAAAGGCCTCCTTCGGCGCTGCGGTGCTTAGGCCGCACGCAACTGTCACGGAATGGTAACACTGTAACGATAAGGCTCGCCCTGGCTGCAATCCGCGATTGGGGGTGAGCATGAGCGACGCGACAGCGGGGCGAAAAACCGTCCAGATGTATCTGGACGAGACTCCCTACTGGGAGGACGGGACCAAGACCACCTCGGTCCCCTTGACCAAGATGCAACAGCGCATCTGGTGGTTGGCGGCCGCGGGTAAGTTCTTCGAAGGCCTGGTGGTCTTCATGACCGGCATCGCGCTGCCCCTGATCATCAAGCAGTTCAATCTGGATGGCAGCCTGAGCCACGGCCTGGTCACGGCCGCGACCTTGGCTGGCATTCTGGTCGGCGCAACCGCGCTGGGCGGCTTGGCCGACACTTTCGGCCGCAAGACCATGTTCGTGCTGGAGATGGCGCTTTTCACCGGCTTCCTGGTGGCGCTGACCTTCACGCCCAGCTTCACCCTGCTGATCATCTTCCTCTTTGGCATGGGATTGGCTCTGGGCTGCGACTACCCCACCGCGCACATGGTTATCTCCGAATCCATTCCCTCGCGCACACGCGGCAAGCTGGTCCTGGGCGCCTTTGGCTTCCAGGCGGTCGGCATGCTCTGCGGTGCCGGTATCGGCTACCTGATCCTGGTGGAGAACCCGGCGCTGGATGCCTGGCGTTGGATGTACGCCACCGCCATCATCCCCGCACTGCTCGTCACCTTGGCACGTTTCACCGTTCCGGAGAGCCCACACTGGCTCTTCTCGCGCGGTCGTCGGGCCGAGGCTTCAAGGGCCGCCAAGATTCTGCTGACCCGCGATCCTCAGTACCCCAAGGAAGTGCGGCTGGCGGAAGAGGAACTCATCTCTGAGCCCAAGGGTGAAGAGGGCGAGCACCGCAAAGGCGGGATTCTGGAGCTCTTCAAGCGCAAGAACAAGCGGGCAACGGTCCTGGCCTCGGTGCCCTGGTTCCTGCAGGACCTCGGCACCTACGGTATCGGCATCTTCACGCCGGTGATCCTGGCGGCCTCCATCGGCCACAAGAACGAGAACGCGCACAATTTGACCGACCTGATCCACAACGACATTCAGGCGGCCAAGGGCACGGCCTTCCTGGACTTGCTTTTCATTGTCGGGATCATCTTCGCCATCCTTCTGGCGGACAAGGTCGGGCGCATCCGGCTGCAGATCTTCGGCTTCATCGGCTGTGCGGTCGGTCTCACCATCGCCGCACTTTCCAGCGGATTTGCCGGCGAAACGCAGCTGGCGCTGATCTTCATCGGCTTCATGCTCTTCAACTTCATGACCAACCTGGGCCCCAACGCCCAGACCTATCTGATCGCCGGTGAGGTCTTCCCGACCCATATCCGCGGCACGGGCGCGGGCTTCGCCGCCTCCTTCGCCAAGATCGGCGCGGTCGCCACAGCCTTCCTCTTCCCCATTCTGCTTGATGATCTGGGACAGGAGGTGCTGCTCTTCGGCCTGGTGGGGGCCTTCTTGCTGGGTGCGGTGGTCACCTACGCCTTCCGCATCGAGACCAAGGGCAAGAGCCTGGAAGACATGTAGCGGTCAAGCCTGACGTGGCATCAGGTGCTGATCAGCTCACCCGCTGCGATACACGCGCTTGCGCCTTGGCAGCTTCTCGTGGCAGCTCCAGGGCTTGGTAGATCGCGGCAAGGGCGCGGTTGGTCGGCACATCCATGGGGTCAAAGCCGCGGCGGTGCTCCAAGGCGCGCTGGGCGGGGACGTTGCGTTCCAGCTTGATCAGCGAGTCCAGCAGCACCTGATCGAAGAGGTCGCGCTGGGCGTGACTGCCGCCGATCTCCATCATGCGCGGCAGCGCAATGCCCAGGCGCTGCAGCACCGCCCGATGATCGCCGCGGGCGTGTGCCAGCAAGCCCTCACAGGCCGGTAGTGCTACCTCCTGCCAGGCGGCTGCGCAGAAAGCCGGTGCCTCGGGCACGAAGGCACGCAGATTGCCCATCAGACTATCCGCCTCTGGCCGACCGGCGCGGGCCAGGCCGTAGAGGTACTGCATGGTGAGGAAGGGCTGCACGAAGTCCTTGGTGCGGACGGCCAGGTGATCGGCCAGATCCTCCCAACGGTTACCGACGTCAACGCCGGCCAACTCGAGCCTAAGCAGGAGCGAGACCGCGCCGATCTGATCCTGACTGTACTCCTTCCACACACCCCAGACTTGCTGGTCGTAGAGGTTCAGCACCTTCTGCGTCTCGCCCAGTGCGATGTAGTTCAGCGCCAGGTGCCACCAGTTGTGGGTGACCATGAAGGAGTTGAGGTCGGTCCAGGTCTCGCTCATCTCCTCCATGAAGGCCTTGCTTTCTTCAGTGCGGCCTTGGGTCAGCATGACGTGCGCCAGAGCGTGGTGTGCCCAGGGCTCTTTCCGCTTCAGCGCGATGGCGCGGTGCGCTGCCTTCTCCGCCTCCTCCAGCAGATTGCACTGCTCGTAGGCGAAGGCGAGAAGGCCGTGCATGTAAGGCAACTCGACATGATGCGTGGCCACCTGGTCGGCGACAGCCAGCATGGTGGGTGCATCGCCCAGGTTGAAGGCGTGATACTGACAGGCCTTGACGATCGGCAGGTCGCCGGGGAACTCGGCTGCGATCTCGCGGCTGACCTTGATGGCCTTGGTCATGTCATTGTCGACCCAGGCGCGGATGGCTGTGATGTCCATCTGCTCACGCCGAGTGGCACCTTCGGCAGCGGCCTGGGCGCGTTCGATGTAGGGGCGGGCCTGGGCGGGTGCCTCCGGTGCTTCCATGAACATCATCAGCATGGCGGCATAGGCATTGGCGATAGCGCAGTCGGGATCACCGTCGGCGGCCGCCAAGATCTCCATCGCCTTGGTCTCATAGCTAAGAAAACCCTCTTGGAAGGCGTCGATCCCCTTCAGGGTCTCGTCCGATTCCACCGTCACCGCGTTGCCCAGCCAATCACGCCGCATCTCGTCTCTCCTCGCCTTTAGGGTTTCGGTCACTGGCGTGACCGCGGCACCCGCCCGCTCCCCCACCCGGCCACCCAACGAGAGTATCCTGGACTGGGTGGCCGGGTGGGGGAGCGGGCCGGCGCCGAAGCGATGAGCTTGCTCATCGCAGAACGCAGAGAGACCATCTCACAGAAACGAGAGGGGAGGCTATGTCCGGCCTTGTCGCGCCCCTAGGCCGGTTTGGCCGGGATGGCTTGACCCACTGAGCCAGCGGGGACGCCGGCCCGGGCGCTGTCTTGCAGGCCTGAGGTGCCGCTCACCGGTGCTAGGTCCGGCAGGCCCGGGTGCACCGGCCATTCCTTGGGCGTGAAGAGGTAGCGCCGGGCGACCTCGGCATAGCCTTTGTAGTAGTAGCCGCCGTTGCGCCGCAGGAAGGCCTGGCGGTTCTTCCGCCAGCGGGCCGGGATGCGGTACCAGGCCAAGGTCGGATAGGCGTGGTGCACGACGTGCAAGTTGTTGAAAAGGAAAAGAAAACCGAAGAACCAGCCGGATTCCACGACGCAGATCCGCTCCCCCACCTTGTCGCTCGCTTGATGCTCGAGGAAGGACCGCAGGGCGGAGAGCGCGACGCCGCCATAGACGAAACCGACCAGATAGATCCAAAGCGGCAGACCGCAGAGCCAGACGGCCCAGGCCAGCGGCAAGGCCATGGCGACCAGATGGCCGAGCCAGACGCCCAAGTCGCTGCGGTCGCCCTTGGCCAGGCGGGTCAGCCAGTCCCACCAGACCAGCGCGATGGTGCGTGGCGGAGAGAGCAGCAGCCGCCCAGCCAGGCTGTTGACGGCAATGCGGTAGCCGCGCGACAGCGGCCCCATCTGCGCCCAGGCCTCCGGCGTCACATAAAAGCTTTCAGGATCGCGGGTCGGCGAGGTCAGGTTGTGATCGCGGTGGTGCGTCAGGTGCATCTGGACCGAGGTCTGAAAGGGGATCCAAAGCCAGATCGAGGGGAAGATCATCGCCGCGTTCACCGCCTGCGAGCGGGTCGGGTGGCCATGGATGACCTCGTGCTGAATGTGACCGTAAAGCCCGCCCAGATAGACGGCGCAGGGCAGCAGGACCCAGAGCGGCAAAGCAGCATGAAACCAGGTCAAGAGGCCAAAGGCGGTATAGAGGCCCATGATCAAGGCCACCGTCGGCCACTCGATCGCGCCACGCCGCCCAGCCGCTCGTCCACTACCCAATGCCGCTTTCGCTGTCATGCTGCTTCGTCCCCCGTTGCTAGACTGTCCTCAACAGCCACAATGGATAACGAACCCTTGATCACACAAGGATGATATGGTCACAAGACGCAGCGCTTGGTAATCAAATCATGATGATGGTGATAAGAGTCAGCAACGCCGTTGAAAGTCAGAGTTGGTGTCAACATGGATAAACGCGAGACCATCGCCACGTTCCGTAACCGCCTGCGCGAGGTGATGGAGCAAAACGACGAGAGCCAGGCCTCTTTCGCCCGGCGTCTGGGCCTCGACCGCTCCACCCTCTCGCAGCTCTTGGACGAGGACCGGGACCGGCTGCCGCGGGCGGAGACCATCATCGCCATCGCTACGGCCGCGCAGGTCTCGATCGACTGGCTCTTGGGTCTGACCCAAGAGGGCAAAGTGGGGCCGGAGGTCGTGCAACGCGCTCTAGAGATCGAGACGGAGGCAGGCTCCCCCATCGATCACCGCCTGCAGCGCTGGCATGACGAGGCGGCGGGCTACCGCATCCGCTACGTACCCTCGTCGATCCCCGATCTGCTGAAGACCGAAGCGGTCATCCGCTACGAGCATCGGCACTTTCCGGGCGATGTGTCGCAAGGCCTGGCGACCGCCAGCGCGGTGCGGCTGCAGCAAGCCCGCCTGCCGGACCGGGAGATGGAGATGTGCAGCCCCATCCAAATGCTGGAATCCTTCGCCCGCGGAGAGGGAATCTGGCGCGACCTACCCTGGCCGGAACGGCGCGAGCAGCTGGAAGCAATGGCCCGGATCCTGGACGAGCTCTACCCTTCGCTGCGCTGGTTTCTTTATGACGGCCTGGTGACCTATGCCGTGCCCTTCACAGTCTTTGGACCGCTGCGTGCTGCGGTCTACTTCGGATCCATGTATTTCGTATTGAACACGACCGAGCATGTGCGCCTACTCTCCCGCTACTTCGACGAGCTGGTGCGGCTTGCCCGGGTGCAGCCGCCGGCGGTCTGGTCGATGATCCAGGGCTTGATCGAAGAGGGCAACGAGACGGCGCGCGGTGGCCGCGGCGCCTACTTCACAGGGGGACGGGCATGAGTGAGGAACAGACGGGCGGGTGCCTCTGCGGTGCCGTGCGCTATCGGATCACAGCACCGCTGCGCCCGGCTCTGGTCTGCCACTGCGGCATGTGCCAGCGCCAGCACAGCGGGCCGGCCTATTACTCTGCCACCAAGACAGCTGCGCTGCATCTGGAGAAGGCCGAGACGCTCACCTGGTACAGCGCCTCTCCCGTCGCCGAACGCGGTTTCTGTTCGGCCTGTGGCTCCAGCCTCTTCTGGCGGCCGGCCGAGGCCGACTACACGGCGGTTGCTTGCGGCAGCCTCGACCAGCCAAGCGGTGTAACGGCAGCGGCGCACGTCTTCCTCTGCGATCAAGGCGACTACTACCCGCTGGCCGATGACCTGCCGAAGTTTCAATGGGGGACGGGCGGCCAGTTACCGGACGTCGAAAGCGTGCTGCCGGAGAAGCCGGACACCGGGACATGAGTGCCGCAGCGGGCCGCATCTCGCTGCCCATGTACGACTTTCCGCCGAGTCAGGAGGCCAACGACGCCTTCGTGCGGGCCTTGGTTGCCGCCTTGCCCGCCGGCTTGGCTGATGCCGAGCGTCTGGTCTCCTCTGACGTGGCGCAGCTTTGGCGCGGTGCGGATCTGCTCTTGAGCCAGGCCTGCGGCTATCCGCTGATGACCGGCTTTCGCGAGGATGTCGCCTATGTGGCGACCCCGCACTACAGCCTCCCCGGCTGCGAGGGCCCACGCTATTGCAGCGTCTTCCTGGTCGCCGCCGACAGTCCGGCGGCAAGCCTTGCCGACCTGCAAGGCGCTAGGGTGGCGATCAACGGCCGGGACTCCCAGTCAGGTCACAACTGTCTGCGCTTCGCCGTGGCGCCGCTGGCTCAGGGCAAGCCCTTCTTCAGCCGTGTCTTTGAGACGGGCCGGCATCTGCTTTCCGCCGCAGCCGTCGGCAGTGGCGAGGCGGATCTGGCTGCCATCGACTGTGTCACCCATGGTCTGGCGATGCGCGATGCCCCGGGCCGCTTGGCCGGAACCCGCGTGCTGGGCTTCAGCGCCAGCGCACCCGGTCTGCCTCTGGTCACCGCTGCTTCCGCCACGCCGGAGACCATCGCCGCCCTGCGTGCAGGCTTGGACCAGGTGATGGCCGATCCCAGCCTGGCGGCTGTCCGCAAAGCTCTAGCCTTGTCGGGAGTCTCTGTCCTACCCGCCGGTGCCTACCAAGAGATCCTCGACATGGAGACAGCCGCCGCAGATCTCGGCTATGCAGTCCTGCGATAGGACCGCAAACGCAAGGACCGTAACCCATGAGCAGTGCCCCCCTCTGCGATCGCCCGGCCGTCGACCTGCGCCAGATGATCGGTGCCAAGCAGATCTCTCCACGCGAGCTGCTGGCCGACTGCCAGGCTCGCATCGCCGAGGTCAACCCGACCCTGAACGCGGTTGTAGCCGAGGATGGCCGTGCCGCGGCGGCGGCCGAAGCCGCGGAGGCGGCTGTGCTGCGCGGCGAGGACCTGGGTCTGCTGCACGGTCTGCCGATCGGCATCAAGGACTTGAGCGAAACGGAGGGGCTGACCACCACCTTCGGCTCGCCGCTCTATGCCGACTATGTGCCCAAGGCAGACGACCCGCTGGTCACCCGCCTGCGCCAGGCCGGCGCCATCATCGCCGCCAAGACCAACACCCCGGAGTTCGGTGCCGGGGCCAACACCACCAATGCCGTCTATGGGGTGACCGGCAACCCCTTCGATCCAGCCTTGACCTGTGCCGGTTCCTCGGGCGGGTCGGCGGTCGCCATGGCAACCAGCATGCTGCCGCTCTGCACCGGTTCCGATCTTGGCGGCAGTCTGCGCACGCCGGCGGCCTACTGCGGCATCTTCGGCCTGCGCCCAACGCCGGGTCTGGTGCCCGATCCGGCGGGTCTTAGAATCTTTTCGCCGCTTTCGGTCGAGGGGCCGATGGCGCGCAGCCTGCCGGACTTGCGTCTCTTGCTGCAAGTCTTGGCAGGACACGACCGGCGCTGCCCACTATCGCGGCCATTTGATCCTGCAGCCCTGTCTGCACCGCCCGCCGATCTCTCCAGCATGACCGTCGGCTTCTCTGAGGATCTGGGCATCGCGCCGGTGTCCGAGGAGGTCCGTGGTCTCTTCCGTCAGCGGGTCGAGGCGCTGTCACCGCTGTTCGGCCAGACCGACAACGTCTCTCCGCCGCTGGAGGACGCCACCTGGGTCTTCGAGACCCTGCGCGCCGTCGGCTTCCTGGCCGGCTTCGCCACACTCTACCAGAAGGATCCGCAGCAGTTGGGTCCCAACGTGCGGGTCAACACGGCGCTGGGCTTCGAGCGCTCGGCCGCAGATGTGGCGGCAGCGCAGGTCGCGCACGGCAAGCTCTATCGGGCCTTCTTGGGCCTGATGGATCAGGTGGACGTCCTGATCTGCCCGGTGGCCTCGGTCCAGCCCTTCGACAAGACCAAGCTCTATCCCGACCAGATCGATGGCAAGCCCTTGCAGACCTACATCTCCTGGATCGCGATTACCTACGCCATCACGCTTACCGGCTGTCCCAGCCTGGTGCTGCCCTGCGGCCTGGACGAGAAGGGTTTGCCCTTTGGCCTGCAGATCGTCGGCAAGCCCTGGCAGGAGGCCAAGCTGTTGGCTTTCGGCGAGAGCCTGGAGGCTTTGCTGGCCAGCGACCCGCGTTACTGCCGGCCCATACCGGACCTGAAGGCCTTAGCGGGTTGAACGTGGACTGAGGGATTTGTCCCATCCACGTACCCCTCTCCTCAGCTTGTCGAAGGGCTGAGCAGTGGGCGTAAGCCCGCACCAGTTAAAGGATGGGCCCCAAGCTCGCTGCTCAAGACGAGGGAGTGAGGGTGGATAGTGACAAATCAACAGTACCTGCCTGCAGCAACGTGGCTAGGTCTCGCGCGGCTGGTCCGGTTGCGCCTGCTCGTCACCGCCGCGTAGGCGCAGCGACCACATGAGGCCAACCACTGCCCCCTTGATGTAGGGCAAGGCGCCCAGGGTCATGACCAGAGTGACCAGCGGCCAGATCAAGAGCTGGGCGGTGAGAGAGAGCGCCAGGGTCTTCTCGCTGAAGAGCACCAGCGGCACCACGATGTGGCCGACGATGAAGATGGTAACGTAGGGCGGGAAGTCGTCGGCGCGGATCTCGCCCAGCTTGGTGCCGCAGTGGCTGCAGGCCGGAGTCAGCGTCAGATAACCGGTGAAGGCCTTGGTCTCGCCGCAAGCCGGACAGCGCCGCGACAGGCCGCGCAGGATGGCTGGCCAGAGTGGCCGTGCTTCTTGTTCGTAGGTCACGCTCATAGCGCATTTAATGGGGAGTCCAGACAGCCTTGTCTAGCTCATCGCGGCGCCAGGTCGCGTTCTCGCAGATCCGTGAGGGCCGCCTCTAAGGCCTCACGCAACGGGCGTGGCTGGTAGCCTAGATCCTGCTCGGCCCTCGCGCTTGACAAGGGGCCGGCGCTCAGTGCCAAGCGGACACCCTCAGGTGTCGCCGAGGGGGCCTGCTTGCTGACGCTGTTGGCCCACCAGGTGGCGACCTTGGCGCTGGTGAGCGCCACCCAGCCGGGGATCGCGCGCTTCGGCATCTCTTGTCCGGAGATCTCGCCCAAGAGGGCCAAGAGGCGAGAGAGCTGGATGTTCTCCCCGCCCAGGATGTAGCGCTGGCCAGGAGCGCCTTTCTCGGCAGCCAGCAGGTGCCCGGCAGCCACGTCGCGCACATCGACCAGGTTCAAGGTGCAGTCCAGAAAGGCCGGGTAACGGCCAGCCAGGAAGTCGGTCAGCATGCGAGTCGGTGGCGTCATGGCCTGGTCGCCGGGGCCGATAGGGGCGGTGGGATTGACCACCACCGGCGCCAGATCGCTGGCAGCCAGCGCTGCCGCCTCGGCTGCGAGCTTTGACCGCGTGTAGGGGCCGGGCATGGCACTGGCCGGCGGGGCGTGGTGCTCGTCCACCTCTCTGCCCAGGGCTTTGCTCAAGGGCATGAGGATGGCCTCGGTCGAGCAGTGCAGCAGCTTCGCGACCCCAGCTGCGCGCGCCGCGGCGATGACGGCCTCCGTGCCCGCGACGTTCACCTGCTGATGGGCGTTGCGTTCGGGCGTCCAGAAGTGTGGAATGGCGGCCAGGTGAAAGACCCTGGCGACGCCTTGGCAGGCCTCGGCCATCGCACGCGGATCTAGGATGGAGCCCTGCACCCAGTCGCACGCCAAGCCCGGCGGCTTGGCCAGCAGGTCGAGGCCTCGGACTGCGCGGCCCTCCGCGGCGAGCGCTGCCACCACATGCTGTCCGATAAACCCGGCGGCGCCGGTGACCAGATCCACCATCTGTCTCCTGACAGCGCCCTTGGGGGCCGGAGGCCTGTGGTGCCGGGGGTCGGACTCGAACCGACGACCTACCGATTACAAATCGGTTGCTCTACCAACTGAGCTATCCCGGCATCTCAAGGATGTCTTTGCACGATGAGCAAGCTCATCGCTGCGGCGCCAGCCCTCTCCCCCGCCCGGCCACCCAGTCCAGGATACTCTCGTTGGGTGGCCGGGCGGGGGAGAGGGCTG
>JBCBSF010000006.1:64156-86160 GCA_039819325.1 Pseudomonadota bacterium | reverse complement strand
GCGCCACCTGGCGGCGGGACACGGTGGCGCGCTGGCACCTGCGGCCGACCCCGAGCGACGGCGCCATGCCGCTCTTCACACCCGATGATCTCATGGCCGGCCGTCTGCCCTCAGGTCATGTCCTGCTCTACGACGACGATCACTTCTACATGGGTGGCGTACTTGCCCAGCTGCTCGTCGAGGCCGGCTGCTCGGTAACCTTGGTCACGCCGGCGCCCCTGATCTCGCAGTGGACCGTCAATACGCTGGAGCAGGGCTTCATTCAGTCCAAGCTCCTCTCCATGGGTGTCGTGGCGCGCATTGGTACAGCCTTGGATGCCGTTTCCAGCGGTGGCGTGACCCTCGCTTGCGTGCACACGGGCCGCAGTGAGGAGATCGCAGCCGATGCGGTGGTCATGGTGACCTCTCGCACCGCCAAGGATGCGCTCTATGCCGACTTGGTGGCGCGCAAGGAGGCCTGGGCCGAGGCCGGCATCCGCTCCGTCAAACGGATTGGCGATGCCGAAGCGCCGGCCCCGATCGCCTGGGCGACCTACGCCGGGCGGCGCTACGCCGAGACCTTGGATCGAGAAGACATCGGCGATGCGCTGCCCTTCCGGCGAGAGCTCGCCGAGCTGGCGGCGGACTGATCGAACAGGCCGCGAGAGGGATCGAAAGAGACCATCACGCTTACAGCCTTATTGGTTTCGCGCCGGGTAACCCGCGCAAAAGACTGGGGAGATCTGCACTATGGAACACGTCATCAACCCCGAGCGGCTGCCGACCGGCGTACGCGGGCAGTTCTCGCTCGATCCGATGAATTCGCCGACCCTGCCGTCGCGCTACTACACCGACCCGGCGATCTATGAGCTTGAGATGCGCCACATCCACCGCAAGACCTGGTGCTATGTGGGCCATGTGGCGGATGTCGCGAAGCCGGGGATGTACTTCACCGACCTGGTCGGCGAGCAGCCCATCGTGGTGGTGCGCGGCGATGACGAGGTGATCCGCTGCTTCTACAACATCTGCCAGCATCGCGGTCACGAGCTGCTGAAAGGGGCCGGGCAGCTGCAGAGCAAGGCCATGACCTGCCCCTATCATGCCTGGATGTATCGTCTTGACGGCAGGCTTGCCCGCGCACCGCAGACCGAACATGTGGGCGGCTTCGACAAGTCCCAGTTCAGCCTGAAGAGCATTCATCTGGCGGTCGCAGCCGGTCTGATCTTCGTGAACCTGGATCCCGACTGCAGGCCCTTTGAGGAGGAGATGGAGGGCTTTGCCGACAGCGTCAGCCAGTTCTTACCGGACTGTCCCGACTTCGTCGTCGCTGAGCGGCTGCACTACGACATCAATGCCGACTGGAAGACGGTCGTCGACAACTTTTCCGAGGCCTATCACATCCCCATCGCGCACCCGAAGCTGGCCCAGGTGCTTGAGCAGGAGATGGAAGAGCTGATCGAAAAGCCGCGCTGGATGTTCAACCGTTACCATTCCAAGACCGGCTTCCCTGGCCTCGAGCTGGAGTACGGCTCGCCCTACTATGCCTGGCAGGCCTGGCCGCACTATGGCGCGCTGTCACTGCCCGGATCGCGCAATCTGATCGTCTTGCGCTTCGGGCCGGGCGGTGTTGAGAAGTGCGCGGAGCGGGCGGATATCCTGACCCCCGCCGGCGAGACGGATAATCCCAAGCTCGCCGCCGTTCGCGATCTCTTCATGCATATGTTCAACATCGAAGACATCGGGATCTGCGAGAGTGTGCAGCGGGGCCTGCGCTCGCAGGGCTACGATCAGGGGCGCTATATCTGCGACCAGGGCAACTCCTGGTTCACCGAAATCCAGCTGCACTGGTTCCACACGCAGGTGCTGGAGGCGCTGGAGAAGGGCGCGGCGGCGGAGCAAAGGGCGGCCAACGGGCAGGATGCCTAGCGCGCCGGGTCTTCCTGACGTGCTACAGGCAGGGTCATGACCGACACGCTGCGCATTCTGGAGCGTCTAATCGCCTTCGACAGCGTCAGCCTGACGCCCAACCGGGACCTGATGGACTATGTGGCAGAAGAGCTGGCAGCGGTCGGCGTGACGCCGCTGCTGCTCTGGAATGAAGACGGTACGAGAGGCAACCTCTACGCCACTATTGGGCCCGACGATCGTGCCGGGGTGATGCTATCGGGGCATACAGACGTGGTGCCGGTGGTCGGTCAGAACTGGACCCGTCCGCCCTTTCGCCTGACGCGCGAGGGGAACCGGCTCTACGGCCGGGGAACCGCAGACATGAAGGGCTTCGTGGCTGCGGCGCTGGCGGCCGCCCTCAGGGCCGCGCGGCGGGACCTGGCTCTGCCCTTGCACCTGGCTTTCTCCTACGACGAGGAGATCGGCTGCGTCGGCGTGCGCTCGCTGATCGATCATCTGAACCAAGCGCCAGTGCTGCCGCGCTTCTGCATCGTCGGCGAGCCCACTTCGATGGAGGTCGTCACCGGGCACAAGGGCAAGACCGGCTTTCGCATCACCTGCCAGGGGCGCGAGGCGCACTCGGCTCTGCCGTCGCTTGGCATCAACGCCATCCACATGGCGGCAGCTTGCGTTGCGGAGGTCGCGGCGCTGCAGGAGCGGATCAAACAGAGCGGGCCGCGGGACGAGGGCTTTGACGAGCCGACGACCACCCTGCAGGTGAGCGTGATCGAAGGCGGCACGGCGCTGAACATCGTGCCGAACCGCTGCGAGCTTAAAGCCGAAATCCGGACCTTAGCCCAGGACGATCCCGCCGCTCTGCTTAAGGAACTGGCGGACCGCTTCCAGGCCATCGCGCGCGCGGCCTCCGATGAGGCAGGCAGTGCAATGATCGGGATCGAGATTATCGCCGCCTATCCCGGTCTCGACGTGCCGGGCGATGCTGAAGTCGTGCGCTTCCTCAAAGGCCTGACCGGTGCTAACAGTACGACGAAAGTCGCCTTCGGCACGGAGGGCGGCCTCTTTCATGCCAACGCCGGCGTGCCGACAGCGATCTGCGGACCCGGCTCTATGGCGCAGGGCCACAAGCCGGATGAGTTCGTCACAGAAGATCAACTGGCGCGCTGCGACCGCATGCTCGATAGGCTGATCGGCCGTCTGGACGCCGGCGAGCTTCCGGTCTCCTAGAGCCAGGGCACTCTGCAGGCCGAAACGAGGGCTGGCAGAGGACGCGGCCTCTGCGTTTCATCGACAGTGTCTTGGCTTTTGGAAGTGGCTCCGCGGGTAGGACTCGAACCTACGACCGGACGGTTAACAGCCGTCTGCTCTACCACTGAGCTACCGCGGAACAGGCGGGTGCGACGGCTGGCTGGCCGGTCGCTCTCTCGCGAAGAGCAGGGTAGGTATCAGACCCGCAGCGCCGCTGTAAAGCCCTTCTTCGCGGGCTAGCTGCTCTCTGCCTGCTCTTCCGTCTCGAAGCGGGCTGCCACCTCGCCATGGGCATAGCCGGACAGCAGCGTCAGCGAGATGATGCGGGCGTCCAGCCCCTCCGGCGCATCCAGCGCATTCGTCAGCCGCGCCTCCATCTCTGCCGCGATCTCCGGCCCCTCCCGGTCTGTGAAGTCGCGGCTGCCCTGATAGCAATAAGCGAAGAGCCGCCCGCTGCGCGACAACGCCTCGACCAGCTGCTGGCGGGCAAGCCCCTTGGGCTCGCCCCGCTGCGGCAGGTCCAGCGCGTCTTTGGTCAGCCGCACCATGGCCAGCCGCAGGGGCTCTGGAAAGCCGCCAGGCGCCAGCCCGCTGCTCTCCAGGCCCTGATCCAGCCACTCCAGCGACAGGCTGCCACCGAAGAAGAGTTTGCCGAGAATGTTCACGCGGTTTCGGTCTCCATCTGCCGAGCAGTAGAGATGGCTGTGAGCGGCTCCGCTTGCCAGACGGAAAGGCTTTTTTGGCATTCGCTTGTTCACAGCGATCTATCCGGTTATATTTCTGGATAGATAAGGAGAGCTCTCATGACATCTGCCCAGAAGCGTGCCGTGGACACCTATCGCTCTCGTCTCAAGGAGCGCGGTTTGGTCCGTTTTGAAGTCCTCGGACGGGCGGAGGACCGCGATCTCATCAGACATCTGGCACGCAGCCTTGCGGAGAAGGGGGAGGCTTCCACTGCTCTGCGCGCCCAGGTCGAAAGCAGCCTGTCTGAACAAGCGCCTGGAAAAGGCAACATACTGAAAGCCTTACGTGCCTCCCCGTTGGTAGCATCTGATCTTGATCTCGAGCGTGAACGTGAGAGCGGGCGCAAGGTAGATTTGTGACCCACTTCCTCTTGGACACCAACATCCTGAGCCACGCTCTGAAACCGCAGCCTTCTGCCAGTCTGACCCTCTGGATGGCGGAACAGGAGGATGAGGACCTCTACATCGCCTCTCTCACGATTGCAGAAGTCCAGCGCGGAATCTTGGAGAAGCCCGCGGGCAAGGGGCGTGATGCGCTAGATACGTGGTTCCATGGTGCGCAGGGTCCACAAGCCCTCTTCGCCAACCGCATCTTGCCTTTCGATGCGCGCGCTGCCCTGATTTGGGGAAGGCTGATGGCCGAAGGGCGGTTACGGGGCCGGCCGCGCAGCGCCTTGGACATGATCATTGCAGCGACTGCGGAGGCGCACGGTTGCCTGATTGTCACTGACAACGAGCGGGACTTCTACGATCTGCCGATCTTCAATCCGATGAAGCTCGGCACCTAGCCGAGGTCACTCCCACTCAATCGTCCCCGGCGGCTTTGAGGTTACGTCGTAGACCACGCGGTTGACGCCGCGCACCTCGTTCACGATGCGGGTGGCGACCTCGGCGAGGAAGCCGTGGTCGAAGGGGTAGCTCTCGGCCGTCATGCCGTCGGAGGAGGTCACTGCCCGCAAGGCCAGCACGTGGTCGTAGGTGCGCTGGTCGCCCATGACGCCTACGGTGCGCACCGGTAGGAGGACGGCGAAGGCCTGCCAGATGGCGTCGTAGAGGCCGGCCTGGCGCAAGGCCTCTATGTAAAGCGCGTCCGCCTTGCGCAGGATGGCGGCCTTCTCTGCGTCCACCGAACCGGGGATGCGGATCGCTAGGCCGGGGCCGGGGAAGGGGTGGCGGCCGATCAGGCTCTCCGGCAGTCCCAGCTCGCGGCCAAGGGCGCGGACCTCGTCCTTGAAGAGCTCCCGCAAGGGCTCCACCAGGGCCATGTTCATGCGCTCGGGCAGGCCGCCGACGTTGTGGTGGGTCTTGATGGTGACCGAGGGACCGCCGCGCGGCGAGACGCTCTCGATCACGTCGGGATAGAGCGTGCCTTGCGCCAGGAAGTCAGCGCCGCCCAGCTTGCCGGCTTCCTCCTCAAAGACCTCGACGAAGCTGCGGCCGATGATGCGGCGCTTCTCCTCCGGGTCCTCGATGCCGGCCAGGCGTGCCATGAAGAGGTCGCTGGCATCCCGGTGCACCAGGGGGATGTGGTAGTGCTCGCGGAAGAGGGAGACCACCTGCTCGGCCTCGTTCAGGCGCAGCAAGCCGGTGTCGACCAGGATGCAGGTCAGCTGATCGCCGATGGCCTCGTGGATCAGGACCGCGGCGACGGAGGAGTCGACCCCGCCTGAGAGGCCGCAGATCACCCTCTTGTCACCGACCTGGGCGCGGATCGCGGCAACGGCGCTGTCGCGGAAGGCGGCCATGGTCCAGTCGCCAGCACAGCCGCAGATCTCATGGGCGAAGCGGGTGATCAGCTGGGCGCCGTCGGGGGTGTGGATCACCTCCGGATGGAACTGCACGCCATAGAAGCGGCGGCTCTCGTCCGCGGTCATGGCGAAGGGCGCACCGTCGGACTTGCCGCTGGACTGGAACCCCGGCGGCAGAGAGACGACGCGGTCGCCGTGGCTCATCCAGACCTGATGCCGTTCGCCCGGGCGCCAGAGGTCGCGGGTCAGGGCCGTCTCGCCGGTGACCTCGACGAAGGCCTTGCCGAATTCCTGATGATCGGCGCCCTCTACCTGGCCGCCCAGTTGATGCACCATCAGCTGCTGGCCATAGCAGATGCCGAAGAGCGGCAGGCCCATCTGAAAGATCTCGGCATGGGCCTGGGGGCTTTCCTCGGCAATGGCCGAGGCGGGGCCGCCGGAGAGGATAATGCCCTTGGGCTTGAGCGCCTCGATCCGGGCCATGTCGGCGTTGAAAGGCAGGATTTCGCTGTAGACACCAGCCTCGCGCAGACGCCGTGCGATCAGCTGAGTGACCTGAGACCCGAAGTCCAGGACAAGAATCGTATCCATCATGCCCCGGAGTAGAGACCACAGGGCTTGTGCCCTGTCTAGCAGGTGCGGCCGTCGTGATCGCACAAAGCAGCCTCCCGCTTCACTTTCATCGTATCTGCTTGACCGGGCACGGTTCCGCCAGCGATGGAAGGCAGGTTTGGACAGGCGATAAGGCGGTGCCATGGCGGCGAGGGAGACTCTGAGCCAAGTGGCCGCTGAGGCCCTGGTGACGGCTGCTCTGGCCGAGGCCGGCTGCGTCGGGCTGCTTCTCGCCAACGCGCCCACGGCCACGGGCGCCCTGGGGCGGCAGCCAGGCTGTCTTTGGCACCAACCCCATCGCCTTTGCCACGCCGCAAGCCGAGGCGCCGCCGCTGGTGGTGGACCTGCTGGCTGAAATCCGCGGATTGTCGGGCGCTGACTGACGAAGGGGCTGCTTCCGAAACAGTCTGTCCCATCCGAGACACGGGTCTTTGACACTGTCGGCTATTGCTGTGGGGCGCTTTGCCTATAACTTGTTCGCTATGACACGAGAGACCGCGCATATCCGCTTTCGCCGCAGCACTGCGGCCGCTGCCGTCTTGCTGGCCGCCGTGACCCTGCTGCCAGCGGGCGTGGTGGCGCAGGCTGGGCCGACGCCGGTGATTGTCGAGCAAGCCCGCATCGACCGCTTTGAAGACCAGGTTGAGGCGCTGGGGACCCTGCTCGCCAACGAGAGCGTCGATTTGACCGCCAAGGTGACGGAGCGGATCGCCCGCATTGACTTCAATGACGGGCAGGAGGTGGAGGCCGGCGATGTGCTGGCCGAGATGATCTCCAACGAGCAGAGCGCGCTCCTAGAAGAGGCTCGCTTCGAAATGGCAGAGGCGCGCGAGCAGTTCGAGCGGGTGCGCCCCTTGGCACGCCAGGGCTATGCCACCGGCACACAGCTGGACGAGCGGCGGCGCCAGTACGAGACCGCACAAGCCCGCTATCGGGCCATGCAGTCGCGTCTGGACGATCGGCTGGTGATCGCGCCCTTTTCCGGCGTGGTGGGCCTGCGCAACATCTCGGTCGGGGCCTTGGTGGAGCCGGGGACAGTGATCACCACCTTGAAAGACCTCAGCGTCATGAAGCTGGATTTCTCGGTTCCGGCGCCTTTCCTGTCTGCCTTGCGGCCGGGTCTGCCGATCCGCGCCATGACTGCGGCGCTCGGCGACCGGGTCTTCGAGGGCGTGGTCTCCAGCATCGACAATCAGATCGATCCGGTGACGCGCTCGATCCTTGTGCGGGCGCTCATTCCTAATGAAGACAGAGCCTTACGCCCAGGTCTTCTGATGTCCGTGGAGCTGATTAAAGAGCCGCGTGACACCCTGGTGATCGCTGAAGAGGCCCTCATCCGCCGCGCCGGTGAGAGCTATGTTTTCGTCGTTGTCGCCAACGACGAGGGGCAGGAGATCGTCGAGCAGCGGAGGGTGGAGCTCGGTGGTCGACGCCAAGGAGAGGTGGAGGTCTTGAACGGCCTCGTGCCTGGCGAGTTCGTCATCACTCACGGCACGATCAAGGTGCGCCCCGGAATGCCGGTGACGATCACGGCACAACAGCCGGATAGCGACATCTCCGCCTTGATCCGCCGACAAGACGGCTAGAGCAGGACGGAGCAGCGGCATGTGGCTTTCCGACACCTCGGTCACCCGGCCTGTCTTTGCAGCCGTTCTGGCCATCCTGCTGATCGCCTTCGGGCTGGTCGCCTATGACCGCCTGCCGCTGCGCGAGTATCCCGACATCGACCCGCCGATTGTCTCGGTCGAGGTCACCTATCCAGGCGCCGCTGCCAATGTGGTCGAGAGCCGGATTACCGAGCTGATCGAAGAGCGCGTCGCCGGGATCGAGGGGATCAAGTACATCACCTCCTCAAGCCGCGACGGCCGCTCCGACGTTACCATCGAGTTCCAGGTCTCTCGCGACATCGATGCGGCCGCCAATGACGTGCGCGACCGGGTCTCCGGTATTCTGGATAACCTGCCCGATGAGGCTGATCCGCCAGAAATCCAGAAGGTCGATTCCAACCAAGACGTGATCATGTGGCTCAATCTCGCCAGCGACCGCCTGTCGGTGCCGGAATTGACCGACTATGCCGAGCGCTACCTGGTTGACCGCTTCTCCATTCTGGATGGCGTGGCGCGCGTGCGGGTTGGTGGGGCGCAGAGCTATGCCATGCGGGTCTGGTTGGACCGCCAGGCCATGGCGGCGCGCGGGTTGACCGCCAACGACGTCGAGGACGCACTGCGGGCGGAGAACGTCGAGCTACCGGCAGGCTCCATCGAATCGACGAACACGCAGTTCGGCGTCCGCCTGAACCGCGCTTTCCAGGAGCCGCAGGACTTTGCCTCGCTGGTGCTGGCGCGCGGCAACGACGGCTACCTGGTGCGCCTGGGCGACGTGGCGCGAGTCGAGCTGGGTACAACGGAAGACCGCACCTTCTTCCGTGGCAACCAGGTGCCGATGGTCGGCATCGGCATCATCAAGCAGTCGACGGCGAATACCGTGGAGGTTGCGCGCCTGGCCAAGGAGGCCGCGGCCCGCATCAACCGCACCCTGCCCGAAGGCATGTCGATCGAGCAGAGCTACGACACCTCCGTCTTCATCGAAGGCGCCATTTTTGAGGTCTACAAGACGCTCTTCATCGCCTTGGGCCTGGTGGTGCTGGTGATTTTTCTTTTCCTTGGCAGTATCCGGGCGATGATCGTGCCGGCGGTGACGGTGCCGGTCTCTCTCATCGCCACCTTCATCGTGCTATTGATCTTAGGATTCTCCGTTAACCTCCTGACTTTGCTAGCAATGGTCCTGGCGATCGGCATGGTGGTTGACGACGCCGTGGTGGTGCTGGAGAACATCCACCGCCGGATTACGCACTATGGCGAGACGCCTCTGGTCGCCGCCTTCGAAGGCACGCGGCAGGTGGGCTTCGCAGTGATTGCCACGACCCTGGTGCTGATCGCCGTCTTCGTGCCGATCGCCTTCCTGCAAGGCAACGTCGGTCGGCTCTTCTCTGAATTCGCGCTCACCATGGCGGCAGCTGTTGCCTTCTCCAGCCTGGTGGCGCTCAGCCTCTCGCCCATGCTGGCCTCGGTCCTGCTAGGCCCGAAGGAGAGCGAGGGCGCGCTTACCAAGATCGTCGACCGAGCCTTCCGGGCCACCCGGAACCTCTACGGCGCCAGCCTGCGTCTGGCGCTGCGCCTGCGCTGGGTCGTGCTGGTGGTCTTTCTGGGCCTTTTGGGTGGGACCGCCTGGCTCTATCAGCAGATCGCGACCGAGTATGCCCCGCGGGAGGATCGCGGCGCCTTCTTCGTCCTGGTGAACGGGCCGGAGGGCGCGACCTACAGCTTCATGGAAGACTATATGGACGAGATCGAGACGCGGCTGATGCCGCTGGTCGAGTCCGGCGATCTCACCCGCCTCCTCGTCCGAGCCCCGCGCGCCTGGGGCAACATCGAGACCTTCAACCACGGCATCGTCATCATCGTGATGAACGACTGGTCGGAGCGGCGCAGCGGTTGGGAGATCATGGGCGACGTGCGCGCGCGCCTGGCCGATCTGCCTGGTGTTAGGGCCTTCCCGGTCATGCGTCAGGGCTTCGGTCAGCGGGTGCGCAAGCCGGTGCAGTTCGTCATCGGCGGCGGCTCTTGGGAACAGCTGGCCGGCTGGCGCGATACCCTCTTGGCGCGCCTGGCCGAGGACAATCCCGGCCTGATCGGCATCGACTACGACTACAAGGAAACCAAGCCGCAGCTGGATGTGGAGATCGATTACACCCGGGCTGCAGAGCTGGGAGTGACCGTTTCGGACATCGGTCGGACCTTGGAGACTATGCTGGGCTCCCGTCGCGCCACCACCCTGCCGGTGACCGGTGAAGAGTACGACGTGATCTTGGAGGGGCTGCGTGCCAGCCAGACGACGCCCACCGACCTCACCAACATCTATGTGCGCTCTGACCGCAGCGGGCAGCTGATCCCGCTCTCCAACCTGGTGACGGTGACCGAGTCCGCCGCCTCCAACTCGCTAGAGCGCTACAACCGGGTGCGCGCCATTACCATTGAGGCCAATTTGGCCGACGGCTTGGCGCTGGGCGATGCGCTGGCGCACCTGGAAGCGCTGGCCGACGAGCACCTGCCGGAAGAGGTGATCATCGACTACAAGGGGCAGTCGCTGGAGCTGCGCAGCACCAGCGACTCTCTGCTCTTCGTCTTCGTGTTGGGCATCCTGGTGGTCTTCCTGGTGCTGGCAGCCCAGTTCGAGAGCTGGATCCACCCGTTGGTCATCATGTTCACGGTGCCGCTAGCCATCGGCGGCGGCCTCTTCGGGCTCTACGTGACCGACGGCAGCCTTAATCTCTACAGCCAGATCGGGCTTATCATGCTGGTGGGGCTGGCGGCGAAGAATGGGATTCTGATCGTCGAGTTCGCCAACCAGCTGCGAGACGCCGGGCGCGCTTTCGATGATGCGCTCTACGAGGCCTCGCTGACCCGCCTGCGTCCCATCATCATGACCGGCATCACCACGGCGGCCGGGGCGGTGCCCTTGATCCTCTCTTCCGGTGCCGGGGCCGAGACCCGCTTCGTCATCGGCGTGGTGGTGCTAGCCGGTGTTTTGGCCTCGACCTTCCTCACCCTCTACATCGTGCCTGTGGCCTATGGCCTGCTGGCACGCCGGACCGGCTCGCCCGGCGCCGTGCGCCGCCGGCTGGAGGCTGAGCGCGAGGCACGGACCCTAGGGCAGCCGGCAGAGTAGGGATGAAGAGCCGGCAGGCGCTGGAGGCGCTGTGGCAGGCCAGCGGTGGCCCAGCTCAGGCCCTAGAGCGTGTCTCGCTGATGGGCGATCAGCCCTTCCTGCCGTCAAGCTTCAAGGTGGATGTCGCAGCGCAGGCGAGCATCGCGGCGGCCACACTGGCGGCTTCTGAGATTTGGCGGCTGCGGAGCGGTGAGCGCTGCGGGGTCAGCATCGACAGACGCCATGCGACCGCGGAGTTCCGCAGCGAGCACTACCTCTTGGTCGACGGCAAACCGGCCGCCGACCTCTGGGACCGGATCGCCGGCGCCTACCCTTGCAAAGACGGCTGGGTCCGGCTGCACAGCAACTTTCCTCATCACCGCGACGGCCTGCTGGCGCTGCTGGACTGCGCCTACGAGCGCGATGCCGTGGCCGAGGCGCTGAAGCACTGGGAGGCCGAGGCCTTCGAGACTGCCGCTGCGGCGCGCGGCCTCTGCGTCTCCGCCCTGCGCGCGCCTGCGGCTTGGGACGCGCACCCGCAGGGCCAGGCTGTGGCCGGGCTGCCTGTCCTGGAGATCGCCCAGATCGGCGACGCGCCGCCGGAGCCGCTACCCGTCGTCGAAGCGGCGAGGGCTCGGCCTCTGTCCGGCCTGCGCGTCTTGGATCTGACCCGTATCATCGCTGGGCCGGTCGCCGGCCGCTGCCTGGCTGCCCATGGTGCGGAGGTCCTGCGGATCTCCGGCCCGCATCTCCCTTTCATCTTGCCGGCGGTCATCGATACCGGACGCGGCAAGCGGGCCGCTGCCTTGGACCTGCGCGACGACGCAGGGCAGGCAGGCCTAAGGGCGCTGCTGCAAGAGGCGGACGTCTTCCTGCAGGCCTACCGGCCGGGTGGGCTAGAGGCCTTGGGCTTTGGCGAGGCGGCCGTCGCGGCGGCCCAGCCTGGGATCGTCTATGCCACGCTCTCCGCTTATGGCCACCTCGGGCCCTGGCAGGGGCGGCGCGGCTTCGATTCTCTTGTGCAGACCGCAACTGGCTTCAATCAGGCCGAGGCCGCGTCCTTCGGTGAGAGCGGACCGCGTGCCTTGCCCTGTCAGGCCTTGGATCACAGCTCCGGCTATCTGCTGGCCTTCGGTATCCTGCGCGCACTGGCGCGCCGGGCAGAGGAGGGGGGCTCCTGGCGGGTGCGGGTGGCGCTGGCCGCGACGGGCCAGTGGCTGCGTGGCCTCGGGCCGCGGAAGGACAGCGCCGCTGCTGCGCTAGACCCGGCTGATGTCGAAGACTTTCTGGAGACCGCGGCCTCCCCCTTCGGCAAGGTCCGTGCCCTCAGCCATGCCGGCCAGATCGAGGGGCAGGCGCCTTACTGGGCAGACCCCGTCGTGCCGCTGGGCAGCCATCCGCCGCGCTGGCGCCGCTAGGCAAAACGTCCTAGATAACTCCCTCTGTCACGCTCTGTTCAAACCGGTGGTCCGGAAGGCCTGCCCGAGAAAGAAGTCTTCGATGTCAGTACGCAACACCTACCGCGCCGGGCCGGACGAAGCCGGCCACTTCGGCCTTTTCGGCGGCCGCTTCGTCGCCGAGACGCTCATGCCTTTGATCTTGGGGGTGGAGCAGGCCTACACGGCCGCCAAAGCCGACCCGAGTTACGCGGAGGAACTGACCTGGCTGCAGAAGCACTATGTCGGACGGCCCAGCCCGCTCTATTACGCCGAGCGGCTGACGGAGCATTTCGGCGGCGCCAAGCTCTACTTCAAACGCGATGAGCTGAACCACACCGGCAGCCACAAGATCAACAACTGCCTGGGCCAGATCCTGTTGGCCAAGCGCATGGGCAAGACCCGCATCATCGCCGAGACCGGGGCCGGCCAGCACGGTGTCGCCGTGGCCACCGTCTGCGCCCGTTTCAATTTGCCTTGCGTCGTTTACATGGGCGCCACCGACGTGGAGCGCCAAGCGCCCAACGTCTTCCGCATGAAGCTCTTGGGCGCAGAGGTGGTGCCGGTCACCAGCGGAACCGGCACTCTCAAAGACGCCATGAACGATGCGCTGCGCGACTGGGTCGCCAATGTGGAGAACACCTTCTACATCATTGGCACGGTGGCTGGTCCGCACCCCTATCCCATGATGGTGCGTGACTTCCAGTCGGTAATCGGCGAGGAACTGCGTGGCCAGATGATGGAGGCCGAAGGGCGTCTGCCCGACAGCCTGGTGGCCTGCATCGGCGGCGGCTCCAACGCCATGGGCCTCTTCCATCCCTTCCTGGACGATGAGCAGATCCGCGTTATCGGCGTGGAGGCGGCCGGCCACGGTATCGAAACTGGCGAGCATGCGGCCTCGCTCACCGGCGGCGCGCCTGGCGTGCTGCATGGCAACCGCACCTATCTGCTGCAGAACGACGACGGCCAGATCATCGACGCCTATTCCATCTCCGCCGGCTTGGACTATCCCGGCATCGGGCCGGAGCATGCCTGGCTGCACGACATCGGCCGGGTCGAGTATGTCTCGGTCACCGATCAGGAGGCGCTGGACGCCTTCCAACTCTGCACCGCCAAGGAGGGCATAATCCCGGCGCTGGAGCCGGCACATGCTCTCGCTCACGTCGCCAAGATCGCACCGGATCTGCCGCGCGACCACATCATGGTGATGAACCTCTGCGGGCGCGGCGACAAGGACGTCTTCTCTGTCGCCGAGAAGCTGGGGGTGAAACTATGACCACCCGCATGGAGCAGCGTTTCGCCGATCTGAAGGCGGCAGGGCGGGGTGGCCTGGTGACCTTCATCACCGCTGGCGATCCGGATCAGGAGACCTGCTTCCAGGTGCTGCGCGGCCTGCCCGAGGCTGGCGCCGATATCATCGAGCTGGGCATGCCTTTCTCCGACCCCATGGCGGACGGACCGGCGATTCAGGCGGCTTCGCTGCGCGCGCTTCAGGCCGGGGCGAGCCTGGCCAAGACCTTGGACCTGGTCACCCGCTTCCGGGCCGAGGACCAGGACACCCCGCTGGTGCTGATGGGCTACTACAACCCCATCTTCCGTATGGGCGTAGAGGCCTTTCTCAAGGCTGCCAGCGAGGCCGGCGTGGACGCGCTCATCATCGTCGATCTGCCGCCTGAGGAAGACGAGGAGCTCTGCCATCCGGCAATCGAGGCCGGCTTGCATTGGATCCGCCTAGCCACGCCGACAACCGATGACGCGCGCCTGCCAGCCGTCTTGGATAAGACCTCTGGCTTCATCTACTACGTCTCCATCATGGGCATCACCGGCACCAAGTCTGCCAGCCGCGACGCGGTGGCGGCCGCGGTGGCGCGCCTGCAGCGGCACAGCGACCTGCCGGTGGCCGTCGGTTTTGGCATCAAGACGGCGGAGAATGTGGCCGATACCGTCGCCGTCGCCGACGCAGCAGTGGTTGGCTCGGCCCTGGTGGAGACCATTCGTAAGAACCTGGACGGCGAGGGCAAGGCGACGGCGGCGCTGCCGGCTGCGGCGCTGGATTTCGTGCGCGAGCTGGCGAACGGGACTGGCCGATGAACTGGATCACCAACTACGTCCGGCCGAAGATCCGGGCGCTGGTCGAGAAGCCCGGCGATCAGGCCGATACACTCTGGGAGAAATGCCCCGCCTGCGGCAGCATGATCTTCCACCGCGAGCTGGCGGAGAACGACCGGGTCTGCACCTCCTGCGGTCACCACATGCGGCTCAGCGCGCGGGCGAGGCTGAACCTGATCTTCGATGAGGGGACACTAGAGGTCCATCCACTGGACGAGACCCTGACCGACCCGCTGAAGTTTCGAGACCAGAAACGCTACACGGATCGGCTACGCGATGCTCAGGCCAAGACCGGTGCGCAAGACGCCTTGCTGGTGGCCAGCGGTACCGTAGAGGGCCACGCCCTGGTGGTGGCGGCCTTCGACTTCGCCTTCATGGGCGGATCAATGGGGATTGCGGTCGGTGATGGCTTCCTGAAGGCCGCCAAGCTGGCGGTGGAAAAGGAAGCCCCGCTCTTGGCCATCCCGGCCTCGGGCGGTGCCCGCATGCAAGAGGGCATTCTCTCCCTCATGCAGATGCCGCGCACCACCATCGCGGTGCAGCAGGTGCGTGAGGCCGGTTTGCCCTACCTGGTCTTGCTGACCGATCCCACGACGGGCGGCGTCACTGCCTCCTTCGCCATGCTGGGCGACATCACCTTGGCAGAGCCTGGTGCGGTGATCGGTTTCGCCGGCCAGCGGGTGATCGAAGAGACCATCCGCGAACAGCTGCCGGAAGGCTTCCAGCGCTCTGAGTACCTGCTAGAGCACGGCATGGTCGACATTGTCGTGCAGCGCCATCAGCTTAAGGAGACCTTGGCCCAAGTCGTCTCTCTGCTGACGGTCCCCTTCTACCAGCCGCCGTTGATGGCTCTGCCGAGCCCGGACCCCGAGCCAGAGACGGACGCAGTCGCCCCGGCCAGCGGCAGCGAGAGCGCGCGTGACGGCTAGCCCGGCTGCGGGCAGCGACCTGGTTCTGGAGCGTCTCTCCCGGCTGCACCCCAAGGTCATCGATCTCACCCTCGACCGGGTCTGGCGCCTGCTGGACCTGCTGGGCAATCCGCAAGAGCGTCTGCCGCCGGTGGTGCATGTCGCCGGGACAAACGGCAAGGGCTCCACCATCGCCACCCTGCGCGCCATGGCGGAGGCTCAGGGGCTTAGGGTCCACGTCTACACCTCGCCCCACCTTGTCCGCTTTCACGAGCGGGTACGGATTGCCGGCAGACTGATCTCTGAAGACGACCTGATCGCGCTCTTGGAGGAGTGCGAGCGGGTGAACGGTCCGGAGCCGATCACCTTCTTCGAGATTACCACCGTTGCGGCCTTGTTGGCCTTCACCCGCACGCCGGCAGATCTCTTGCTGCTGGAGGTCGGCCTCGGCGGGCGCCTGGACGCGACTAACGTCATCCCCAAGCCAGCGCTCAGCATCATCACGCCAGTCTCAATGGATCACATGGCCTACCTCGGCGATACCCTGGAGAAGATCGCCTTCGAGAAGGCCGGCATCCTCAAGGCGGACGTGCCGGCGGTGATCGCCCCGCAGCGTCCTGGCGCGCTGGCGGTGATCGAGGCCCAGGCGGCCAAGGTGGGTGCGCCGCTCTATCGCGCTGGCCAGGAGTGGGACTTTGCTCCGACCGAGCGAGGGCTGCGAGTCGGCGGGCAAGACTATCCGGGACCTTCGCTGGTCGGCGCGCATCAGATGATGAACGCCGGAACGGCTGTCATGGCCGCCGAGGTTCTGGGAGAGAGCCTTCCCGCGCTCGCCATCTCCGCTACGGCGCGGGCTGCGGGCTTGCGCGAGATTGACTGGCCAGGGCGCCTACAGCAGGTGGGTGCAGGCGCGTTGTTAGCCCAGATCCCGAGGGGGTGGGAGCTCTGGTTCGACGGTGGTCACAACGAAGAGGCAGGTGCAGTGCTTGGGGCCCAGATGGAGGCCTGGTCCGACCGCCCTGTTCACGTGATCTACGGCCTCTTGAACAGCAAGGCTGCGGCGGACTTCTTGGCGCCGATCGCCAGCTGCGCCACCAGCCTGCAGGCAATCGCCATTCCCGGCGAGCCCAACAGCCTCAGTGCTGAGGAGGCAGCCGCTTCGGCGCCCGGCGCGGTTCCAAGAGAGAGTGTGGAGGCAGCTCTCGCTTGCCTTCCACGCGGAGACGGGCCGGCCCGAGTTCTGATCTGCGGGTCTCTCTATCTGATCGGCAAGCTTCTGGCGAAGAACGGAGCCTTGACCGGCCTGACACAGGGCCTCTCGCCCGCTGCTACCTAGAAGCAGGTGTGGGTTCGCAGGATCCCTGCCTTGGCCCTTCAGTCCCCCTCCGGCTTCGGCAGGGCGTGCTTGGCGACATAGGTCTCAACCTCAGCCGATAGCTCGTCGATGTGCTGGGCGAAGAAGTGGTTGGCCGTCGGAATCACCTGATAGTCGATGACGATGTCGCGCTGGTGCTGCAGCTTATCCACCAGCTTCTTGACCGCAGGCTCGGCGATCAACTGGTCGGCGCCGCCCTGGACCACCAGTCCGGAGGAGGGGCAGGGGGCCAGGAAAGAGAAATCGAACATGCCGGCCGGCGGCGAGACGCTGACGAAGCTGGCGATCTCCGGCCGGCGCATGAGGAGCTGCATGCCGATCCAGGCACCAAAGGAGAAGCCGGCGATCCAGCACTCCCGCGCGTTGGGGTGATAGCTCTGCAGCCAATCGAGCGCGGAGGCCGCATCAGAAAGCTCGCCCTCGCCGCGGTCGAAGACGCCCTCGCTGCGGCCGACACCGCGGAAGTTGAAGCGCAGCACTGAAAATCCGCGGCGGGCAAAGGCGTGATAGAGGGTGTAGACTACCTTGTTGTTCATCGTGCCGCCATGCTGGGGATGCGGGTGCAGGATCAGCGCGATGGGGTCGTCTGCCTTGCCGGTGGATTGATAGCGGCCTTCCAGACGGCCTTCGGGGCCATTGAAGATTACATCGGGCATAAGTGGGCGCCTTCGTCAAAGCATTAGGTCGCGCCGGTCACGAATGACACGGCGTCAGGGGAGCAAAGGGATTGGGAACACAGGGTTTTCGCCGATTTCCGCGCGGCTCGAAAGATGGCGCGGTTTTGACGAAAACTTGATAGCGCTGCGGGTCCATGTATATCCCTGAGGTCAGGAGGCTGCGCGGTGAGCAGCAGTGACGGCAAAGTGGGCAGTTCCGAAAACCGGCAAGATCCACTAATGTCGTGACGCGCTTCCCGGAAAGCAGCGGCTTATAGCACAGGCTGTAGCGAAATGTTCAAGTCACTGAAGGCAGAGATCGACGCGACCATCGCCCGCGACCCCGCGGCCCGCTCTTGGGTTGAGGTCGCACTCTGCTATCCGGGCTTCCAGGCCTTGATGGCTCACCGCTTAGCGCATCGGCTCTGGAATGCCCGTCTGCGCCTGCTGGCGCGCTGGATCTCTCAGGTCGCGCGCGCCTTCACCGGTATCGAGATCCACCCCGGCGCTAAGATCGGCAAGCGCTTCTTCGTCGATCACGGCATGGGCGTGGTGATCGGCGAGACCGCGGAGATCGGCGACGACGTCACCCTCTATCAGGGCGTGACCTTGGGCGGCACCGCGCCTTCCGTGGATAGCGACTCCCAGCGCGATCAGAAGCGCCACCCGACCTTGGAGGACGGTGTCATCGTCGGTTCCGGTGCCCAAGTTTTGGGCCCCTTTGCCGTCGGCAAGGACGCGCGTGTCGGCGCCAATGCCGTGGTCACCAAGCCGGTGCCACAGGGCGCCACGGTGGTCGGCATCCCGGCCCGCGTGGTCGGCACCAAGGCCGTCTCCTTCGAGCCCAAGGCGAGAGAAGAGGAACACCACGAGGCTGCCTTTGCGGCCTATGGTCTGCCGAGCGGCGGTCTGCCCGACCCGGCCGCACGCGCCTTCGAGTCTCTGCAGGAAGAGATCGCGCGGTTGCATGCCCGTATCGACGAGCTGCAGAACGAGAAGCGTAAGCAAGAGACCACGGCCCGCTAGCAGGTCTCACGGCTGTTCATGACGGTCTGCTACCTCGACTATAACGCCACCGCACCACTGCGCCCTGCTGCCAAGGCGGCGATGATCGCCGCCTTAGAGGTGGAGGCCAACCCCTCCTCCTTGCATCGGCCGGGACGGGCCGCCCGCGCGCTGGTGGAGGAGGTGCGGGAGGCGGTGGCAGCGCTGGTGGGTGCCAAGCCGCTGGAGGTGCTCTTCACGGCGGGGGCAACTGAGGCCAACAATCTCTGCCTGGCAGGGACTAAGGCCGCCAGCGTCTTTGCCTCGGCTGGCGAGCATGAATCGGTGCTGGCGGCGTTGCAAGGAACGACCCTACCGCTCCTGCCTGACGGCCGTCTTGATCTCGACGCTCTCGAGAACCTGCTGAAGACAGCAGAACAGCCGGTCTTGCTGTCGCTCCAGGCGGCCAACAACGAAACCGGCGTGGTGCAGCCCGTCGCGGAGGCTTTGGCGCTGGTGAAAGCGGTCGGTGGCTGGCTGCACTGTGACGCCGTCCAGGCCGTGGGGCGCTTGGATCCGGCTCTCTGGTCCGAGGCCGACTATGTCAGCCTCTCTGCGCACAAGATCGGCGGTCCGAAGGGTGTGGGTGCACTCATCTTGCGCGATGCCGCACCTTTGGCGCCCCTGCTGCGCGGCGGCGGGCAAGAGCGACGGCTGCGCGCTGGTACCGAAAACGTGGCCGCCATCGCCGGCTTCGGCGCCGCGGCCCTTGCGGTTGCTGAGTGCTGGCGCGCCGAGGCGGAGCGGACGCGAAGCCTTCGTGATCGCTTCGAGGCCGGCTTGCGCGCTTTGGCACCCGACGCCGCCGTCTTCGGCGGTGATGCGGAGCGCCTGCCGAACACCTCCTGCTTCGCCTTTCCGGGCCAGCGGGCGGAAACCTTGCTCATCAAGCTGGACCTGGCCGGGGTCTTTGTCTCCTCCGGCTCTGCCTGCTCATCCGGTAAGGTGGAGCGCAGCCATGTCTTGACGGCCATGGGGATCGCCCCCCACCTCGCTGAAGGGGCCTTGCGCTTTTCCTTCGGCTGGAACAGTAGCGAGGCGGAGGTGGATCAGGCTCTGGCAGCCCTTGCCGGCTGCCTGAAGCGAGGAGAACGCGCCGTCGCATGAAGACCGACGCAGAGCAGCCCATCTATCTGGATAACCAGGCCACCACCGCCTGCGACCCTGCCGTGGTCGAGGCCATGCTGCCTTTCTTCACCCAGGCCTTCGGCAACCCCCACTCGGTGGAGCACGCCTATGGCCGTGCAGCTGAAGAAGCCGTCGAGGCAGCGCGTGCGCAGATCGCCGAACTGATCGGCGCCGAGCCGCGTGAGGTCATCTTTACCTCAGGCGCCACTGAATCGAACAATCTGGCGATCAAGGGCGCTGCCCGCTTCCGGGCCCGGCTTGGCCGGCGCAAGGTCGTGACCCTGGCCAGCGAGCACAAGTGTGTGCTGGAAAGCGCGCGCGCCCTGGCGGGTGAGGGCTTTGCCGTCGAGATCCTGCCGGTCGGCGCCGATGGCTTGGTTGATCTAGAGCGTCTGGACGCCGCCTTGGACGAGGAAACGGCCTTGGTCTCCGTGATGGCCGCGAACAATGAGATCGGCACCTTGCAGCCGCTGGCGGAGATCGCAGCGCTGGCGCATGCCAAGGGCGTCTGGCTGCACAGCGACGCAGCGCAGGCCGCCGGGAAGATCCCCTTCGATGTGCGCAGTCTCGACCTCGATCTGGTGTCGCTCTCCAGCCACAAGCTCTACGGGCCGAAGGGCATCGGCGCCCTCTTCGTGCGGCGCCGCCCGCGTGTCCGGCTAGAGCCGCTCTTCAGCGGCGGTGGGCAGGAGCGGGGCCTGCGGTCCGGGACCTTAGCGCCCGCGCTCTGCGTCGGCTTCGGCGTCGCGGCGGAGCTGGCAGGCAAGGCGCAGGCGCCGGAGGCCGCGCGGCTGTGGGACCTGCATCGCCGATTGCTCGACGGACTACGTGCCGGACTGCCAAACATGATCGAGAATGGCCACCCGAGCGAGCGCTTGCCCGGAAACGTGAACATCACCCTGCCGGGCATTGATGCCCAGGCGCTGATGGCCGCGGTGCCGGAGCTGGCGCTCTCCACCGGCTCGGCCTGCTCCTCGGCCTCCATCGAGCCCTCTTACGTCCTGCGGGCGATCGGTCTCGACGAGGCGTCGGCGCGTTGCAGCTTGCGCGTTGGGCTGGGGCGCTGGACGGCGGTAGAGGAGATCGACCGGGCGGTGGGGCTGATCCTTGCCGCCGTGGCGCGGCTTCAGGCGGCGGCCTAACAAACCTAGACAGGGCAGGGGCGAAGCTCTACCTAGCCTAAGACGCGGCTGTCGGACCGCGGTCTCCAAAGATCACAAGACTTCTCGAGGGAAAGACGGACGAACCATGCCGAAAATGACTTTTATCCTGCGCGATGGCACGCATAAAGAGGTAGACGCGCCGATCGGTCTTTCGGTCTTGGAAATCGCCCACCGCAACGACGTCGATATCGAGGGCGCCTGCGAGGGCTCGCTGGCTTGCTCCACCTGCCACGTCATCATCAACAAAGAGTGGTTCGACCGCCTGGAAGAGCCGTCGGAAGACGAAGAGGACATGCTGGATCTGGCTTTCGGCCTGACCCCCACGTCTCGGCTTGGCTGTCAGCTGATCATCAGCGACGAGCTGGACGGCCTGACCGTCGCGCTGCCCGGCGAAACCCGCAACATGCTGCTGGAGTAGGCCTGCCATGGCGGAGGACTTCGCTGCAGAGCTGGGAGAGGCCGGGCCGCTCTTCGCTGCGCTCCGCTCTGCCGGGGCCAAGGATTGGCAGGACTATACGCGCCATGCCTTCGTCGCCGGCTTAGCCGACGGAAGCCTGCCTTTGGAGGCCTTCAAGCACTACCTGGTGCAGGACTACATCTTCCTGATCCACTTCGCGCGCGCCTATGCGCTGGGTGTCTACAAGGCAGAGACGGTGGAGGAGATGCGGCACTGCCAGGCCTCCGTCCACGTGATCTTGGAAGAAGAGCTGAACCTGCACCTTAGCTACTGCAAGGAATGGGGCCTGGACGAGGACCATATCCTGGCCAGCGCCGAAGACCCGGCCAACCTTTCCTACACGCGCTATGTGCTGGATCGTGGCATGTCCGGCGACTATCTGGAGCTGCTGATCGCGCTCTCGCCCTGCGCCATTGGTTACGGGGAGATCGCCTGCCGCTTGAAGGCGGACCCACAGACGAAGGTTCATGGGAACCCCTACACGCCTTGGATCGAGGCCTACTCCGGCGATGCCTATCGTGAGCTTGCACTATCCGCTGCCCGCCACCTGGACGCGGCAGCCGAGCGGCGCCTGGGCCTTGGCGCTGCGCAGAGCCCGCGGTTTCAGCACCTAGCCGCGGTCTTCAGCCAAGCCACTCGGCTGGAGGTCGGCTTCTGGCAAATGGGGCTGGATGCGGTCAGTACCAGTCGAGCTGAGGTTGCTCTTTAGCGCTATGAGGCTTGATTGAGGCGCGCAGTACCTGCGTACCCCTCGTCTTGAGCAGCGAGCCCTAGGCGAGCGCCCGT
>JBCBSF010000006.1:0-64146 GCA_039819325.1 Pseudomonadota bacterium | reverse complement strand
AAAGGCGGGCCCCAGGGCTCGGTGCTAACGGCCCGCATTTCGACGGTCGCTCGCTCGCGCTCCCTGCTCAACCCTTCGACACGCTCAGGAGAGGGAGTGCTTGTGGAAACACTGTTTCTATCTGAACTCATCTTGCTTTAGCGGAACCCATCATGCCTTAAAGCCCTGATTTGGAACGACTCTTGTCTAAAGAGGATGCAAGACACTCCTTTTCCTCTGCTGTCGGATCAAGGCGCAATCCAAAGTCCCCCTCTAGAACCTCCAGCAGCACCTCCACATCCGCGATGCTGCGGCTCTCCAAGCCGGCCTCGCTGCGGGACGCCACCTTTCCACCAAAGAGCACCAGCCGGCCGTCTGCCCGATGGCGCACGGCCAGGGGGCCTTGGGTGAAGATGCTGTCAGGGCTGGTCGCACTCCAATGGTTGGCGAGCGTGATGTCGATCGGGTGCCGGACGCTCAGATCGAAGACATAGAGCGCCTGGGTCTGCCCGCCCTCCGTCAGGCTGACCCGCCAGCCGAAGCGCGGGTCGCGATCCACTTGCCAGGTCATGCGGCCGCGGCTGGCCGTCGCGCCCTCGACCAGCAGCAGCGGCCGGCGCGGCGTCTGCGCGCCGAAGCCGCAGTCGGCAAGGAAGACGCCCTCAGGCAGATCGACCAGCACCAGGGTGTGACTGCGCGCGGGCACGCCGCCATCAACGGCGTCCAGCAACACACGACCGCCGATCAAGCGGCTGTCGAAGCCAAGCGCCTCTAAGGCCTGATGCAGCAAGCCGTTGCACTGGTGGCAATAGCCGCCGCGCCTCGCCGTCACGAGCTGGGCGAAGACGGCTGCCGGGCTGGCGTCGATCCCACGCCCTTGGGAGATATCCAGGTTCTCGAAGGGAATGGCCTGCAGCTGCGCCCACTGCAGCATCGTCAGGCCAGCGAGATCGCCGGACGGCGCCTCCGCCAGCCCGATACGCGCCAGATAGGCGGCGAGATCGAAGGCGTCAGTCGGCATAGCCGGGCGGCGGCCGGTAGCCACCATAGGCCTCTTCGACCAGACGGCCGAAGGTGAGCGTGGTGCGGTCGCCGAACTGCGGCCCAACAATCTGCAGGCCCAGGGGCAGGCCGTTGGGATGCAGCGGCAAGGGGACGACGGTGCCGGGCAAGTAGACCACACCGAAGAGGCCGGCCCAGAAGAGCTGATCCGTGGTGTTCTCTTGCTTGCCGTTGACCTCAATCGTACGGTCGATCCGCTCTCCCTTGTGATCGTGCGGGAAGGCCGGGCCGGCGGCGGCGGGCGCCAAGAGCACGTCCCAGTCCTGGAAGAAGCGGTGCCAGGCCCAGCGGTGCTGCTCCCGCTCCTCATGTGTGTCCAGCCAGTCCTTGTGGCTTAAGACGGCAGCCCGTGCGATTTCCGCCTTGCGGGATTGGTCGTCTGGCGTGAGCGCGGCTGCACGGGCTTCCCAACGCGCGCGCTCTGCTGCGCCCACACGCGCCATGGTCACCGCCCGCAGCAGGCGGATGTAGACTTGAAAGGCCCGCTTGGTGTCGATCTCCGGCCGGGCGGTGTAGGATACGCTCGCGCCCTCTCGCTCCAGCGCCTTGGCGAGGTCGAGGATGCGTTGCTGATAAGCCTGGTCGGTGGCGACGCAAGGGTCCTCGACCATCACTGCCACGCGGAAATCCTTCAGCGCCGTGGCGCGTGGTGGTGGCAGCGTGAGTCTTAGGCCCTCGGCCTCGATCTCATCCGGGCCAGCCAGGACGTCCAGGCTGCGCTCAAGGTCAGCGACGCTCCGCGCCATGGGGCCGCCGACCGAGATGTCTATCTGCGCTAGATTTCCGCTCGCGGACTGCCCGCGGAGAGGTACGATGCCGAAGGTCGGTTTGTGGCCGCAGACGCCACAATAGTGCGCCGGGTTGCGGATCGAGGCACCAATGTCACTGCCGATCTCTAGCGCCGCCATGCCGGTGGCCAGGGAGACTGCGGAGCCGCCCGAGGAGCCGCCGGGCGTCTTCGTTTGGTCCCAGGGATTGTTGGTGGTGCCATAGATGTCGTTGAAGCTCTGCCAGTCCGACAGCAGCAAGGGCACGTTGGTCTTACCGTAGATGATCGCGCCGGCGTCCAGCAGCCTTTGGGTGGCAACGGCATGTGTCTTGGCGATGTTGTTCGCCAGGTCAGGGACCCCCCACGTTGTGGGAGAGCCGACAAAGTCATAGGACTCCTTGATGGTGGTCGGCAGGCCCATCAGCGGGCCCCAGTCCTCGCCCCGTGCCAAGGCGGCGTCGGCCTCGCGCGCCCGGGCGCGGGCTTGCTCCGGGTCTTGCCAGATGACGGCGTTGAGGCTGGGGTTGAAACGCTCGACGCGGGCCAAACAGGCCTCCAGCAGCTCCAGGCAGCCAATCTCCTTGGCCTTGATGGCGGCGGCCAGCTCTGTGGCGGATTTCAGGGCGATGTCGGTCATTGCGCGGCCTCCTGCTGGGCTGTTTCGCCGAAGACCCGGGCGAAGATGCGGTCCACCTGCTTCAGGTGGTAGTCCAGGTCGAAGAGCGCCTCCAGCGCCGCCTCGTCCAAGGTGACCTCCGGGTCGGCCTTTAGCAGGGTCAAGAAATCCTTGCCCTCTAGCCAGACCGGCATGGCGTTGCGTTGCACCAGGCGGTAGGCGTCTTCGCGGCTGATCCCGGCCTCGGTCAGCGCCAGCAGCACCCGTTGGGAGTGCACCAGACCGCCGAGCGCATCCAGGTTGGCCTGCATGCGGTCAGGGTAGACCAGCAGCTTCTCCATCACGCCGGCCAGGCGGTGCAGGGCGAAGTCCAGGGTCACCGTGGCGTCCGGTCCGATGTTGCGCTCGACGGAGGAGTGGGAGATGTCGCGCTCGTGCCAAAGGGCGATGTTCTCCAGCGCCGGAGTCACCGCGCTGCGCACCAGGCGGGCCAGGCCGGTCAGGTTTTCCGTCAGCACCGGATTGCGCTTATGCGGCATGGCTGAGGAGCCCTTCTGCCCGGGCGAGAAGTACTCCTCCGCCTCGCGCACCTCGCTGCGCTGAAGGTGGCGGATCTCGATCGCCAGGTTCTCGATGGAGCCGGCGATGATGCCGAGACAGGCGAAGAAGGCGGCATGGCGGTCGCGCGGGATCACCTGGGTGGAGACTGGCTCCGGCGTCAGGCCCATCTTGCCGGCGACATAGTCCTCCACGAAGGGGTCGATGTTGGCGAAGGTGCCGACCGCGCCGGAGATGGCGCAGGTCGCGATCTCTTGTCGGGCGGCGACCAGGCGCGCGCGGTTGCGGGCGAAGGCGGCATAGTGCCCTGCCAGCTTGACGCCGAAGCTGGTGGGCTCGGCATGGATGGCGTGGCTGCGGCCGATGGTGGGGGTCAGGCGGTGCTCATAGGCCCGGGCCTTCAAGGCGGCGAGCAGGCGGTCGAGACCGACCAGCAGCAGATCGGCAGCTTGGCTCAGTTGCACCGCCAGGCAGGTGTCCAACACATCGGAGGAGGTCATGCCCTTGTGCAGGAAGCGCGCCTCCGGGCCGATGTGTTCGGCCAGATTGGTCAGAAAGGCGATGACGTCGTGCTTGGTCTCGCGCTCGATCTCGTCGATGCGCGCAACCTCGAAGGCGCCGCGGTCCCAGATCGCTTTGGCGGCTTCCTTGGGGATCTCCCCCAGCTCGGCCAGCGCATCGCAGGCATGGGCCTCGATCTCGAACCAGATGCGGAAGCGGTTCTCCGGCTCCCAGATCGCAACCATCTCCGGGCGGCTGTAACGGGGGATCATGGCGGGGCCTCCTGCGCTGCTAAGCCCTTAGGCTTACAAGAGGGCCCGCCCGCCAGCAACGCTGCCCTTAGGAGAACATGGCTGCCAAGTGCGGGTTCAAGAAGGCGCCCTTCGGGTCCAGGTCCTGCCTGACCGCAGAGAAGTCGCCGTAGCGTGGGAACCTCTCCGCCAGGCGCTCTGCCGTCATGAAGTGCAGCTTGCCCCAGTGCGGGCGGCCGCCGGCTGCGGCCATGCGCTCGTCGCAGGCTTTGAGGTAGGGCCAATAGTCGGTGCCGGGCTTGCCGGAGACGGAGAGGACCAGGCTGTCGCGCTGGTAGTTGGGGCTCATCCAGGCCTCGTCGGCGGCGACGAAGCGGACCTCCAGTGGGTAGACCGCGTCGGGCAGGTTGGCCAGCATGAAGCGGCGCTGCTCGTCAAAGGCCTCCAGCCCGGCGCTGGCCGGGAGGAAGTACTCCAGCTCGTGGAAGTTGGGCTCGAAAACGTGCGGGTAGATGCGATAGCTGCGGTCGATGCGCTGGCCTGCGGGCAGGCTCTCTGCACCGGTCGGGGCCGGGCATTCGCGGTAGAGCTTCACCATGCAATGGTCAGCCTTGGCCTCCGGGAAGCCGTAGAGGCCGGAGGAGCTGTCGGTCGGCATCCAGAAGAAAGAGAAGTGTCGGTAGTCGCGCTGCAGGTCGGCCCAGCGCTCGCGCACCGCGTCGGCGTGCAGGAAGAGGATCTCTTCGTGCAGGTGATAGGCCTTCGTCACCGAGAGGGTAAGTTCTGTCATGATGCCCAGTAAGCCAACGGAGCATTGGAAGGCCGGGAAGACCTCTGGATCGTCGGCAAGGGAGAAGCTGCGCAGCTGACCCTGGCCATCGACCAGGCGGCAGGCGGTGAGTTCCGCAGAGTAGCTACCTAGGTGCCGGCCAGAGCCATGGGTCGAGGTGGCGACCGCGCCGGCCAGCGCCTGGCTGTCGATGTCGCCTTGATTGCGCAGCGCCAGGCCGGCGTTCCACAGGGGCTCTCCCAGCTGGGCGATGGTGGTGTGGGCCAAGGCCGTGACCTGCTCGCCCTCGGCATCGACGGAAACCACCCCGCTGAGCCCACGGGTGTCCAGCAGCACGCCGGGCGTCTCGACGATGGGGGTGAAGGAATGGCCAGAGCCGGCGGTGCGGATGCCCAGTCCTTCGTCCAGCGCACGGGCAACGGCGGCGGCGATCTCCGCCTCCGTACCGGCCTGTTCGATCCGGGTCGGGTGGCACTGCTGATTGCCCACCCAGTTGGTCCAGATCACCTCTTCCCCGTCCAACGCCATGCTCTGCCTCCGCCGCTCACCTTATTGGTCTAGTTTTTAGACCTTGGTGAAGGGGAGAGCAAGTCGGATCAGCGCTCTTGCTCGCTCATGGCGGCGGCCAAGGCCTCGGCCTGAGGATCGGCTTCCTGGCGCAGGCCTGCGATTACGCCTGCCCGGTCGTCGGCGGGGCGGTTCTGGCTCAGCTTGCGCTTGCCTTCCAGCTTGGTGACCGTCATGCGCAGGCCGACGATGCCCTTCAGCTGGCCGTCGAGGTAGCGGGCCGGCGCGTCGGTGACTGCCCAGGGCTGGGCGCGCAGGGCTTCGTGGTGGTCGGTCAGGCGGGAGACCAGCGCCAAGAGGTCCTCTGGATCGTGCAGGAGATCGACCCGTCCGGAGGCATGAACGGCCTCGTAGTTCCAGGTCGGGACCACCTTGCCGTGTGCCGCTTTGGAGGCATACCAAGAGGGCGAGACGTAGCCCTCGCGCCCCACAAACATGGCCAGCGCCTCGGCGCCGTCTAGGTGCCGCCAGTGGTCATTGGCGCGTGAGAAGTGGCCGATCAGCAAGTTGTCTGTCGCCAGGTAAAGCAGCGGCAGGTGGCTGGCTGCTAAGCCATCCGGTCCGTTGGAGACGAGGGTGGCGAGGGGGGCGGCGGCCATGATGGCCTCCAACACCGGCTGATCTTCCACTTTGAAGGCGGGCGGATTGTACATAGCTTTCCCCTCAGATCTTGCGGTCACGGCCTTCCCAATAGGGCGCGCGGATCTGCTGCTTCAAGACCTTGCCGGTGGCGTTACGTGGGAGGCTCTCCCAGATCTCCAGGCTTTTGGGCGTCTTCACCCCGCCCAGCTTTGCGCGGACCGTCGCCGTTAGCTCCTCCGGGGTTGCCTCAAGACCGGGCTTCAGCTCGACGAAGGCGGTGACGGCCTCGCCCCACTGCGGATCGGGGATGCCGATCACAGCTGCCTCCAGCACCGTGGGGTGGGAGAGGAGGGCCTGCTCCACCTCTGCCGAATAGACGTTGAAGCCGCCGGTGATGATCATGTCCTTCTTCCGGTCGACCAGGGTCACGTAGCCCTCGGCGTCAGCACGGCCCAGGTCGCCCGTGTGGTACCAGCCATGGCGGAAGGCCTCCGTGGTCGCTTCCGGCTGGTCTAAATAGCCAGGCGTGACGCCCCAGGAGCGCAGCACCACCTCGCCGACTTCGCCTGGTGGCAGCAGCGCGCCGGCATCATCCATCACCGCGACCCGGCGCAGGTAAGAGGCGCGGCCGATGGAGCGCAGGCGTTCGTCCCAGGGGGCGCCGGCGTCGGGCCGATGATCCGCTGGCGGTAAGAAAGAAATGGGCCCTAAGGCCTCGGCTTGGCCGAACATGTTCATCATGACCGGGCCGAAGACGGCGATGGCCTCACGCAGCTTGTCCTCCGCCATGGGGGCGGCGGCGTAAGCGAAGGTCTTGAGGTGGCTGTAGTCTCGCTGCCGGCAGCTGGGCTCGGCCAGCAGGCGATAGATCAAGGTCGGCGGCAGGAAGGTGACCTCGACCTGCTCCCGCTCCAGCGCCTCCAGGATCAGGGTCGGGTCAGGCTTTTCCAGCAGGATGTGGGTGGAGCCGGTGACCGTTAGCGCGAAGAGGAAGGTGCCGGCGAAGTGGGTCATGGGGGCGACCACCAAGTGCCGAACCGGCGCGTGCACCCGCATCGACAGCAGCATGTCCATGGAGGTCACCAGGTTGGTCAGGTGCGTGTGCTGTACGCCCTTGGGCTTCCCCGTGGTGCCGCTGGTGGCATAGAGCGCCCAGAGGTCTTGTGGCTGTTGCGCGACCTCGTTGGCGTGGGCGCCACTGGGGGCGGCCCAGTCGTCCAGCGCAGGATGGCTGCCGTGCGGCTGATCCAGGCAGATGAGCAGGCGCAGGCGCGGGCAGGCCGCCGTTGCCTCGGCCACCTCCTCGGAGAAGTCAGCGTGGTAGAAGAGGGCCTCGACGCCCAAGGTCTGCAAGGTCTCGCTGTTCTGCGCCGCGGCGTTGCGCGCGTTGACCGGGGTCATGACGCAGCCGGCGCGGAAGAGGCCGAAGATCGCCAAGAGCCCGCGCCAGTCGTTGGCGGTGTAGAGCCCGACCCGGCTGCCGGGGCCGAAGCCGGCGTCTTGTAAGGCTCGCGCGATGCGGTGGGTCCAGTCGGCGGCCTCAGCATAGGTCAGCGCCACCTGGCCGTGCTGCACGAAGACCCGCTCTGGGGTCAGATCGACGGCCCGGTCGAAGAAGTCGATCAGCCGCATCAGACGCCCATGGTCATCGGCAGCCAGGTGGAGATGCCGGGGAAGGCCAGCAGCAGGCCAAGCACCACCACCTCCACCGCCAGGAAGGGCAGCACACCCTTGAAGAGGGCGCCGGATTCTACCTTGCCTTCAGCAGCCGCCAGGACCGCGAAGAGGTTGAGGCCGACCGGCGGGGTGATGGCGGCGATCTCGATCAGCTTCACCACCAGGACGCCGAACCAGATGGGATCCAGCCCCAGCGCCTGCGATATCGGGAAGAGGAAGGGCACGGTCACCACCAGAAGCGAGACCGAGTCGATGAACATGCCGAGGATCAGGAAGATCACCACGGTGATCGCCAGGAAGCCAACGATGCCGAGCTCGCTGGCCAGCACGAAGCTGCGCAGCTCGCCGATGAAGCCGCTGATCACCAGGAAGCGGCTGAAGAGCAGGCCGGCCATGACGATCAGGAAGATGACGCAGGTGATCTTGGCGGCGTCGATCAGCGCCTCCCAGATGTCCTGGCCGGTGAGCCGCCGCATGGCGAGGCCGATGACCAGCGCGCCGGCCGCACCGACGGCACCGGCGGCCGAGGGCGGGAACCAGCCGGCATAGATGCCGCCCATGACCAGACCCATGAGGATCAGGATCGACCAGACCCGTGACAGGGACTGCAGCTTGGCCTTGACCGAGTAGCGCTCGGTCATCGGCGGCGCCCAGTCGGGCTTGAAGATCAGCATGACCCGGATACCGACCAGGTAGCCGACTGCGGTCAGCAAGCCGGGCAGAATGCCGGCGATCAAAAGCGCGCCGATCGGCTCGCCAGTCAGCACGGCGAAGAGGACCATGGCGATGGAAGGCGGGATCAGGCCGGCCAAGGTGCCGGCGGCGGCGATACAGCCGGCTGAGACACCGCCGTTGTAGCGGAAGCGCTGCATCTCCGGCAGCGCCATGCGGGTGAAGACGCTGGAGGCGACGACGGTGGAGCCGGAGGCCGCGGCGAAGGCGGCCTGCGCCAGGACGGTGGCCATCAGCAGGTTGCCGCGCACCCGCTCCAGGAAGCGGTGGGCGGCGGTGTAGAGGTCGCCGATGATGCCGGCGCGCGCTGCCAGCCCGCCCATCAGCACGAACATGGGCACGACGACGAAGGTGTATTCGCTGCCCAAGGTGTAGGGCAGGCTCTCGAAGGTAGAGAAGAGAAAGCGCTCACCGATGGTGAGGTAGAGGCCGACGGCTGCCACTGTGCCCATGGCCAGCGCCACCGGCACACCCATGGCCAAGAGTGCCAGCAGGGCGGCGAAGGCCAGGCCGCCGATCGCCAGAGGACTCATCGCTTGACGCCTCGACTGAAGAGCGGCGTCAGAAGTTGGCGGATCACCACCAGAAGCGTGAGGCTGACACCAATCGCGCAGGCCAGTTTCGCTGGCCAGATGGGGAAGCCCAGGGTTGCCGGAGAGACCTCCATAATCGACACGCTGTCGATCGCCATCTGCCAGGCGCCATAGGTGATCAAGCCGAAGACCAGCAACGCGCAGAGCAGGGAAAGCAGGTCGCCGAAGCGCTGCAGCGGCCGTGGCAGGCGCTTGTAGACCAGCTCCACCTTAATGTGCTCGCCCTGCCGCTGGGCCAGCGGCCAGGCGAGGAAGACCGAGGCTGCCAGCAGCACACTGGAGAGATCCACCTTGAAGGCCAGGGGATAGGAGAAAAGCTCGTCCAGCAGAATGTCCAGCGCGCCTACCGCCATCATGACGAAGAGCGAGGCTGCGCAGATCACCAGACCCAGGCGTTCGAGTGTCATGGGAGGGAACCGTCTTCAGACCGAGAGTGCTGTGGGCACCATAGGAACAGAGGGGCGCCCCTTTCGTAAAGGGACGCCCCTGCTGCTCCTCACCCCGTCAGAGCCGAGGGCTCTGACGCAAGGCCGCTATTCAGCGGCGTGTTGGAAGCTCTCTGCCGCCTTGCGCTGCAGCGGAATGATCGGCTGGATGCGCTGCTCCAGGCCCTCATCCGTCATGCGCTTGATCCAGACGTCGATCATGTCCGGCGACTGGGCGGCGAACTTGTCCATGTCGGCCAGCTCGATGATCTGGCCATCGGCCTCCTTGAAGGCTGCCAGAGCCGCGTCACGCACCGCCGGCAGGGCCTCCAGGTCCTTCACCATGGATTCCTGACCGACCTCGATCATCAGCTGCTGCACCGACTCCGGCCAGGACTCGAAGGTCTCGCGCGGGGTCCAGAGCTGGAAGGTGGTGAAGGTGCCGGTGTTGATGTCGGAGAGGTAGGGGGCCACGGTCTGCAGGCCGAAGATCGGCACCCACTCAATGGGGCCGAAGTTGCAGTCCAGGGTGCCGCGCTGCAGGCCTTCGCGGATCTCGGTGGCCTGGACGCGCGTCGGCACCATGCCGAAGGCCTCCATCCAGATTGGCACGTAGGCACCGCCAACCGCGCGGACCTTCAGGCCTTCCAGATCGGCGGTCTCTTTGATCTCGGTGTTGCAGAGCAGGCGGTAGGGATTGGTGACGGTCCAACGCAGCGGCTTCAGGTTCAGCTCCTGCTGCTCTTCCACCGTCGGCTGGGAGGCATAGCACTCGCCGGCCAGGGTATGTGCGGTCTCGGGATTGGCGGAGACGCGGTTCAGCAGGCCGGCGCAGATCGCCGTCATCGGCATCTCAGAGGCATGCACAGCCTGGGCGAAGACCCCCAGATCCACCGCGCCGGACTCGACCAGACCCTTGATTTCCAAGAGGTTGCCCAGCTGACCGGCCCAGAAGATCTCGATGTTGATCTTGCCGCCGGAGCGCTTGGAGACCTCTTCGGCCCACCACTTGTCCCACTCCACGCCCGGCCAGACCTCCGGCAAGGGGTGCGCCATGCGCAAGGTCATCTCCGGATAGTCTTCAGCCAGGGCCGGACTGCCGGCCAGGCCGACGGCAGCGGCCAGCGCCGCAGCAGTCATGATCTTGTGCATCCTCTCTCTCCTCCCGATTCTCGGATTGCTGCTTTGTTGGGGCTAAGGCCGCCCCAGGGTGCGGTGAAGCCGTGCAATCGCGCTTATCTGCAGCCTGGAACGTCAGCCTCCAGAGCGTCAAGATAACCCAAAGGCGCTTAGCCGAACAGACGTTTGTTTAACTTTTTGCGCCGTGGGGCCTGGAAGGGCAGAGGGCGCTTGCGCCAGAGTAGCGGCGCGACAGGCCATGAGGAGAATGCGATGCGCCGGATTGAGGAGGCTCAGGCCCTGCAGCTGGCTGAGGCGCTGCTGGTAGCAGCCGGCATGCGCGATGGGCCGGCGCGGGTGGTGGCGCGCCATCTGGTCGATGCCAGCTTGCGCGGTGTGGACGGCCATGGGCTGGCACGCTTGCCACGCTATCTGACCGACCTGGCCGAGGGTCGAGTTGAGGCTGCTGCCCAGCCGGAGGTCGCTTGGGTGCATGACGCCATCATGCAGGTGACCGGCAAGGGCGGCCTGGGCATCCCCGCTTTGCAACTCGCCGCCGAGCGCCTGGGGCCGCTGGCGCATGAGCGCGGCATTGCCGCTGCTGCCGTGGTGGATGTCGGCCACACCGGCCGCATCGGACGCTATGTCGAGAGCCTGGCGCAGTCCGGCTGCTTTGCCTTTGCCTTCGGCGGTGGCGGCTACCAGCAGGGCGGCACGGTCGCCCCGCATGGCGGACGCGACGCACTACTGGGCACCAACCCCTATGCCATGGCGCTGCCAGGCGGTGCCCTTGGACCGGTGGTGGTGGACTTCGCCACCGCGACCCTGGCCGAGGGCAAGTTGGCGCTGGCCAAGGCGCACGGCACCGAACTGCCGGACGAGAGTGTCCTGGATGCGGAGGGACAGCCGACACGCTCCGCCGCTGACTTCTACCAGGGGGGCGCCATCCTGCCTGCGGCTGGGCCCAAGGGTTACGGCATGGCCTTGATCGCCGAGCTGATCGGCTGCGCCCTGATCGGCCGGCCGAAGGAGTTCAACTGGCTGCTGGTCGCCCTGGATCTGGCCCGCTTCCGCACGCCCTCAGCCTTTGCCGCGGCTGCGGAGGACTGTCTGCAGGCGGTGAAGGCGGTACCGCCGCGTGACGGCTTCGACTCTGTCGCCCTGCCCGGCGAGCTGGAACGGGCGATCCTGGCGGAACGGCGCGCGCAAGGCTTACCGCTGGACGCGGTCTTGGAGGCCGCCTTGTCGATAGAGGCCAGCCGACTTGGCATCGCGATCGGCGACTTCCTGCCGGAGGCCGCGGCATGAAGGTCCTGGTCATCGGCGGTGGCACCGCCGGCTGTGCCTTCGCCGGCGCCTTGCTGGAGCGCAGCAGCTTCGATGTGACCTTGGTGGAGGCAGGCCCAGACTACGGTCCTTTCGACGCCCATCGCTGGCCAGCCGAACTGCTGGATTCACGCCGCTTGGCGTCGAGTCACGACTGGGGACTGGCAGAAGCGTCGGTCGCGCCCCGGCACTTGGCTCTAGAGCGCGCTAGGGTCCTGGGTGGCTGTTCGGCCCATAACGGTTGCGCGATCATCCGCGGGCCGGCCTCAGACTACCAACGCTGGGCGGAGGTCACGGGCGACCCGCATTGGCTGCCCGACGCGCTGGAGGAGGACTTCTCTGCGGTCGAAGCAGCCCTTGAGGTCCGCCAGCTGCCGATGGCGGAGGTAACGCCCTTTCAGCGCGACCTGCATGCAGCCGCTTTGGCTGCCGGCTATCCCGCGCTGTCGGCGGTCGGTGGCTACGATCAGAAACCAGGTGTCGCCATCTGGCCAATGAACAAGCGCGGCGGGGTTCGCTGGAACGCTGCCTTCGCCTTCCTGGATCCGCACCGCAGCAGCGGTCGGCTGACGATCCTCGATCAGACGGAGGTGCATCGCCTGCTGGTCGAGGGCGAGTCTGTGGTGGGCGTCGAGGGCCGCCGGCAGGGTGAGGACTTCAGTCTGAAGGCCGATCTGGTGGTGCTGAGCGCCGGCGCCTACGGCAGCCCGATGCTGCTGCAGGCCTCCGGCATCGGCGATCCGGATCAGCTTGCCGCCGCCGGGATCGCCTGTCGCCATGCCCTGCCGGGTGTCGGCAAGGGCCTGCAGGACCATCCCTCCGTCGTGCTGCGCTATCAGGCCAGCGCTGCGCTAGAGGCCCGCATGGAGGCCTTCGAGGCTGGCCAACTGGCCTATGACGAGGGCGCCATCGTCACCTTAGCATCGCGCCAGGCACGCGACCCGGTGGATTTGCATCTGGTACCGGCGGCCGGCCACGACGGCGCGGGCGACCGCTATTGGGAGATCGGTGCAGCCCTGCTGACCCCTCGATCAAAGGGGCAGGTACGACCGTTGGCAGGCGGAGACGTCGCCATCGAACACGACTACCTGAGCGATCCCGAGGGCCATGACCTCGCTTGCCTACTGGACGGCATCGCCGCGATCTGTGCCCTGGTGCGGGAAGCGCCCCTCTCGGAGGGTCTGACCGCGCCAGTCAGCCTGGCTGATTCCGTTGAGGGCGTGGACCTGAGCGCCTGGGTAAAGGGCCACGTCCAGCACTACTGGCACCCCGCCGGCTCCTGCGCCATGGGCCGCAGTGCGGAGGAGGGCGCTGTCGTCGACGGCAAGGGCCGATTGCTGGGTCTTGAAGGCTGTATCGTTGCCGACTGTGCGATCATGCCGGGCGTACCGGCAGCCAACACCAATCTGCCGGCTGCCCTGGTCGGGCGTCGCTTGGCGCGCTTTGTGGGATGAGGTGTTGCGAGAGCAAAAGGACACCAAGCGCTGCCCTCATCTTGAGCAGCGAGCCTTGGCGAGCGTCCGTCGAAAGATGTGCCCCAAGCGCGGTCTTCCCTTTGGCGCATGCTCCGACAAGCTCAGCATGAGGGGAGTGCTCTGAGGATCAAACGGCCATCAAGCGGCCTGAGACCGTGTCGAGACGCCCTAAGCGTCTTTCTTCAACAGCGGATTTCCATCGCCCTGGCCGAAGGTCGCTTGGAAGTCTTCGGTCGTATTGCTCTTGGGATAGGGGCTGTCTGGGACCGGGACGCCCAGCCAGCCGCACAAGGGCTGCCAGCCGGAACCCAGGTGGTAGGTAAGGCGCCGGCCCTCCGGAATCGCCGCCTCGACGGCTGCATTGTGGGCGTCGAAGGCGGCCATGATGGCCTCTGGATCGTCGATGACCCCGCCGATGTCTTCTTGGATGATGATCTGCCTGTTGAAGGCCGCCAGGCGCGCCAGAGCACCGGTCTCGACCCTCTTGCCACTGGTGAGACCAGGCAGGATGGTCTTAGAGAAGGAGGCGTACCAGCTCTCGCGGCTGCGGACTGTCAGAAGCACCTTGGCGTCAGGATAGTGCGCCGTGATCTCCCGCCAATAGCGTGCCGCTGGCCAGTCGACTGTTGCGGCGTAGCCCTCGAAGATGGCGTCCCAGTCCTGCATGCCCTCTGCGACCGCGATCCACTTGTCGATCAGCGCCGGGCTGTTCATCACCTCCACCATATGGTGGCAGGGTCCGAAGCCCAGCTGCTCCAGCGCCGCCTTCATCGCCATGGTTCCGGTGCGGCCCAGGCCGACACCGACGACTTTGAGGGTCATCTCTGTTAACCCCGCGCGTTTGCCGAAGCGGCCAGGAAAGCCACCGCGTTGTTGGCGAGCGAGGGTCCCAGGTAGCCCCCCTCCTGCACCAGCACTGTCGGCAGGCCGAGCCCGATCAGGCCGCGGGCCGTGGCCTCGAAGCCGCTGGTCTTCATGCCGAGCAGCGAGAGGGGATCGTCCTCCGACATGTCGAAGCCCAAGGAGACAACAAGAGCGTCTGGCTGGAAAGCGCGGGTCGCCGTCAGGATCTCCTCGAAGCGCTCCAAGATATGCGCTTGGTCCGACCCGGGCGCCAGGCAGACGTTGAGGCTAGCACCGGCGCCTTCGCCCGCACCCCGCTCGTCCGGGTAGGCTAGGAAGAAGGGCGTGTAGTTGGTCGGGTCGGTGTGGATCGAGCCGAAGAAGATATCGCCGCGCTCGTAGAAGATCTCCAGCGAGCCGTCGCCAGCATGGGTGTCGATGTCGATCAGGGCCACGCGGTCGAAGCGCCGGCGTAAGTGCTGGGCGGCGATGGCGGCATTGTTGAAGAAGCAAAAGCCGTTGGAGGCATCGGCATGGGCATGATGCCCCGGCGGCCGGCAGAGCGCGTAGATCAGGTCCGCCCCCTCGATCGCGGCCTCGGCGGCCTCAATGGCACTCTGCGCCGACCAGTAAATTGCCTCCCAGGTCCCCTTCACGATGGGGCAGGAGGTGCCGGAGCTGTAGTAGCCCAGCTGGCCGATCAACCCCTCCGGCAGGCGGCTGATGCCGCGGAAGCTGTGATAGTTCGGGACGGCCGGAAGGTCGGGGCCTTTCTCCGCCACCCAGCGCTCCCAAGCGGTCTCGTGAAAGGCGACGTAGCCTGGCGTGTGCACGGCTGTGATGGGATCACGGCCGTGATCGCGCGGGGTTTCCAGGCTATGGCCCGACTGCAGCAGCGCATCGCGCAGCAGCACCGCGCGTTGCGGCTGTTCTGGATGCGGGACGATCTGGCCCTGGCGGAAATAGCTCTCAGGCGCGTGCAGCAGCTGCCGCTCGTCGAAAATGATCTTCATGGGCCTTGGTCCTCAATAGCCCTGCGAACGGTCGATGAGGCCGCGCAGGGGCTCTCCCTTCTCGTAACGTTGGATCTCTTCGGCTGCGAAGCGCAGCACGTGGGCGTCGGCGGCCTCGCTGGCGACATGCGGGGTCACCAGGATCTTAGGATGCGACCAGAGCGGGCTGTCTGTCGGCAGCGGCTCTTCAGCGAAGACGTCCAGTGAGGCGCCGCCCACCTGGCCGCTGTCCAGCGCCGCGACCAGATCCGCCTCGACCACATGCGCGCCGCGGCCCAGGTTCACCAGGATGGCGCCGGGCTTCATCATGGCGAAGAAGTCCGCATTCAGCAGGCCGCGCGTGGCCTCGGTCAGCGGCAGCACGTTGATCAAGAGATCGCTCTTAGCGGCGACCCGCGCCAGGCCCTCGGCTCCGGCTTCCAGGGTGAGGCCCGCCGGAGCCTCTTGCTTGGCGTTGCGCACGGCGGCCGAGAGGCGATAGCCCATGGAGGTGAGCGTCGTGGCGATGGCTTGGCCCATATGGCCATAGCCCAAGAGACCGACGGAGAAACGCTCGGCGGGTTCCTTGTTGAAGGCGTTCCAGCGCTGCTCTTGCTGCTGGCGCAGGTAGCCGGCCATGCCGCGCTGATACCAGACCACCTGCCAGGCGGCGAAGCCGGCCATCATCTTGGCCTGCTCCTCATCGCGCAGGCGGCAGACCTTCACCTTCGGCCCTAGGGTTGGCAGCCGCAACAAGCCGTCGGCGCCGGCGCCGATGGTGCAGATGAGCTCCAGGTTGGGGTAGTCGGTCAAACGCTCCGGCTTCGGCAGCCAGCCTAAGGCGAAGCGGATCTTGGCAGGATTGCTGACCTCGGCAGGCCGAATCAAGGTCAGCCAAGGCGCCTCTGCTTCCACATGCGCGCCGAAGAGGTCGACCAGATCGTAGGCGTCGCAGAGCGCCAGCAGCTCGGTCTTGGCGCCGCTCATCAGGAGGCCGCCCCCGCCACGCGCCTACCCTCGGCCAGCGGGCTGTTTTCGCCCCAGCCGGGGACGGCACCCAGTAGCGCCTGGGTGTAGCTGTGCTGTGGGTTGCCGAAGACAGCTTCGGTCGGACCCATCTCGACGATCTCACCGCGGCGCATCACGGCGATGCGGTCGCAGATCTGGGCGGCGACGCAGAGGTCGTGGGTGATGAAGATGAGCGCTAGGTGAAAGCGGTCGCGGATGTCGGCCAGAAGCTCCAGCACCTGGGCCTGCACCGAGACATCCAGTGCCGAGACCGCCTCGTCGGCCACCAGCACCTCCGGGTCCATGGCCAGCGCCCGGGCAATGCCGATGCGCTGGCGCTGCCCGCCGGAGAATTCGTGCGGGAAGCGGTCGAGTGCAGAGGGGTCGAGGCCGACGAGCCCGATCAGCTCCTGCGCGCGCGCCAAGGCCTTCTCGCGCGCTACGCCGTTAGCGACCGGGCCTTCGGTCAGAATGCTGGCGACCTTGCGGCGAGGGTTCAGCGAGGCATAGGGGTCCTGGAAGATCATCTGCACCCGCTTACGGGCCTGCCGGAGGGCAGCACCCGACTTGGCGCTCCAGTCCTCGCCCAGCAGGTCGATGGCGCCGGAATCAGGATCTAGCAGCCGGACGATGCAGCGCCCGGCGGTGGACTTGCCGGAGCCAGACTCGCCGACGATGCCCAGGGTCTCGCCGCGGCCGATCTTGAAGGTGACGTCGGTAACGGCCTTCACCACGCGGGCCTTGGAGAAGAGGCCGCCGCCGGAGCGGAAGGTCTTGTTCAGGCCTTCGACCGTCAGGATCGGCGCGTCGTCGTTGCGGTTGCGCGGCGGCGGCGGGGTCAAGGGCGGGACGGCGGCGATCAGGCGCTGGGTGTAGGGATGGGTGGGACGGCCCAGCACGTCGCCCACCGTGCCTTGCTCCACCACCTCGCCATAGCGCATGACCACCACGCGGTCGCCAATCTCCGCCACCACGCCGAAGTCGTGGGTGATGAAAAGGATGGCCATACCACGCCGGCGGCGCAGGTCGGCCATCAGCTCCAGGATTTGCGCCTGGGTGGTGACATCCAGCGCCGTGGTGGGCTCGTCGGCGATCAAGAGCTTGGGCTCCAACGCCAGCGCCATGGCGATCATCGCGCGCTGGCGCTGCCCGCCGGAGAGCTCGAAGGGATAGGCGCGGACCGCCTTCTCCGGGTCGGGCAGGCCGACCTCCTCGATCAGCGACAGGGCCTTGGCCTGCCGCTCCTTGCTGGAGAGCGCGCCGTGCGCCTCGAAGACCTCGGCGATCTGGTCGCCGATGCGCTGCAGCGGATTGAGCGCGGTCATCGGCTCTTGGAAGATCATGGCGATGTCGCTGCCGCGCAGATCCTGCCATTCACGCTCCGAGAGGGTCAGCAGGTTGCGTCCGTCCATCTCGATAGTGCCGGCGACGGGGCGCACCTCTTTCGGCAAGAGGCCCATCATGGCGTTGGCGGTGACGGACTTGCCGGAGCCCGACTCACCGACGACGCAGAGCACCTCGCCAGGCGCGAGGCTGAGGCTCACGCCCTCCACGGCATGCTCGCGGTCGGCGCCTCTAGGGAGCGCGACGGTCAGGTCTTTGACGGTGATGACGGGTTCTTGGCTCATGGTGCCTTACCGTCCTTCCCGCGCCAGACGCGGGTTCAAAGCATCGTTCAGGCCCTCGCCGATCAGGTTCAGCGCCAGCACTGTCAAGAGGATCGCCAGGCCAGGGAAGACGCTCATCCACCAGGCCTGACGCAGCACGGTGCGGGCCGCGCCGATCATGTAGCCCCAGGACATGACGTTGGGATCACCTAAGCCCAAGAATGAGAGCGAGGATTCCAGCAGGATCGCGGTCGCCACCATCAAAGAGGCCAGAACGATCACCGGCGAGAGCGTATTGGGCAGGATCTGCTTGAAGATGATGGCGCCCGAGGTCTGGCCAGAGAGGACGGCTGCCTGCACGTACTCCCGCGAGCGCAGGCTCAAGAACTCGCCGCGCACCAGACGCGCCACCGGTGGCCAGCCGACGATGGCGATGGCCAGGACGATCGAGCCGAGTGAGGGCTCCAGGATCGCCACCAGCACGATGGCCAGTGCGAAGGAGGGGATGGTCTGGAAAAACTCGGTGAAGCGCATCAGTGCGTCGTCCCAGCGCCCGCCGAAGTAGCCGGCGGCCGCGCCGATCGGGACGCCGATCAGCAAGGCGACGACCGTGGAGACCAGGCCGATCACCAAGGAGACACGGGCACCATGCGCCAGGCCCGAGCCGATGTCCCGTCCCAGTGTGTCGGTGCCGAACCAGAAGCCGTCGACGGCAAAGGGCGGCAGGAAGGGACGCTGCACCATGCGCCAGGGCGAATCAGGGTAGAGAAGGGGGGCGAGGAGGGCTACCAGGATCACGACCCAGATCAGACCTAGGCCGACCACGGCCCCGCGGTTGCGGCTATAGCGCCGCCAGAAATCCTTGCTCTTGGTCATTTGGTCAAACTGATCCGCGGATCGACGACCAGATAGATCAGGTCGGTGATCAGGTTGAAGAGCAGCACCAGGGCGGAGGAGACCAGGAAGACGCCCAGCAGCAGGTTATAGTCCCGCTGCAGCAGCGCATCGAACATCAGCCGCCCGATGCCCGGCCAGGCGAAGACGGTCTCGGTCAGAATGGCGCCGCCGACGATCTGGCCAGCCTGCAGACCGGCCAAGGTCACCACCGGCAGGATGGCGTTGCGCAGGATATGGCGGCGCAGGATCGGTCCTTCCGCCAGGCCCTTTGCCCGTGCGGTCTTCACGAAATCCAGCCCGGCGGTCTCCAGCATCGAGGCGCGGGTCATGCGGGCATAGACCGCCATGAAGAAGAGTCCGAGGGTCAGCGCCGGGAGCACCAAGTGGCGGGCAACGTCGCCGGCGGCCTGCAAGCCGGTGTAGTCGGCGCCGATGGTCTCCATGCCATAGGCCGGCAGCCAGCCAAGCGTGACGGAGAAAAGCAGGATCGACATGAGCGCGATCCAGAAGAGCGGAGTGGCGTAGAAGATCAGCGCCAAGGTGGTGATCACGCTATCGGCCCAGCGCCCGACGCGCACGGCAGCCAGCGCGCCCATCAGCACGCCCAGGATGATGGAGATGAAGAAAGCCGTGCCGGTCAGCAGCAAGGTGGCGGGCAGACGGTCCAGGATCAGGTCGGCGACCGGCATTTCTTGGCGGTAGGAGAAGCCCAGATCGAAGCTCAAGATCCCGGCCATGTAGCGGCCCAGCTGCACATGGAAGGGCTGATCCAGCCCAAACTTCTCACGCAGCTGCTGGATGAAGATCTCGTCCGCCGCACCGGCCTCGCCGGCCATGACGGCGGCGGGGTCACCGGGGGCAGCGTGGATCAGGATGAAATTCAGAACCGCGATGGCAAGCAAGACCAGACAGGCCTTGAAGATGCGGGCCAGAATGTAACCGGCGATTCCCATCTATCGTCCCAAGTAGGAGTTGGTGTGGATTAGCTGTGCGGCGGCGGAGTTTAGCTCCGTCTACCACTTAGTAATAACCTCATCCTGAGCCTGTCGAAGGATGTGCCCCAAGCGCGTTCTTCTCCGTGGCACATGCTTCGACAGGCTCAGCATGAGGGGAGTGCTTTGAGGTTACGTTTGCTTCTCGACCAAAAGAAAGCCATCAGCAAAGCGTGCCATCGCTTAGCTCAAGAAACCTTGCCCAGAAGGACTGACCCCCCGCTGAAGCACTCAGCGGGGGGCTGCCTTAGGGTGCCTGGCGCGGTTAGCGCTCGATCCAGGCGTCCTTGAAGCCATCGTTCACGCCGATGGCCGTGGTAACCAGGTTCTTCACGTCACAGCGATAGATGGTCGGGAACTGCAGCTCCAGGGTCCAAGCGACCGGAACGTCATCGACCAGGATCTTCTGCACCTCGGTGTAGAGCTTCTGCCGCTCTTCCGTGCTGGCCTGGACCGCAGCCTGGGCGAAGAGCTCGTCCACCTTCGGGTTGGAATAGCCTTCAACATTGTTCCAGGGTGAGCCCTTGGCGATGTTGGAGGAGATGTAGGTCCGGGCCACGCCCAGCGCCGGATCGCCGAACTGGTAAAGGTAGGTGAAGGCCATGTCGTAGTCCCACTCGGCCAGCCGCTGGTTCCAGCCAGCGACGTCGGTGGCGACAATCTCCACGTTAACGCCAACCTCTTCCAGGTTCTGCTTCACCACCTCGGCCCAGCGCTGCCAGGTCTCGCCGTAGGGCAGGGGCAGCAAACGCACCGGAGTGCCGTCGTAACCCATCTCCTCCAGCAGGGCCTTGGCCTTGTCGGGGTTGTAGTCGTACTGGATCACATCGTCGGTGTAGAAGCGGGTCGCCGAGGAAACCGGGCCGGTCGCCACCTTGCCGAAGCCGTTCCAGATCACGTCGCGCACGAACTCGCGGTCCATGGCGTGCATGACGGCCTTACGGAAGAGCTTGTTGCTGGTCGGACCTTCGCGGTTGTTGGTCCAGAGCCAGCCGTGGGGTGCAAAGAACTCCCAGCCCTTGCCGGTGGAGCAGACGTTGTCCATCGCCTGCAGGCGGGGAATGTCGAAGTTCTCGACCGATCCGCCCGGCAGCACATCGACCTTGCCCGTCTCGAAGGCGACCGCGCGAGAGGCGGCGTCGGGGATCACCTGCCAGTAGATCTCGTCGATGTAGGGCTGATCGGGGACGTAGTAGTCCTCGTTCTTCACCAGGTGGATGTAGGAACCCTTCTGCCACTCCTTGAACTTGAAGGGGCCGGTGCCGATCGGCGTGTTGTTCATCGGGTTGGTGGCGAAGTCGGTGCCCTCGTAGATGTGCTTAGGCACCATCGGCATGGTGCCGACTTCAAAGATGCCCAGGAAGGGACCGAAGGGCTGCTTCAGCTTGAAGACGACCGTGCTGGCGTCCGGGGCAGTCACGCTCTCCACATGCTGCAAGCTCACGCGGAAGCGCGGGTGCGTCTCACGCAGGAAGACGTCGGCGGTGAAGACCACATCCTCGGCGGAGAAAGGCTCGCCGTCGTGCCACTTGACGCCGTCCTGCAGATGGAAGGTGTAGGTGAGGCCATCCTCAGAGACCTCCCAGCTCTTCGCCAGCGAGGGTTCGGGCTGCAGGTCGGTGTCATAGCGCAGCAGGCTCTCGTAGATGTTGCCGGCCACCATCTGGGTCGGACCATTCTGCACCAGACCCAGCATCAGTCCAGGCGGTTCAGGCTGAATGACCACGTTCACAGTGCCGCCGGACTGCGGCTCTGCGAGCGCGGTACCCGCCAGCAGGGCCGCTGCCGCGACCGACAGGGTTAGACTTTTCCACATACGATAAGCCTCCATTAGTTTTCTTTAGGATCAGTGGGTTAGGATGGTTGTCTTCTTTGCTGCTTTAAGCAGCGTCCCAGCCAGGATAGACGCGGTCGAGCAGTCGGTGATAGGCCGCCCACTCCCGGTCCTCGCGCTCGCCGGCGGCGATCGCGTCGTAGAAGTAGGCATACTGGCCAGCCGTCTTGGCGGCGACTGCTTCGGGCACCGGCGTGATATCCTGCCGGCTGCTCTGCAAGCTGACCTGCACCCGGCAGGAACGTTCCAGGTTGTACATCAGCTTGAAGGCCTCAGCCACCGAGCGGCCGCAGGTCAAGAGGCCGTGGTTGCGCAGGATCAGCACCTGGCGGTCGCCGAGGTCCGCCTGGATGCGCTGGCGTTCGTCGTGGTCCAGAGCGATGGACTCATAGTCGTGATAGGCCACGCGGTCGTGGAATTGCAGCGCCCATTGATTGATCGACGCCAGCCCGCCGGCCATGCAAGAGACCGCGATCCCATCGGGCGTGTGGGTATGCAGCACGCAAGCGGCATCTTCGCGGACAGCATGCACGGCGGAGTGGATGGTGAAGCCTGCCGGATTGATACCAAGTCCGGTGGGATCATCGATGATCTCGCCGTCTAGATTGACGGTCACCAGGTTCGCCGGCGTCACCTCTTCGAAGCGCAAGCCCAGGGCGTTCAGCAGGAAGTGATGCTCCGGCCCCGGCAGCCGGGCGGAGATGTGGGTGAAGATGGAATCGTCCATGCCGAAGTGGGCAACCAGCCGATAGGCAGCGGCCAGGTCACGTCGGATCGCCTGGTGCGGCGCGGCCATGGTCAGGGTCTCTGCAGCCTGCATCCTGGGAATTCTCCCTCCCTTGCCTTATTCTAGCTTCCGCGATGCTGCCCCAAGAAACGCCCTCTTTCCAAGGGCAATCCGCATCGTCCACCGCAGATGACATTAACCACTAGCGGAGGCAGGCGCAAGGAAGTGTCGACAATCGGCAATCTGCTTGTCATTTCATCACTGCTGGTGCTTACTTCCTAGGCGTCGCGCGGCGCTCCTCGCCTGTCGCAGGCCGAGGGCGGGCAGGTGTCCACACAGGAAAACGGCAGAAGAGGGAGGCTTCTTGGCAGATCATTCAGCCGTGACACCCGTGCGCAGCGCCTCTGTCGTCGAGCTGGTCCTGCAGCAATTGGAGGGCCTCTTCACTACCTCTGCCTTCGCGCCCGGCGAGCGTTTGAACGAGCTAGACCTGGCGCGGCGGATGGCTGTCTCGCGCGCCTCTTTGCGCGAAGCGGCCCGGAAGCTGGAGCAGCGCGGCTGGCTGGTCGCCCGGCCCAACCGCGGCTTCTTCGTCCGCTCCTTCAACGAGGCTGAGGTGCGGGACATCTACGAGGCGCGCTTCTGCATCGAATCCTTCGGCCTGCGGAAGGCCCTGTCAGCTGGCACCGCCCCTGATCTTCCGGCCGTCGAGGCGGCCTTTACTTTGCTTGAAGAGGCCATTGACGCAGCGGACCAGATCTACATCGATCGGCTCTTGGCCTTTCATCGGGCGATTGCGGCCCTGGCCGGGAACGCGCGGCTGCTGCAGTCCTTCGACCACCTGGCCTTGGATACCAAGTTGATGATCTCCTTGATCGGCGGCGTGCAGTCCAGCCGCGACGACTTCGTCGAGCGCAATCGGCGAGTCCTTGAGGCGCTCCAATGCGGTTCGCAAGGGGCCGCGATCGCAGAACTGAACGGCTATCTGGCGCAAGGGCTGGAAGAGGCGGTGAGCTTCTTGTCAGGTCCAGACACGCCTTGCTAGGCGGCGTCAGCCAACTCTACTCCCCGCATCTTTCCCGCACGCTGTTGCGGCACTTGAGTCACCCGCAATTCCTCCGGCAAGGAAGGCAACAGCCTTCGTATAGTGCGTGCAACGACAAGAACACTCATTAAGAGAGCAAAACCCCTTTTACGTTCTCATAAAAAGTGATATACGATCAATAAGAGTATCGTGTAGACTCTCTCTATGAAGGTGTACCGGCGGACGGGCGACGTCCGCCCGAGCAGTGGTGCTGGCCTTGCGACCGCACCCGCGACGAGAATGGGTAAGGGGAATGTCATGAAACTTGGTCGTCTTTCACTGGGGCTGGCAGCGATCCTTGCGCTCTTTCCCAGTCTTGGGGGGCAAGCAGCGAGCGCACCTTCACACGATGTCTTGGAACGCGAGGCCGCTCTCCTCGATCGCTTGAGCGCGCACCGTGCGCAAAGCGCCGATGAGTTCAATCTGCCCAGCGCGGCAGAGAAGATCTCCAAAAACCCCCACGTGGCGCAGTGGTACAACTGGAACAACTGGAGAAACAATTGGTTCAATAACTGGCGCAACTACTAAGTCGGATTGCCGATACCATGGTTGCGCCGACATCGCTCTTGGTCCTGCAGCCAACGCCTTTCTGCAACCTGGACTGTACCTACTGCTATCTGCCGGGGCGCGACAGCGCAGCACGCATGAGCGACGAGACTCTAGAACGGGTTGCCGAGGTCGTCTTCGCGAGAGGGCGTCTCGCGCCGCAAATCACCGTAGTTTGGCATGCCGGGGAACCCTGTGTTCTGCCTTCTGATTGGTACCGCCGCGCCTTCGCGACCCTTGAGGCGCGTCGGCCTGCTTCTGTCGAGGTGGTGCACTCTTTCCAGACCAATGCCACCTTGCTCGATGCGGGCTGGCTGGATCTCTTCGCGCGCAGCGACGTGCGGGTGGGCGTGAGTTTGGATGGCCCGCAGTCGCTGCACGATCTGCACCGACGAACGCGCCGGGGTGAAGGTAGTTTTGCGCGGGTCATGCGTGGCGTGGGGCAGCTCCGCGCAGCCGGCATCCCCTTTCACGTGATCGCCGTCTTGTCTCTGGCGAGCTTGGAAGATCCAGAGGGCTTGGCGCGGTTTTTCATCGACGAAGGCTTAGATCAGATTTGTCTGAACGTGGAAGAGATCGACGGCATCAACCGGGAAAGCTCGCTTACTGAAGGCGTCGTCGAGACGCGGTTTGCCAACTTCATCAAGCGCTTTTTCAGGGAGATCGAGACAGCAGATCCTCAGCCCTGGGTGCGCGAACTCGATTTCTGTCGCCAAGCTGTTTGCAGCCCGCCAACTGTGGGCAATCCCGGGAATCATCAAGTCGATCCCTTAGCAATCCTCTCGGTCGATGTCGAGGGGCGTGTCTCCACCTTCTCACCGGAGCTACTGGGCCTTCCCAATCGGGAGTTTGCGAACTTCCTTTTCGGCAGTCTCGATCGGCTGCGCAGCCCCAAAGACCTCCTCCGCAACCCGACGTACGAGCGCGCTGCCACAGCAATAGAAGCGGGCCGAAGAGCATGCCGGCAGTCGTGCGAGTACTTCCGCTTCTGCGGCGGCGGTGCGCCCGCAAACAAATTGGGTGAAGCCGGACGACTGGACGCCGCGGAGACACTCTTCTGCCGCCTCACCGTAAAGACGCTCCTCACAAGCTATCTGGCGTATCGGGAGGAGCGATATCCAGACGTTTCCTCATTAGCGAGGAATCAAGGTCGCGTTCTCACGCGTTAGGGGGGGATCAATGAACACGAGCGGGGGTGCCAAGAACCCGGATAAGGATCGGTACAGCAGATGGGTGGGGCGTGTACTTTGGGTCGCTCTCATTGTCGCGTTGGGAGTTGTTGTATTCACCCCATGGGGGGTTAGAGAGCATCTGCAGTCCATCGCGCGGAGTATCCATGCGCCAGACCCGCGCGGCCTCATCCTCGTCGATTCACCTCAAATCTACACGAGGGAGCGACTGGTGAACGATCGCTTCACGGAAGAGGGGTGGTTGAATGGCCGCTTGGATGCAACGAATGATCTCTTGAAGGAGGATGCTTTCTCGCGAGTTCAGTCCCATAGCCAAAGGAGCGCATCCCTGTTGTTAGGGGACGCAGGCAACACTCCTGGTGGGAATCAACCGACTCAAGCACTCGTTTCCTCAGGACGAAACGCACTCACTCCAAGTCAAGAGTTTGCAAGGGCCAAAGCCTATCGTGACCAGATACGCCATGCGATTTTCACGACGCTTCTGGATGACGCACACGACATCGACGCGAACACGCTTTATCGCATGAACTTCTCTGTCTCCATCGTACCCAGCGTGCATGCCAAATCTCTCGCCGTCGCTAAGGTCAGTATCGACGAGAGCATGATGGATTCTCCGACTGCTGGAGTGGCGCAAGGTGAACCCGCGGAGGGTTCACTCTTGCAGCAGCACTATTACAGCTTGTTCGGTGAATACAAAGATATGGTTCAAGCAACGGCAGAAACCCTGGTTCGTGACAGGCGGCTCGTATTAGATTCCGCCGAGGGGTTCAACCCTCAGGAGAGTGCCAAACTTGACCGACTTTTGGAAGCGAAGGTTAGGATCCTGCTGGCGCAACTAGAAGGAACCTCGGTGCCCGATAAAGTATCTTCCGTCTTTTTGAAAGAAGCTGTGGATTTGTTCCGTTTCTCGGGGCGCCATGCTTTGGAGGAGCAGAATCGGTACGGGGCACGCGAGATGCTCTCCGCGGTTCCTCAGGGCCTGATGACAGAAAAAGAACGGCAAAAAGCTGAAGATCGGGCGCTCGCGCTTTGCCGAAGCGACGGATCGACTGTTACTCTCGGGGCCTTGATCGGGGTTAAGAAGCAAAGAACGCTGAGAGATGTCAAACTACTAGAAGAAGATCAGCAGTTTCAATGTTGGCCAAGCGTGCCAGACACAATATCAGCGGCAAAAGTACAAATGCTTTCAACAGTAATCCTTCTGGTTGAGGCGTTGAGGGATCTAGAAAACGCGACAGAACATAAGGGTGAATGGCGTCGTTGGTGGGATGCGCGGGAGGTCGCTCTTTGGGAAACGATCGCAAACAAGCTTGGGTTTGGGTCATATTCGACTCTTTTCTCGTGCACAAAAGAAGCTTTTGGTGCAGATGAACTTGCAACGCTTTTATCTTATGTCTCCTTTTCGCCACGCTACGAGCCGAGCGTATGGGCGCTGTTTCTGAAGCAGGCAGAAGTACAGCTTCCGGCTGTTGGGTGCGAGCGGAGCCAATTGGCTGTGCGTCAGCTCAAACGTGCGATCCATAGGACAGGAGGCTTCGTCACGATGGATGTAGGCTTGTCGCATTTCGTAATGACGAGCCTGAAAGAGACAGAAAGTCGTGCCCACAATGAAGAGTTTACTCTGGATACATTCTTATCATTCGACACCGGAAAGTGTGCACTCGATGAGTGTCGTATTGTAGTGAGTGTGGAAAGAAACAAGACATCTCAGAATGATGAGGAAGCCATCCAAGAACCTCGTGTCGAAAACAGAGTCCTGGAGAGGTTTAGGGAGCGTTTGAATTGTGGGGCGCGTGCTCAAACCTATGCGCTCGTTCCGAAGGAAACGTCATCCGTATCTTTTCTCGATGATTCGTCTTTGTTTTCAGTCGGTGCCGGTTCCCGAGGGTGCGGGGCAGACTGCTGCGAGCGGTGCGTTCGGCCAGCGGACCGTCGGCGTTTCACCGCGGGTTCATGCCATTGGGCTCGGCGACTGGGGGACGCCCCGACCATCCAAAGAAGTTGTCAATGTGTATTCTAACCAGTCGGCACCGAATCAAGAAGGAGAAGAGCATCTGATCAAATCGCAGTCTGGCCGGGGAGTAAAGCCGGATCGTGACAGTTCGGGTGGTCTGGAAGAACCGGCTTGTGATCCACGAAGCAGGGCGAAGACCCATTTTGGCTGGGTCTTCTTTCCACGCTCAAATCCAGATGATGGCTTGTCGGGTGAATCGCATGTTCCTGATAACGTTCTGGTGTCCGCTCTGGTGTCCGTCCCAAGCTGGTGGGGTTACCTCCGGCTCAAGGTTGAGACCTGCTGGATGGATGCGGATGACCTCCACACCATCGCGGGCGTCGACGATCTTTGCGCCGACCGCGGTCGGCGTGCATTCCAGAGCCATGACCTGTTCCTGAAGATCCCGGGAACCGCAAAGGAGGTCTTGTCTCGGCTCACCTTTTTCCCTTTGAAGGCGCCTTACCTCGCTCTTCAGCAGGGAGAGAGCAACGTTGTACAAGTCGGCCGTCCAGGGACCGTGACCCTTGCTGGCGAGCGGCTTTGGAAGAACCCAAAAGTTAAGCTTGGCCAACAGTGGGCTGACAGCGTCGAGGTCTTGCCGGACATGCGCGGTATCATTGCACACTTCAAATGCGTGTTACCGGATAGCAGTCGGGCAATATCCGAACGATCAAGAGGCGATTTCAGACTGCCGAGTGAGAGGTCCATTGCCGTTTGGACAAGTGAGGGTCGAACGAGCAACGACAAGGTCAGGGTTTGGGACTTTGCTGACCGGGGAACGCGCTGGGGGAAAGAGGATCTTCCCTGTTGGCTCAAAGAGGAGGAGCGTCCTTAAGCGACCTGCAGCCGAATGTAGTTTCATCCTCTCGTCTCCTCTCGCAAAAGACGGGGAAAACAGCCTCCGTCTTGTCATAGAGCGAAGTACTGTGAAACGATGTGGTTGAAACGGCGGTTGCGAGACGGAAACCGTGTCCAGGTCGAGGGAGCAGTGCGGGGGTCACCATGCGGAGTGTTCGGCTCATAGCTGCGGTTCTGATCTCCCTTCTGGCCTCCCTTCTCATGACCGCTCTGTCCGTCTCGTCTCTCCAAGCCGCGCCTGATCGGGATTTGCAGGCCCGGGAAGCGGCGCTTCTTCAGCAGATGGATGCGCTGCGCCCGGAGATCCAGGCGCTGACAAAGACGCCTGCCCGGCCGATCCGCTTGGCGCAGTGGTACAACTGGAACAACTGGAACAATTGGCCCAATTGGTTCAACAATTGGAACAATAACTGGAGCAACTACTAAGCGGGGTCACCGCCGTGCAGCGGGCACCCACCGAACTTCTTGTCTTGCAGCCGACGCCCTTTTGCAATCTGGACTGTCGGTACTGCTACCTCCCCGGACGTGACAGCAAAGCACGCATGAGCCAGGCTGTGCTCGACCAGGTCGCGCACGTGGTCTTGCGGCATGGCCAGCTTGCATCGGAGGTGACTGTCGTTTGGCATGCCGGGGAGCCCTGCGTCCTTCCGGCTGCCTGGTACCGCGAGGCCATGGCGACGCTGCAAGCGGCCTGCCCGCGGGGCACGCGCCTGACCCATTCCTTCCAGACCAATGCCACCCTGATCGACGAGGCCTGGCTGGCGCTCTTCGCCGAGCCCAACGTGCGCGTCGGGGTCAGCCTAGACGGGCCGCGCGCTCTCCACGACGCCAAACGCCGGACGCGGGCGGGCGGTGGGACCCATAGCCAGGTGATGGCGGGCGTTGCCAAGCTGCAGGCTGCCGGGATCGACTTCCACGTGATCGCCGTCCTGACCGCTGCCAGCCTGACCCAGCCGCGTGAGCTGGCCCGCTTCTTCATCGAGGCTGGAATCACGCAGATCTGCCTGAATGTGGAGGAGATCGACGGCATCAACGCCGCCACCAGTCTGGCCGATACTGGGATCGCGGCTGCCTTCTCCCGCTTCCTGACAGACTTCTTCGAGGAGATAGAGGCCGCCGACCCCCGCCCCTGGGTGCGCGAGCTACAGTTCTGCGAGCAAGCCGTCTTGGCGACCGGCCTGCGCGCGACAGCGGCTAACCATCAGGTCTTGCCACTGGCCATTCTCTCGGTCGACGTCGCGGGCCGGGTCTCGACCTTCTCACCGGAGCTCTTGGGCGTGCCGGCGCCGGACTATGACGACTTTCTCTTTGCCGAGCTCGCCAGCCTGAGACGGCCAAGCGACCTGTTGCGCCAGCCGGCCTTCAAGCGCGCCGCGGCCGCGATCGAGGCGGGGCGCAAGCGTTGCCGCAAGAGCTGCGAGTACTTCCGCTGGTGCGGCGGTGGCGCGCCCGCCAACAAGCTGGGGGAGACCGGACGGCTGGACAGTAGCGAGACGCTCTTCTGCAGGCTCACCATCAAGACCCTTTTGTCCAGCTATCTCGATTGGAAGCGCGCCGGCATGGCGGAGAAGCTGGCGTCATGAGCGAGCCGACGATGCAAGCGGGAGAGATCCCCGCCAAGCCCTCCCACGCGGCCCGCTTTGGACGCGCCTTGGGCCGGAGCGTTCGTGGCATCGGGCAAGGCCTGGCAATGCTATGGCCTGGCCGGCGCTTGGTTGGGATTGCTGTCCTGACCTTGCTGGTCCTGGGCCTGCTCTTTCCGCTGGAAGCCCGCGATCACCTGCTCAAGGTTTGGCGGGCCTTCGACAGGCCGGCCCCGAATGGCCTGATCCTGGTCGATTCGCCACAGATCTTTACCCGCGAGCGGCTGGTGAACGACCGCTTCACCGAGGAACGTTGGCTTGCCAGCCAGCTGGAGAACACCGATGCCCTCTTGGCGGACGGCCGCTTTGCCCGCCCTTATCAGTGGATGCAGGAGACCATCAAACGCAGTATGGGCACGCCGACAGAAGGCGCCCAGGACGACCTTCTCCCGGCGCCAGAGACCGCACGCCCGGCGCCTCTTTGGGAGTACGAGGACGCGCTGGCCTACCGCAACCGCATTCGCTACGCCAAGATCGCGACCCAGCTGGACGATGCGCACGACATCGATTCCAACACGCTCTACCGGATGAACTTCTCCATTTCGGTCCTGCCCGACAGGGAGGAGGATGCCATCGCGGTGGTGAAGATCCAGGTGCATGAGAGTGATCGCATCGGCGAGCTGGAACGCTACTACGCCCAGCTCTTGGGCGAGTACGTCGATGTACTGCAGCGTACCGTCACCAACGTCTACAACGACCGCCTGAGCACGATCGAACAGGGGCAGAGCTTCTCCCCGGCTGAGAACGTGCAGGTTGACCATTTCCTGCGCCATCAGATCGAGGTGCTGCTGCCGCGGCTGATGCTGCCGGTCGAGACTTTCGAGGACGACAACCTGCGGCGCCAAGCGGCAGAAGCCTTCTTGAACCAGGCGCTGGGAGCCATCACGCGTGCGCGCTTGGAGTTCGACCGCCGACAGAACGAGCTTTCTGCCGGCTCGCTGGTCGCTAGCCTCGGCGATAGCCTATCGCCGGAGGAGAAGGGGCGCATCTTCTCCAGCTACCTGGGTCTCTGCCAAAACCGCAGCGCGCCTTTGGATCTGGGCGAGGTGGTGCCGGCAGCCCTGCAGAGCCGTGTTCTTGGACCAGCCGCACCTGCCTTCAGCTATCCGCTGCCTTGCAACGGGCTGCCGCGGAACTGGCAGCTGCAGGCGCGCTTCCAGATCATCACTGCGATCCGGGCTATCACCGCGCAGCTTTATCAGCTGAAGGACTACAGCCTGCCGATGAGCGAGGCTGGCCGTTTTCTGTCGGGTCCGCCCCTCAACATCAACGACCGCTACTTCGAAAACCCCTGCCTGGCAGCCGGCGAGCGCATCACCCAGAGCGATGTGCTGGAGGCCGCAAGCTATCTGCTCTACGCCACGCCCAGCCGCTCTGGCCAGGCCCAGGCGCAAGCCGCGGCAGGGGCCAACCAGCCGGCCGGCCCGGCCAGCGTGCGCCGCTACCGTCACGCCTGTGCCCCCTTCGGCGCGGCGGTGCGGGCGGCGCGTCGCGACATGGTCGGCGGCGGCGGCCCAGGGGCCATCCCCTCGCTCAGGATCGCGGTGGCAGAGTACGTCCGCCGCTCCATGGAGCTGATGGCCAGCAAGCGGCTGAACCGGGCCCTGCAGCTGCGCGAGTTCTTCACCTTCGACCTGGCCAGCTGCACGCCCATGCTTTGCGCCGTCTCGGTCTCCGACCGCTTCGGCAGCAGCCGGCTGGATCAGGACCGCATAGACAGGCTGAGACCGCACATCCACAAGTTTTATGAAGAGCTGAACTGCGGCACGCGTGCCCAAACCTATGCGCTGACTCCAAAAAAAGACAGTGATATTATGGGGTTGCAGCAGTTTTCTCGAACAGCACTCAATCTCTTCTCGCAGGCCAGCGGGGTGGACAGCGTCGAGGCCTCGAAAGAACGGCAGGCCAGGGGCACCCTCCAGCAAGCCAGCATCATCGGTCTTGGCGACTGGGGGCAAGCGCGCCAGCCTGACGTTACCAGGCGCGGTTGCCGCCTGACCCTGGATGAGCGCTACGCGCGTTTCTTCCCGATGGCGGAGCGGCGCCAGATTGCGCCTGAAGACCTGACCGCCGAGCGGGAGTCTCAGGCCAACTTCATCGGTCTCCAGCGGCGGCGCAGCGGGGTCAGCACGCAGTTCGGATGGCTGATCCTACCGCGGCCTTCGGTGCTGGCCGATGGCGGTTCCGGCGAGGCGCAGGTTGCCGACAGCCTGCTGGTCTCGGCCTTGGTGTCGCTGCCCTCCTGGTGGGGGCGGGTGCGGATCGATGTGGAATCCTGTTGGATGAGCCGGGACGAGGTGGGTTCGATCCTGGAGGCGCAAGACCTCTGCTCGCCGGAGACCTTGGTGAAGGGCTCGGTCGGGGTCCGCAAGCAAGACCACCACCTCTATGTGAAACTGCCAGGTACGGCGGACGAGGTGCTCTCGCGCATGGCCTTCTTCCCGCTGAAGTCGCCCTATCTGACCGAAGGCCAGGGCCAGCCCAACGTGGTGGAGGTCGGGCGCCCTGGCCGAGTCACCCTCCTGGGCGCGCGGCTGTGGAAGAACCCGCGCGTGCGTTTGGGCCACCAGTGGGCGGACAGCGTCGAGGTCCTGCCCGACATGCGCGGTCTGGTGGCCTACTTCTCTTGCATCGAGCCCGATCCCGGAACTGCCGGCTTCGACCAGAGCCCGCCGGGCGGAGCCGGTGGCCTTGCGCCCAGCACCAACCGCCCGGTACGGATCTGGACCAGTGAGGGCACGACAAGCACCTTGAGTGTGCTTGCACGGCCCTTCCAGCCGCGCGGCAAGAACGGAGGGGAGGGCGTGTTACCCGACCTGACCTGCTGGGAAGAAGCCAAGCTGCGCAAGGCCTCGACCGACCTGCACCGATCTCAGCCCGTCAAGCCGTAGAGCGCGGCGAAGGGGTCGCGACCAGGATCGCGTTGCCAGTTGTACTCGGCATGGTTTGCCGTCGCCTCTGCTGTCTCTTGGCCCAGCAGCTCGGCGATCAGCGCCAAGGACATGTCGGTGCCGGCAGCGACGCCGGACGAAGTCCAGAGGTTTCCGTCTGCAACCCAGCGCGCTTCTGCTTGCCAGTCGACCTTGGGACCCTGGCCGGTGGCCCAAGCCCAGGCGCGCTTGTTGGTCGTCGCGCGGCGCCCGTCCAAGAGGCCGGCACGGGCCAGCAAGGCAGCACCGGTGCAGACGGAGGCAACGATCTCTGCCTTGGCCGCCGCCGCGGCGATCCAGCCAGTCAGAGCCTCGTTGTCAACCTCCTCGCGGGTACCAGGGCCGCCGGGGACCAGTAGGATTTCGTGTCCGATAGCATCGTCCAACGGCAGCTCCGCCAGGCTTGCAGGGCCAGCCCGGCTGGCCACCGGGCCGCTGTGCTCACTGACCAGCGTGATCGAGAAGTCGTCTGGGCAGAGCCCGAACATCTCCAAGGGGCCGTAGAGGTCCAAGAGCTCGAAGCCCGGAAACACCAGGGCTGCAATCCGGCGCATTGCTGTCTCCTCCATCGTTTCTTGCTGCAGGAGCAGACACTCGAACCAAGGCCCAGTGCAAGCAGACTTTGGCTGGATGCAGACCTCCACTCAAAGCAGGAAGAAACTTTTTCTGCGAGGTGCCGGGAATAGGTCGCGTCAAGCCGCGTTGTCTCCCTGTCAACGCCATAACGAAGGAGACCAGGCAATGCAGTACTTCAAGCGAATGACCCACGGTATCGACCCCCAGCCCTTCCTGCAGAACATCGAAGCGGTACCCAACGCCTGGGCGCTTTCGACCGGCCGGCAGGACAAGATCAAGGTTCAGCGCGAGGCCCTCTCGATCCCCCTGCGCGGCCTCTGCAAATCCGCCATCGGCGATCGCGAGCGGCGCGATGTTCATGAAAGCCGCTGGACCACTGGGTCGAGCGATTTTCAAACCTTCTGCAGCTTTCTCGAGGCCTTTGCGCTGCAGCAAGACGGCTTGCTGTCCCGGGCCAAGATCGTCTGCCTGCCGGCCGGGCGGCGTGTCTATCCGCACCGCGACCGGGGCGACTACTACCGCCTGCGCAACCGCTACCACCTGGTTCTGCGGTCCAGCTGCGGCTCCTGGCTTCGCTCCGGTGGCGAAGAGGTCCGCATGCAAGAGGGCGAGCTTTGGTGGTTCGACAACAATCAGGTGCATGAGGCCTTCAACGACGGCGATGAAGACCGCATCCACATGATCTTCGATCTGCTGCCCCGCGCTCTGGCGCCGGTGGTCTTCGGCCAAGACGCCGGCCTGACCGCCAAGGCAGCCGCCTAATCCCAACACCCCCATAAATCGGCTGCCAGCGCAGGAAGCGCAGCGGCCAGGCCCGACAAGGAGATTTCCCATGACCGCTCTTACTGCACTCGTTAGCGAACTCTTGGCCGAAGCCAAGTGGTCCTTCTCCACCCGCCGCGTTGCCCACTCAGACGCACGCCGCCTCCTGCCGGAGATGCAGACCGCAACCTCTGGTGATCTCATCCTGGGTCGGGTGACCGATCTGGGCTCACACAAGCGGATCCAGCTGGCAGCTGGGCGCCCCGCCCAGCTCTATGAAGGTGACCTCGTCGTCCTGGCCTGCGGCGCGCGCTATGCCCCCGATCAATTCGAGGGCTTGGCCGAAGTCGATCCCGAAGGTGCCGACATGCTGGCTGCTGGCGGCTTGTTGGGCCGTATGCGTCATCGCCATGATCGGATGGCACTGCCGACCAAGATCAAGCCCTTGGGTCTTCTGGCACGCCGGTCAGGTGAGGTGATCAACATCGCCGACTACGCCGTGCCAGCTGCTGAGGCGCCGGAGGGCTTGACGGTGATTGGCGTGGTCGGAGCCTCGATGAACTCCGGCAAGACCACCGCGGTTGCTAGCTTGGCGCATGGCCTGCGCCGTGCCGGGCACCGGGTTGCTGCGATCAAGGCGACCGGAACCGGCGCCTTCGGCGACTACAACGCTTTCCTTGATACCGGTGCTGCCTATGTCGCCGATTTCACCGACGCCGGCATGGCCTCAACCTACCAGCAGCCCCTGTCGCGCATCCTGGCTGGCCTGGACACGCTGCTGGCCAAAGCGGCCGGGCAAGGCTGCGGACTGGCCGTTGTCGAGCTGGCCGATGGTGTCTTCCAGAAGGAAACGGGTGAGCTCTTGCAGCAGCCTGAGGTGCGGGAACGCTTTGCCGGCTTCCTCTTTGCAGCCGGCGATGCCTTGGCTGCGGCTGGCGGGCATGCAGCGCTCGGCAAGCTGGGCATTGAGCCCGCAGCTCTGACCGGAATGGTCAGCTGCTCCCCTCTCGGCACCGCAGAGGCCGAAGCTGCCACCGGCGCGCCGGTGATGACCAAGGCGCAGCTCTGCGATGCCGAAGAGGCCCAGAAACTGCTGGAGAGCTTGACCCTCTCCGAAGAGCAGCTCGATGGGCTGGAGTCGGCTGAAGTGGGTCTCGTAGCAATCACTGCCGAGCCTCAAGAAGAGGCCGTCCTTGAGGCCGCGGAATGAGCCTCTTGCCAAAAGTGGCCGGCGCCGGCCGTGGACGAGGCATTGCCTTGGTCGCGGTCCTGGCGCTCGGTCAGGCGGCGGCCGCAGGGGTTGCCGCCTTCGCCACACGCGACGTCTTCAATGCCTTCCGGGCGGAGGCTGCCGTCTTCCCGCTCGCCGCACTGATCTCCATCGCTGCGGCCGGGCTCGCCATAGCCGCGTTCCGCGTCGGCGAGCGGGTGGTGGCGGAGCGGGTCGGCCAGGCTTACGCCGCTGATCTTCGGGTAAGGCTTTTCACCCATCTAGCCAAGCTGCCGGCCCGTGACCTGGCAAGCCGACGCAACGGCGGCCTTGCCATGCGTTTCGTCGGTGACTTGGCCGCGGTGCGCGGTTGGGTCAGTCTCGGTATTGCCCGCGCGCTCTCTGCGTCCATCGTGCTGCCAACGGCCACGGCTGTGCTCTTCTTTCTGAACCCGCAGTTGGGCCTCGCAGCTGCCGTGCCGCTGGCAATAGGGCTTGGCCTTATGCTCTTGGCTGGTCCGCGCCTGGGCCCCGCCCACCGGCGCCTGCGCTCACGACGCGCGAAGCTGGCTGCCGACATGAGCGAGCGCCTGCCGCATGCGCCTGAGCTGCGGTTGCTTGGCCGGATGAAGACCGAAGAGAGTCTGCTGCGGCGCCGTACCGCCGCGCTTGTCGAGTCGGCCCTGGACCGGACCCGCGGCGCCGCCTGTCTGCGTGCCATCCCAGATGCCGTCGCCGGTTTGGCTGCTGCCAGCCTTCTGGCAGTGGCCTTGCGTGGCGGTGCCAGCGCGGCCGAGGCAGCGGGGGCTTTGGCGGCTGTGGGTCTGATCATCCAGCCGCTCCGTGATCTGGCCGGCGTCTGGGACCGGCATCGCGCCTGGCTCGCTGCCCGGGAAAAGTGTGTCGCTCTCCTGCAGCTGCCGACCCTCCCGCGGCCGGCAGCGGCTAAAGCCAGCAAGCGCAAGCCTCCGCGGGCCGAAGATCTGTCCTTCAAGCAGGTCACCGCCGGGCGCGTCACGGACCTGACCGCCCGCGTGCCGGCAGGACAGGCCATCGCGATCGTCGGCGGGAATGGTGCTGGCAAGTCGACCTTGCTGAGCCTGGCAGCCGGCCTGGAAGCGCCAGAGGAGGGCTCGGTGCGGCTGGGTGGCCGCAATCCCGGCAGCCTGGGCGCGACAGAACGGCGGCAGACCATTGCGCATCTGGGCAGCCGCTCGCCGATCCTAGCAGGGAGCCTGCGTCGCGCCTTGACCATGGGTGTTGATCACGATCTGGCGCCAGCGGAGATTGAGGCGCAAGCCCGTGCTTTGGGCCTTGGTGGGGTCTTGGACCGCCTCGGTGGTTTGGATGGACGGGTGACGGAAGGCGGACGCAACCTCTCCGCCGGAGAGACTCGCCGCGTGCTTCTGGCCCGCGCTGCACTCTCGAGATCCACGCTGCTGCTGCTGGACGAGCCGGACGACGCTTTGGATGTCGAGGGACCGCACTTGGTCGAAGAGGTGATCCGGCAGCAGCCCTGCACCTGCCTGATTATCACCCACAACCTGGCCCTGGCCCGGCGCATGGACCAGCTCTGGTACCTGGAAGAGGGGCGCTTGCTGGAGGCCGGCCCACCGGACGACTTGCTGGGCGGTAGCGGCCCGACGGCCCGCTTCTTTGCACCCCGGGTCGCGGCGTGAGTGCCTAAACCAGCTCTGCGTCCGACGCGATTTCGACCAAGGCCGGGCCCTTGACGGCCAGGGCTGTGCTGATGGCCTCGTCCAGGTCTTCGGCCTTGGTCACCCGGGTGCCATGCCCGCCGGTCATGCGGGCGAAGGCGGCGAAGGAGGGGTTGTGCAGATCCGTCTCCCAGACCGCAAAGTCGCCGGCGCGCTGTTCCTTGGTGATCTTGCCCAGCTGGCCGTTGTTCAAGAGGATATGGGTGATGTCCATGCCGTACTTCACCGCCGTGGTGAACTCCATGGCGTACTGCCCGAAGCCGCCATCGCCGGAGATGGAGACGACCTTCCAGCCCTGGAACTCCGGCTGGTCTTCGGTTGCCGCCCAGGCACCCATGGCAGCCGGAAAGCCGAAGCCGATGGAACCGAGGTAGCCCGACATCATCACCCGCTGGCCACTGGTCTCGAAGTAGCGGCCGAAGGAGTAGGTGTTGTTGCCGACGTCCACCGCGATCGCCGTCTTGGCCGGTACCAGGCGGCTTAGGCTCTCGAAGATGGCGGCAGCGGCGATGCCCGCGCCGCTATGGTCGGCAGTGCGACTGGCTTTCTCTGCCCGCCAGATGGCCCAGCGCTCGGCAAGCTCGGCACGCTGATCGATGCCGCTTGGCGTCTCGGGCAGAAGTGTCGAGAGCTGGCGGCAGAACTGGCCGATTTCGCCCCAGACCGGCAGAGCCACGGAGTGGAAGCGGCCCAGCTGCATGGCCTCGAAATCCACCTGGATGATGGGCTTGGAGGGCTCGATCCCGGTGTGATTGGCGAAGGAGGAGCCGAGCGCCAGGATCAGATCGCACTCATTCATAAACCAAGAGGCAATGGGCGTACCGGAGCGGCCCAGAACACCGGCTGCGTTGGGATGACTGTCGGGGATCAACCCCTTGCCTTTGAAGGTGGTGGCCACCGGGGCGCCCAACCGCTCGGCCAGGGCAATGACCGCGTCGCGGCAGGTGACGGCACCGTGGCCCATGACGATGAAAGGCCGCTTGGCCTTGGCGATCATCTCCTTCGCAGCAGCGAGGTCCTCGGCGGCGGGAATGATATCGCTGCGCCCCATGCGGCCGGTGGGAGCCGCTGCCGGGGCGTCGGAGGGGAGCGTCTGCACATCGTCAGGAAAGATCAGATGGGCGACGTCGCGCTCGACGAGAGCATTCTTGCAGGCGAGCGAGGCCAGCTCCGCATGGCGTGACGTATTGAGCACCGGCTGGGAGAAGCGGGCCACCGCGCCATAGGCGGCCTTCAAGTCGATGTCCTGAAAGGCGCCGGGGCCGAAGACCTGCGTCTGCACTTGCCCCGTCAACGCCAGGATCGGCGCCCGGTCCACCTTGGCGTCCCAGAGGCCGGTAATGAGATTGGTGGCGCCCGGCCCGGCGATGGTGAGGCAGGCCGCTGGTTTGCCGGTCAGCTTGCCGTAGGCTGAGGCGGCGAAGGCCGCTGCCCCCTCATGCCGCACCCCAATGTAGCGCATCTCACCCGCTGCCACCCGCCGGCGCAGGGCATCGGCCAAGCCGAGATTCGAATGGCCCACCATGCCGAAGAGGGATTTCACACCCCAGTTCACGAAGGTCTCCGCCATAACGTCGGTGACGGTGCGCTCATGCGCCGGCGCAGGGGGCAGGCCGACGTAGACCGCGCCGTCGCGCAGGTCCACGGGATAGGTGGTCTGCCCGGTGTCCGCGTGCCCGCCCGGTGGCTTACCGGTCAAGGGGTGAAAATCCCAGCCGTGCCAGGGGCAGCGGATCCAGCATTCGCCTTCGTTACCGGACTCGATGGAGCCTTCGCCCAAGGGTCCGCCTTGGTGCGGGCAGCGGTTGTCCATCGCCGCCCATTGGCCATCGAAGTGCACCAGGCAGAGGGTCGTGGTCCCGGCGGTGACGCTCTTCACCCGGCCCTCGGGCAGGTCTTCCACCGCTGCGACCTTGATCCAGTCGAGGCTCTCGTCACTGTTCTGCTGGCTCATGGCTGGCCCTCCTCTTTCAGTCAGTATCCGCGGGCGGCCTTGGCCACGGCAAGCGACCAGTGGTCACGAGTCACGGAGGAGAGGACAAAGCATAGGCGGAAGCTGCTATGTGGCTTCGTGTAGAAAGATCGAGCATGAGGACGCCGAAAGCCATGCAGAAGACCGCTGTTGCCGTTTTGGATGACCTTGAAGACCGCCAGCCGGCCTATGCGCTGGTGGGTGAAGTGGACCTGGTGGTGGTGCGCTGGGACGAGGAGGTGTCGGTCTTCTATGGCCGCTGTCTGCACCGCGGCGCGCTGATGGCCGACGGCTTTGTGCGTGGCAAGAACCTGATCTGCGGGCTGCACGACTGGGACTATCGCTTGGACACGGGCGTCTCCGAGTACGCCAATGAGGAAAAGCTAAAGCGCTTCTCCGCTTGGATCGAGGATGGCCAGGTCTGGGTCGATGCCGACGAGATCGCCGCCTGGGCAGCCGACAATCCGCAGCCCTTCTATCGCAAGTCCTATCTGGGCCTCTATGCCGACACCAGCCACGGCACGGCAGAGGAACCACTGAACGGCCTGATCCAGCACTACGCCCGTTTCGGCCTGAAGCGCAGCGGGCACCATGGCCAGGTCGAGTCCATGGGCGTGCCGCGCGATCAGCTGCCGACTTGGGACGACCTGCAGCTCTTGACCGCGCAGCTGGCCCGCCCGCCGCTTCTCGATGAGGATCCAGTCGGCACCGAGGTCGTCATCGGACCCAATGCGCAAAAGCCCTTGCGGCTGGAGATCCCGCTCTTCGTCTCGGACATGAGCTTTGGTGCTCTCTCGGCGCCGGCTAAGCAGGCTTTGGCGATCGGCGCGGAGTGGGCGGGCACCGGCATCTGCTCTGGCGAGGGCGGCATGCTGCCGGAGGAGCAGGCAGCTAACAGCCGCTACTTCTATGAGCTGGCCTCGGCGCGCTTCGGCTTCTCCTGGGACAAGCTGGCGGGCGTGCAGGCCTTCCACTTCAAGGGCGGGCAGGGGGCCAAGACTGGCACCGGCGGCCATCTGCCGGGCGAGAAGGTGAAAGGCAAGATCGCCGAGGTACGCGGCTTGGAGGAGGGCGAGGCCGCGGTCTCCCCAGCGCGCTTCCCCGATTGGACGGAGGTCAGCCAGATCCGCACCTTCGCTGATGAGGTTCGGGACCGGACTGGCGGCATCCCCATCGGCTACAAGCTCTCCGCCCAGCATATCGAGGCGGATATCGACGCGGCCTTGGAGGTCGGCGTGGACTACATCATCCTCGATGGCCGCGGTGGCGGCACGGGGGCGGCGCCGATCATCTTCCGAGACAACATCTCGGTACCGACCATCCCGGCCTTGGCTCGGGCGCGGGCGCATCTGGACAAGCGCGAGCGGCAGGACGTGACCCTGGTGATCACTGGGGGCTTGCGGAAACCCGCCGACTTCGTGAAGGCGCTCGCGCTGGGCGCGGACGCCATCGCCCTCTCCAACGCTGCCATGCAGGCCATCGGCTGCATCGCCATGCGCGCCTGCCACACCAATAACTGCCCGGTCGGCATCGCCACGCAGAAGCCGCACCTGGTGAGCCGCCTGGTGGTGGAGAAGTCGGCCAAGCGCCTGCAGAACTTCTTCGAGGCCTCGACCCAGCTCATGCAGGTCATGGCCCGCGCCTGCGGCCACGATCACCTCTCCGGCTTCTCCCGTGATGATCTCACCACTTGGAAGCAGGAGATGGCGGCGCTCTCCGGTGTGCCCTTCGGTGGGGTGGGTGTCCGCTAGGGTGTGAAAGGTTTGGGTGTTTATGGCGGTTGCCAAAAGCACTCCCTCGTCTTGAGCAGCGGGCGTAAGCCCGCACCTGTCGAAAGGCGGGCCCCAGGCTCGGTGCTAACGGCCCGCCTTTCGACGGACGCTCGCTGGCGCTCGCTGCTCAAGACGAGGGAGTACTTGAGGAAGTACCGCTTCTATCTGAACTCATACTGCGCTAAGGCAGCGCTGCCTCTATCTCTCGCTGCATCTCTCTGAGCAGCGGGTCATCGGGGTTAGCCGCTAAGCCGGCCGTCAGCGCCGCGTCGACGCCCGCTCGGTCCCCCAAGGCCGCGCGTAGGCGCACCAGTGTCGCCCAGCCGTCCACCAGTTGCGGGTCCAATCGCACGGCCTCGGAGAAGGCTTGGTCGGCGGCCGCCAGGTTGCGCAGGACCAGAGCCATGCCGCCGATGGCGAGCTGAGTCTCCGGATAGTCCGCTTTAGCAAAGAGCGAGGCCTGCAGGTCGCGCAGGCCTTGGGCCAAGGCTGCCGCGTCGGCCTGCGGGAGGCGGGCAATCGGCGCGTTCAGCATCTCCTGCGCTGCCGCCAGCCGCACCGTGGCGGCATCATCGCGCAAGGCTGGTAGGATACGGGGCACCCGGTCCAAGGCTGGGGCATCGCGCTGCAAGCGGACGGCGGCCTGACGGACCAAGGGGCTGGGGTCTTCCAACAAGGCGGAGAGGCGCTCCAACAACGCTGGATCCCTTGTACCTTGCAGGAGGGCCAAGGCAGTGGCGCGGATGATGGGGCGTTGCGTCGGGCTCTCGGCGATGTCGGCCAGGTCCTGGACCACCAGCTCTGGCGACACGCGGGCTTGTGCGAAGGCCAGCGAGGCGTTGTCCTCTCTGGGGCTGTCTGGAAAGCGCTTGGCGATCTCTGCCGCTGCCCAGGCCGGGCCCTCGGCGCTGTGGCAGTCGCTGCAGGCATCGGGCGTGCCGGTGATGTCTGCCAGGTCGGGGCGCGGGATGCGGAAGCTGTGATCCCGGCGGCCGTCGATCCCCATGTAGGTGCGCTCCACCATATGGCAGCTCTTGCACTGGGCGCCCTTGGTGCCGGGTGGGTGGAAATGATGCGCCGGGTCGTCGTAGAGCGCGCGGGTCAGACTCGGGAAGTTGCTGTTGCCGGCAGGTGAATGGCACTGGGTGCAGAGGCCGTTGCCCTCCGCCTTACGCGTGGCCTGATGGGGAGTGTGGCAATCGGTGCAACGCACCCCACGTGCTGCCATCTTCGACTGCAGGAAGGAGCCGTAGACATAGACCTCGTCCTGGATCGTCCCATCGGCGTGGTAGAGCCCGGGCCGCAAGAGGGCCAGGCGATAGGCATCGTGGTAAGGCGTTCCCGGCAAAGGACTGGCCTGGCCCAACGGCTCACGGCGGGAATGACAGCCGGCGCAGAGCTGGATCTCGGCCTCCGGATAGGCGGCGGAGAAACCGAGGGTGAGGCCCTCAGCCGTCAGGCCGGCCCTAGGTTCTTCCAGTTTCCCCTCGGCCCAGGCGAGGTGTGCTTCACCGGGCCCGTGACAGGCCTCGCAGCCCACGCCCATCTCGGCCCAGCGGCTCTCGTAGATCCGCTCGCGCGGGCGGTAGTTCTTGTGGAAGTCGGTGGCGTGGCACTCGGCGCAGCGCGCGTTCCAGTTCTTGTAGGGACCGGTCCAGTGCAAGCCGCTGCCGGCAGGGAGCTCTTGGTCGGCATAGAGGTGATACCAGCGCGCCCGCTCGATATCCCAAGCGACGTCGAGGGCCTGCAGCCGCCCGGGTTCGGTCTCCACCAGATACTGCTGCAGCGGCGCGATGCCGGTGACGGAGTGGAGGGGATAGGTAACCAGCGCGCCCTCCGGCCCTTCGGTCTCGATGAAGTAGGCGCCCTCTTCTTGGAAGAAGCGGGTGGTGACTCCCTGGTGGGTGAAGCTGGCGTCATCAAAGTCGCCCAGGACATGCGCTGCCGTGGGCGGCGTCCAGGCCAAGGCATGGTGAGACCCCGCCCAGGCCTCCGCCTGCTCGCTGTGGCAGGCTGTGCAGGCGGCGGAACCGACGTAGGCTGGGTGCCCGTCCTCTGCGAAGCTGGCTGGTGCCAGCACGGCGCAGAGTAGGGCGAGCCAACTCCCCGCCGCGAAGACCCTGATGCGGCCGATCAATCAGCCTCCGGGAAGATCGTCTTCCAATCCTTGGCCATGGAGACGATGAGCCAGCCGCGCTCTGGCCCCTCGTCCAGACCGCGGACCAGCCGCCCGATGTGGCTGTCACGGTCATAGGCCCATTCGCGCGCGGCATCATCGTGGTGCACCAGCATGGCAAAGCGGAGCCCGGGCCCACTGCTGGTCCATTCCAGCATCTCGAAGTCGCCGTCGGAGTTACCGGCAGCAAAGATCGGCCGGCGGCCGATGGCGCGGTCGATCGCCACCGGTTTGCCTGCCTTGTCGTCGATGAAGATGATCTCGGGCTCTTTCATGATCTCCGGCTTGCCGTCAACCAGCTGATACTCTGTGGCCGCAACGGAACCGATGACCTGCTCTGGCGGGATGTTGTAAGCCTTCTGGGCATAAGAGCGGATGAAGTGCAGGCCGCCGCCGGAGACGATGTAGGTCTTGTAGCCTTCGTCTCTCAGGTAGCGCAGCAGCTCCAGCATCGGCTGGTAGACCATCTGCTCGTAGGGCCAGCCGCTCCGCGGGTGCTTTGCGGTGCGGAGCCAGAGGGCGGTTGCCTCTTGGAAGGCCTCAACGGTCATGTCGGCATGCGTGACGGCGACCACTTCCTCAATGGCCTCCTTCCCGCCAGCCAGGAGAGCCTTCATGTCGCCGGCTGCGGCCGCCCGCAAGGCATCGCTGCTGAGGATTGAGGGATCCTCAGCAGCCCGTGCCTTCAGATCATCCAGGGCAAAGATCAGCTGGAAGTAGACCGGCTGTTCGGCCCAGAGGGTGCCGTCGTTGTCGAAGACGGCGATTCTCTCGGCGACCGGCACGAAGTCGCGTGATGCCGGGTCGCTGGTGGCCTCGACGAAGGCCAGGATCCGGCTCTTGGCCTCACCGGCTTGCCAGGAGGGCAGGGGGTCGGCCAGGGCAGCACTTGCCGCCATGGCCAGGATCCCCAGGCCGAGCAGGGCCGAGAGGCAGCGGCCTGCCAGGGTGCCAGCTCCCATTACTGCGCGGCACCGCCCGGCGTGGCCAGCTTCTCCATCACCTGATCCAGGCTGAAGCTGGCGGCTTTCTGGCGCGGCGGGTACTCGGCAAAGGTCTCCAGGAAGCGGCCGACGTAGGTCTGAGCCGGCACCAAGAGGAAGACGCGGTCGATCAGCCAGTCATAGTAGGTGTTGGAGGTGAGCTGCGAGCGCTCGAAAGGATCGCGGCGCAGGTTGAAGATCAAAGGCACGCGCAAGGGCACGAAGGGCTCAGCCCAGGCTTGCAGGGTGCCTTCCACCCGCTGCTCCAGGAAGATCAGCTTCCAGTCCTCAAAGCGCAGCGCCGTCAGATCGCCGTCGTCCGAGAAGTAGAAAATCTCCTTTCGCTCGCTCTTGCCGGTTTCCCCAGTCAGCAGCGGCAGAATGTTGTAGCCGTCCAGGTGCACACGGTACTGGCGGCCCAAGGCTTCGAAGTCACCATCCAACAGCTGTTGCTTGATGTCCGACAGTCCGGCGGCGGCAGCAAAGGTCGGCATCCAGTCCATGTGGTGGACGATCTCGTTGGTCACGGTGCCGGCCTCAATGTGGCCGGGCCAGCGGACCATGGCCGGGACGCGCCAGCCGCCTTCCCAGTTGGTGTTCTTCTCGCCGCGGAAGGGGGTCATGGCAGCGTCGGGCCAGGTGTTCATGTGCGGCCCGTTATCGGTGGAATAGAAGACGATGGTGTTGTCGGCGATGTCCAGATCGTCGAGCGTCTTGAGCAGTTCGCCGACATGCATGTCGTGTTCGACCATGCCATCGGAGTACTCGTCCTGTCCGGAGATCCCGCGCAGCTCGTCCTTCACATGGGTGCGGAAGTGCATGCGCGTGCCGTTCCACCAGACGAACCAAGGCACACCCTCTGCGGTCTTTTCCTTGATGAAGGCAATGGCAGCAGCCACCGTCTCATCATCGACCGTCTCCATCCGCTTCTTGGTGAGTGGGCCGGTGTCTTCGATCGGACCACCGGCAGCGGAGCGGATCACACCGCGCGGACCGAAGGTCTCCTGGAACGTTGAGCCGTTGGGCAGAATGCGGTCGCCCGGATAGTCCTCGTTCTCCGGCTCTTCCTCGGCGTTCAGGTGGTAGAGGTTGCCGAAGAACTGATCGAAGCCGTGGTTGGTCGGCAGGTGTACGTCCTGATCGCCCAGGTGGTTTTTGCCGAACTGGCCGGTGGCATAGCCCTGGCTCTTCAAGACGCCGGCGATGGTGGGGTCTTCCACCTGCATGCCGAGCTCAGCACCCGGCAGGCCGACCTTCGAGAGGCCGGTGCGGAAGACGCTCTGCCCGGTGATGAAGCTGGACCGCCCGGCGGTGCAGGACTGCTCCCCGTAGTAGTCGGTGAAGATCATCCCGTCGCGGGCGATGCTGTCGATGTTGGGCGTGCGGTAGCCCATCAGGCCCATGGAATAGGCCGAGAGATTGGTCTGCCCGATATCGTCGCCCCAGATAACGAGAATGTTGGGCTTTTCGCTCTCTGCCAGCGCGGATGGCGCCAGGAGCGCTGCTGCTGCAACACCAACACAAAGGGCGAGCGCCCGCCCCAGCGAGCGGCGCTTGTGGTAAACTGTCACCATGGACCATCCCCAGTCATTTGCTGTGCTTTGCAACCTAACACAGCGCGATGACGGAGATAGCGAGACTCGTCGCGGCGCTTTGTCCCTGTCTACTTAGATGCGAGGCCTATCCTTAAGTATCAGCGCTACGGATGTGTGTTCATTGCTATAGAGTTAGAGAGTCTGACTAACAGGAACTTAACTTCGTCTTTTCGCACGCCAGGCAAGCAAGGTCTCGCGCTGCTGGGCGAGCAGGGCGCCGCTCTTGGGTCGCTCGCTGACGGCGGTGAAGAGACGTTTCACAGCCGGGAAGGCGCCAGTGATGTCGTCCAGTTCGTCGAAGCCGTAGTTGGCCCAGTAGGCCACCTGGATGTCAGCGACGGTGAAGCGCTCGCCCAGATGGAAGGGGCCGTCGCCCTCGGCAAGGAAGCCGTCCAGTACCGACCAGCGCTCCTCCGCCGCCGCGCGAGCTTGCGCATGGACCAGGCTCGTGTCTTCCGGGCGCAGGGCATAGCGCCTGGAAAAGAAGAAGCGCTTGGCCGGCGGCTGGATGTCGTTGCCGACGTAGATGTAGCGCGAGAGGAAAAGGCCACGTTCTGGGTCGTCCAGGGCCGGGACCAAGCCGCCTGGGTCGTGCTTTTCCGCCAGGTGCAGCATGATGGCCGAGGCCTCGTGCAGATGCTGCCCCTCCGGCGTGATCAGCAGCGGTACGAAGCCAGCCGGGTTCATCGCCAGAAACTCCGCTCGCCGATGCTCCCCGCCCAGCAGGTCGAGCGGGAGGGACTCGTAGGCGAGGCCCAACTCCTCCAGCACCATCATCACGCCGACGGCGCGGGTCCAGACGCCGCCGTAGAGGCGGTAGCCGGCGCTCATGAGCCGGCCTGCGCGCGGACAGTGGCCGCGTCTTGGCCGAAGAGGATCTTACGCTCCGCATCGCTTGGCGGTGCGTTGCGGCGCAGCGCCTTGCCCAAGTCCACGCCGCGCTGCACCGCCGGGCGCTCCTTGATCGCCTTACGCCAGGCCGCAACGCGCGGAAAGGCCTCCAGCGAGGCGGTGAGCGGCTTGGCGATCAGGACCCAGGGCCAGGCGATCATGTCGGCGATGGAGTAGTCTTCACCCAGGATGTAGGGGCGATCTTGCAGCCGCCGCTCCAGGACGCCCAGGCAGCGGTCATACTCCTTCAGATAGCGCTCGTGGCCATAGGTTTGGCCTTCCGGCGCATAGTTCACGAAGTGGCTCAGCTGGCCGGCCATCGGCCCTTGGTTACCGGTCTGCCAGAAGAGCCACTCAAGCGCCTCTTTACGGCCCTGAGCGGTCTGCGGCAGGAACTGCCCCGTCTTCTCCGCCAGATAGAAGAGAATGGCGCCAGACTCGAAGACGCTGGTGGGGCCGTCGGGATCGACAATGGCCGGCATGCGGTTGTTCGGGCTGATCGCCAGGAAGTCCGGCTTGAACTGATCGCCGGCGCCGATGTTCACCGGTATCATCCGATAGGGCAGCGCCATCTCCTCCAGGCAGATGGAGACCTTCCAGCCGTTGGGTGTCGGCCAATAGTAGAAGTCGATCATGCGGCTGCTCCCGTCTTCTGGGCGGGCAGAAGGGCCGATATCTCAGCCTCGCTGTAGCCCAGCTCGGCCAGGATCGCTTGGGAATCAGCACCCAGAGGCCGTCCGCCGAAGCGGTAGGTCGGCGGCGTTTCGGAGAAACTGGCCGCCGGTCGCGCCTGGCGCAGCTGCCCGGCGATGTCGTGTTCGAAGATCTGGATGATGCCACTGGCGGCGATCTGCGGGTGGCTCTCCAAGTCGCGGCGGCGCAGGACCGGGGCGCAGGGCACGTCGAACCGTTCCAGCCGCTCCAGCCACTCGGCAGCGGTGCGGGAGGCCAGCACCTCTTGGGTCAGGCTTAAGCGGTCATTGATGTTGCGCTGGCGGTCGGTAGGCGTCTTGAAGCGCGGATCCTCCAGCCACTCCGGGCGCTCCAGCGCTTCGGTCAGGCCGCGCCACTCCTTGTTCGACTGCACGGCGACGGAGATGTAGTCGTCCTTGGTCTCATAGATGAGATCGATGAAGGACTGGGCCTCTTGCTGCGGCCGCTCGGCGCCGACGAAGGTCTGGCTCGACATGTCGGAGGCCCAGAGGAAGGCGACCACTGCTTCCAGCATGGAGAGCTTCACGTGTTGGCCGGGCGCCGCGCGCCCGCCTTGCCGCTCACGGGCGAAGAGGGCGGCGGTGATGGCTTGGCTCGCGGTGATCGCCGTCAGCTTGTCGGGCAGAATGGTGCGGACCAGACGCGGGCGCTCTTGATCCGACCCGGCCTGGACCGTGGTCAGGCCGGAGAGCGCTTGCACCAGCGGGTCATAGACCGGCTTGTGCGCATAGGGGCCGACGTCGCCGAAGCCGCTGATAGAGACGTAGATGAGGCTGGGGTTCAGTGCCCGCAGGCTGGGCTCGTCCAGGCCCATGCGGGCCATGACGCCGGGCCGGAAGTTCTGCACGAAGACGTCGGCCTTGGCGATCAGGCGGCTGAGCGCCTCCAGCCCCGCCGGGTCCTTCAGGTTCAAGGTGAGCGAGCGCTTGTTGCGGTTGTTGTTGAGGAAAGAGGCGGTGAGGCCACCGCGCGTCTGGCTGACTTCGCGGGTGTGATCGCCGCCGCGCGGGGTCTCCACCTTGATCACCTCAGCCCCCTGATCGGCGAGGATCATGGTGGCCAAGGGGCCGGCAATCATTTGTGTCAGATCGACGATGGTGACGCCGTCGAGGGGTCCAGGCATGGGAAGCGTTCTTTCCTTCGGGCTCGTGCTAGGGCTAAAGCTAAGCAGCCAGCTGCGAGGGGTGCAAAGGACAAAGCGGCAAGAGTCTCTGGAGTGCAGCAACAGCGAGGGGTGATCGGTGGCGATGAGCGAGGCGGGCGAGCAGCGAAAGAAAGCCTTGATGGAGGCCATGGCGGAACGGGGGGCGACCCACTTGCACGTCGGCCTCTTCGACAGCGATGCCGTCTTTCGACACAAGCGTGTGGACGCGATCAAAGCCGGCAAGCTGGCCTCCCAGGGCTATCCCTTCTGCGATGTGCTCTATCGCTGGGATACGGCGGAAGAGCTCTTTCATCAGGGCACCTTCCAGGACGAGCCGGCGCGCTTGGATCTCGACAGCCTGCGTGGCTACCCCTTCGCCGACCGGGCTGCCGTCTGCATTGCCGACTTTGAGCCGCCCTTCGGCGAGCGCTCTGCCCGTAACGCGCTGCAGCGCCAGCTGGACAAGGCCGCCGCCCAGGGCCTGACCCTGCAGGCCGCCTTCGAGTTCGAGTTCTCGCTGCTGCAGGAAACGCCGGACAGCCTGCGCGCCAAGGACTTTGCGCAGCTAGAGCCCTTCGCCAAGGCCAACCGGACCTATTCCCTGCAGACCGCCGCGCTCTACGAAGACCTGCTGCAGGGGTTGGAAGACTGTATGGAGACCTTGGGCGTCACCCTGGATGCGCTGCACACCGAACTGGGGCCCGGATGCTTGGAAGCCCCTTTGCGCTATACCCAGGGCATGAAGGCAGCCGACGATGCCGCCCTCTTCAAGAACTTCGCCAAGGCCTACTTCCTGCGCCAGGGGATAATGGCGGCCTTCCTCTCCAAGCTCTCGCCCGATCTGCCGGGGCAATCCGGGCACGTGCATCTCTCGTTGCTGGACGGAGCGGGGCGACCGCTCTTCCATGATGCCAGTGCGCCCGATGGCCTCAGCCAACAGGCGCGGCACTTCATTGGCGGGCTCTTGGCGCTTTTGCCTGAGGGCCTGGCGCTCTGCAGCCACACGGTCAACGCTTACAAGCGCCTAGTGCCGGGCACCTGGGCGCCGGTCTATGCCGCCTGGGGTGTGCAAAACCGCTCGGCGGCAGTGCGGGTCATCAACGACAGTCCTGAGGCCACGCGCGTTGAGTTCCGCGTGCCCTCGTCCGACTGCAATCCGCATGCAGCACTGGCGCTGGCCCTGGGCGCCGGCCTCTGGGGCATGGAGAACAGAATTGAGCCGCCGGCGGCCCGCGACGATGACTGCTACGCCACACCGGCCCCGCCGGGCAGCGCCTTTCCGGCCACCCTGGCCGAGGCCGCCCAGCGACTCGAGGCCTCAAGCCTGGCCCGCCAGATCTTAGGCGCGGCCTTTATCGACAGCTGGGCAGAAGGCCGCAGGCATGAGGCCGCTGCCTACGCGACCCAGGTGACGCCCTGGGAGATCAAGCGTTACCTCGAGGTGGTGTGAGGCCTGCAAGCGGTCTTGTGGCTACGCCGGTGCCGGCCTAGCATCCCCCATACAGCTGTGAAATCGAGGAGATCCCCGGGATATGACCCCCTTTGCGGTCGCCGGCGTGCAGATGCACGTCGCCGCACTTCATGACAACGTTGCCGGCATGCGCCACCGACTGGACATCACCATGGCGCGCTTCCCCTGGACCCAGATGGTTCTCTTCAGCGAGCTAGCGCCCTACGGGCCGCTGCCGCGCTTTGCACAACCTTTCCCTAACGAGACCCTCGACCTCTTCTGCGCGGACGCGAAGAAATACGGCATCTGGCTGATCCCCGGCTCTATGTTCGAGAAGGCCGAGGATGGGCTGATCTACAACACCTCGGTGGTGATCAACCCACAGGGCGAGATCGTCACCCGCTATCGCAAGATGTTCCCCTTCCGGCCCTACGAGGCGGAGGTCGCGGCGGGCAACGACTTCTGCGTCTTCGACGTGCCCGAGGTCGGGCGCTTCGGCCTGTCGATCTGCTATGACATCTGGTTCCCGGAGACCACGCGTCAGCTGACCAGCCAAGGCGTCGAAGTCCTGCTGCACCCGGTGCTGACCGGCACCACCGACCGCGATGCCGAGCTGGCGATCGCCCGGGCCACGGCGGCACAGTTCCAGTGCCACATCTTCGACGTGAACGGCCTGGGCGCCGGCGGCGTCGGGCGCTCTTGCGTGGTCGATCCCACCGCCACGGTGCTGCACCAGTCGGCCGGGCAGGAGGACATCTTCCCGCTGGAGATCGACCTGCAGCTGGTCCGCCGCCAGCGGGAGACCGGCTTGCGCGGCCTGGGCCAGGTGCTGAAGTCCTTCCGCGACCGCCCGACCGACTTCCCCGTCTATGACCGGACCAGCGGCGCCGACGCCTATCTGCACAGCCTGGGTGCTTTGGAGATGCCGATGCAGGGCTCGCGTGCCGGCCTGTCCGACGCCGATCCGCGCGCGGCCGCTGCGTTGGTCGAGACGCTGCCCGCGTCCAGTGACAGCGAAGAAGCGGACGATCTCCCAGCCTGGAAAGGTCAGGCAGCCGAGTAGAGCGAGGAGCCTAGTCATGCCGGAAAGCGAGCCCCTTCCCCTGTCCACCCCGGCTCCTGGGACCCCGGGCAGCGATCCGGCTAAGGCGATCAGCGACTACTACAGCGCGCTGCAGCTCCGCGCCGACCGTTGGAGTGCACTTCGAGAAACCACCGAGACCCTGGCCCGCATCGGCCAGGGTGGGCGCGGCGAGGTGAAGCAAAGCCGCCGCGCTGCCGCGCTCTTCGACAGTCTGGCGCCGATCGAGATGTACTGGGCCTTCCCGGGCCGCAGTGCCTTCGAGCATCTGCGCCGGCTGATGGAGCAGCACAACTGGCAGGATCTGGCCCACGCGGTACGCCGGGTCGGGCGGGCGCTGGCCACCGGTGCCTATCGCCGCCGCACCATTCCCTTGGTGCGGGACGAGCGGGACAGCGACGACGTCGAAGACGAGTCCACCCTGCCGATCGAGGCCCGGGCGTTGGCCCGGCCTTACTTCGAGACCCTCCTGGTCGACGACCTGGCGGATTTCCAAGACCGCTGGCTCAGGTCCAGCCTGGCGCAGATGCGCCGCTCGGAAGACGCCTTCATCTACGAATCGCTGATCGTGCCTAGCCTGGAAGACGCGCTGATCGCGATCCTCTTCAATCACAACATCCAGGCGGTCGTGGTGCGTCCGGGGCTGTCGCTTCGCTCGAAGAACAGCCTGGATATCCTGCACCGCTATGTCCCCAACATCACCGACGGCGAGAGCGAGCACCTGGGCGACCTGCTGCCCGGCGACACCAGCCTGGAGCTGGTGCGCCTGGTCGGCAAGATCCGGCCGGAGCTGGACGTCTACCTCATCACCGACCGCTCGGTAGAAGATATCGCCGGGCATGACCTCGGGTCCTGCCGGCGAGTCTTCTACAACCAGGAAGACTTCCTAGAGCTGCACCTGAACATCCTGCGCGGTGTGGCCTCGCGCTACAAGACGCCCTTCTTCACCGCATTGAAGGAATACTCCAAGCAACCGACTGGCGTGTTTCACGCCATGCCGATCAGCCGCGGCAAGTCTATTGCGCGCTCGCACTGGATTCAGGACATGGGCGCCTTCTACGGCCCCAACATCTTCCTGGCCGAGACCTCCGCCACCTCCGGCGGGCTGGACAGCCTGCTGGAGCCGGTGGGGCCGATCAAAGAAGCGCAAGAGCTGGCGGCCCGCGCCTTCGGGGCGAAGCACACCTTCTTCGCCACCAACGGCACCTCCACCTGCAACAAGATCGTGGTGCAGGCCTTGGTGAAGCCAGGCGATATCGTTCTGGTCGACCGCGACTGCCACAAATCGCACCACTACGGCATGGTGCTGGTCGGGGCTCAAGTCATCTACCTGGATAGCTATCCGCTGAACGACTACTCCATGTACGGCGCAGTGCCACTGGCTGCGATCAAGCGCCAGCTCTTGGAGTTGAAGGCCGCCGGGAAACTCGACCGGGTGCGGATGCTGCTGCTGACCAACTGCACCTTCGACGGGCTGGTCTACAACGTCGAGCGGGTGATGGAAGAGTGTCTGGCGATCAAGCCGGACCTCGTCTTCCTCTGGGACGAGGCCTGGTTCGCCTTCGCCCGCTTTGCACCGGTTTACCGCCAACGCACGGCGATGAGTGCGGCCGGCCACCTGCGCAGCCATCTGCGCAGTCCTGCTCATGCCGCGGCCTACGAGAAGCAGCAGGAGAAGCTAGCGGACGCGGATATCGACACCCTGGTGAAGACTCGTCTTCTGCCGCCGCCGACGGCCCATGTGCGTGTCTACTCCTGCCAGTCGACGCACAAGACGCTGACCTCGCTGCGTCAGGGCTCGATGATCCATGTGCACGACCAGGATTTCAAAGGCGAGGTAGAGCAGGCCTTTCACGAGGCCTACATGACCCATACCTCGACCTCGCCCAACTACCAGATCATCGCCTCGCTCGACGTCGGCCGCCGGCAAGTAGAGCTAGAGGGCTTTGAGTTCGTGCAGCGCCAGGTAGAGGCCGCCATGGCCATGCGCCGGGCGATCGCCACCAATCCCCTGCTGGCCAAGTACTTCAAGCTGCTGACGCCGGGCGACATGATCCCGCCGGAGTACCGGGAGAGCGGGATTGCGACTTACTACGAGCATGCGCAGGGCGGGCACGACTTCTCGGAATCCTGGGCCTCGGATGAGTTCGTACTGGATCCAACCCGCATCACCCTGGCTGTGGGGGCTACCGGGTGGGACGGCGATACCTTCAAGACTAAGATCCTGATGGACCGCTACGGCATCCAGATCAACAAGACCTCGCGCAACACCGTTCTCTTCATGACCAACATCGGCACCACGCGCTCTTCGGTCGCCTATCTGATCGAAGTCCTGGTGCAGATCGCCAAGAGCCTGGACGAGCTGTCGGACGATGCCTCGAAGATGGAGCGGCTGGCCTTCCAGCGCCGGGTGCGCAGCCTGACGGAAGAGCGCCCGCCGCTGCCGGACTTCAGCCACTTCCATCCGGCCTTCTGCCCGGACGGTATCGACCCGACCCAGACGGTGAGCGAGGGCGATATCCGCAAGGCCTTCTTCCTGGCCTATGACGAGGACAACTGTGCCTACCTGGCGCTGGAGGAACTGTCGGAGGCCTTGGAGAAGGGCGCGGACAGTCTGGGGGAGGCAGCGCTGGTCTCCGCCGGCTTCATCATTCCCTATCCGCCCGGCTTCCCGATCCTGGTGCCGGGCCAGGTCATCTCAGCCGAAATCATGGCCTTCATGCGCGCGCTCGATGTGCGCGAGATCCATGGTTTCCGCCCGGATTTGGGCTTGCGCGTCTTCACCGTCGCGGCCTTGGATGCTCTTCATGCAATGTCCGCCTAGTACCGAAAAGGGGAGGCACCATGCCCAAGAAAACGCTACGCAACATGTCGGAGATTCGGCGCTTCTTTCACCGTAACGAGACGCCGATTTACTTTATCTCCGCCACCAACTTCAATCTCCTGGGCCTGGACGAGTGGGTGCGGAACCTGAAGTACATCAACGTGCTGGACTGCTACGACGGCCGTCATCCCAACGTGATGGTCCCCGACGAGCTGCCTCATGCCGAGTTCCAGTCGATCGAGGACATCAACAACTATCTGCTGCAGCATAAGGACGTTATCGAGCACATCACGTCGCGTGGACCCAAGCCGGTCTTCGTCTTCCTCATGTTCGATGAGGAGACTGAGCGGCTGGCCAAAGAGCTGAAGGCCACGGTCTGGTTCCCCAAGGCCAAGCTGCGCAACCGCGTCGACAACAAGATCGAGACCGTGCGCATCGGCGATAAGGCTGGCGTCCCCTCTGCCCCCAACACCTTGGCGGAGGTCAACTCCTGGAACGAATTGCAGAAGATCGCCTCTTCGGCCGGGCTGGGCAACGATCTGGTGTTGCAGTCGGCCTATGGCGACAGCGGCCACACGACCTTCTTCATCAAGACCGAGGAAGACTATCGCCGCCACGAGCACGAGATCGTCGGCCAGGGCGAGATCAAGATCATGAAGCGACTGGTTTGTCGCGGCTCCGCCATCGAGGCCTGCGCGACCAAGCAAGGCACCATCGTCGGTCCCTTGATGACGGAGCTGGTAGGCTTCCCTGAGCTTACACCCTACCGTGGCGGCTGGTGTGGCAATGAGATCTTTGCCACTGCCTTCCCGCCCAAGACCCGGCAGAAGGCGCGCCAGCTGACCTATCAGTTCGGTGAGCAGCTGAAGAAGGAAGGCTATCGCGGATACTTCGAACTCGACTTCCTGATTGAGGACAAGACCGGCGAGATCTATCTGGGTGAGCTGAACCCGCGTATCACTGGTGCGTCGTCCATGACCAACCATGCGGCCTTCGCCCATGCCGACGCGCCGCTCTTCCTCTTCCACCTGCTGGAGTTTTCCGGCAAGCCCTTCGAGTTGGACGTGGAGGAACTCAACGCCCGCTGGGCCGATCCGGACAACATCGATTCTTGGTCGCAGATGGTGATCAAGCACACTGACGATACTGTCGATATCCTGACCGAGGCGCCGCCCAGTGGCATTTATTGCATGCTGGACGATGGCCGCGTGGTCTATGACCGCTTCGACTATCACCGCCGTGCGGTCGAGACGGAGCGGGAGGCCTTCTTCCTGCGCATCCTGAAGCCTGGAGACTTCCGGTATGAAGGTGCCGACCTGGGCATCCTGGTGATCCGCGGCCGCTCTATGACGCCAAGTTTCAAGCTGTCGGACCGGGCAAAGATGTGGATTGACGGCATCAAGGCTGCTTTCGCTGCCAAGCCCTTGCCGGCAGCCCAGCCGCAACCGGCCTTGAGCGACCCGGCCTTCAAACTGCTCTAGCAGGGCAAGGTTTGTCGGATCTCGTCTTCCGCGCCATCGAAGAAGCGGAGCCCGGACCGCTCTGGGCTTCACTTTTCCACGCCTATTGGCCTGCCTATAGAGAGTGGTGGCTGCAAGACGGCGTCCTGGCCAGGCCGACCTACATGGAGGGCCGCCGCGCACTGAAGCGCTACATGCCGGAGCTGCTGCCGCTCTACGACCAGCTCTGCGACTTGGCAGGCGGCAGTGACGAGGCGGCACGCTTCCTCTCCTTCTACGGGCCGCCAGCCTATTTGAGCGGCTGCAGCCAGGCCATTCCGCCCAGCAGCGAGCCCATGCTGGTGCGGAACTATGACTACAGCCACAAGGCCTTCGACGCGCTGGTGCTGCGGACCGAGTGGCAGGGCAGGGCGGTGGTTGGCAGCAGTGATGGCCTCTGGGGCCTGGTCGACGGCATGAACGACGCCGGCCTGGCCGTTTCGCTCACCTTCGGCGGCCGGCGCGATGTGGGGGAGGGCTTCGGCGTACCGCTGATCCTACGCTACATCCTGCAGACCTGCGAGACCGCGGAAGAGGCGGGCGCGGTGCTGAAGCGTGTGCCCACCCACATGAGCTACAACGTGACCGTGGTCGATCGCAAGCGTAGCTACCTGACCGCCTACATGGGCCCGCACCGCAAAACCCAGCTGACCCGCGCCGCGGTCGCCACCAACCATCAAGAGAAGGTGGAATGGGTCAGTCACGCCCGTTTTTCCGCCACGGTCGAGCGAGAGCGTTTTCTGCTGCAACGCCTGACCTTGCACCGCGAGCCACCGGAGCGCTTCATCGCCGCCTTCCTGAAGCCGCCGCTCTATTCGACTGCTTTCGATGCCGGCTTCGGCACGCTCTACACTGCCGTCTACCGCCCGCGCGAGCTGGGCTTCGAACTGCTCTGGCCGCAAGCCCGCTGGGACCTATCGCTCAACAGCTTCGCGCCTGGTGCCTTGCCGGTAACAATGCCTCTCTCGGCGTGACGCGTTAGAGCATGATGAGCTTAGACTGAATCAGTGTTTCCAAGAGCACTCCCTCGTCTTGAGCAGCGAGCGCGAGCGAGCGACCGTCGAAAGGCGGGCTGTTGGCACCGAGCGTGGGGTCTGCCCTTCGACTGGTGCGGGCATACGCCGGCTGTTCAGCCCTTCGACACGCTCAGGAGAGGTCTACGCGGATGGTTGGGCATTCAAATCAAACACTTCATTCCCTATAGCCACAAGAAGTCTGCCGCTGTCAGCTGCCCGGCCGCCGTTATGCCAGACATTTGCGCGGCCATATCGATCGTGCCGTCCCCATCGGCATCGACTTCCAGCTGGCCCAGGCTCTCGTTGAAGCGTGCCTCGCTATTGCCGCCGCCGGAGAAGGCAGCGCTCTCGACATAGGTGAAGGACCCGGTCTCCAGCCCTTGCGCGAAGGCCAGAAGGTCCTGGCTGGTGCCGGTCAGCTGGCCCTCGAAATCGGCAATCACCAGTTCCGCGATAACCGTGCCGCCGACCAGGGTCTGGCCGGTCTCATCGCCGTTGAAGCCGAAGGTGTCGGCGCCAGTCCCACCCCAGACCAGATCATTGTTGTTGAAGGCCAGCGTATCGTCACCCAGGCCGCCGTAGAGCCAATCCTGGATACCGTCGTCGCCTTGACCGTTCAGGAAATCGTCGCCGCGCCCGCCGGTCATGCTGTCACTGCCGGAGCGGCCTCTCAGCAGGTCGTCGCCGTCCAGCCCGCGCAGGTCGTCGTCGCCCAACCCACCGTAGAGCACATCGCTGCCGCTCTGCCCACGCAGGAGATCGCCGGCCGTGTTGCCGATCAAGCTGGCGCCGCCTGTGGAGGCGGTGAGGGTGCGGGCCTGGCCGTCTTGCGCTACGTCTGCGATTTCCACGTTCTCGCCCAAGGTGTAGTCGTCGGCCGACACGATGGCGCGGTCGTCGCCGCCATTAGCCTCTTCGCGGATCTCGTCCTCGTTTTCGGAGACGAAGAAAAGGTCGTCGCCGCTGCCGCCGACCAGCGTGTCGATCCCGTTCAGGCCGTCCAGCGTGTCGTCGCCACCACCACCGAAGAGGAGATCGTCTCCGGCGCCGCCTAGCACCTTGTCATCGCCTAAATCCCCGAAGAGACCATCGTTCCCGCTGCCACCCGAGACGGTATCATCGCCGTCGCCGCCATAGAGTTCGCGATCGTTCCCGGCGCCGCCATAGAGACGATCTGTGTTGCTGCCGCCGAAGAGGCTTCGGTCATCGCCGCTGCCGGCATAGAGGCGGTCAACGCCAGCGTCCCCGTTCAGGCCTCTGTCTGCTCCTGATCCACCGAAGACAGCGTCCCGGCCAACACCGCCATAGAGGAAGAGATCACTATCCAGCCCGCCGCTGACGCTGTCGTCGCCAGCGGCGCCATAGAGGAAACGGTCGCTTCCTTGGCCCCCGTAGAGGCTGTCGTCGCCAGCGTTCCCGAAGAGCCAGATATCGTTGCCGCTATCACCCTCTAGCCGGTCACTACCGCTCCCGCCGCTCAGGATCTCATCACGCTGACTGCCGCCATAGAGGCTATCGGCCCCACTGCCGCCGAAGAGCCGGAAATCCAGGTCCATCCCGCCGAAGAGGCCGTCGCTACCGCTGAAGCCATAGAGGCGGCGGTCACGCCCGCTGTCGCCCACGAGGCTGTCGTCGCCCGCGCCGCCGAAGAGGAAGAGATCCGAGCCGGAACCGCCAAGGACAAGATCCTGGCCAGACGCACCAAAGAGGCTGCGATCATTGCCTTTCCCGCCGATCAGCGTGTCGTCACTCTCCAATCCGAAAATGAAATTAACAAGATCCCCACCCGTCAAGGTATCGGCTGCGCTAGTGCCGTAGAGAACGAGGACCTCAATGGACGAAAGCGTGACGCCGGCGGGCAAAGTGGTACCAGCTTGAAGGAGGAGCGTGTCGCTGCCGTCATTGCCATCGAAGCTCTCGCCACTGATCAACTCGGCTTGGCTTCTGACGATGAAGGTATCATCGCCGGAAGCGCCGAAGAGGCTGTCTACACCCAAGCCGCCAAAGAGGAGGTCGTTGCCGCTGCCTCCCCCTAAGAAAGAGTCATCGCCAGCACCGCCATAGATCCGGTCCGCGCCATTCTCGCCAAAGAGAAAGGTGTCACTGCCATCACCGCCGCGGATTACATCATTGCCAGTGTTACCCTGCAGATTGAAATCGTTGCTGCTACCGCCTTGGACCTGATCATCACCGCTCTGCCCAATGAGACCGCCATCACCTGCGCTCCCGCCATAGATGGTGTCGTTGCCATCGCCTCCACGGAGAAGACTGTCTTGCCCACTGTCTCCATAGAGCTGATCGTCTCCCTGGTCGCCGAGCAGCGATGTGTCGTCGCCTGAGCCACCAAAGACTTGATCCGACCCCAGGCCGCCAAAAAGGCTCACATCTGCGCCGGCACTGCCGTTGACGACGTCCTCTCCAGCGTCACCAAAGAGGCCTGTATCATCGCCTGAGCCAGCGAGAAGGCTATCTGCACCGCTGTCTCCATAGATGCCGACGTCGTCATCGTCGTCGGCCCGAAGCGTGTCGTTGCCAGATCCTCCGAAGATGGAGTCGTCGCTGCCGCCATAGCCGCGAATGCTATCGTCGCCGGCACCGCCATAGAGCAGGGCATCGCTACCGCTGCCGCCAACGATCCGGTCGATCCCGCTGCCGCCGAAGAGGCTGGTATCCTGGCCGGTTCCGCCGAAGAGGCTATCGTCGCCGTCTCCACCCAGTAGACTGCTGTCATCGCCGGCCTGGCCGAAGAGGCTATCGTTGCCGCTGAACCCCACCAAGATATTGATGCGGCTATCGCCGGCCAGAGAGTCGTCGCCGTTGGTGCCGTAGCGAGCGATAACCTCAATGGAAGAGAGGATAAGGCCGGCAGGCACGCTGGCCCCATTCAAGAGAACCAGCGTGTCTGTCCCGCTGCTGCCGTCGTAGGTCTCGCCAGCGAGAACGTCGCTTTGCGTTCGGACGAGAAAGACATCGTCACCGTCTGCACCGTCCAGCTTGTCGACTCCACTGCCGCCGATGAGCGTATCATTGCCGCTGCTGCCGAAGATGATAGAGTCGTCACCGCTCCCGCCTTCGAGGGTATCGCTACCGTCCCCGCCGAAGAGGCTGACATCGTTTCCCACCCCGCCTGAGACTCGATCATTGCCGGTCGCACCGAAAAGGCGGGAGTCGTTCCCGCTACCACCAAAGAGCCTGTCGTCACCGTCCCGGCCAAAGAGCGAGACATCCGAACCGTCTCCGCCGAAGAGCGAGTCTTGCCCGCTGTCGCCGAAGAGCCTTGTGTCGGCTCCAGATCCACCGAAAACGCTATCGTCACCGCTGCCACCGTCGAGAGTGGTATCGTCGCCGCTCCTGCCGAAGAGCCGGTCGGCACCGTCGAGGCCATAGAGTGCATTGGGCTGGTCATTGCCAGGCAGGGAATCGTCGCCGTCGGTGCCGGCGCGCGCAATGATCTCTACGTTGGTGACGACGACTGCGTTGGGCAGGCTGACGCCGTTCAAGAGAAAGAGCGTGTCGCTACCGGCGCCGCCATCGTAGGTTTCGCCCGCAACCAAGTGATTTTGCGCTGAGACCAGGAAGGTATCGTCACCGCTGCCGCCGAAGAGGCTGTCGAGTCCGGCACCGCCGAAAAGCCGGTCGTTGTTGGCGCCCCCGTATAGCCGGTCCTCGCCGCTGCGCGCATAGAGGAAGTCGCTGCCGCTGAGGCCGGAGAGGAGATTGGGCAGATCGTTTCCGGAGAGCGTATTGGCGCTGCTGTTGCCGTATCGGTTGAAAGCCTCGACGGAGTTGATGAAGACCCCGTCGGGGATGGAGGCCGCTTGCTCCAGGATTAGCGTGTCGCTGCCGGTTGCTCCGGCGAAGGTATCGCCGTCCTCGATCTCGGCCTGACTGCGGACGATCAGCCGGTCATCGCCCTCACCGCCGAAGACGACGTCCTTGCCGGCACCACCATAGACCTGGTCGTCACCACTGCCGCCGTTGACGTTGTAGTCGTCGCCCAGGCCGCCAAAGAGGGTGTCTGCGCCATCGCGGCCCAGCAGGACCCGGTCATTCCCGGATCCTCCATAGATCCGGTCCTCGCCGGTGAAGGCTCCTAGGAAACTGTCGTTCCCGCTGCCGCCGTAGATGCGGTCGTTGCCGCTGACCGGCGGGTCGATCGCCGCATAACCGCCATAGAGCGCCGTGTCGTCGCCCAAACCGCCAAAGACGAAGTCGTCGTTGTCGCCTCCGCCAAGCAGGAAGTCGTCGCCCGGGCCACCGTAGAGCCGGTCATTGCCGGTCTCTCCGACGAGCGTCTCGTCGTTACCGCTACCGCCGAAGATCAGGTCGTCGCCACGTGTTCCTTGCAGGCGCCGGTCGTCGCCTGAGCCTCCCTCAATCCGGTCATCGCCATAGCCGCCTTCCAATCGGTAGTCGTTGCCAGTGCCACCGAAGAGTGTATCGTCCAACCCACCGCCAAAGAGTTTCGTATCGTCTCCATCGCCGCCGTAGACCGTGTCTTCACCTGAGTTGCCGGCCAGGGTGTCGTCGTTGCCCGGCCCCCCGAACAAGCTGTCGTCACCGTTTCTGCCGAGTAGCGTATCGACGCCTGTCGCACCCACGAGCGTGTCGTCGCCACCTTCTCCGAAGATGACGTCGTCACTGCTTACACCGCCAAGGAGATTGGGAAGGGGATTGCCAAAGATTGTATTCGTGGCCATGAGGTTTTCTCTTTCTTGTTTCTCCGACCGTCATGAAGCGAACAAACGGACTAGGAAGAGACCCTAAAGGGTGGCATCAGCTTTATCCAGATTTACCAGGCCTGCTAGCGAAGGTTGTCTCAGTACCAAGCCTCGGGCAGCGCTTCCTTTCGCTTGGCGACGAAGGCCTCCAGTTCTTCCCGCTTGGCCGGGTCGAGGGGCGGGGCCTCGTAGTCGGCCAGAAGCGCATTCCAGCGCTCGAAGGCCCGGCGCTGGCTGTCCTTGGAACCGCGCTCTTCCCAGGCCTCGCAGCTCTCGCTGTCGGAGAGCTGGGCGTCGTAGTAGGCCGTCTCGTAGTTGGCCATGGTGTGGGCGGATCCCAGGAAGTGGCCGGCAGGCGCGACGTCGTCATAAGCACTGCGGCCCAGGGCGTTATCGCTCAAGTCCAGGCCCTGCAGCAGCACCTGATAGCTGCCCAAGCGGTCGGCATCCAAGACCAGCTTCTCGTAGCCGGTGCAGAGCCCGCCCTCCAGCCAGCCGGCGGCGTGCAGCACGAAGTTGGCGCCGCCCAGCGCGGTTGAGAGCATGGAATCCGCGCTCTCGGCTGCTGCTTGCGCGTCGGCGATCTTGGAGGCGGTGAGGGAGCCGCCGCAGCGCAAAGGCACGCCCAGCCGCCGCGCCAGTTGGCCGATCACCAGGTTGGAGATCACCGGCTCCGGCATGCCGAAAGTGGGTGCGCCGGACTTGAGGCTCATGGAGGAGAGGAAGTTGCCCAGGATGAAGGGGGATCCAGGGCGCACCAATTGGCTGAAGGCGCAGCACATCATGGCCTCCGCCAGGGCTTGCGCGATGGAGGCTGCCGTGGTCACCGGTCCCATGGCACCGCCCAGAATGAAGGGCGCGACGATCATCCCTTGGCCAGCAGCGGAGTAGGTGCGGATCGCCTCCGTTACCACCTTGTCGACCAAGAGCGGCGAGTTGGTGTTGACGTTGCCCATGATGGTGCAGGCGCTGTCGAAGACCGCATCCCCGTGCAGGATACGGGCCATGGCGACCGAGTCCTCGGCCCGGCTCTTCTCGGTAATCGCGCCCAGGTGCGGCTTATCCGATGCTGTCATATGGGTGAAGAGCATGTCGAGATGCCGGGTGGACACCGGGATATCGCAAGGCTCGCAGGTGACGAAGCCGCCGTGGTGCAGGGCCGGCAGGCGATAGGTCAGCTTCACTAGACGTTCGAAGTCCGCCAGGCTGCCATAGCTCCGCCCGCCCTCCAGATCGCGCACGAAGGGTGGGCCGTATACTGGGGCGAAGACCTGGGCCGTGCCGCCGATCTCCACCGAGCGGTCTGGGTTGCGCGCGACCTGGGTGAAACGCTCCGGCGCGGTCTTGCAGAGATCGCGGATCATGCCGCGTGGGGCGCGGACCCGGGTCTCTTGCACGTCGGCGCCGGCCTCGCGCCAGATCTCCAGCGCAACCGGGTCCTCACGGAACTCCAGGCCGACCTCTTGGATCAGCCAATCGGCCTGGTCTTCCAGCCGGGCCAAGCCTTCCTCGCCCAAGAGCGCGTAGAAGGGGATCTGCCGGCTGATAAAGGCTGGGGCTGCTTGCTGGTCTGCACCGCCGGCACGCGCCGCGCGGTTGGCCTTGCGGCTGCCGCTGCGCCGTGGCTTGGGCCGATCGTCAGGCATGGACAGGGTCTCCCTGGCGCGGATTCTTGTTGCTTCTATCCAGGGGGCGAGGATGCAGCGCCTTTTGGCCCGCTGTCATCCCTTTCCTGATTGCCAGAAGAAGAAAGCGGCGGTTACTCCGCGGCTGACGGCAAGAGGCGCCGGTAGTAGACCACGGTCTCCCGCTCCTCAAAGCCCCAGGCTTGGTGGGCGGCTTGGGAGCGGAGATTGCAGATCTCCACGTCCGAGCCCAACTCGTGAAACCCCAAGTCCCGGGCCCAGGCCTCCACGGCCATGACCAGGGCCTGGCCGACATGCTGATCGCGCTGCTCCGGTTTGACCCAGATGCCCTCCAAGAAGGGAACTGGCCGACTGTCACAGCCGTTGGCATAGGGCCGCACAGAGGCCTCGACGAAGCCAACCACGGCCTCGCCCTGCCAGGCGAGCCAGAAGCGGTAGTTCGGGTCCTGAAGGAAGTGCATCACTTCCTCTTCCTGCTCTTCATCCGACAAGTCGGTGAAGAGGTGCGCTCGCATGGCAATCAGCTGCGGCAGGTCTTGGATAACGGCACGCTTGACGTCAGGTCTCATGGCGATGAGGGGGCTAAGCGGAAAGAATGGCAGCAGTAAGGCTAGCCCATAGGACAGCTGATGACTTCTGTCATAACGTCTCAGTGTTGCGTTGGGTTTGATGAGCGTTGCTCATCAACCGGCACCGGCCCTCTCCCCCACCCGGCCACCCATTTAAGCATACTGTCGTTGGGTGGCCGGGTGGGGGAGAGGGCCCCTTCTACACATGGGCGGGCCGGACGGTCGCGTAAGCGACCGCGACATCAGTTTAGATCCACAGCAAACTCTTTGAGGGCCGGCAGCGGCACGATGGCCAAGGTCTCCTCGTGCGTGGCCTGCAGCCGCACCTTTGGTGCTTTGCCGGCCTGGTAGGCCTCATACCAGCGTCCGGCGCAGAGGCACCACTGATCGCCCGGCTTCAGGCCCTTGAAGCCAAACTGCGGGCGCGGGGTGGAAAGGTCGTTGCCGCGCGACTTGGAGAAGGCCAGGAATTCCTCCGTCATGGTGGCGCAGACCGTGTGGATGCCCAGGTCGTCCGGGCCGGTGTCACAGCAGCCGTCGCGGTAGAAGCCGGTCAAAGGGTCGAAGGAACAGTCGGCCAAGGGCCCGCCCAGAACATTGAGCGCGTTCGAGTCCGGCATCGAAAGAAGACCTCCAGAGGTTGCGTCTTGAAGATCAGGCTAAGGCAAAGGCCTGCGCCCTGCAAAGAGGAGCCTTATGGCGGCGCTGGTCCGTCCATGATCCCCGTGGCATAGGGGTCGTCGAAGCGGCGGCCTTCGCGGCGCACCGGCACGAAACCCAGCCGCTGGTAGAGCGGCAGCGCGCGGGGGTGATCTAGGGTACTGGTGTTGACCGTCACCCGCGTCGGCTCGCGCGACCAGAGCCGCTTTAGCGCGGCGCCCAGCAAGTAGGGGCCTAACCCAGCACCGACGAAGGTCGGCAGCAGGCCGAAGTAGGAGAGGTCGGCACGCCCGTCACGCGCCAGCCAGCGGAAGTCCAATTCCGCCATGCCGGCTGGCTGGCCGCCGCCGTAGAGCACCCAGATCTCCACCTCTGGGTTGCCGATGATCTCCGCGATCGACTGGTCGGGCAGCAGGCGGCGTTCGAACCAGTACCAGGACCCGCCGATGGTGTTGTAGAGGAAGCGGTAGAAGGCGACGCTGGGATCTTCGACCTTCAACAGCGCCAGGCCTGGCCCGCCGCTGGGCGCTGGCGGAAAGCGCAAGGGCGCCTCGCGCATCTCCAGGAAGGTGATGGTCGCTTCGACAGTCGGAGTGGCCGCCATGTCTCTCGTCGCTGTCCTAGCTGGCCTGGCCGGTGGCAATCGGGCGATTGGCCGTGTCGCCCTCTTCCGGCAGGCCCCACTCGGCCCAAGAGCCATCATAGACCGCCACGTCACGCGCACCGGTCAGCTCCAGGCCCAAGGCCAGGATGGCGGCGGTCACGCCTGAGCCGCAGGTGGTCACCACCGGCTTGCCGGCGTCGATCCCGGCGGCCTTGAAGCGCTCGGCCAGCTGGCTCGGCGGCAGGAAGCTGCCGTCGGCTTGAAAGAGCTCCTGGAAGGGGAGGTTGCGCGAACCGGGGATGTGGCCTGAGCGCCGCCCCGGCCAGACCTCTTCACCCGTACCGGCGAAGCGCGACGCGTCGCGGGCGTCCAGCACCTGTTCGCGGCCGCTCTT